>CAXXGD010000009.1:0-187238 GCA_963669385.2 Rhodospirillales bacterium
ATGATCGTCACCACGGCCGACGGCGGCACCGACACTTTGAACGACGTCGAGGTCCTGGAGTTCGACGACGGCGATATCCTGATCGTCGGTGCCGACGGCTTCACGACGATCCAGGCCGCAGTCGACGCGGCCACGGCAGGCGACACCATCTTGGTGCTGGAAGGCACCTACAACGAGGTGGTCTCTGTTGGCACGCAGGTCACCATTCTGGGCGCCCAAGCCGGCGTCGACGGCGCTGATGCTGGCCGCGGCAGCGGCGAAAGCGTGGTGGAAGGCGGGTTCAACATCACGGCAAACGACGTCACCCTTGATGGTCTCATGATCAAGGACGGCACCAACATAGGCGGTTCCAACACCGGCATGTTCCTGGCGGCCGACGACGCCACCATCACCAACATGCTGTTCGAGCGAAGTGCCGTCTTCGATCCGACCTTCCGCGGTATCGTCACCCCCTTCAGCAGCGACGAGACCGGGATGACGGTGACAGCCTCCAAGTTCACCGGCTGGGCCACCGGCATCTTCTCCAACACCGACAGCGGCTTCACCATCACCGGCAACCTCTTCGAGGACAACTTCGTCGGCATGTCGGCCGACTTCCCGACCTTGCCGGGTAGCATCGATGCCAACTCCTTCGTCTCCAACGACTTCGAGGATCTGGGTTTCGGCTTGAGCGATGCCACCTTCGATCTGAACGACATCGTGGGCAATGCCAATGTCTTCAGCGGCGGCGGCATTCCGGGCGTCAGTGCCTATGCGCTCTCCGGCGGCGCGGCACAGACCTTCACCGGCACCGACGGCAATGATCAGATGCAACGGGTCGGCAGCGGTGAAGTGAACTTCTCCGGCGGCCTTGGCGACGACAACCTGCTGGGCAGCGATGACAACGACATCCTGCGCGGTGGTGCCGGGAACGATGTCATGGAGGGCAACGACGGGAACGATTTCCTCTTCGTCTCCGGCACCGGCGACAACACGCTGACCGGCGATACGGGAGCCGATTCCTTCCGCTTCCAGGACAACGAAGGCACGCAGACGGTGACCGACTTCGATCCGACCGAGGTGGGTGAGAACATCGGCATCGAGATCGACGTGAACGGCACGGGCATCACCGACTTCGCGGACCTTGCCGGCCGGCTGTCGCAAGGTGGCGGCAACGTCACCTTGGACCTGAGTGAAGGCTCGGTCACCAGCACGGTGGTTCTGGAAGGCGTGGCCGACACCTCGCTGCTCTCCAGCGACGACTTCGTCTTCTTCTTTTAGGCCGCGGCGGACTACCCCTGTCCGACTAAAAGCGGCTAGCAGCTCCCAGGCACCCCCACCCTGGGAGCTGCAAAATCTTCTCATCAGTATGTGGGGGGAGGGCAGGGGTCTCGCACTGAAGGCCCCAAATAGCTGCTGCGCTCGCAGCAAGGCGAAGGATGTCCGGCCAACTCCGTGCAGCAAGACCCTCTTTGATCTCTGCAGCAATCATCGACCGAAGCGGCCCCGCCAACGCCTCCGTTAGGTCAAGAGCGAAGAGCCACTCTATGTCGGGCCAGCTGGCGAGCCCCGTCACTTTGGGTTGAGGGGGCGAACGCTCCCACGCAGAATCAGCTGCGATTCATAGAGATGGCTTTCCGGCCGATAGAGTTCATGACCCTTAGCCTGCGCGCGCCGAATGAGTGCCCTACAAAGATCGCAAGCAATCTGGCGGACAGGCAGATCGATGGCCGTCAGTCCGGACTCACCCCACCAACGGAACGCGTTGCAGTCGCAGTATCCAACCAAAGAGAATGCGGAGTGGTCCGCATTGCTCCAGGTCGCCGCAGCATTCAACATGCCTTCGCTCAAACCGGCTCCCGCGGCGATGATGGCGCTCGGGGGGCGTGCTGACGATTTCAGCTCGGTTACGGCCATTTGTGAAAAGGCCGCCCGTGGCGGACCTCGCATCACGAGTGATGGGTCCAAGGGAACATCGCGCTCGCGGAGTGCGGCAGAGTAGCCTTGATGCCGGTCACGGGCAGAATTGAGCTGGTCCTCGCCGCATACGAAGCCGATCCTTCGATGGCCCAGGTCTAGGAGGCGGTCCGTGGCGTTACGGAGCGCGTCGACGTCGTTGACGCCATACCAATCCATGCTGAGAGAACTGTTTCGCCGGATCAGCTGGGCGGCGCTTCTCGATGACAGCAAGGATGCACTTTGATCAGAGAGGGTAGCTGTTGGGACGATCGCTATCCCGGCGCAATGCGCCGAAACCAACGCGCGGACATGTCGTTCTTCTATGCCGGGGTCATCGTCGCTCACAGCCAAAACGAGTTGGAAGCCGTACTCGTTGCAGACGTCCGAGAAGGCCTTTGCGATCTGGGCGTAGAAACTGTTCTCAATGTCCGGTATTAGCAGCCCGATGAGTGTGCTTTCCCTGCTCCGCATTGTTTTCGCCGCGGTATCGGCGATGTAGCCCATTTCCGCAGCGGTTCGGCGAACCAGCTTCTTAGTTCGAGCGCTGATCCTTTCGCTGTCTGCGAGGGCGCGGGTCACCGTGGAGGGCGAAACCCCCAGCTTGTTGGCGATATCCTTTATGGTGACCATGGCATCCCAGGGCTAAAATGCGCAATCGATTGCATTGAAAATACATAGACCTTGCATGGCATGGAAGAACTTATTATGACTGGGATGCGCAATCGTTTGCACATCGGCTTGTGCAACGCGCGCCATAGGCTGTCGAGTGGGAAGTTCGCGATGCCAGCGCCGTCGATAGACAACGGAGTTCCGGACGAGGAAATACTGCGGAGTCTCAAGGACCTTGGGCTCTTGGAGGACGTGGCGAGCGCAAGGTTCGAGGCGATGACCGGCGGGGTGTCGTCCGATATCTGGAAGATCAGCACCGATAGGCGCGTCCTCTGCGTCAAGCGCGCATTGCCGAAACTGAAGGTCGAGGCGGACTGGTTCGCCCCGGTTGAGCGAATCCGCTACGAGGTCGCCTGGTATCAAGTGGCAAACGAGAAAGTACCCGGGTCCGCACCCCGAATTGTGGCTTTTGACGACAAAGCCATGCTTTGCGTCATGGAGTTTCTCGACCCGCAAACCCACAAGCTCTGGAAGACCGAGCTACGTGACGGACACGCGGACCTGAAACAGGCTACGCTGGCCGGCGGAATTCTGGGCCGCATTCACGCCGAAGCGGCGAAAGACGATGCGGTCAAGGCCCGCTTTCCCCGGCGCGACATCTTTCAGGCGATCCGTCTGGAGCCCTACTTGGAAGCCACGGCTACCAAGCACCCGGACCTGAAGGTCCGCTTGTTTTCGCTCAGCCGCAGGACGGCGGCGACCGTCCTGACCATGATCCACGGCGACGTGAGCCCGAAGAACATCCTGCTGGGTCCCAACGGCCCGGTTTTTCTGGACGCGGAATGCGCCTGCGTCGGCGATCCCGCTTTCGACATCGTGTTCTGCCTCAATCATTTCCTGCTGAAATGCGTTTGGACTCCCTCGGCAAAGGATGGCTTCCTGTCCTGCTTCAAGGCCATGTCTTCGAGCTATCTGGGGGAAGTGGATTGGGAAAGGAACGACACGCTCGAGGCGAGGGCCGCGAGCCTCCTGCCGGGCCTGTTCCTGGCGCGTGTCGATGGCAAATCGCCAGTCGAATATATCACCGACGACGACGACAAAGAGAAGGTACGCCGCTGTGCGCGCTCGCTTCTCTTCGATCCGCCGTCGCGGCTGAACGACGTGGCGGACGCTTGGGCCGAGGAGCTGACGAAATGAGTACGGACATCACCAAGGTCATCGGCCGGCGCGTCTGGGATTCGCGCGGGCGTCCGACCATTGAGGCGGAGGTTCACCTTTCGGGTGGCGCCATCGGCAGAGCCATTGCGCCCGCCGGTGCGTCGACCGGAAGCGGCGAAGCCCTCGACAAGCGTGACGGCGGCGACGCGTTCGGTGGCTACGACGTCACGGAGGGCGTTTCGGCGGTCAACGGGGAGATCGCGGAGGTCCTCCGTGGCCTTGACGCCGCCGATCAGGCCTATGCAGACGGCGTCCTGATCGACCTCGACGGCACCCCCGACAAGAGCCGTCTGGGCGGCAACGCGCTCATCGCCGCCTCCATGGCCATCGCCCACGCAGCCGCCGCCCAATCAGGGTTGCCCCTGTGGCGGTTCCTGGGGAAAGGCCGCGAAGATTACCTCCTGCCCTTGCCGGAGATCCAGATCTTGGGCGGCGGCGCCCACGCCGGACGGCGGGTCGACGTTCAGGACTTCATGGTCATCGCGGTCGGGGCGAAGACTTATGAACAGGCGCTGAACTGGACAGCGGAAGTCTACCGTTGCGCGGGACGGATCATGGCGGACGCCGGGCTCTACCGGGGCGTCGCGGACGAAGGCGGATTCTGGCCTGCTTTCGATTCCAATGAGCAGGCCCTCGACTATCTCCTCCGGGCGATCGAGGGCGCCGGCTTCACGCCGGGCGTCGATGTCGCCATTTCGCTGGACATCGCCGCGACGGATTTCGGGAAGGGCGGGCGATACGAGCTGTCAACCGACGAAAGGACCGTCGATTCAGACGGCCTGTCGGAGATGTTGCTGGGTTGGCTCGAACGCTATCCCATTGTCGCGATCGAGGACCCGTTGGGTGAGGACGACCCGGCGGCGATGGCGGCCTTCACCGCGGCGGCGGGCGACTCCGTCGAAGTGATCGCGGATGACTTCATCTGCACCGCGGCCTCGCGCATTCAGGACGCGGCGGCTCTGGGCGCCTGCAACACGGCGCTCATCAAGCCCAATCAGGTGGGCACGCTGACCGAGACGAAGGCCGCGCTAGACGCGTCGCGAGAGGCTGGCTGGGACTCCATCGTCTCCGCAAGGTCCGGTGAGAGCGAGGACACCACGATCGTTCACTTGGCGGTCGGTTGGGGAGTGAAGCAGCTGAAAGTGGGCTCCTTCGCGCGGTCCGAGCGCATGGCCAAATGGAACGAGGGACTGCGCATCGCCGAAACCTTGGGGTCGGGAGGAGGCCGTCTGCCAGGGCGCGACACATTTCCTTGGGGGCCCAGCCCCTGACCCCTATGCCGTAAGCGGGGAGGGGCCTTGACCCAAGTGACGCAAGGCCCTCCCGATCCCTGCCGTAACGACAGGCACTCACTAACGGTTAAAGAAGAAGGAGTCGGTGCGGTAGATGCCGAACTGGGCGCCCGGCTCCCAGTTCCACACCCCGACCTTGGGGATGTTGGCCAGATCGTTGGCGGCGACGACCGGCTGCGGCACCTGACCGACGAAACCGATGGTATAGACCTGTTCGGCATTGATCTCGAGGATCCGGTCCCAGGTGGCGCGTCGCTCGTCTCTGTCCATCGACAGTCGCCATGTGTCGAAGAGCGCCAGGAGTTCTTTGGCTTCGGGCATGTCGACCGGCTCGCCGGACTTGCCCTTGGTCTCGTAGTACTGGCCCCACTTCGGCCACTGATAGCCCGCCTGCGCGATCGGGACCCAGCTCTGAGGGCTCATCGCCGCGGTAGGGACGCCGTTCTCGTAGCCGAACCAAATCACCATGTTGGCCTCGCCGGCAAAGATGCGGTTGCGCAAGGCCGTGCGGTCGCTGGGCTTGGTGAAGAGGCCCACACCGATCTTCTTCCAACTGCTCTTCACCAGTTCCAGAATGTCGGGTTCCTCTTCGCTCTCGCCCGCCGATTCGACGATGATTTCCAGCGGTCGGCCATCGGGCAGCAGGCGCAGGCCGTCGTCGTTGCGCTTGGTCAGGCCGATCTCGTCCAATAGCTGGTTGGCCTTGTCTAGATCGAACTGGGCCCAGTCCTGGCGATAGGACTGCTTGTAGAGCGAAGACTCGGGCAGAGGACCCTGATTGCCCACCAGGCCGAGCCCGAAGTAGATTACCTGGTTGATCTCTTCACGGTTGATGGCAAGCGAGAGTGCGCGGCGGAAGCGAACGTCGCGGTTGAGCGTCCGCCAAACCGGATCGGACGCGTTGAGGTTGGGATAGAGCGCAAAGTTGGATGGCCGCACGGTCTTCCAAAGCAGCACTTGATAGCCCTCTCGCTTCTGCGATTCCTTGAGCAGCGTGTAGTCGGCAAAGGCTATGCCGCGCGCCTGCAGGTCGGCATCGCCGGCCGCGGTCTTGGCCGGCACCAGGCCCGGCGAGGTGATCGCCAAGAGCCAGCGGTCGAGATAGGGCAGCTGCATGCCGTTCTCGTCCACCCGGTGATAAAAGGGATTGCGCTCAGCGGTCAGCCGTTGGCTCGGCGGCGGGGGTGACAACCAGCCAGGGCTGGAGAACCGGCAGCTCCGGATTGTCCATCTTATAGAGGTTGTCCAGGCTGTTGTGCATGGCCGCCCAGGTGGGCTTGGCAAGCTCGTCGACCAGCTGTGCCAAGACCTCTTTATCCACGTACGTCTCGTGGAACTGCTTCATGTAGTGCGCCGGCCGATAGATGTAGAGCGGCGTTGCCTGGGCCAGGGCCGGCAGGAAGAAGGGATTGGGCTTGGACCATTCGTAGATGACGGTGGTCTCGTCGGGGAAGCTGACCTTGGGGGCCTCGCCATCGACCAGGAGCTGGATCGGCGGGCCCACCGGTGAGAGCTCTTCGTTGTTGGCCACGTCCTCCCAGTAGTAGCGGAAGTCCTCCGAGGTGAAGGGATGGCCGTCCGACCAGCGGTGGCCGGGGCGCAGTTTCAGGATGAAACGGCGATACTCTTCGACCGTCACGGATTCCAGGATGTCGGGCACGAGGTTGTAGGCCTCGTCATAGCCGACCAGGCGCGCATAGCCGAAGACCGTCATCAAACGGCTGTCCTTCTGCCGGCCGATCATGGTCTGAAGCCTGCCGCCCGACTTGCCCAGCGTTCGCGCCTCTGTGGTTTGCACCACCAGCGGGACAGCTGGAACGCGCTCGGCCACCGGCGGCAGCTCGCCGGCGTCGACCTTCTTCTGCAGGTCCGGCGGTTCCTTGGGGCTGGGCAGGCTGTCCGGCGCCCAGCGCGTCAGGCTCGTGGTGTCGGCCAAACCGGAGAGCGGCAGCAAAGCGAGGGAGAGAAAGGTGAGGAAGGCTGCTGTGCGTTTCATGAAGCGTCGGTTCCGTCTCAAGCGCTAGTCCGTGTCGTCTCCTCGTGCCAAGCGCACCAGGGTCAGGTTCGACCCCGGCGGCAGGCGTGTCACCTGGGCCAAGTCCGGGAAGCTGTAGCGTGCCTTGACGAGCCGCCGTGCTTCCGCTCGTTCTCGAGCCAGGTCGTTCGCAGCATCATAGCCATAGAGCTTGCCATTGCGATGCCATTCGATGCCATTTGTCAAAGACTCCTCGCTGAAAAGCATGGCAAGGCTCGGAATTGGCGGTGCTCCGGTGGCGTGAAGCTGCCAGGCAGGGAAGTTATCGTCGAAAAGCGCCAGTTGGAAGCCACGTTCGTGCGCTTGGTGCAGGCGCAAAGCGTGCGAGATGTGATCGTCGAAGAAACAGAGGGCCTTGGCGGGCGCGCCGGCGGGCCGGTCAAGGGTGCTCCAGTCCTCCAGGCGATAGCGGACACCGGCAGCGCGCAGCCGTCCGGCGGCCGGCAACTCGACGTCGTGCGTCTCGATGCGGGCTTGCGGACAGGCCTGCCGAAAGAGCCACGCGCTGTGGCCCATGAAGGTGCCGCTCTCGACAATCATCTCCGGGCGAAGCCAGCGCGCAACCAGCCAGAGCCAAAGCGAATCGTTGAAGCCGCTGCCATGCCGATTGCTGACCAGCGGGCGCCGGGCGTAGACCTCGAGAAAGCGCTCGATCTCGTCAGCGGTCGCCGTCGGCGTATCGAGGCCGAGCCGTTGCGCGGCCGCGTCAAGGGCCGGCGCCACGAGCTGAAAGATCTCTTTCTTGAGATGTGCCAGCTCCGGGCGCGTGCTGGGAAAGGGCCAAGCACTTGGGGGCGTAAAGCCCAGAACCTTGAAGAGATAGGACATTGGCGGACGCTAACGTGCCGCAGCTGAGGCGCCAAGTGCGCTAAGCCCTTTGCAGGTCATATCAAAAAGTTCCATAATATACATTATGCGAATAAGCTATCTAGAGGCAAAGGCAATCTGACGCCGTCGACGCCTACCCGCCGGGTATCTTGGAGCGCTTCAATGCGACGTTTGCCAAGCTCCCTGCTCCTCCCGTCAAACTGCATCGCGCCCGAAAGCATCTCGATATTCACTTCTTGCCGACCGGTCGCTTCCAGGCCCATCGGCGGGACCTACCCCTGCCCCACGGACTTAGTAGGCTCCGTCGGGGAGCCGGGTGCCGAGATAGAGGTCCCGATTGCCCCTGTGCCGAAGCATTGTGTCAACCCAGGCTCGACGTTCGAAGTCGATCACAACGAGCTCCCAAACGCAGGCCATGAAGGAAGCCGGCGCGGCTTCAAATCTCGTTGGCGAGTCATCGTAGGATTTCCATAGCGCTTCAGAGCAGATGGCTTCTTGAACCCACCAATGGAGCAGCAGCCAATTCCCGCCTATTCCTTGATGAAGGATGACGAATCCGGTGTGATGATGATCACCCTCTCGATCCACTTCGGGCAAGTGAGCCTTGATTTTTGCGTGCGCCGCAGCGAGGACCGCCGGGTCGACGACATGCTCGCCCGTGCGCTCCGCTCGATGGTTGATCCCATAGATCTTGAGCGCCCAGGCATCCTCGTTCCATAGACCGAGAAAGGCATAGGCGCGCTTGCGGTAGGGCGTGAATTCCGTGGCATGTGGTGGGAGGGCCTCAGCGGATTTGCCGCTTACGCTACGAGCTTCCATCGAATGACACTCCTTGAGCTGTTGCTTCCTTGTCCAGAAGTCGCAGGGCTGACTGTTCCTCGCGTGACGGTCGGTGGAGGACGGCTTCGACTTCAACGCAGTTGTCGTGGAAGACCGCGCCTTGTCCCATATCGGAATCACACTCCTCGACGGTGGTGTTGGCATTCGAACCTCGGCCTGTCATCTTCGGCCAGTAGCCTTTCGGACTCATGGCTACCCCTGGCCGAACCTTGTCGCTGACGTCCACGACTGCTTGAAACTCGCCGCGGTCGTTGAAGATGCGGATCTCGTCGCCAGCCAACAATCCTCTCGTAGCGGCATCCCTCGGGTGGAGAACGACGTGAATAGGTCCGTTCTTCTTTTGCAGGTCCGGCTTGTTCGCAAAAATGCTGTTCAGAAAGTAGTGAGAAGCCGGCGTGATCAGAGTCAGCGGATAGCGTCTCGAAAGATCCTCGTTGCCGACTTCCTTGGGCGGCGTATAGGTCGGCAAGGGATCGAATCCCTCATCTGCGGCCTTTTGCGAGTAGAACTCGATCTTGCCCGAGGGCGTCGCAAAGCCATGAGGATAGGCGGTCCCGGATCGCGGGTAGCTGAGCCGCGCCCATCCCTTTTCCTTCAGCGTTTCGAGTGTGATGCCCTTGAGTGATTGATGCTCGCTGTCGAGCGCTGCACGCGCCAAATCCTCATCGCTGTCATACAAGCAGGGATCATTCAGGCCCATCTGTCGCGCCAAGCGACGGAAGATCTCCGTGCTCGGCAAGCATTCGCCTTGCGGCGGCACGGCCGGCTCGTTCCACATCAAGTAGAGGTGCCCGTACGCACTGTTCAACTCCGCATGCTCGGGTTGCATCGTCGTGGGTAGCAGGAGGTCGGCGTAGTCCGCGGTGTCTGTTTGAAAGTGATCGATCACAACCGTAAACAGATCTTCACGCTCCAAACCGCGACGAATCTTGTTTTGATCCGGATTGCTCGCAACCGGGTTTGCACCGAGTACCATGAGCGCCTTCACCGGCGGGTCATTGACGTCCAGCAGCCCCTCGCCAAGTCGCGTCATCACCAAGCTGCGCGTCCTCGCCGGCCTGAGATCGTCCCGCCAAAGCTGCGAGACATTGAGTTTGAAATAGCCACCAGTGGAGTAGACCGCGCCACCGCCCAAGAGTTGCCAATCGCCGGTAACGCCTGGAATCGCCATGATTGTCCGTAACGCCATACCGCCACCGGCATGCCTTTGAATTCCCATTCGTGTCAAAATACCGGTCGGACGAGTGGTGGCGAGACGTCTGCCGAGATCGATGATCGTCTCTGCCTTGATGCCCGTTATCTTGGCGACCCGGACAGGCGGATACTCAAGAATGCGCTCTCGGAACTGCGCCCAGCCAAGGCTGTTCTGCTCGATGTAGGCCCGATTCTCGCCACCCACGCCAACGACGACGTTCAGAAGGCCGAGGGCCAGTGCGGCATCGGTCCCTGGCTTGATTGACACATACGCGTCGGCTTTCTCCGCGGTTCGCGTTTGGATGGGATCGATTACGACTACGTAGGCACCCTTTCGGCGTGCTTCGGTGATGAACCGCCAAACATGGTTGGCGCTCGTAAGTGGGTTCGCGCCCCAGATAAGTATCAACTTGGAATGACTGAACGCCTCGGGGTCGAGGCCCTGAGTCGAGCCGAGCGTATAGCTGGTGCCAACTGTGCCGGCGATGGAGCAGATCGTCGGCAGGTGGACCGAAGCGCCGATCCTGTTCCAGAGCCTTTGCCCGACACCGCCTATCCCCTGGAGATAGCCCATGTTGCCGCTACCGGCGTAGGGCCAAATGGCTTCCCCACCATGCTCGGCGATGATGGTTTGGAGCCTCGTGGCCATCTCGTCGATGGCATCGTCCCAAGTGATACGTTCGAATCGCCCCTCCCCCTTTTCGCCGGTGCGTCGCATCGGATGGAGCAGGCGGTCCGGCGCGTACATGTGCTCCAGGTACTTGTTCACCTTGGCGCACAAGCTGCCTTGGGTGAAAGGGTGATCTCGGTTGCCGCGCAGATTGGTTGCCCGGGCGTTCTCAACCGTAATCTCCCAACTGCAGGTATCGGGGCAATCGAGCGGACAGGCACCTGGAATCTTTCGCGCTAAGGGGATTGCTGACATTGCCACAGACCTTCGGATAGCTTTTTCAGATGGAGATCAGCAACCAAGCGCCGCGCCTCTGGATATTAGACATTCTATCTGCGAAACTCCGGTCCACTCGGCGTTGACACTGCCTAACAATGCTGAACGACTAGATAATTTGGTAATCCTGGGTGACGTGCAAACCAGAAGTTTTGTGGATGGGGGGATAGAAAAACTATACAGCTGTCATGCTCTACCACTTACCCCCGCTAAACTCCTTGCGCTCCTTCGAGGCTGCAGCACGCCACCTCAGCTTCAAGAAGGCAGCCGAGGAGCTCAACGTCACCCCTGGTGCAATCAGCCAACAAGTCAAACGGTTGGAAGCCAATCTTAGTACCCTATTGTTTCTGCGTACGCCGACATCGCTACAGCTCACTCAGGCCGGCCAGGAGTATCTACCCGTCATCCGCCGCGCGTTCGAACGGATCTCGGAGGCGACCGAGCGCCTGCAGGTCAAGCGAGGGATCGAGGTCGTCACCGTGAGCACCATGAGCGGCTTCGCATCGAAGTGGTTGGTTCCGCGCCTCAGTCGGTTTCGAGAATTGCATCCGAACATCGATGTGCGGATTTCAACGTCATGGCACTTGGTCGACTTCGGCAGGGAGGACGTGGACGTCGCCATTCGTCATGGCTTGGGCCGCTATCAAGGACTGCGTAGCTGGCGCTTGCTTGTTGAAGACATGGTACCCGTCTGTAGTCCAAAGCTGCAAACGGGCCGGCCTGCGCTGAGAACGCTCGCGGACCTCGGCAATCACACTCTGTTGCACGATGAGGAGCGGCGGGATTGGAGCCTTTGGTTGGAGGCTGCCGGCGTCACCGGCATCGATGGCACGCGCGGGCTCAGCTTTAGCGAGGAAACCTTGATGCTGGAGGCGGCGATCGAGGGGCAAGGTATCGCGCTTGGCCGGTCAGCGCTGATTGAACGCGACCTGGCGGAAGGACGTTTGGTAAAGCCTTTCGACGTCCAGATCCCGAATGAATTTGCCTACTATCTCGTGTGCCCTGGCGGCAGGGCGAAATTGCCGAAGATCGTTGCCCTTCGAGAATGGCTTCTGCAGGAAGTGGGCCAGAGAAAATCCTTCGACCCATCCTCGCCTGGCCCGGCCAGATCGAATGATTGATCCCCCCGCTCCCGCCAATCGTTGCGACCCGGCTCTTGGCAGCGGAGAGAAAACTGGCCATCACAGGACCCACTATCGGCCGCTTTCAGGACGACGCGATGCAGCAAGACGATCTGAAGATTCTGGCCCTCTCCGGCAGCGCGCGCCGAGACTCATGGAACAGCAAGCTGTTGCGCCTGGCCGCCGCCGCTATCCGTGCCGCCGGCATGGCAGTGACCGAGGTCAGGGCGCAAGACTATCCCCTTCCGCTCTATTGCGGCGACCTGGAAGCCAGCGAGGGTGTTCCCGAAAATGCGCAGGCTCTGCATCGCCTGGCAAGCGCCCACAGCGGCTTCCTCTTTGCCTCGCCGGAATACAACGGCTCGATGACGCCGCTTCTGAAGAACACCATCGACTGGATGTCGCGACCCATGCCGGACCCCGGATCGACCAGCGCCTTTCGCGGCAAGCCGGCAGCAATAGTGAGTGCGAGCCCGGGACGGCTGGGTGGACTGCGCAGCACCATGCATTTGCGCGACACTTTGGTATCGATCGGCGTGCGTGCCTTGCCTGAGCAGGTGACACTGCCCGGCGCCGGCTCTGCCTTCGACGCCAAGTATCAGCTGATTGATCAAGGCACGGCCGAACGGCTGGCCGCGCTAGGTCAAGCGCTGGCCAGGGCCGTCAGGCTAGAGAGCCACTAACCCTCATCGCGCCGTCTTTCGCCGCCGCTGCATCTTGTTTAGGGTCCGGCGTCATGAGCCAAACCCCTTCTGCCGCTGCGACCGCCCCCGCCGAGACGGCCGCCCCAATCGAGCGCCTGCTCGCCATCATGGCGCAATTGCGCAATCCC
Source organism: Rhodospirillales bacterium (assembly GCA_963669385.2). Lineage (GTDB taxonomy): Bacteria > Pseudomonadota > Alphaproteobacteria > Kiloniellales > JACOMY01 > JACOMY01. Next base: position 12,854 of record CAXXGD010000009.1, read on the forward strand.
GACGGCGGCTGCCCCTGGGACCTGGTGCAGGATTTCTCAACCATCGCGCCCTATACGATCGAGGAGGCCTATGAGGTGGCCGAGGCGATCGCTGAAGGCGACATGGCCGGCCTGAAGGACGAACTGGGCGACCTGCTGCTGCAGGTGGTCTTCCACGCCCGCATGGCAGAGGAAGCCGGCCACTTTGCCTTCGACGAAGTGGCGACCGCGATCTCCGACAAGATGGTGCGTCGCCATCCTCACGTCTTCGGCGAGTCCGCTGTCAGTGAGCCGGAAGCCGTGAAGCGCAGCTGGGAAGAGATCAAGGCCGCCGAACGCGCTGCGAAGCACCGGGAGGGTCCACAGAGTCGCCTGGACGGCGTAGCGCTCGCCCTGCCCGCTCTGCTGCGCGCCGCCAAGCTGCAGAAGCGTGCCGCGGCCGTCGGCTTCGACTGGCCCGATGCGACTGCGGTCCTCGACAAGGTCGACGAGGAACTTGACGAGGTGAAAACCGAGATCGCCGCGCTATCGGACGATCCTGCGGCAAGAGCACGGGCCGAGGAAGAGATCGGCGACCTGCTCTTCGTCATCGCCAACCTGGCCCGCCATGCCTCCCTCGATCCCGAGGTCGCGCTGCGCAAGGCCAATGCCAAGTTCGAGCGCCGCTTTCGTGCCATCGAACAGGCGCTGGCGGCCGAGGGCCGCCAGGCCGAAACTGCTAGCCTGGATGAGCTAGAGGCGCTCTGGCTCCAGTCCAAGGCAAAGGGGCTCTAGCCCCGCTTGCCCGCCACGATCCGGTCCAAGATGAGGGCGCAGAAGAGGATCGCCAAGCCGGCCAGGATGCCTTCGCCTTCGGAGGCGTACTGCAAGGCTTCCAGGACGTCCTCGCCCAGGCCCTTGGCGCCGATCAGTGAGGCCACGACCACCATCGCCAGCGACAGCAAGATGGTTTGGTTGACGCCGGCCATGATGGTGCGGGCGGCCAAGGGCAGGTCGACCTTGAACAGCAGATAGGCCGGCGTGGCACCGAAGGCAGTCGCCGCCTCGCGCACCGCTTGCGGCACCTGCTGGATGCCGAGCACGGTGAAGCGGATCACCGGCGGACTGCCGAAGATCAAGGTGGCGACGATAGCAGCCGGCTTCCCTGCCCCGAAAAAAGCAATGACCGGAATGAGATAGACGAAGGATGGCATGGACTGCATGAAGTCCAGGATCGGCCGCACCACGGCGAAGATCTTGGGCTTGCGGGCGCAGAGAATGCCCAGCGGGATGCCGAAGGTGATCGAGACCATGGCCGCCGCGCCCAGCAGCGAGATGGTGGTCATTGCCTTCTCCCAGAACCCGAGAAGGCCGAGATAAAGCAGGGCAGCCACGGTGAAAATAGCAACCCGCGGCCCTGCCGTCAGGTAGGCCAGCATGGCCACCACGACGATCACGACCGGCCAGGGCGTGCCGACGAAGACGGTCTCCAGGCCGTCCAGCAGAGAGCGCACGCCGAGCGTGATGGTGTTGAAGAACTCGGCCCCGACCCGCTTGGCCCAGTCGAACCAGTCCTTGATCGCATCGCCGACGCCGAGCCGCCAGGCCTTGTCGGCCGGGAAGTCGAGCATTGCCGGCAGCATCCCCGGCTGGGCGAAGTGCAGCGCCGAGAGGCCGGCGACCACCACCAGCAAGGCGGAGGCAACGGCAGCCCGCGGCAAGGAGAGCGCACCGCTGAGGCGTCGGTCGGAGCGCCAGCGGGTGAAACGCCTCTCCAAGGCCCAATTGGCGGTGCAAGCGGCCGCCAGCTTGGCCAGAACCAGGACGACCAGCCCGAAGATAATGTAGTTGAGTGCGTCGGCTGCCGCCGCTTCGGCCTTCAGCAAGGCATCGGCGAGCGCCCCCTCGAGGGACTCTGCAGCCCGCTTCAAGGCATCCAGACTGGAGGCGTTACTGGCTTCCGCGTCGGCAATCTGCTGGCGCCGCATTTCCAGGGTCTGGCCGATCTGCTCGGCGCGCTCGCGCTGGTCACGACCGAGGTCGCCGATGACGCCGCGGGCCAGCTGGATGTAGCCAAAGGTCTCGACCAGCAGGAAGGTGAGAAACCAGGACCAGAGGCCCCGCGCGCCGTACCAGACGGGACTCAAGAGCCCGGCTATGGGATTGAAGGTCAGCCGGAAGCCAGGCGCCTGGGTGATGTAGCGGAAGGCGCGCTGGTAGTAGGCGGCGTTGGTTCCGACGAACTCCGCAACCAGGCGGTCGAGCCGAGATCCGGCCGGCGGCTCCGATGCTTCCGTCTCTACGACTTGGTCGATGGTGGTCATGCCTCCCCTCCCCGGCTGCCTTGGATCGCCTGCATGAGGTCGCGCTGCTCGACGACGCCCACCGGCTTATCGTCATCGTCGACGATCACGATGGTGCTTCCGCCGGCAACGGACAGGTCGATCAAGTGGTTGAGGTCACGGTCCCGCGAGGCTCTCGGCGCGTCATCCGGCGGCGGCCCTTGCTCCTGCAGGTGCTGGTCGTAGGGCTGCATCACCGAGTGGGCGAAGACCAGGTTGAGCTTGGAGATGCCGGCGACGAAGTCGGCCACGTAGTCGTCTGCCGGGTTCATCACGATCTCCTCCGGCGCACCGATCTGCACGATGCGGCCATCCTTCATGATGGCGATGCGGTCGCCGATGCGAATTGCCTCGTCCAGGTCGTGGGTGATGAAGATTGTGGTCTTGTGCAGTTTGGCGCTCAACGCCATGAACTGATCCTGCAACTGCCGGCGGATCAGCGGGTCCAGCGCCGAAAAGGGTTCGTCCATCAAGAGGATCGCGGGGTCGGAGGCGATCGCCCGGGCGAGGCCGACGCGCTGTTGCATGCCGCCGGAAAGTTCGTGGGCGTACTTGTCCTCCCAGCCGGTCAGGTTGACCAGCTCCAGCACGCGGTCGGCTTCCTCCCAGCGCTTTGCCTTGCCGGTGCCGCGAATCTCCAGCGGCATGGCGACGTTGTCGCGCACCGTGCGATGCGGCATCAGGCCGAAGTTCTGGAAGACCATGGCGACGCGGTGATTGCGCAGGTTCCGAAGGGCGGCGGGATCCATCGCCATGACGTCGTCGCCGCCGATCAGGATCTGCCCGTCAGTGGGCTCCAGCAGGCGGTTCACGTGGCGCACCAGGGTGGATTTGCCGGAGCCCGACAGGCCCATGACGCAGAAGATCTCGCCCGGACGGACCTCGAAGCTGGCCTCGGCGACGCCGACCACGCATTCGTAGGTTTCCAGTACCTCGGCCTTGCTCAGACCCTCGGATTTTATCGCCGCCAGGGCCTCCTTGGCGCGCGGCCCGAATATCTTCCAGACATCCTTGATTTCAATAGCTTGCGAGCCGTCTTCGTTTGGCATTCTTAGGTCCCCGCAGCGCCTGGGCTAGCGGGCCGGGGAGGGACTCCCCTCCCCGGCCGGCCGGCCTAGTTGATTCCCAACCAGCTGTCGACGGTGGCGCCGTTGGCGGCCACCCACTCCTTGGCCACCTCGGCGGCATCGCGTCCCTTCACCACGACCTCGTAGGTCATCTCCGAGATCGCATCGCTGTCGAGATCGATGTTGGTGAGGAAGGCGGCGACGTCGGGCGCGCGCGTGTCCAGCGAGGTGGAGTGCGCGATGCGTACGGTCTTGACCGCGTCGCCGGTGGTGATCTTCGAGTTGTCGTACCAGTCGGCGTCTTCGTTCGGCTGGATGATGGTGTAGTTGGCCGGATCGTGCGGCGGCTCGTCCAGCATCACCACGTCATAGAGCGCATGCACGTAGTGCGGCTTGTAGCAGTAGAAGACCGCCCCCTTCTCGTTGTTGATCAAGTTTTTGAGCTTGGCGTAGAAGACCGTTTCGTCCTCGGTGCCCGGCACCAGGAAGGTGTCGATGCCATAGTCCCTGGACTTCACCTTATGGACGTTGGTCGAGGCCCAGCCCGAGGCGCCGATCCAGACCTCGCCCATGCCGTCGCCGTCGCTGTCGAAGAGCTCTTGGGCGATCGGCGTGCCGAGGTCGAAGACCGAGACGATGCCGTGCTCGTTCGCCATGTAGGCCGGCACGCAGAAGCCTGTGCGGCCCTCGTAGGCGCCTTCCGACAGGCGCACCGTGCCCTTGCCGTCGACATATTCGTCGGTCAGGCTCTTCTGGTTGGGCAGCCAGACGTCAGGGTGCACGTCGATGTCGCCGCGGCCGCCGTCCATGGCGGCAAAGATCACCGGATTGGTGCCGGGCACCAGATCGGCCTCGCCACCCAGCTTAGTAGTGATCACCTCGCGCAAGAGATTGGCGACGATCTTGGCGCCCGGCCAGCTGGGCTCTCCGATCATCACCACCTCGGCCTTGGCCGTGGCGGCCCCCAAAAGCAGTGCGGCCGCGGCCGCTCCGACGATAAAGCGTTTCATACGACTACCTCCTCTGTTTTCGTGACGTCTTCGGACGTCAGGCGCGCGCTCTTGTGCGCTTGGGATCGATGAAAGGCAGGCTGGTGGTCTCCGCCTGCAGTCGCTTCATGCGGCCGTCCAGCCGGCCGACTTCCAGCAAGCTGCCCGGTGCCGCAAACTCACTGGCCACGCGGGCCATCGCGACGGTGCGTTCCAGCGTTGGAGAGCGGGTGGCGCTGGTGACCACGCCGATCTGCCGGCGGCCGTCGTAGACGCCGTCGCCGTGGGACGGCAGCTCATTGCCCTCCAGCAAGAGGCCTACCAGCTGCCTGCGTGGTGCTGCGCCATTGCGGGCCAAGGCCTCCTTGCCGACGAAGCTGCGCTTGCCGAGATCGATGGCAAAGCCGAGGCCCGACTCGAAGGCATCGACGTCCGGGCCGAACTCCGCGCCCGCCACCATCAGGCCGGCCTCGATACGGATGGTCTCCAGCGCCTCCCCGCCCATCGGCGTGATGCCGTAGGGCTCGCCCGCCTCGATGAGCGCGTCCCAAATCTCCAGCGCGTGCTGGCGGTGGCAGAAGATCTCGTAGCCGAGCTCGCCGGTGAAACCGCTGCGGGTCAGCATGAAGGGTGCGCCGACACGATCACGCAACCTGGCGATAGTGCAACCGAACCACTTCATGGTGTCGATCGAAGGCACTTGCGGCTGGGTGAAGATCAAGTCGCGCAGCAGGTCCCGGCTGCGCGGCCCCTGCAAAGCCAGGTTCGGCATGGCCGAGTAGAGCGACTTAATCCAGACCTTGAGCCCCCTGGCGTCGGCCAGGTCGCGCAGCTGGCGGGCGCTCTCGTCTGATCCGCAGCACCACCGGAAGACCTCCGGAGCAAGGCGGAAGAGCGTACCGTCATCGATCACCGTGCCGGTGACGTCGCACATCAAGGCATAGAAGCCGCGGTGCACGGCCAGCTTGGCCACGTCGCGGGTCAGCGCCTCCTGCAGCAACGCCTCGGCGTCGGGGCCCAGGATATCGAATTTCCGGAGCGAGGAGAGGTCCTGCAAGGTCACCGCTTGCCGACAGGCCCAATACTCCTCCAATGCGCGGGTCCCCTCGTAGCTCGCCGGCAACCAAAGATCACGCGCAACATGAAAAGATTCCGTTAGGGCGCTGGTTCTGCGATGAAAAGCGGAATGTTCTGTCAAGATCGCCTCCGACTGCGGGTCGGCCCGATAGGCGACGGCGCGCCCTACTGGTTGATTGGCCTTGTAGACGCGGACATGGATGTCGGTCGGGTTCCAGCCGTTGATTGGATCGACATCGTCGGGACAGGCCGTGGAGACGCAGACCAGGTCGGTCAGTGCCTCCATCGCCACATAGTCGCCCGGGCGCGACCAGGCCTCGTCGCTGCGAAGCCGGTTGTCGCCCGGCAAGATCCAGGAGTTGAAGAAGAAGTTGATGGCAGGCCAGGCAGAGCGCCGGGCCACGCCATAGGGCTCCATCGCGTCGGAGATGTTGTCGGAGCAGTTTACATGCCCTGGAAAGCCACGCTCTTCGTACCCGCGCGCGGTACAGGCCAGCGCAAAGGTATCGTGGCGTCCCACGGTATCCTGCACCACCCGTAAGAGCAGTTGCATATCCTGGTCGTGGAACTTGTCGAACAGGCCCGGTGCCGGGTAAGCGCCGCCCTGGAGCGTCCGGGTCACGGTCGAGTCGTAGAAGCGCTCGAGACCCTGATCCAGCGCCTCTGCACTGAAGGCAAGGAAGTCGGAGCACTGCCTGCCCTCGACGTCGATAACCTGGATGATCTCGCCCTTGGCCACCCGGTACGCCCGCGCGGTGGCTCGATCGATGGTGAAGGAGTCGCGTATCTCTGCGAAGGGCTCCGGTAGCTGCAGTTCCCCGGATCGTGCGCTCGTCACGGCGATCGTGACCTGGCCTCCGGCCCCGCCCTGCAAGATATCCTCTAGCGAACAAGGCAGCACCAGCCAGAGGTCGCAGTCGGATTTTGCCGACAGCGTCAGCTCGCTCCCTGCCGGAGTACTGCGATCGAAAACGGGGATCCCGTGGCAGGACGCCGGACTGCCGCCCTGCCCTTCAATCCACCCTTTCATCGCCGACGCGCGAAAGCTTTCCCAAGCGATCGGCTGCGGGGTTCGCCCGCCCAATCCAATCGCAGCCGGGCTGACGCTACCGTCGACAGCGAAAGGCAGGAGAATGAGGCCGGATCCGCCGTCGAGATTCTCCATGGTCAGGAGATCGCCAGCTTTGACAGCTAGTCTGAAAGCCTCCCCGGCACGCAAGCGGCGGCGCGGCGGACCGTCGGGGATACCCGGATAGCGTACCCCTCTGCCGGCTACTCTTGGCACATATAGGCTATGTCCGGTCATAGGTGATTCCGTGATGTAACCCGTTACATTCTTATTGTGGTGTAAGCCGTTACATTCGTCAAGTGTTTTCTGTAGGCTTAGTTTCGGTTATCCAGGCGGTGGGAAGAGGGCGATGGACGACAAACGATCCGATAGGGCCAATGGGCCCAGGGGGAGCAAGCGACCTGGCGTGCGTGCGATTGCGAAGGCCACCGGGTTGTCGGTGGCAACCGTCTCGCGGGTGCTGAACGACGCCACCAACGTTCGCGCCGATACCCGCGCAAGGGTGACTGCTGCGATGCGCGATCTCGGCTTTCGGCCGAATCCTGCCGCACGCGCCTTGTCCACCAATCGCACGCGGACCATCGGGGCCGTGGTCCCGACACTGTCGCATTCCATCTTTACCCGCTTCCTCGATGGCGCGGAGCAAGAGCTTGCCAGGCATGGCTATGCCTTGGTGCTCGCAACGGCCGAGCTAGGCCGAGCCCAAGAATTCCAACGGGTGAAGGAGATCATGAACTTGGGCGTGGAAGGCCTCATAGTCTCCGGCGCCACGCATGACCCGGGCCTCCTGGAGCTAATCAGCAGCCAGCATTTGCCCACCGTTTGCATCAGCATCTACCAGCCGGAGTTCGAACTGGCGACGATCGGCTACGACAACGAGGATCTGGCCTTCCGCGCTATGGGCTTCCTGCGTGAGCTGGGCCACCGCAGCATCGCCGTGATCCACGGGCCGCAGGAGGAGAACGACCGTACGCAGCTGCGGGTCAAGGGGGCCAAACGTGGCGCCAAGGGCCTGAAGCCGAGGTTTTTCGAGACCAGTCTCGACGTCGGCGGCGGCGTCGAAGCGACGGCAAGGATGCTGACCGGCGGACAGCGGCCGACCGCCTTGCTCTGCGTCTCCGACGTGCTGGCCATGGGCGCCCTTTTCGAGCTGTCGCGCCATGGGGTGAAGGTACCCGAGGACGTGTCTGTCATGGGATTCGACGATCTGGATTGGGCCGGGGTCTCGACACCGCCGCTGACCACCATCAGGCTGCCGACCAAATCCATGGGCCGACGCGCCGCCGGCGCGCTGGTAGAGAACCTCGATCATAATAAGCCAATACCAAGCGAACTGCTGGACGCTGAAATCGTGGTTCGCGAGTCCACCGCGCCGCCGCCGAAGGGGGCTTGACCGGTCCCCTGCCCGTCTTACCGGGCCTGACCCGATCTCTGCTGCAGGATCCAGTCGGCGAAGGCCGCCGCGCTGGGCTTCTTCGGTCTGGCGTTGAGCAGAAAGAAGAACTCGCGCTCCACCGGCGCGATGCTCTTCGGCCGCAGCAGTGTTCCCTTGGCCAAATGCGCGTTCACCAGCGGATAGCCGCAAAGCGCGATGCCCTGGCCTTCGATTGCCGCCTGGATCATCGTTATGTAGGCGTCGACTACGATGCCGTTGCTCTCGTCGGGTGGCGGCAGGCCATGCAGGTGGAACCAATGCGGCCACTTGGCGATGGGCTTGTAGAGGCCGCTCAGGTGCAAGAGGCGCTCGTCTAGGAAGTCCGCAGGCGTTTCGAGCGCGCTCGTGGCCCTGTAGGAGGGGCTAAAGGCCGGAAAGAGCCACTCCTGAAAAAGGCGATGCACCTCTACCCCTTTGGGCAGAACCTCGCCATAGCGAATGGCCAGATCGATGTTGTCGCCGTCCAGGTCCAGGTACCTGTCTGAGACGATCAGGTTGAGGTCGACGTCGGGATGCGCCGAGCGGAAGTCGCCCAGCCGCGGCAGAAGCCAATAGGTGGCAAAGGCTGTGGTCGTGGTCACCGTGGTCCGCTGGCTTTCCGCACGGCTTCGGATGCGGCGCTTGCCCTCGGCCAGTGCGGTCAGGTTCGGGCCGACGATGTTGGCGAGCTCGCGCCCCTCTTGCGTTAGATGGGTTCGCCGGTGGGCACGCAGGAAGAGCTTGACGCCCAGTTCCTGCTCCAAGGCGGCAATCTGGCGACTGACCGAGACCCTGGTGATGCCCAGCTCTTCTGCCGCCCGGGTGAAGTTGTCGACGCGCGCAGCCGTCTCGAACACCACCAATGCGGAGAAGGAAGAGAGGTCCCGACGCAGGTTTCCCATAACGCAAAAGCTAACAGATTGTACCCCATTTTGGAACTCCACAGTCGCCGGTCTCTGTGCATAGTGGGTCGTCAAGGAACACCAGACCAGCGCTCAGCCGGCGGGTTGACAAGGAGAGAACCCATGGAATTGCTGAAAACAGTGACTGCCGGCGCGCTTAGCGCACTCCTGGCATCGGTATCGCTCTACGCTGCCTCAGCTGAAGACTTGCCTGGCGCAGGCGTGAGCGTCTCGCCGATCAAAGGCAGTCCTGTAAACGCTTGGTTTCAGCACTTCGTCGTACAGATCGGCCTGGAGAATCTGGGCTACGAGGTCGAGGAAACCCGCGAAGTCGACTTCCCTGCCCTGCATCTGTCGGTCGCCAACGGCGACGCGGACTATACCGTCAACAACTGGACGCCGCTGCACAATGGCTTCTTCGAGAAGTCCGGCGGCGAAGAGATGATGACGCGGGTGCATGCGGTGATCACCGGCGCCGGCCAGAACTACTACATCGACAAGAAGACGGCCGATGCCTATGGCATCACCAATCTCGATCAGTTCAAGGACCCGCAGGTCGCGGAGCTCTTCGACAGCGATGGCGACGGCCGGGCCAACCTATCCGGTTGCAATCCGGGCTGGGGTTGCGAGCTGGCGATCGAGCATCACCTCGATGCCTACGAACTGCGCGACGTCATCCAGCATGACCAGGGCAGCTACTCCGCGATCATGGCCGACACCATCGCGCGTTACCGCGAGGGCGAGCCCATCCTCTACTACACCTGGACGCCGAACTGGATCAGCGATGTTCTGGTGCCCGGCAGCGATGTCTCTCCGCTCAACGTTCCCTTCTCGGCCTTGCCCAACAACCCCGACGCCGACACCGAACTAGCCGACGGCTCCAACCCCGGCTTCGCGGTGAACGACGTCTTCATCGTCGCGAACAACGACTTTCTAGAGGAAAACCCGCCGGCGCGCCGCTTCATGGAACTGGTCGAAATCCCGATCGGGGCGGTCAACGCCGCACAGATCAAGATCCGCGACGGCGAGGACAGCCTCGAGGACTTCCGCCGCCACGCCGAAGACTGGGTGACCGCCAATCAGGCGCAATTCGACGCCTGGGTCGCCGAGGCTGCTGCTGCGAAGTAGTGCCCCCTGTCCGGGGGACGGCTGAGGCCGTCCCCCGTCTCTTTCATCGACGACGACGGGGAGAGTGTCATGGCCGAGGGATCTGGTCAGATCGAGTGCCGAAGCCTCTGGAAAATCTACGGGGCGCGGGCCAAGGAAGCCCTGGCCGCCATCGAGTCAGAAGGGATCGGCAAGACCGAGGTGCGCGACCGTTTCGATTGCGTCTTGGGCGTGCGCGATGCTTCCTTCTCCGTCGGGCGCGGCGAGATCTTCTGCATCATGGGCCTGTCGGGCTCCGGCAAGTCGACGCTGCTGCGTCACATCAATCGCCTGATCGAGCCGACGGCGGGAGAGGTTCACGTCGCCGGACGCCGGGTCGACAGCATGAACGAGGCCGACCTGCGTCAGCTGCGCGCCGAGACCATCGGCATGGTCTTTCAGCACATGGCGCTCTGGCCGCATCGCACCATTGCCGACAACGTCGGCTTCGGCCTGGAAGTCCGCAACGTCGAGCCGGCCAAACGGCGGGCCGCGGCCGCGAAAGCGCTGGCCGCGGTCGACCTCGACGGCTGGATCGACCACTATCCCGACCAGCTTTCGGGCGGTATGCAGCAGCGTGTTGGCTTGGCGCGCGCACTCGCCGCCGATCCTGAGATCCTGCTGATGGACGAGCCCTTCTCGGCGCTCGACCCCTTGATCCGCCGCCAGCTGCAGGATCAGTTCCTGGATCTCTCTGCCAAGCTGAAGAAGACCACGCTTTTCATCACCCATGACCTGGACGAGGCGATTCGCATGGGCGATCACATCGCCATCATGAACGACGGCGAGATCATCCAGATCGGCACGCCCGAGGACATCGTAACGCGGCCCAAGGACGCCTATGTGGCGGAGTTCGTCAAAGGGATCTCGCGCATGAACCTGGTGCGCGCGGCCTCGATCATGACGCCGCTGAATGGAGCCGGGCCGACACCTAAACGCATTCGGCCCGATTGCGAATTGGGCGAGGTCATCGATCAATTCCTGGCAGACCATGCGCCGGTAACCGTCGAGAGCGAGAGCGGAACACCGGTGGGCCTGATCACGCTCGAGGCTACCTTGAGCGCCGTCAGGGGCCCCTAGGGAGGACGCCAAATGGATTTCCTGAACGTCTTCAGCGAGGCGATCATCCCCGTCGGTGTCTGGGTCGAGCAGGCCCTGCAGTGGGTCGTTACCAACTTCCGCTGGCTGTTCCAGGGGATCAAGGTCCCCTTCGACATCGTCTTGAGCGGCCTCGAAGGCGCGCTGGTCGGCCTGCCGCAACTGATCATGCTGGCACTGATAACGCTGGTCGCCTGGCAGTTCGGCGGGCGCCGGATCGGCATCATTTCCTTCGCCTGCATGCTGGCGATCGGCTTGATGGGCGCCTGGAAGGAGAGCATGACGACCTTGTCCATCGTGCTCACCTGCGTCGTCTTCTGCTCGGCCATCGGCATTCCGCTGGGGGTGGTCGCGGCGCGCAACAACCGCTTCTGGGCGGTGCTGCAGCCGCTCTTGGACCTGATGCAGACGATCCCCTCCTTCGTCTATCTGGTGCCTGTCGTGATGCTGTTCTCGATCGGCAACGTGGCGGGCGTGATCGTGACCTTCATCTATGCCCTGCCGCCGGTCGTCCGCCTGACCAACCTGGGGATCCGCCAGGTGCGCGCCGACATGGTCGAGGCCGCCCAGGCCTTCGGCGCCAGTCCGCGCCAGACCCTCTACAAGGTGCAGATCCCGCTGGCCATGCCGACCATCATGGCAGGCGTCAACCAGACCATCATGATGGCGCTGTCGATGGTGGTGGTCTCTTCGATGATCTCGGTGACCGGGCTGGGCCAGATGGTGCTGCGCGGTATCGGTCGGCTGGACATGGGCCTGGCGACGGTCGGCGGGCTGGGCATCGTGTTGCTGGCCATCGTCATCGACCGGGTCTCGCAAAGCTTCGGCGCATCGGCGCGCTCGCGCGGCCATCTGAAATGGCACGAGACCGGCCCCCTCGGCGCTCTGCGCGGCTTGCGCCGCTCGGAACCTTCGGCCCCATCCAAGACGGTAGCGGAATGACCCCTCCCAACATCCTTTTCGTCATGGCCGACCAGATGAGTGCGCTGGCCACGCCGGTCTATGGTCATCCGGTGGTGCGCGCGCCCAACCTGCAGGCGCTGGCCGATGGTGGCGTGGTCTTTCGCAACGCCTATTGCAATTCGCCGCTATGTGGACCCTCGCGCCTATCGATGATGTCGGGACGCCTGCCGTCGGCTATCGGGGCCTATGACAATGCTTCGGAGTTTGCCGCCTCGATCCCGACCTTCGCCCACTATCTGCGGCGGCTGGGCTATCGGACCTGCCTTAGCGGCAAAATGCACTTCGTCGGCCCCGATCAGCTCCACGGCTTTGAGGAGCGCTTGACGACCGACATCTATCCGGCTGACTTCGGCTGGACGCCCAACTGGTCGGACCCCGACTCCAAGATACGCTTCCAGGACATGACCAATGTCCTCGATACCGGGCCGTGCGAGCGTTCGCTGCAGATCGATTACGACGACGAGGTCGAGTTCCATGCGATCCGCTGGCTCTACGATCGCGCGCGGGACCGGAGACCGGAGCCCTTCTTGCTGACCGTCTCCTTCACCTCGCCGCACGATCCCTATGTGGCGCGGCCCGAGTTCTGGAACCTCTACGACACGGATCGGATCGACTTGCCGTCGGTCGGCCCCCGCCCCGACAACGAGCTCGATGCGCATTCCCGCCGGCTGCGCAGTCACTACTTGATCGACGAAGCGGTTCCCAGCGAGGCGCAGATCCGCCGCGCGCGGCACGGCTACTACGCCTCGATCAGCTACATCGACGCAAAGCTGGGCGCCCTTCGCGACGTGCTGGCCCGCACAGGCTTGGCCGAGAACACGGTCGTCGTCTACGTGTCGGACCACGGCGACATGATGGGCGAGCGAGGGCTCTGGTACAAAAAGAGCTTCTTCGAATGGGCGCTCAGGGTGCCGATGATCCTGTCGGGGCCGGGCCTCGCAAGACGCGACGTCGAAGCTCCGGTCTCGCTCCTCGACCTCTTGCCGACTCTGGTGGAGATCGCAGGTGGACAGCCTGGCGACATCATCGCGGCTGACGGCCGAAGCCTTTGGGCAGTGGCCCGAGGCGCAGACTTGCCGGACCGCTCCGTTGCTGCGGAATACCTTGCCGAAGGAGTGCTGGAGCCCGTCTTCATGCTCCGTCATGGGCGCTACAAATTCATCACCGGCAACGCTGATCCGGCACTTCTATTCGATTTGGCCAGCGACCCGCGCGAGCTATCGGACCTCTCCCAAAGCCGCAGCGCCAAGGAGGTGCTGTCCGCCTTTATCGAGGAAGCCGATGCGCTTTGGGACCGAAGGGCAATCAAGGCTGCCGTGATTGCCGATCAGCGCGACCGCCGGCTGGTCCTGGACGCCCAATCCCATGGCCGGCGCCCGCTCTGGGACTATCAGCCCATCACCGATGCCTCTCTGCAATGGGTCCGCGCCGGGAGTTGGACAGCAACGGTCGAGGGCAGAGCCCATCTGCCGCTGCGCGAGACTTCGTGAGTCAACAAGCGGCTCGACCTGGGACTTCTCGCACTTGGTCCCTAGCAAAGCGATGGGATGCCGGACACCGCTTAGAACACCCGGGTGAGATAGTCGCGTAAGCCATCGAGGCGGGGGCTGCGGTAGGCCACGTAGCCGTCGGGGCGAATGAGGTAGAGCCCGCCAGTCTCAATCCCATAGCGTCGAAACAAGGCTCCTTGGGGGTCTTCGATGACGGCCACCTCAGCCGGCAGGCCTGCCTTCGGGCCCCTTGGCATGGCGACCAGCACGTCGATCCAGTGCCCGTCAGAGCGCAGAACGGCCTCTACGATATCCAGAAGCGATCCTTCGAGTGGTGGGGACGCGAAAAGGATCAAGAGGTGCTTGGTCCGGCAGAGCAGGTCGAAGAAGCTGCCCTCTTGGCCGTCGATAAAGAGCCCGGTTGTATCCACACATTGCGCGCCGGCTGGCGGGCCTCCAGCGAAACCCACAGCGCCCCCAAGACAGAGCGGGCTGTCGCCGTAGTCGAGGTCAATCTCCTCGAGATGGCGCCGGCTACGCATCCTCTCGCTCTCCGGTATAAACATGTGCGCGACGATCTTCTTTCGCTCCTCCTCCGACAGAGAGGAGAAGAGCTCGGCCTCGTCGGTCACGGCCATCGTTGTCTTGATCACCTCCTCTGCCACCTGGCGCCGTTCCATCTCGTAGCTGTCGAGCCATGACTGAGGGGCCAGGCCGCGCATCACGAGAGCAAGCTTCCAAGCGAGATTGAAGGCATCTTGAATGCCCGTGTTCATGCCCTGGCCGCCGATCAAACTGTTCACATGGGCTGCATCGCCCGCCAGGAAGGCGTGGCGCTGGCGATAGTGCGGTGCCAAGCGGTAGTGAATGTGAAAGTGGCTGAGCCAGCGCGGATCCGACAGATGGAGGTCCGGAATGCCTCGCCTGGCTACCGCTTCCTGTATTTCCGCCAAGCTAGGCGGCTGGCAGAGGTCGCTGCCGATCTCCCGATTGGCGACGACGAGGCGACGGCCTTCATCCAGGTTGAAGAGAAACAGCTCGCCCTCGTCGCTGAGGCACATGTAAGCGTCCGAGGGGTCGAGCGGGCCGTCGATCGCCACGTCGGCCAGCATGTAGCCAAAGGGACTGGCCTCTCCCGGAAAGCTCTCTCCCATCAGGTGACGCACCGTGCTGTGCGCGCCATCGCAGCCGATCAACCAGGGCGTATAGCAGGTCTCTATGCCGCCATCACTGTGTTGCAGCACCGCCGCCACGCCGTCGGCCGTGTGCTCCATGGCGCTCAGCTTGGTGCTGCGCTCGACCGTCACCCCCAGCCCATTGAGGTGACGCTCCAAGAGCGCCTCGATCTTGGCTTGGGAGAGCGCGATCGTGTGGGGAAAGGGGGAGTCCACTGGAAGCTGTTCGGCCCGCCCGGCAAAGCGGCCGTTGGAATAGACGCATACGCCGTGCAGCGGCTGGCTTCGCTCGACGATATCCTGTGCGAGCCCGAGTGCGGCGAAGATCTCCAATGAGCGGGAATGCAGGAAGGTGGCTCTTGAATGCGGATCGATGCCGGGTGAAAGATCGATGATCCGCACGGCAATCCCATGGCGCGCCAATTCCGAAGCCATCACCAGGCCGGTAACGCGCCCGCCCACGACCAGGACGGGGGTCTCGCCTTCGAGGCTATCCCTCACGACCGCTGGCCTCTCCGGCCGCACTAATTGCAATCATTGTCCTTGGCATGGCAGCCCTGGAACAGATCCAGCCCGTTGCCCTTTTTCCGGAAGTGAAAGTAGTAGCGCCGATCGATGCGGCGACACTGCAAGGGGTCGCCCAAATCCCACAAAAAGATCGGCGTCAAACTGTACTCCTTGCTTTGCAGGCCGGCGGCGAAAGATTGATCGAAGATGATCTCGATCCAGTAATTCGCGTTCTGCAGGTTGTTTCTGGCGGCATAGTCCCTGGTCCAGCCGGCGCCGTAGAGCCCGAAGGGGATTTTCCCTTTCGGGGCCGCCTGAATCTGGCCGTTGGCGGTCGGCGTGCAGGATTTTCGGCCGCTGGAGTCGATATGGCACAGGCGATGCTGGAAATTGATGGATTGGCCGTAGTCGTCTCGGGTGGTGCCGGAGATGCAGACCGCAAAGCCGCTTTGGTTCTGATTGCTGCTCTGGGCCCTAGCCTCAGGAAGAGCCGAGAGGAGGACCAGCAGCGCGACCGTCCAAGCGACACTCAATCGGACCATGTCCCCTTCCCCCATCTCACTGAGCTACCCAAGATAGCGCCATGGGCCGGGAGGAATGATAGCAAGTATGGCAGGGTTAGCGCCACCTGTTGGCGCAAACTTCAAGGCAGAAGGAGTCTGAGGCCGGCCCGCTAGGCCGGCACGCCGATCAAGCCCCCGCTCGCTCACGTCCTCAAAGACAGGGGCAACGGCTCAACGTTTCAAACTTCCTGATTTTGCTCACGTCCACGGTGTCCAGGATCTTCTGTTCCAGCTCCGCACTGATCGGCCGATCTTGCGTGGCGATCTTCTTTGACTCAGCCACAAAAGCCTCCACCTTGGGCGCAAGATTATCCTTGTCCGACAGGGTCAAGGGGTCAAATAGGGAACGTGCATACTCAGAATCGGTAAAGACTTTTTGATAAGGTACGAAGACGATTTCATGAGAATTGTCCGCAATTTTTCTGGCGTTATCCAGGAAAATGTTACACATCAACTCATAGTCGATGATGGCTTCTCTGTAGTCATGCAGCAAATTCCAAGAAACATCATCCGGGTTATCAGCTCTTGCTTGGTAAGATCGGCAAACGTCTTGTAATCGTCGGACTAAGTGATACACAACAACAGAGTCATCTGCAAAATTCTGTAAGGAATCCCCTAACCTGAGGAAGAACATCGGTCGCTTGTCGCCGATGTAAGCAGACGTCTTGGATTTTTCCAACAGGGAGGCATTTGTTCTCTCCCGGTGGCGGTCGCTTTCCAGAGCCCTCTCGAGGTATGCCGAATTGAACGAGCTCGGCGAATAGGGGAATGAAGGAGACAGCATTTCGAAGAAGACTGTGATGTCCCTCGAAAGGTTCAGCAAGTCGCCCAAAGCGGTGGTTCCTGATCGAGCAAGTCCGGAAACAAAAATATATTTCTTATCCCCCTTTTTAATCTCCTCTGTCGGATTGTGCGGTTGTGGGCTCAGGTGCTTCGAGGCGCCAGAGACCCCATAGAGCCTGATTGTCGCCTCGACGCAACGCATACTGCGGTCAGCCATCTCCTTGGAGGCCAGACGGGCAGCAGCAAGAAAAGCCTTGGCTTGGTCGAAATCCTCAAGCGCAAGACTGGCTTGCATGGCCCTGACCTGGGCATTGAAGTCCTTGGGGTTCTGATCGATCAAGAGCCGAGCGCTTGCCAATGCCGCCTGATGATCGCCAAGCGCGCGCTGCACCAGAATTGCCGCTCGCAAGACACGGGGGTGGTCCAGATGGGAGGCTTGGACCTTGGCCAGGTGTGACTGTGCCTCTTCAAGATCGTTCATGGCGACCAGATCTTGGATCGCTCTGGCATAGCCGTCCGGCTTGTCCGCATGGTGCTTGACCATCTGCCGCGCCGCGTCCAGGGCGGCGTGGCGGTCGCGCTGGTCGCGATGGAAATCGCTCGCCAGGTGCAACACGTTGAGGTCTGTGGGACACTGCTCTAGGGCCTTGTCGAGGTGGGCCTTTGCCCGGTCAATCTGACGTATCTCGAGAAGGGTCCTTGCTGCCGCGATATGTCCTTGTGGCTGATCCGGATAGAGGTCTGTCAGTCGAGAGGCTGCTGCGAGGGCGGCATCATAGTCCCGCATTGCGTGATGGAGATCGTGCGCGACCCGCAGTGCCGCCATGTTGTCGGGGCGCTCTTGTAAAGCTTGGTCCAGCAAGGACTGAGCCTCACGGAAATGTCCTGACCGCAGCTCTCTCCGTGCCACTCGTAAGGCCTGGCGAAACCCTTCGCTGCTCACGCGGCTCCCTCCTTCTCTCAGCTTTCTCTTCAGCACAACGGGACGTGAACCGAGTGCCTTACGACGGTCCTATTCACTAGACCTCACTACAGATCGGTCATTTTGGCCTTGCCACCCTCAGATCCGCCGACCCTGCCTTGCCGGCGGAGATCGCGATAAGCTCACCTGGCTTCAAACGCATCGGAGATGACGAGCTGAAATCAGGGTGCCAATCAAGCCTACTCCAATGTCGAGGAGAAGGCGAGGCTTGCAACTCTAGGACGCCTCTTTCAGGGCGGCAGCGAGCTTGGCGATACCCTCGGCGATACGCTCGCGCGGGATCGAGGAGAAAGCGAGACGCATAAAGCTTTCCGGGGGGCGCTCTGAAGCGAAAAAAGGCGCGCCGGGCTCGATCAGTATGCCGGCCTCCAGAATTCTTTCGGCCAGCTGGCGCGTGTGGACGCCTGGCGTTTCGATCCAGAAGCTGGCTCCGCCGACGGCGCTGGGCTTGGCAAGTGCTATCCCGGCCTCGGCGAGACTGTCCAGCATCAGACGGCAGCGCACGCGAAACTCGTCGCGCATCCGGCGCACGTGCGCATTGTAGTGGCCCAAGGCTAGAAAGTAGGCCGTGGTGCGCTGCGTGATGCCCGGCGGATGGCGGGCCACAAGCGTACGCAACCCCCGCGCCTCTTCGACCACCGGGCTGGGCGCAAGCAGATAGCCCAAGCGCAGGCCAGGAAAGAGCGACTTGGAAAAGCTGCCCAGATAGATCACCCGATCCTGGCGGTCGAGCGACTTCAGTGCCGGTGAGGGCCTGCGCAAAACGTTCATCTCGAAGTCGTAGTCGTCCTCAATAACCACCAAATCGCGGGCTTCCGCCAGCGCCAGAATCTCTTGCCTTCGGCGCATCGACATGGTGATGCCGGTCGGCGCGTGGTGACTGGGCATGACGAACAGGGCTTGGACGTCCTCGGGGATGAGGTCGACGCGCAGCCCCTCCTCGTCAAGCGGCACCGGGACCGCGCGAACGCCGGAGAGCCGCAGCAGTTCGCGCAGTTCGGGATAACCGGGATCCTCGATCGCGGCTGCCGGTGCCGGTCGGCCGTCGAACAGGAGGCGTGCGATCAGCCAAAGTGCGTTCTGGGCGCCGTAGGTCACCAAGAGCTGTTGCGGCTCGGCATAGAGGTCGCGGCCCGGCAGGCTGCGCATGATGATTTGCGAGACCAGCATGGCGTCGTCGCTTTGCCGGAAATCGCCGGCCACCACGTCGAAATCACGCCGGCCAAGAGCACGGCGCGCGCAGTCCCGCCAAGCATCATGCGGGAAGAGTAAAGGATCGGCCTGGCCATAGATGAAGGGGTAGCGCAGGCTTCGCCAGTTCGCCGGTTTGGTGAGTCCGGTTACCAGGCCATAGCGCTCCGGCAAACGCTTGGCCCAGTCCACGGCCGGGCCTTCGGGCGGTTTCGGTTCCGGGCGTGCCGCCGCGGCGACACCTGGTGCCTCTTGGGAGACTCGGTAGCCGCTGCGCGGTGCAGTCATTAGATAACCGTCCGCGACCAGGCTCTGGTAGGCCATGGTGACGGTGATGCGGGCTATGCCGAGGTAGGCGGCGAGCCCCCTGGTCGAGGGCAAGCGGTCGCCGGCGGCGAACTGCCCGGCCTCTATCGCCGAAGAGATGGCCTCTTGCAGCTGCATCTGCAGGCCGGCCCGACGCTCGCGGTCCACGAAGAAGTGCTGCTCGGGTATATTGATTGCCGCCTCGCTTCTGGACTTATAAATCTGTCTCGATCTCAGTCTATGACTAGCAAGGCTTGGCAAGGGTTTCCAAGGCAGCGTCGCCTTCGTTGTTGGACGCCGCGCGTTCGACGGACATGGTCGGACAACCATGGCCGCGGTCGAAAGGGACGGCGCCCCGAGCCATGGAATGTGGGATGCGGCGCCGGCGAGCTGGCGCCGCATCCGATCGATGTGCCGCTTAGAGGGCGCCCAGGATTCCGAGGGTGGACCAGTCGTCTGGAAGGTCCGCCACCTGCAGGTCCCACAGTGTCACCGCGTGCGTTCCCGCCGGACCGCCGATTGCCTTGCCTACGTCGATGAACACGCCGTCAGCGGTGTCGCTGGCGTTGGCCTTCAGGTTGTCGAAAGTCAGGTTGTGCCCGGCAAAGGCAGTGAAATCCAAGAGGTCAAAGCCCAGCTGGAAATCCAAAATGCCGTCTAAGCCGAAGCCCTCGTCGAACACGAAGACATCCTGCCCGAAGACGACCTCGCCCGACGTCTTGTCCTCACCGGCGAAGGCGCTCAAGTCCTTTGCATCACCGACCAGGATATCGTCGCCCTTGCCGCCGTTGATCCAGTCGTTGCCGAAGATCAGCTTGTTGCCGCTGGCATCGACGCCATCCCCGATATCGAAGATGAACTCCTTGACATCGCCAATGATAACGTCGTTGCCGTGGCCACCGAGAAAGTAGTCGTCGCCGAAGGTCCAGGTGTTGTCGGTGATCACGGCATCGCTTA
This sequence comes from Rhodospirillales bacterium, assembly GCA_963669385.2. Lineage (GTDB taxonomy): Bacteria > Pseudomonadota > Alphaproteobacteria > Kiloniellales > JACOMY01 > JACOMY01. The sequence goes on from CAXXGD010000009.1 coordinate 32,833, forward strand.
CCGAGCCGAGATCGGATGAAGCCTGGACATTGAGGTCGCCGGAGCCACTGGCGCTCTTCGACTCGTTGAACTCAACATCCTCCTCGCCGCCCGCCGCCTTGACGCTGAAGATTGCGACGTCACCGATCATCAGGTCGGGGCCCAGACCGCCTTTTAGCGTATCATCGCCGAACACGAACTCGTTGCTCTCGAACAAGGCGCGTGCATCGGCGGTAGAAGACTGGGTGGGTTGGAAAGTGATAAAGGCTTCGGCCGATGCCGTGCCGCCACTGTCTTCGATAGTTGCCGCGTTGTTCGCAGTCGAGCTGGCGTCGCCTCCCATTATGATGTGTTCCAGGTCGTAAACATCACCGACAAGCTGATCGCTGCCGATGCCACCATTCAGAAAGTCGTCGCCGAACAGCCAGTGGTTTGAGTTAATGCCAGAGACCGCCAAGGCGATTGGCAGGGCATCGCTAAAGGCGGTCGCTTCGGAGTCGGCGTCGTCTGCCTTCGCTGAGGCTTCGTTGTTGACCGTTGCTGCCGCGGCGCCGCCTTTGACAGCCACCTTCATGTCTACGCTGTCGCCGGTCAACTTGTCGTCGCCCAAGCCACCCTTGAGCAAGTCGTTGCCGAACACCATCCAATTGTCCAAAACAGCCGCCTCAGAACTCGTCGTCGCGAAGGCCCCGTTCAAGGCATGCGCTGCCCCACCGTCGCCCTCCTCACCCGCGTTCGATGACGCGTTGCTGTTCAAGATGGTGGTGGCGTCACCGGCCTTGGACAGAATGGTGGTGGAGATGTTGTCGCCGGAGAGGATGTCGTTACCCTTGCCACCGAGGAGTAGGTCATCGCCGAACTGGACTAGGTTAGCCACGGCCTCAGCCTGGGCCAGAATCTCGAGCCCAACCTCAGCCCCGGCTTCGGCCTCGCCGTCATCGGTTGCACTGGCGAGGCTAATGGCGCTCAAATTCAGCGAAGCATCGGCGCCCTTAGCCGCCAGTAGAAACTTCCAAGCGTCACCGGCAAAGGTGTCATCGCCCTTACCGGCCACGATCAGGTCGTCACCGAACTCGACGTAGTTATCCGAGAAGCTGGAGAAGTTTGACACATTGCCGTTGCCAACAATCGCCGCCAGGGCTGCCTCGCCCTCTCCTGCGAGTGCCTCTGCCGAAACGGTGGCTGTGCCATCGAGCGAGCCGGCGATAGCAGCGAGGACGACACCAAGCCCACCATCACTCATCTCGCTAAAGGAGTTATAGGTTTGGTCGGGGGCGTCAACGTAATAGACATCGCCGGCGCCCATGTCGTCCCCAGCACCGGCAAAGATATGATCGTTGCCGATGAAGATGTCGTTCCCTTCGATAAGTGATTCGAATTCCTTCGTCGGATTGTCTACGACCACTTCAGTGCCACCTAGGGCGATAACACTCTCGGACCTGTCAAAGGATCTGTCTTCGCCTCGAGCAATAAACTTTGCAAACAGCATATCGCCTATTAAAGTATCGTCGTTTGCCAACCCGAATACTGTCTGCTCTTCCGTCAGCAGCCAACTGTCCACAAACGGAGCGCCAATATACAAACCCTGCTCATCGTCATCACCAGAAATAAAGTCTGGGTTAGGAGTGCCTAGTTTGATCGCGCCCAACAGCAAGTCCGGATCCATTGCCTTGTCCCCTCGAACGTTACAAGTTTACGACGATCACTATGTAGAGGAACACGCCGTATCCCAGGTCCTATTAGGGAAATCAGTTACCAGTCCCAGAGGGCGAACTCAACACCCAATTGATGGTGGTGTTGATGGAAACACTCCTACACTCAATGGGGCGGGATCCGAAACGGTGACGCTTGCCATCCGGTGTGTCGGTTGAGCGCTGCGACCGCCTGCCGTGCGGCAGATGGCGCCCGGGCAAACGCTTGTTCGCACCGGCCTAAGGGATCAGGCTTAGCTGAGAAAAGCGGGTGGCGTGTAAGGGGTTTCAAGGCCACGAGGCGCTGACCCTTGGCAGCTTGGTCACGACGGGATTCGGAGTGAGTCTATGGAGACGAGCTTGGCGGTGGACTTGGCCCGCGTCCAGTTCGCCTTTACCATTACCTTCCACATCCTCTTCCCGGCGCTGACCATCGGGCTTGCCTCCTACCTTGCGGTACTGGAGCTGCTTTGGCTGAAGACCGCGAAGAGCGTCTATCACGACCTCTACCGCTTCTGGGTGCGCATCTTCGCCGTCACCTTCGGCATGGGCGTCGTCTCCGGCGTCGTCATGAGCTATCAGTTCGGAACCAACTGGAGCCGCTTTTCCGATGCCACCGGCAATGTTCTGGGGCCCTTGATCTCCTATGAGGTCCTGACCGCCTTTTTCCTCGAGGCCGGCTTTCTAGGCATCATGCTGTTCGGCTGGGGACGGGTCGGCCGCGGTCTGCACTTCTTCGCGACCGCCATGGTCGCCATCGGCACCCTGGTCTCGGCCTTCTGGATCCTCTCCGCCAACAGCTGGATGCATACGCCGGCCGGTTTCGGCATCGACGCCGACGGGCGCTTTTTTGCCGAAAGCTGGATCGAGGTGATCTTCAATCCCTCTTTCCCCTATCGCTTCGTGCACATGGTCCTGGCGGCTTTTCTGACCACGGCCTTCGTGGTCGGCGGGGTCGGGGCCTGGCACCTGCTGCGCCGCCGCGGCGACGAGCGCGCGCGGGTGATGTTCTCCATGGCGATGTGGATGGCGGCCATCGTGGCGCCGATGCAGGTGGTCGCGGGCGACCAGCAGGGCCTCAACACCCTGCAGTACCAGCCGATCAAGATCGCCGCCATGGAAGGTCTGTTTCCCGAGAGCCAGAAAGGCGCCTGCTGGTCCGTCATCGGCTGGCCCAACATGGAAACAGAGGAGACCGAGTTCGACCTCTGCATTCCGAATGTGGCAAGCCTCATCCTGACCCACGAGTGGGACGGAGAGGTCAAGGGCTTGAAGGCCTGGCCCAAGGATGAATGGCCCGACGCCACGGTCATCTTCTGGACCTTCCGCATCATGGTGGCGATCGGCCTGGCGATGGTCGCCATGGGCATCGTCTCTCTTGTCCTCAGGATCAACCGCAGCCTCTACGACGCCCATTGGTTCCACAAACTGGCGGTGATCATGGGCCCAAGCGGGTTCGTGGCGGTGCTGGCCGGCTGGGTCACCACCGAGATGGGGCGCCAGCCCTGGGTGGTCTACGGCCACATGCGCACGGCCGATGCCGCTTCCCCCCTGACGGCGAGCGAGGTGGGAACGACGCTTGCGATCTTCGTCGCCGTCTACCTTCCCGTCTTCGGCACCGGCGCCTACTACGTGCTGCGCTTGATGCGCAAAGGGTTCGACAATCTGCCGACCATCGCGCCCACCGGCGGCCCGGGCCAGCAGCGCCACCAGAAGCGTCCGCTGTCTGCGGCCTCGGAACCGGCCGAATGAACGGCGCGCGGCAAGGAGACTAACCGGCCATGGGTGTCGACCTGCCCCTGCTGTGGGCCATCATCATCGCCATCGGCGTCATCATGTATGTCGTGCTGGACGGTTTCGACCTCGGCATCGGAATTCTCTTCCCCTTCTTTCCCGAGAAGGAGGATCGCGACGTCATGATGAACAGTGTGGCACCGGTGTGGGACGGGAACGAGACCTGGATGATCTTGGGCGGTGCCGGGCTCTTGGGGGCCTTCCCCTTGGCCTACTCGGTACTGCTTTCGGCCCTCTATTTGCCGCTCATCTTGATGCTGGTTTCCTTGATCTTCCGCGGCGTGGCCTTCGAGTTCCGCTTCAAGAGCGAGGGCACGCACCGCTGGTGGGACCGCGCCTTTGCCTGCGGCTCGACCTTGGCGACCCTGATGCAAGGCATGGCGCTCGGCGCCTTCATCAACGGGATCGCGATCTCGGGCCGTGACTACGCCGGCGGCCCCTTCGATTGGCTGACGCCCTTCAGCGTCTTCGTCGGTATCGCCCTGATCCTGGGCTATGCCCTGCTGGGCGCCGGCTGGCTGGTGCTGAAGACTGAGGGCGCGCTGCAGGAGCGCGTCTGGGAACTCTTCGGGCCGCTGCTGGTCGTGGTCTTGGCTTGTGTGGTCGCGATCAGCCTCTGGACGCCCTTGGCAGAGGCACGTATTGCCGCTCGTTGGTTCGTGTGGCCCAACATACTCTACCTTTCGCCAGTGCCGATATTGGTCGCCGTGATCGCCTACGCCTTGATCCAGGCCGTTCGCAGGCGCCAGGAAAACCGGCCCTTCATTCTCACTCTGCTGCTGTTCGTTTTGTCCTATCTGGGGCTTGCCATCAGCCTTTGGCCCAACATCATCCCGCCCAGCGTCACTATCTGGGACGCAGCCTCGCCACCGGAAAGCCAGGGCTTCATGCTGATCGGCATTCTGATCCTGCTGCCGGTGATCTTGGGCTACACCGCCTACAGCTACTGGATCTTCCGCGGCAAGGTCCGTGCCGACAGCGGCTACGAGCACTAGCGGGCGGCCCGCATGCGCACTAAACAGCTTCTTTGGTTCGCCGGGCTTTGGCTGGCGGGCCTTGCGACGGTGGCCGGGGCCGCCTTCCTTCTGCGCAGCTTGATGGGGCTCTAGCCGTCCTTTCCCAAGAGCGTTGCGTGCAAGCCCTCCCAGCTCGATTGGTCGGGGGCGAGCAGCAAGCCTTGGCCTTGATGGCGCAGAGGACTGTAGGCCGCCTTGCTGTCGGTAAAGCGCGCGGTAGCGCCCGCTTCCTGCAACATCAGGCAGCCCGGCGCATGATCCCACGGCATCAGCTTGGAAAAGAAGGAGAAGTCCATGTCTCCACCGAGCAGCCGCAGATACTCGATGCCGGCAGACGCAAAGCTGCGCACGGCCTGGACACGGTCCCGGCGCTTGTTGATGAGCTTCGAAAGTTCGCGTGGCGCGAAATGGCCCGCGTGCAAGGTGCCTGAAAGGTCGGCCGGTCGCCTGTCGCTGGGCCTGATCTGTCTGGGACGCGTGTCGAGCGATGCCCCTTCCCCTCTCTCAGCCACGCCCAGACTGTCTTGGACCGGCGCATAGATCCAAGCGCCTTGCGTTACGCCGTGCCGGACCAGCGCCACCATCAACGCGAAGTGGGGCCGGCCGCGCGAGAAGTTTCCGGTGCCGTCGATGGGGTCAACCAGCCAGACCCAGTCTTCCCCCGCCAGCAAAGCCAGCAGTCGCGGGTTTTCCGATACCGCCTCCTCGCCCACGACGCTGGAGCCCGGCAAGAGCGTCAAGAGCTCTGCCGTAATCGCCTGCTCCGAGGCCTTGTCGGCCACGGTAACGGGTTCTACGCCATCCTTGTAGCTGATGTCGTCTTCGCCGAGATTCTGCCAACGCGGCATCACCTCCTCTGCGGCTACCCGGCGCAGCAGAGCCACGACCTTGTCACTGTCGATGATCATGCCCGGCGACATAACCCGCCGGCGAGGGGGTGGCAAGGGGCCCGAGGGCCCCCTCGCCTAATTGACTGCCGCTACTGCTGGAGGCAGGGGTGGACCTCGTCGGGGTCGCAGATGATCTGCTTGCACAGCGGCCCTTCGTACTTGCTCGTCGGTCGCGGTGCGGTGTTCACGATGTTGAAGCGCAGCATCTCGTCGCGCGAGAGGAAGATCATGCAGCGGGCATCGACCGAGTTGGCGAGATCCACCAGACCCATAGAGGCGCCCATCGAGATGACATGGCGAATCCACTCCGATGTCATCACCGAGCCGCGTCCCTCGCTCTCGACGATCACGTCGATTGCACCCTCGCGGCCTTCCTCCTGGATCTCCTCGATCACGCTGTCTTGCAGCTTTTCGCTTCGAAAGGCCGAACCCGGATGGATACCGACGGAGAAGTCCTCCTCGACGAAGCGGATCACCCCCGCCAGCAGGATATCCACGCAAGCGCTGGCACAGATGCCGCCTTCCGGAATCCGGGTCAGCAGTTTCAGATCGCGGACCCGCTTGGCGATCTTATAAGCAGCGTCGACGTTGCCGCCGCCGGAATTGAGCCACAGCTCGTCGATCCGGAACTTGGCAGCGTGGTCAAGGAACTTGCCTTCCTCCTGGTAGGAGATCTCGCCTTCGAGCAGGAGGATGGCCCTTCCGTCTCTCAGGAAGGGCTCAAGCTCATAGGCTTTGATCGGGGCCTTGCCCGGTAACACCAGGAGGAGCGCGAAGAAGGCGGCAAATAGGCCTAGGCGACCACCCATCCCTGCTCTCCCTTGCAATAGCGCGTGGTTTGCTCGACTTCGCCCTGGCCTGGAATGTAGGCAACCTCGCGAACGTCGTAACAGTCGGCGCTGGCGGTTTGCGGCTTCTTCACCACGGTCGCCTGGCCCGACGTGCCGGTGCCGCTGCTGCTGGTCCATTGAACCGGCGCCGGCGGCTGGCCTTGGTCGGCATTGTTGAGCGCCGTCGCGGTCGCCGTGGCAGCCTGTTGCTGGTCCGGCTCACTCAGGCGGCGTCCGATTTCTCCGCCGATGGCACCGCCGGCTACCGCGCCCAGAATGGCCCCGACGACACCGCCGGTGGTGCCGCCGATCGATTGGCCGATGAAGTAGCCGGCCGTACCGCCGCCGGCTGCACCAAGCCCCGTACCCACGGCCTGTCCCGTCTGCGGGTTCTGGCAGCCGGCCGCTACGAGCGACAGCGAAAAGACGGCCGCTACGCCCACTTTTGCAGTCGTTGAAAACATTGTGCGTCCCCCTTGTTCATTTCATGACGGTTGAAGATACCACAGAGGATAGGGGTCTTCCAGAAAAGGACCAAGTTAAGATCCCTGTCATCCACGCAGGCGCGATTTCGCCGGGGCGCCCACGAGGGCGCTGATCGGGACCAAGGCAAAACCTCTGGAAAGGGCATCGGGGATCCACAGCTCCAACGCGGTCAAGGTGCCGTCGTGGGGATGGCCGATGGCAACGGCGTAGCCCTGGCGCTCGGCGATCTTTTCGAGCTCCGCCAGCTGCGCCAAGACCAACCCCGGATCATCGCCGCCATGATCGAGGAAGACATCGCGCGAAACGGCCGGGACCCCTTGGGCCCGCGCCCGTGCCGCGCCCTTGCTCGCCCCGCTGGTCACGGAATCTAAATAGAGGAGCCCGCGGTCGGCCAGATACTGCATCACCAGGCGCATGTTGTCGCCGTCGGCGGTGAAGGCGCTGCCCATGTGATTGTTGATGCCGACGTAGGCCGGAAAGCGCCCGATCGCCCAGTCGAGCCGCCGCTCGATCTCCTCCGGAGAAAGGCTGCGCAGCAAAGCCTTGGGGCCCGGATCGTTGTGCGCCATGTCCTGCGGCTCCATCGGCATATGGATCAAGAGCTCGTGACCCCGTCGCCGGGCTTCGGCGGTCTGTGCCGGCAGGTCCTCGGCGTAGGGCAGAAATGCCAAGGTCAGGGGCCCCGGCAGGGCGGCCGCGTTTCGCGTACGCTGTCGGTTGAGGCCCAGATCGTCCAGGACGATGGCGATTCGCGGCTGGCCGGGGCGCGCCTGGTAGGCCGCAGCGAAGCGTTGCCAAGGCGGAGGCTGCTTTGATGTCGTCTCTTTTGGCGGCGGTGCTGCTGCCGTCTTAGGAGGCTTCTCCTGCTGCTTGGCCGTAGGCGGCGTCTTCACCGCTGGCTTCGCCGAGGGTTCCTTGGCCGTCTGCATGGTCTCCGACTTCGCCGCCGACTCGGCCTTGGGCGGATCGGCCGGCGGGTCTTGCGGTATCTCCGCCGCGATCAGCTGCTTGGGCGCCGGTCGGGGCTTGTCCTCGGACCCCGGCAGAGAGATCGTCAGGCCGGCCAGCGCCAGGACCAGCAGAAGCCCGACCAGAATGCCGCCCCGACGCAGTTTCTGGTTCTTGGTCTGCTTGGGCCGGCGCGACTTGGTCGGACGCCGCCGGCTCGGCCGCCGCGCCGCCGGCCGCTTGGCGGCGGGCTTTCGCTTCGCCGGATTGCCGGCCGTCTTGCGGGTCTGCTTCTTGCCGGCGGGTTTAGCGGCTCGGGCCATCTGGGTCCTCTTGCGATCCGAAAGCCTGGAGGGGGGATCGCGCTATCATCAAGAGTGGAACCGGCGCCAGCACTTCTTGGCGCTGAGCAACCCCGATCACCTTTGCGGGGCCAGGATACGGCTGCTATAAGGCGCCTCCGACGAACCCGCGCCAATCAGCTGACTGCCTTCGCTCCATGCTCCTCCTCATCGATAACTACGACAGCTTCACCTACAATCTGTACCATTTCCTTGGCGAATTGGGGGCAGAGGCAGTTGTCAGACGCAACGACCAGATCACCGTGGCAGAGGCGCTGGACCTTAAGCCGCATGCCGTCGTCCTGTCGCCGGGGCCTTGCGATCCCGATCGTGCCGGAATCTGCCTCGAGCTCGTGGCCGCTGCGGCCGAAAGGTCCCTCCCCCTGCTAGGCGTTTGCCTGGGTCATCAGTCCATCGGCCAGGCCTTCGGCGGGCGGATCGGCCGGGCGCCCAGCCCGATGCACGGCAAACTCTCGGCCGTGCATCACGAGGGCGACGATGTCTTCGCGGGCCTTCCCTCGCCGTTCGAAGCGACCCGCTACCATTCGCTGGTGGTGGTGCCCGACAGCGTCCCGGATAGCCTCAAGGTGACGGCGCGCAGCGATGACGGCGTGGTTATGGGGCTGTGCCATAGAGAGCTGCCGCTCTACGGCGTTCAGTTCCATCCGGAGTCCATTGCCTCGGAGCATGGGCACAAGCTGCTGGCCAACTTCCTTGAGCTGGCACGCGTGCCGCTGGAGGCGCCCGCATGAGCGAGGCTCCGCCGAAGCGCGGCGACATGAGCGACATCAAGGCGTTGATCGGCAAGGCCGCGCTGGGCGAGGCCCTGTCGGCAGAGGAGGCCGAGCAGGCCTTCGCCATCATCATGTCAGGCGATGCCACGCCCTCTCAGATGGGCGCCTTCTTGATGGCGCTGCGGGTCCGCGGCGAGACGGTCGGAGAGATTGCCGGCGCCGTGCGTGCCGTGCGCGCGCGCATGCTGCCCTTGGATGCGCCGGCTGACGCCATCGACACCTGCGGCACCGGCGGCGATGCGACCGGCACGCTCAACATCTCGACCTGCAGCAGCTTCGTGGTGGCTGCCTGCGGCGTTCCCGTAGCCAAACACGGCAATCGGGCGCTGTCGTCCAAGTCCGGCGCAGCCGACGTGCTGGTGGCGCTGGGCGTCAACATCGAAGCCGACACGGCGGTCATGAGCCGCGCGCTCGCCGAGGTGGGCACCTGCTTCATGATGGCGCCGCGCCATCACAGCGCCTGGCGCCACGTCGGCCCGACCCGAGTGGAGTTGGGAACCCGCACCATCTTCAACCTGCTGGGACCGCTCTGCAGCCCGGCGCGGGTGCGTCGCCAAGTCATGGGCGTTTTCTCGCCGGTTTGGGTGGAGCCCCTGGCGGAGGTGCTGCGCACCTTGGGCCACGAGAGCGCCTGGGTGGTGCATGGCGCCGGCGGGCTGGACGAAGTTTCCACCTTGGGCGCAACCGAGGTGGCAGCGCTGGAGAACGGCGAAGTCCGTCGCTTTCAGGTCCATCCCGATGACGTCGGCCTGCCGATAGCGCAGCTGTCCGATATCCAGGGTGGGAATGCCGAGGAGAACGCAGCGGCATTGCGTGCTTTGCTGTCCGGTGCAAGCGGCCCCTACCGCGATATCGTGCTGATGAACGCCGGTGCCGCCCTGGTGGTTGCCGGCAAGGCCAGCGACCTCAAAGCCGGCACGGGCCTGGCGGCACAGGCCATCGACAGCGGCCGCGCCGCCGAGGTACTGGAACGGCTGGTCGCCATCACCAATGCGGGCGAAAGGGAAAGCGCATGAGCGACGTCTTGGCCCGGATCTGTGCCGATAAACGCAAGGATCTGGCCGCACGCCAAGAGGCCAGGCCGCTAGCCGTCGTAGAAGCCAAGGCTGCCCAGGCTGACCCGCCGCGTGGTTTCGCCAAGGCCTTGCGCGAGGCGGCCGCGCGCGATGGCTATGGCCTGATTTGCGAAATCAAAAAAGCATCGCCTTCGAAGGGTTTGATCCGGAAGGATTTTAATCCGCCAGCATTGGCTCAGGCCTATGCCGCGGGCGGCGCCAGTTGCCTCTCCGTCTTGACCGACGAGCCCTATTTCCAAGGTGAAGACCGCTTTCTGAAGGAAGCGCGCGCCGCCTGTGAACTGCCGGTGCTGCGCAAAGACTTCATGCTCGAGCCCTACCAGATCCTGGAGAGCCGGGCATTGGGCGCCGACTGCGTTCTGCTGATCATGGCGGCCTTGACAGATGCCGTCGCCAAGGCCTTAGCGGAGCTGGCCGGGGCGCTTGGCATGGATGTTCTGGTCGAGGTTCACGACGGCGAAGAACTGCGGCGCGCCTTGTCGATGGATGCCGAACTACTGGGAATAAACAATCGCAATCTCAAAACTTTGGATGTCACTCTTGCTACAACGAGAGAGCTTGCACCTTTGGTCCCGTCAGACTGCTTCCTCATCGCCGAGAGTGGCCTTAGAGACCGCGGAGACCTGGAAGGCCTGCAAGCGATCGGCGCGCGCGCCTTCTTGATCGGTGAATCCCTGATGCGTCAGGACGACGTGACGGCGGCCGCCCGCGCCTTGCTGCCACGCACGGCTCATGGCGCTGCGGCGTGAGCAAGCTGACGCACTTCGATGGCGAAGGCCGGGCAGCCATGGTCGACGTGGGCGGCAAGGAGGAAACGCAGCGCAGTGCGACGGCCGAGGGCGACGTCCTCATGTCGGCAGAGACCTTCGCGTTGGTCGCTGCCGGTCGCATGGGAAAGGGCGATGTCTTGGGCGTCGCCCGGCTCGCCGGGATCATGGCCGCCAAGCGCACACCCGACCTCATCCCACTCTGCCATCCCCTCGCCCTCACCTCGATCAAGGTCGATCTCGCCCTCGACGAAGAGCGCCACGCGGTTAAGATCACGGCCACCTGCAAGCTGAGCGGACGGACGGGCGTAGAGATGGAGGCGCTCACCGCCGTGTCGGTGGCTGCGCTTACCGTTTACGACATGTGTAAGGCGGTCGATCGCGGCATGGAGATCGGCGCGATCCGCCTGGTCGAGAAGTCCGGCGGCAAGTCCGGCACTTTCCGGCGGGACTGATGCTCTCGGTTGTCGAAGCACGAACAAGAATTCTGACGGCCTTTCAGCCACTTCCGGCCGAAACCGCAGCTCTGACAGCGGGATTGGGACGGGTGCTGGCCGAGCCGCTCGTGGCGCGCACCACACAGCCGCCCGCCGCGGTCTCGGCGATGGACGGCTACGCCGTGCGCGGCTCGGACGTGGCGCATCCGCCGACAAGCCTGACGGTGATCGGCGAGGTAGCCGCCGGAGAGAGATTCCAAGGCACCCTGGAGACCGGTCAGGCGGTTCGTATCTTCACCGGCGCGCCGCTTCCCGACGGCAGCGATACCATTGTCATCCAGGAAGACGTCGCCCGAGAAGGTGACCGGATCTGCCTCGGCGTGGCTACTCCGACCGGGCGCTACGTCCGCCCCAAGGGGCTCGACTTTGCCGCCGGCGAGACCGCGATTCCGGCCGGTCGACGCCTGACCGCCCGCGACCTGGGCCTCGCCGCGGCCATGGATCACCCTTGGCTGCCTCTGCATCGCCGGCCGAGGGTGGCAATTCTGGCGACCGGGGACGAGGTGGTGCTGCCTGGTGCGCCACGCGGCGGCAGCCAGATCGTCAGCTCCAACGCCTTCTCGCTCTCGGCCCTGGTCGAGTCGGAGGGCGGCATCCCGGTGAACCTGGGCATCGCACCCGACCGTGGCGATGCCCTGCAAGAGCTGGCGCGCGGTGCGGCCGGCTGCGATCTTTTGGTTACCACCGGCGGTGCGTCGGTCGGCAAGCACGATCTGGTGCGCAGCGCACTTGCCGATAGCGGACTCGAGCTCGATTTCTGGCGGATCGCGATGCGACCCGGAAAGCCTTTACTTTTCGGCAGCCTGGCCGGGACGCCGCTCTTGGGCTTGCCGGGCAATCCCGTCTCCACCTTGGTGTGCGGCCTGATCTTTCTGCGGCCCATCCTGCGCCGCCTGCAGGCCTTGCCGACCGAACCGAAGACGCAGAAAGCCACTCTCGGCAAGGACCTGCCGGAGAACGACCGGCGCGAGGACTATCTGAGGAGCCGCGTGACTTGGGACGAGGAAGGTAAAGCGACCGTCTTTCCCTTCGAACGGCAAGACAGCTCCATGCTGGCGATCCTCTCCGCAGCCGATGCGCTGGCCGTGCGCCCGCCGCACGCGCCGGCAGCCAAGGCCGGCGAGGATATCAGGATTCTCCACCTCGATGGCGGGATCTAGCACCGCCGGATTGCCCGCGTCAGTTGATCGACTCGGGATTTCGTGCCTTGACAGGTGACGAGAACCAAAATAGAACGAGTCGTGTATTCATACTTTGTTCTGCTAGCCCGCCAGGTGTCGACGGGCGCGCCGAACAAGAGCCGACAAGGGCGACGAGGATGCTGACCAGAAAACAGCATGAGATACTGATTCTCCTGCACACTCACTTGGAGGAGCGCGGCGTCTCCCCCTCCTTCGACGAAATGAAGGATGCCTTGGGGCTCAAGTCCAAGTCGGGCATCCACCGGCTGATCCTGGCTTTGGAGGAGCGCGGCTTCATCCGCCGCCTGCCCAACCGGGCCCGAGCGATCGAGGTTCTGCGGCTGCCGGAGGATGTGAATTCCGAGCCCAAGCCGCGTGGATTCTCGCCCAAGGTGATCCAAGGCGACTTCCGAGAGCCTATGGCAGCTGCAACGCGCGCGGATGAAGAGGCGCCGGCGCCACCCAGCTCCAGCTCAACGCAGCTCCCGCTCTTTGGTCGCATCGCTGCCGGCACGCCGATCGAAGCGCTGCGCGATCACAGCACCCACGTCGAGGTGCCGCCCGACATGCTGGGCCGCGGTGAGCACTACGCGTTAGAGGTCGATGGCGACTCGATGATCGACGCCGGCATCCACGACGGCGACACGGTCATCATCAACCGCAGCGACACGGCCGACAACGGCGCGATCGTGGTGGCCTTGATCGACGATAGCGAGGCGACCTTGAAACGGCTGCGCCGCAAGGGCGGTGCAATCGCCTTGGAGCCGGCCAACAAGAGCTACGAGACCCGCATCTTCCCGCCCGAGCGGGTGAAGATCCAGGGCCGACTGATCGGCTTGCTGCGCCGCTATTGACCAGAAGGTTCACGGCACGAAGACGGTGTCGGCCGCGCGTCGTCCGGGGCTCCAAGGGCGCTTTCCCCGACTCTCCTGCACGGAGCGCAGGGTGACCGCATCATCTGACAGCCAGACCGCGTAGGTGCCGTTGCGCCAGAGGTCGAAGCGGTCGATGGTTGGGCGACCGGCAAGGCAGCCTCGGGGGATGGGGCTGAGCGAGATGAGGAGGGCAACGCCGCTGCAGTCCTCTCTCAAGGCCTCGGCCTCGAGGGCCAGGGCGACTTCGAGGCCGGCATGGCGGTAGCGGCAGCCAAGGTTGTCGCAGAACAGCCAAGGGCGCTGCTCCTCCTGCTGCCAGACCAACACCTCGGACTGGGCACGCCGGCGCAGCCATATGCCCGCCGCAAAGCGTTCGACTCGTCGGTTGGAAAGCCAGAGCTGGCCGTCGGGCGCACCGAGGCCGATCAGGCGGCCGTCGCCGGTGATGAGGATGTCTGCCGGACGCTGAAGCGCTGGACTGACGCTGCCCAAGAGCAGAAGAAGAATCCCCGCAGTACGCCAGCGGCTTCGCCAGAGGCAGAGCCAAAGGCCGCCGGCAGTCAAGCAAACCAATCCCCACAGAGGCATGGCCGGGATCGTCAGCAGCGCGCCCGGCAGGTCGGCGACCGTGACGGCGATGCTGTTGAGTGCCGCGATCCCCCAGCCCAGGGGCTGAAACGCCAGCTCCTCCAAACCGAAGGGCAGCAGGAGATAGCTCAAGAGGCAGAGCGGCATGATCCAGAAGGCGGTCAAGGGCACCGCCAGCAGATTTGCCAAGAGGCCATAGAGCGCCAAGCGATGAAAGTGATAGGCGGCAAAGGGCGCCGTCGCCAGGCCGGCAATCAAAGAGCTCAGCAAAACGCCCAAGAAGTAGATCTGCAGGCGCCGGAGGGTAGCCTGCTCCCGCTCCCAGTCGGGCTTGCGGGCCCGCCAGACTTCATAGGCGGCCACCAGGGCCGTCACCGCGGCGAAAGAAAGCTGGAAGGATGCCGACAATAGGCTCTCCGGTGACCAGGCCAGCACCACCAAGGCCGCGAAAGCGACGAGCCGCATGGAAATCGCGCGCCGGTCGAGCAGCACGGCAGCCAGCACGATGAGTGCCATCAAGCAGGCGCGCTGGGTCGGCACCGAGGCGCCGACCATCGGCAGATAGAAGGGCAGCAGCAGGGCCGTCGCCAAGGCCGCCAGCTTCTTGATCGGCCAGCGCAGGGCGATGGGCGGCGCCAGCGCCAGCAAGGCCCTGAGGGAGAAGAAGAAGATCCCCGCGATCAAGCCGACATGGAGTCCGGAGATTGCGAGCAGGTGCGCCAGGCCGGAAATGCGGTAGGCTTCCTGGATCGAGGGATCGATGCCGGCCCGCTGTCCGGTCAAGAGCGCTTCAGCAACCCCGGCCTCGCCGGGCGACAGCGCCTCACGCACCCGCAGACCGACGTCGTCGCGCAGCCCGGACCAGTAGAGCATCCAGCCGCTCGCCTCTCCGCGGGCAACGACTTCGGGTCGGCCCAGAAGGAATCCGGCCGCACCAATCTCCTTGAAGAAGGCATCACGCCCAAAGTCGTAGCCGCCCGGAACGGCCGGCGGCGGCGGTGGCAAGAGAACCGCAAGCAGCTGCAGCCTGTCACCCGGCCTGGCGTCGAGTTTTTTGCGACCGGCGAGGCGCAAGCGCACGCGTTCCGGCAACTCGTGCTTCGACAGGCCCTCTATCACCCCCGGCTTGATCAAGAGCCGCGTGTCCGAGGGTCGCCGATCGAGCATTAACAGGGTGCCGCTGACCTCCGAAGGCCCGAAGCGTTCCAGCAGAAGTGGCGCAGAAACCACTGCCGTGCGAAGCTGACCCGCCGCGAAGCCGGCCACGGCAGCGGCCAGGAGGGTGGTGAGGTAGAGAGCCAGCGGTTGGCGCCGCCAGACAAGGAGCGCACACAGCGACAACCCAAGCGGACCCAGCGCCACCCACCACCTCGGCTCCTCCGGCAGGGCGAAGTAGAGCGCCACCCCACTGCCAAAGGCCACCGGCAGCCACAGCAGCCAGCGCTCTTGCTCTGCCTCGATCACCCGGGCCAAGCGAGCAGCGAGGTCGAGCGGCGGCAGCGTCGAGGCTTGGCGGCGCACATACTCCAAAAGCATGCCGATCACTCTAGCGAATACAGCCGCCACGCGCAGGGACTTGGCGTGCGATGTTGCGATGCGCCCTTCTCCATGTCGATCGCTCTTCATTGCGATGGAGAGGTGACCAGGCTGCTACCGGCGTGCTAGAAGCCGCCCGTCCCGGATAAGACCTTCATTAGTCAACAAGACGAGCCATGACCCCAGTCACCCGCTTCGCCCCCTCCCCCACCGGTTTTCTGCACATCGGCGGTGCCCGCACGGCGCTGTTCAACCGGCTCTACGCGCGCCATTTCGCTGGCCGCTTCAGGCTGAGGATCGAAGACACTGACCGGGAGCGTTCCACTCCGGAAGCCATCGAGGCGATTCTAGAGGGGTTGACTTGGCTTGGCCTCGATTGGGATGACGAGGTCGTCTACCAGTCGGAGTGCGCCGCGCGGCACCGCGAGGTTGCCGACGCCCTCTTGGACAAGGGCTTGGCCTATCGTTGCTATGCCACGCCGGAGGAACTGGCCGAGATGCGCGCGCTAGCGCGAGCCGAGGGACGCCCGCCCGGCTATGACGGCCGCTGGCGCGACCGCGACCCGGCCGAGGCGCCGGCTGACCGGGCGCCGGCCATACGCTTCAAGGCTCCGCGCGAGGGTGAGCAAGTGATCGAGGATCTGGTGCAAGGCCAGGTCACGGTCGCCAACCGTCAACTCGACGACATGGTGATCCTGCGCAGCGACGGCAGCCCGACCTATATGCTCTCGGTCGTCGTCGACGATCACGACATGGGGATCACCCACGTGATCCGAGGCGACGACCACCTGACCAACGCATTTCGTCAAAGGCAGCTCTATCAGGCTATGGACTGGTCAGTGCCGAGCTTTGCCCACCTGCCGCTCATCCACGGCCCCGACGGCGCCAAGATGTCCAAGCGGCACGGCGCGGTCGGGATCGAGGCCTATCGCGACCAAGGCTACCTGCCGGCCGCTCTCAGAAACTATCTGCTGCGACTCGGCTGGGGCCACGGCGATGACGAGATCATCTC
The DNA here is from genome assembly GCA_963669385.2 of Rhodospirillales bacterium. Classification (GTDB taxonomy): domain Bacteria; phylum Pseudomonadota; class Alphaproteobacteria; order Kiloniellales; family JACOMY01; genus JACOMY01. The sequence goes on from CAXXGD010000009.1 coordinate 49,134, forward strand.
CGACGGCGAAGCCGAATCCTGGTTCGACGTTGCCGACGTCGGCAAGAATGCGGCCCGGTTCGATTTTGCCAAGCTCGACAACCTCAATGCTCACTACCTGAGGCAGATGGACGATCAATCCCTGGTCGAGTTGGTGGTAGAGCGACTCGAGGCCATCTCAGGCACCGGCACGACGGCCGAGCAGAAGCGGCGTCTGTTCGCCGGCATGGCTGGCCTTAAGCCGCGCGCAAAGCGCCTGGACGACTTGGCGCTCTCCGCGCAAATCTATCTTGCTGAGCGACCGCTGACCTATAGCGCTGATGCTCATAAGCTCCTGAACCCAGAGGCGAAGGCCAGGCTCGCAGGCTTGCGCCCCCTCTTGGAGGCCGGCGGTTGGGAGCGTGAGGAGCTTGAGAGTCTGGTGCGTCACTATGCCGAGAATCTTCTCGAACCGAGCGTTAAGCTTGGCAAGGTAGCGCAGCCATTGCGGGCTGCGATCACCGGCAGCAAGGTCTCCCCGCCGATCTTCGAAGTGATGGAAATCTTCGGCCGCGAGGAATGCCTATCGCGCCTGGACGATTGCCTATCAGACGAAGAATAATAGCAATATATCAAATAGTTATAAGACTTTGTTAAGAGCGATTGCACTGTGCGCCCGCTCCCCTTATGCTGCACTGCGCCAAAGGCCCCGTGCCCTTGGCTGGCTCCCCGGACGTGAAGGATTAGCGCCATGGATAGCGATGCCCCGAAGCAAGCGACAGTGACCGTCACAGACAATACGGACGGGCGGAGCTGGGACCTGCCGAGGATCGAAGGACGCTTAGGCGCGCCGGGGTTCGATGTTCGCCGTCTCTATGGCGACGCCCACCTTCTGACCTACGATCCGGGCTTCGGCTCGACGGGTTCCTGCAGCTCCAAGATCACCTACATCGACGGCGAGCAGGGCATTCTGCTGCATCGTGGCTACCCGATCGACCAGCTGGCGGAGCACAGCGACTTCATGGAGGTTTGCTACCTCTTGCTTGAGGGAGAGCTGCCTAACCCCAAGCAGAAGGCGCAGTTCGAGAACCAGATCACCTACCACACGATGCTGCACGAGCAGATTGCAGGATTCTATCGCGGCTTTCGCCGTGACGCCCATCCCATGGCGATCATGGTTGGCGTCGTCGGCGCGCTGTCGGCCTTCTATCACGACTCCACCGACATTCGCGATCCGCGTCAGCGCAATATTGCCTCGCACCGGCTGATAGCCAAGATGCCGACGATCGCAGCTTGGGCTTTCAAGTACTCGCAAGGCCAACCATTCATGTATCCGCGTAACAACCTGACCTACGCGGAGAACTTCCTGCAGATGATTTTTGCTGTCCCTTGTGAGGACTATAAGGTGAACCCAATCCTGGCACGCGCCATGGACCGGATCTTCATCCTGCACGCCGACCACGAGCAGAACGCCTCAACCTCGACCGTCCGCATCGCCGGATCGTCGGGGGCCAATCCCTTTGCCTGCATAGCCGCCGGAATCGCATCGCTTTGGGGGCCGGCGCACGGCGGCGCGAACGAGGCGGTCCTCTTGATGCTGAACGAGATCGGCAGCAAGGAGCGCATTCCGGAGTTCATCAAGCGCGCCAAGGACCGCGACGACCCCTTCCGCCTGATGGGCTTTGGCCACCGGGTCTACAAGAACTATGATCCCAGGGCCAAGGTCATGCAGAAGTCATGCCACGAGGTGCTGGCCGAGCTCGGCATCGACGATCCGCTGCTCGAGTTGGCGATGGAGCTGGAGCGCTTCGCTTTGGAGGACGACTATTTCGTCAACCACAAGCTCTTCCCCAACGTCGACTTCTATTCCGGCATCATCCTGAAAGCCATGGGTTTTCCGACCTCCATGTTTACGGTGCTCTTCGCCGTGGCCCGTACGGTCGGCTGGGTGGCGCAATGGAAGGAGATGATCGAGGACCCAGAACAGCGCATCAGCCGTCCGCGCCAGATCTACATCGGCGAGGGCGAGCGTGAGTACACGCCACTGGCCTCTCGCGGCTAATCCGACACGTTCTCAGCCCGAATCAGCTTGCTTTCAATGGTTTAGGGTCGGGCCGGCCAGCTTGCTGCAAGACTTGAAGCACGGCGCGTGCCGCCCTCAGGCTTGGCGCGTCGCCGCCCTGCCCCAGCAGGCGGGCAGCTTCGAAGCCGTCTCGGATGATTCGGGCCCGCTCGTCACTGTCCTCGATCAGCGGGAGCAAGCCGGCCGCCAAGCGTTGGGGTGTGCAGCTGTCCTGCAGGATTTCCGGCTGCACGCGCCGGTCCAGCACCAAGCTGGCGATCGAGACGTGTTTGACGGTCAGGACCCGGCGCGCGATCTCCGCGCTTAGCCAGTTGAGGCGATAGGCCATCACCGCAGGCAAGCCTGCCACCGCCAGTTCGATGCCGACGGTGCCAGAGGCCGCCAAGGCCGCGCGCGCTGCGGCGAATGCGGAATACTTGTCTTCCTGGCGAGGCAGGACGTGCGTCGGCACCGGCCAGGACTGCACGGCTTCGCTCACTTGCGATGCGACGGTCGGCACTGTGGGAACCAGGGCTGCAAGCTCGGGTGTCCGCTCTGCCAGCAGTCCGAGAGCCCCGCCGAAGACACCCGCAAGGCGCTTGATCTCTCCGGCCCGGCTGCCCGGAAGCACGCAGAGCAGCGGCTGATCCGGCTTTAGCTGGAGCCTGGTCCTCAAACCGGCCGGATCGGTGGGCTGCGAGGCCGCCTCTACGGCGGGGTGGCCGACAAATGTCGTCTGAAGGCCATGCTCTTCGAAGTAGGGCGGCTCGAAGGGCAGCAAACAAAGCAGGTGATCCAGAAAGGCGGCGATGCGTTTGGCGCGCGCCCGCCGCCAGGCCCAGACGGAGGGGGCGACATAGTGGATGAGCGGAAAGCCGCAGCCTTTCAGGCGCTCGCTGACACGCAGCGAAAAGCCCGGCGAATCGATCGAGATGAAGGCATCCGGCTTGGCAGCCAGCGCCGCCTCGCGACAGTCCCGCATGCGCCGCAGCACGGTAGGCAGGTGGCCGATGATCTCCACCAGCCCCATCACGGCAATTTCGCGAATGTCGAAGAGGCTCTTCAGCCCCTCGCCTTCCATGAGCGGACCGCCCAGCCCTGCAAAACGAACGGCACCGCCGGTCTCCGCCTTGAGCGAAGCCATTAGGCGCGCGCCCAAGAGATCGCCGGAGGGCTCGCCGGCGACCAAAAAAATCAAGGGGCCCTCAGTGCGGGCCATTGCTCTCGGCGTCTGTGTCTTTGAAGCCGAAAAGGAACAGGCCGAGGCGATCGGCCTCTGCGATGGTTTCCCTTCGGTCGATCAACAGGGCCGAGCCTGCCTCGATGGCGATACCGCGAAGCCCTGCCGCATGCGCGTTCACGACCGTTCGCGCCCCGATCGCAGGCAGGTCAGCACGGCGCTCCTGGCCGGGCTTCATGGCTTTCACCAGGACGCCGCCCCTGCCCTCGCGCGCCAGCCCGCCGCAACGGGCCAGCAAGGCATCGGTTCCTTCGATTGCTTCCACTCCCAGCACCAAGCCCTCCTGAACGACGACCGACTGCCCGACGTCGACGCTGCCCAAGGCGCGTGCAACGCTCAAGCCACGTCGAATGTCACTTTCGGCCTGTTTATCGGGTTTATGTCTGCCTTGGGCGCCCGCCGGCATCAGCAGGTCGCCGGTGATCTCTTGTGGGGAGAGCACCCGAAAGCCGCCGCGTTCCTCCAGCTCTTTGATGATGAAGCGCAGCATGCCGTCGTCCCCGGCGATATGGAGCGCCGCCTTGGCAAGCAGTCGGGCGGCCGTCCAATCCGGCTTCACCTGAAGAATGCTCGGCCGCTTGATGGCACCGGCCAGGACCAGATCCGTGACGCCTTCCTGCTTGAAGCGTTTGGCGATCTTCTTGACCGACCCCATCGGCGCGACGAAGGAGGGAGCGGCGGCCAGCGTCTCCGGATCGGTCTGATCGGGAAAGCCAACCACCAGGCAGGGGCGCCCCTGCCGCTCCGCCGCCTCGATGATCTTGCGCGGCAGGCTACCGGAGCCGGCAATGATGCCGAGCTTAGCCCCCATTCCGGCCTTCTGGTTGCATAAGGCCATGCGCGGACTCCGCCTTCAGGAACTCTAGAAAAAGGCTGGCCAAGGCATTGCCTTCGGCTAGCTTGTCCAAATCCTGAATGCGATCGGACAGGTTTCCTGCCTTGCGGTCGAAGGCCTTTTCGAAGAGGCGGCGCAGACCGTCGATCTCGCCCCGTTCGGCATCCGCACGACGCAGGCCAACCATGTTGAGCCCGGCCAGCACTCCGGGCCGACCGACTACCAAACCGAAAGGCACCACATCCTGGCGGATACCGGCCATGCCGCCGATCATGGCGTTGTTGCCGATACGCACGAATTGCTGGACCGCCGAGAGGCCACCTAGAATGGCCCGCTCGCCGATCGTGACATGCCCGGCCAGCGTGGCATTATTGGCCAGGATCACGCCGTCTTCGAGATGACAGTCATGGGCGACATGAGCGCCGACCATCAGGAGGCAGCCCTTGCCGACCGTCGTCAGCATGCCGCCACCCTTGGTTCCGGGGTTGATCGTCACATGCTCGCGAATGATCGTGCCCTTGCCGATCTCAAGCCCGGAGTCCTCACCACCATACTTCAAGTCTTGAGGGCGGTGGCCAATGCTGGCGAAGGGAAAGACCTGACAGCCATCGTCCAGATGCGTGCGTCCCTCGATCACGACATGGGAGTGCAAGACCACCCCGTCACCCATGGTGACCTTGCCGCCAACCACACAAAAGGGACCGATACGACAGTCCTTGCCCAGCCTGGCACCGGGGTCGACCAGCGCGGTCGCGTGCACCTCGGTCATGGTTGGTCGACAATCATCGCGGAGTAGGATGCTTGGGCCACCACCTTTTCCCCAACTTTTGCCTCACCGGTAAACTTCCAAACCTGACCGCGATGATGCTGCTTCTTGACATGGATCTTGAGGCAATCGCCGGGGCGCACCGGACGGCGGAAGCGAGCGTTCTCGATCGTCATGAAGTAGACGATCTTGCCGTGCTCGCTCGCCCCGATCGTCTCCATGACCAGCACGGCCGCTGTCTGTGCCATGGCTTCCACGATCAGCACGCCTGGCATTACCGGCTCGCCGGGAAAGTGTCCTTGAAAATGCGGCTCGTTGACGGAAACGTTCTTAACACCGATCGCACTTTCGCCCAGCACGATGTCGGTCATCCGTTCAATCATCAAGAAGGGATAGCGGTGCGGAATACGCGCCATGATATCCTGAATATCGAGATCATCCACCTTTATTGCGGGTGCGCTAGCTTCACTCATGTCCCTCAGGGTCTTTCCTCTTTCGACCACTCCAACAGAAGGCCCCGCAATGCGCCGCGAGCAAGGCGGAACGTTCAAGACGCTTCTACTACCGGCCCCCCCATGGGAGGGTCCCAAGCTCATGATACGCACAAGAAGAGCGACCCTCATCCGAAAGCAAGAAGATTTTCGGAGGTAAAAGGATCACTCAGCGACCAAAAGGCTGCCCTGCCCCCCAAGTGGTCACATGCGTTTAGGCCCTTCTTATGGCGAAGCCTGGCTGGTTTGTCGACACTTCCACACTCTTCCGCGGCAAGTATCGCGCACCAAGCAGAGATGCCGCGCTCACTGAGGCGCCACGAGCGATTCGGGTAAGGAAAGGCTGGTCAGTTCTTCGTTCAAACGCTTTAGCGCGGCGTCGGTGATATCCAGTTCCGGCTGGACCAAGACAATAGAGGACTTGGGTATCACGACAGAGGCGCCGCGCTGGCGCGCCATCTCGCCGACGATCCGCAGCAGCACGTCCTGGGTCCGACGCATTGCCTGGTTGAGGGCCTGATCATGCATCCTGAACCAGGACCTGATGTCTTCCTGCATGCTTGCCAGGTCTTGCGCCAAGCGCTCTCGTTCGGTCTGGAAGATGACAGGGTCCATACCCTCCCGCTCTGCGGCCAAGGCTTTGTCGCGTTCTTGCAAGTCGGCTTCGCGGGCCCGCATTTCCGCTTGAAAGACCTGGCGCGCTTGCGATAGCTCGTCGCGCATCACGCGGACGGCCCGGGCTTCATCGAGAATGCGCTGCACGTCGACAACGATTATCTGGCTGGCAAAGGTCGGGCTGGGCGGCAGGTTTATGACGACACCACCGCGGGGCGAATCCGGGTCGGCCTCCTCGTCTGTGTCCTGTGCAAAGCTTGCGTGCGGCAGCACCAAGACCAAACAAGCGACAAGCCAGGCGGCAGCGAGGCGCCTGCCGGTGAGAACCATCAAAAACGCGTTCCGAAGCTGAAGCGGAAGACTTCCGTCTTGTCGAAGTCTTCCTTGAGGTAGGCGTAGGCAAGGTCGACAACCAGTGGCCCGAAGGGGGAATCCCAGCTGATTCCGGCACCGGCGGAGGCACGTGGCGCTGCGCTGTCCTGAACGCCGGTCTTCGAGCCGTCGAAGCCGAAGGCCGAGCCTACGTCATTGAAGACCCGTCCGCGAACGGCCAGCTCCTGCGGCAGGCCGAGGGGAAAGATCAACTCGACCGAGCCGGCCCAAAAGTTCTTGGCGCCCAGGGCGTCGCCGCTGGCACGGTCGCGCGGGCCGACACCGCCGGATTCAAACCCGCGCAGATCGGCACCGCCGACGAAGAAGCGATCGCTGACGCGGGTGGGCTCAATGGAGGCTATGTTGCCCGCTTGTGCCGACAAGCGCAACGTGAGCTCGTCGAAGTCGAAGACCGGCGTGTAGTAGGCGCCGCCGACCGTGTTCTCGAAGAAGTAGGAGTTCCCGCCAAGACCGGAATAGGAGTTGTCGATCACCAGAACATAGCCGTTGGTGGGATCGAAGCGGCTGTTGCGCTTGTCCCAGGTCAAGGTCGAACCGACGGTCGAGATAAAGCGGACGCCCTTGTCGTCTTGGATGATAGCCGCCGCAGTGCTTGGCACGTCGGTGATGTTTTGGCGCTCGAAGAGATAGCGGACGACGTGGCGCAGATCCGGTTCATAGTCCCAGCCGAAACGCACACCGATGCCCGCATTGGTTTGGTTGAAGTCGGACGACGACTGGTCGTTGCTGGTGCGGAAGATGTCGATGCCGGCCGAGAGGTCCTTGCCCAGGAAGTAAGGGTCGGTGTAGCTCAGGTCGATCTGCGAGCTTCGCCCCGAAACCACCAGGTTGAGCCTAAGATCTTGCGCCAAGCCCAAGAGATTGCGCTCGGTGATGGTTATATTGCCCAGCGGGCCGGAGTCGGTTGAGAAGCCCGCCCCGAATGAGAGATCGCCAGTAGACTGCTCTTCCACGGTCGTGGTGATGACGATGCGGTCCGGCGATGAGCCCTCGGCCGTGGTCACGTCGACGGTGCGGAAGAAGCCTAAGTTCTGAATACGCCGACGCGATCGCGCGACCTTAGTGGTGTTGAAGGCATCACCCTCCGCCAGGCTGAATTGCCGGCGAATGACCGAATCGATGGTGCGGACGTTGCCGTTGATCTCGATCCGCTCGACAAAGACCTTCGGACCCTGCTGGATCTCGTAGGTGATGGCGATGGTGCGCTCTTCGTCGTTCTTGTCGACCCGCGGGATCACCTCGACGAAGGCAAAACCCAGGTTGCCGACTGCGTCCGTGACCGCCTCGATGCTCTCTTCGACCTCGGAGGCATCGTAGGTATCGCCCTCGAACGTAGAGATCTGGCTTAGGATGTCCTCCGGATTGAGATCGCGTAAGTCGGAGACGACGTCGATCGGACCGAAGGTATACTCCTCGCCCTCTTCAAGGGTGAAAGTGATGATAAAATCGTTCCTGTTGCGCGTCAGCTCGGCAACGACCGAAAGCACTTGGAAGTCGGCGTAGCCCTCCGAGAGGTAAAAGCGCCGCAGCAGCTCCTTGTCGAAGTTCAAGCGCTCGGGATCATAGCTGTCGTTGGTGGCAAACAGCCCCAAGAGGTCGCTTTCGCTGGTGGTGATCACCTCGCGCAGACGGCCGTCGGAGAACTCCTTGTTCCCGATGAAGTTGATCGAATCGACTTCAGAGGCCTCGCCTTCATCGATCTCGAAGACCAGGTTCACGCGATTCTGGTCGAGACGAATGATCTGCGGCTCGACGGTGGCCCCAAAGCGGCCAGTGCGGCGGTAGACCTCCAGAATGCGTTGTGTGTCACCCTGTACGCGGCTGCGCGTGAAGACCGTGCGCGGCCTGGATTGAATCTCGGACTGCAGGGTCTCGTCATCGAGGCGCTCGTTGCCTTCGAAGGCGACGATGTTGATGAGCGGGTTCTCCACGACCCGCACGATCAAGGTATCGCCGTCGCGCTCGAAGACGGCATTGGCGAAGAGCCCGGTCGCGAAGAGCGCCGAGAGCGCCCGGTCGAGATCGCGCGCATCGAAGGTGTCGCCAGGCTGCAGGCCCAGGTAGTTGAGCACCGTGGCGGGATCGATGCGCTGCCCGCCCTCGATGACGATCTCGTTGATGGTGCCGCCGTCGAGCAGGCCCTGCGCCCTCGACGAGGAATGCTGCGTGATGGAAAGGCAATAGGCGACAAAGCAAAGCAGTACGAAAACGCTCAGCGCCTTTCCCGGTCGATACCGGCCAAGCCACCCCAGCGGCAGACGCATGAAGCGTTCCTTTCTAAGAGCTGACGCAGGCATCGATTCGGAGGATGTCGTTGACCGTAGCAAAGACCATGAGGGCCAGCACCAAGCCCAATCCCACGCGGAAACCAATCTCCTGTGCTTGGGGCCGAGCGGCCGGCCCCTCACCGCCTCGTAAGCATAGAACAGAAGATGTCCGCCATCCAGCATCGGTATCGGGAAGAGATTGATCAGGCCGAGGTTCACCGACAGCACTGCCATAAAGAGGATCAGCGACACCAATCCTATTTGCGCCACCTGCCCTGATAACTCGGCAATGCGAATCGGCCCGCCGAGCTCGTCCGTGGTGCGGGTGCCGACGATGATCTGCCAAACGCCTTTCAAAGTGTCGCGCGCCATGGACCAGGTCTCGACGGCTGCCACCCACAATCCCTCTGCCAGCCCCAAGTGCTCGACCTCGGTGCCCGTTGCCCTGATTCCTAGGCGCGCAAGCCGAATCTCGCAGCCGTTGGCATCGGTCTCCACGATCATCTGAGGCTTGGCCGCGAGCGATTCTTGGCGTCCGTCCCGCTCTACGGTGATGTCCAGCGGCTGGTCCAGATTGAGGTGCACAGCGCGCTGCACGTCCTCGAAGCGATGAATATCGGTCCCGTTGACGGATACGATCCGGTCGCCTGCTTGCAGGCCGGCCGTCGCAGCCGCGGAGTCGGGCAGGACTTCGGTGATGATGGCGGGCGTGACCGGGCGACCCACGACCACGAAGAGCAGAGCAAGCAGAATCCAGGCGAACAGAAAGTTGGCGATGGGTCCGGCGGCGACGATAGCCGTCTTGGCGCCTAAGGATTTGGAGGGAAAAGCTTCTTGCTTCTGCTGGGGCGAGAGGTGGTTTAGTTTCTCGTCATCGGGACGGCTGGTGGCGTCCATATCGCCCAGCATCTTCACATAGCCGCCCAACGACAAAGCGCTGACCCGCCAGCGGGTGCCGGACTTGGCCGTCCAGCCAAAAAGCTCCGGCCCGAAGCCGATCGAGAAAACCTCGACCTTCACGCCGTTGCGTCGCGCAACCCAATAGTGTCCCAGCTCATGCACAAAGACCAGCAGGGTCAGGACCACGAGGAAGGGAACAGCGACCTCTAGGATTGCAATCAGCCAGTCCAAATCACCGCCCTTCTGTTGCTTTCTCATTACCTGACGTCTATTGGTCCGTGCCGATTGCTCGGCCTCAGCGCGCAGCCCGGTGCCGCCCTTCTATGGCCTGTGTAGCAATGCGCCGGGCTTCAAGCGTCGGCCGCGATGATTGCCTCCAGATCACTCGGAGTTCATGTGTGGCAGACTGTTTAGAGTCTCTTCCACTACATTAGCAATGTCCAGGAAACCAATCTGTCGGCGCAAAAAGGCCGCAACAGCGCACTCGTTGGCGGCATTCAACACCAGTGGTGCGGCACCCCCCCTCCTGCATGGCATCGCGCGCAAGTCTGAGTGCCGGGAATCGAGTCGGATCGGGCCGCTCGAAAGTGAGGCTGGCCACCTCCACCAAGTCCAGGCGGTGGACCGGCGCCGGCATGCGCTTTGGCCAGGCCAGGGTTATGTGCGATCGGCGTGCGCATGTCGGGCGAGCCCAGCTGCGCCAGGACGGATCCATCCAGATAGACCACCATGGAGTGGATCACGGACTGAGGATGCACGATGATCTCGACCTGTTCGGCCTCCATGGCGAAGAGATGCCCGGCCTCGATCAGCTCCAGGCCCTTGTTCATCATGGTCTCCCGAATCGACGGAGATCTTGGTCCCCATATCCCAATTGGGGTGCGCGACCGCCTCTTCCGGCGTCTTTTCGGCCATCTCGTCGAGCGACAGCGTGCGAAAGGGGCCGCCGGACGCGGTCAGCTGGATTTTCTCGATCCCATCGCGCCGTTCCTGATCGAAGACCTGATAGATGGCATTGTGCTCGGAATCGACCGGCAACAAGGTGGTTCCATTGCCAAAACGCGTTGCATCACCAGACTGCCGGCACACACCAGGGTTTCCTTGTTGGCGAAGGCGACCACCTTGCCGAGATCCACCGCTGCCAATGTCGGCTGCAAGCCGGCAGCGCCGACGATCGCCGACATGGTCCAGTCGCTGTCACGTTCGGCCGCCTCGATCACCGCCTGGCGCCCGGCTGCAGCCTCGACGCCGGTACCTGCCAAGGCCTCCTTCAGGTCCCCATAGAGCCGTTCGTCAGCAATCACCGCCACCTCTGGGCGCAGCAGTCGAGCTTGTTCTGCCAGGGCCTTGACCCGGGTTCCAGCGGTGAGCGCGACGAGGCTGTAGGCCTCGCGATTGCGCACAATGAGGTCAAGCGTGCTCTGCCCCACCGAGCCGGTTGACCCAAGCACGGTCAAGCGGCGCGGACCCCCAGTCTCCGCGATCGGGGCTCTTGCCTCTTGCAGCGTCGCTTCCTGCACCGCTTTCCCTTCTTGGTCTAGAGCCCTAGCCATAGCGCGACGGCCAAGGCGATGGAAGCCGGCAACAGGCCGTCGACCCGATCCATCAGCCCACCGTGACCGGGAAGCATCAACGCACTGGCATCCTTTACGCCGAAGCGCCGCTTGAGCGCGGATTCCGCCAAATCGCCGGCCTGGGCGACCAATCCCAGCATCGCGGCCAGCGCCGCGAGCAGCCACAGTGGCTGACCCGAGATCCAAAAGCCACCCAGCATACCGATCAGAATGCCGGCCGAAGTGCCCCCCAGGAACCCGGACCAGGTCTTGCGCGGTGACAGTCGAGGCCAGAGTTTCGGGCCTCCCACCTGGCTTCCGACAAGATAGGCGAATGTATCGACCGCCCAAACGATCGCCAGCAGCCAAAGCGTCCAATCCAATCCATCGGGGTGGATCTCGCGCAGCCAGAGGGAAGGCCAGGCTCGGCAAGCCGATGTAGAAGCTGCCCGCCAGCATCCAGCCAAATCGGCCGCTGGCCTCAGGGCTATCCGGCGCCAGAGCCCCCGCCCCCAGCCGGCCAGCGCGATCGGTACGAGAGACCAGAACCAAAGATCCTGGCTCGCCAGCAGGACCCGGCATAGCGGCCCAGAACCAAAAGCGCGCCGCTAGGCGCTGCGAGACCCCTAGCGTAAGCGTAGTCCACTCCCACGCAAGCACGATCAACAGCACAATCAGCAAGACCAGCGACAGGGGCATTCCAACGACAATGGCGAGCAACACCAAAGGCGCCAGAACGAACGAGGAAAGCAGGCGGCGGCGCAGCCCCCGGCTGAGCCCGTCAAGCGGTTGCGACAGCACCGTATCGCCGATCCCGCAGGTGCAGCTCCTCTAGCGCCGCCGCGAGATCGTCTCGGTCGAAATCCGGCCACAGCTTGTCAATGAACATGAGCTCGCTATAGGCCGACTGCCAAAGCAGGAAGTTGGACAGCCGCTGCTCGCCTGAGGTGCGCAGGATGATGTCGGGGTCGCGGACCCTGGCGGTGAAGAGATGCTGCACGAAGGCGTCTTCGTCGATCGCGTCGGCCGAAAGCTGTCCCTCTGCCACGGCCTGGGCAAGTGCACGAGTGGCCTCCAGGATCTCCTGTCGGCCGCCGTAGCTCAGCGCGATCTGCAGCAACAGCCGGCCGTTGTGTCGCGTCCTGGCCTCGGCTTCGGAGATGAGCTTGGTCACGTCGGGCGGCAGCCGGTCGCGTTCACCGATGACCGTCAAGCGAACCTGCTGTCGATGCAACTCCTCCATCTCGCTCTTAAGATAGAACCGCAGCAAGCCCATAAGGTCGCTGACTTCGCCGACCGGCCGCTTCCAGTTTTCGGATGAGAAGCCGAAGAGCGTCAGAGTCTCGATACCGAGCTCGATGGCCGCCTCGACCGCCCGGCGCGCCGCTTCGGCGCCCTGGCGGTGCCCAGCCGTCCTCGGCAATCCGCGCTGCTTAGCCCAGCGACCATTTCCGTCCATGATTATGGCCACGTGGAGATCAGAGATTTCCACCGGTTTGGCGATGCTAAGGGCGCTCACCTTGCTGGCTCTCCCATTTGCTGCGATCGGGGCAAACACTGTCGGCCGGCGTCAAACCTGCATGATTTCGGCTTCTTTCTGGGCCAGTGTTTCGTCTACCTGCTTCACGTGCAAGTCTGTCAATTCCTGGACTTCCTCGGCCCAGAGCCGGTGCTCGTCTTCCGACAAATCCCCTTCCTTTTCCATGCGCTTCAGCATCTCCATACCGTCGCGCCGTACGTTGCGGACCGCCACTTTGGTCTGCTCGGCATAGCGCCCGGCGACCTTTGACAGCTCTTGGCGACGTTCGGTGCTGAGCGCCGGTATCGGGATACGAATTAACTGCCCGCTCGTGGCCGGATTGAGGCCAAGGTCAGACTCCCGGATGGCTCTATCGACGGCGGATACAAGGCTCTTGTCCCAAACCTGGACGCCGAGCATCTGCGCCTCGAGGACCGACACCGTGCTGACTTGATTTAGCGGCATCGCCGCGCCATAGGCATCCACCGTGATGGCGTCCAACAACTGGATCGAAGCGCGCCCTGTACGAAGCCCGGCCAGCTCTTTGCGAAACACCTGCAGCGCACCGTCCATGCGGCGCTCTAGGTCGTCCATATCGGGGGTCTGCCACCGCTCTAACCTCCCTTAATCGTTGAACCAGGGTGCCTAGGGCCGTTCCGTTCAGCACCTTGTTGAACCCGCCTGACTCCAGAATGGAGAAAACCATGATGGGGATATGATTCTCCCGTGCCAAGGCAATCGCTGTTGCGTCCATCACCGCGAGCTGCTCGGTCAGCACTTGTGTGTAGCTCAGATTGTCATAGCGCTTGGCGTCGGGATTGCTCTCCGGATCGGCATCGTAGACGCCATCCACCTTGGTTCCCTTGAGCAAAAGTTCGCAGCCCATTTCGGAGGCGCGCAAGGCTGCGGCGGTGTCGGTGGTGAAAAAGGGACTGCCGGTACCGGCGGCGAAGATCACCACCCGCCCGCGTTCCAAGTGACGTTGCGCGCGCCTGCGAATGTAGGGCTCTGCGACGGAGGTAATGGGCAAGGCCGATTGAACGCGCGTCGGCACGGAGAGGCGCTCCAGTGCTGCCTGCAAGCGCCAAGGCGTTCATGACCGTCGCCAGCATGCCGATGTAGTCGCCGGTGGCGCGGTCCAAACCATGTGCCGCTGCGCGCACGCCTCTAAAGATGTTGCCGCCGCCGACCACCAGGGCGATCTGCTTACCGGTTGCATGGACCTCGCGCACATCGGCGGCGATGCGGCGCACGGTATCGCTGTCGATTCCGTAGTCGTGGTCCCCCATGAGGGCCTCGCCGGAAATCTTCAAAAGCACGCTTTGATAGTGTGGCGGCGACGTCATAGCCCCTATCGATACCCCTTCTGCTTCGGTAAGCCCGTCGACCGGTTGTTGCAATCGCCTGTCGCCGAACCGCAGCCTGGGACAGTCGTGTCTGGTTATGCCAGCAGCCGGCCGCTCTGGCGAGCCTCCTGTCGCGCCGAGAGTCCCCTGGTGTCAATTCCTTGCTCGGATTGCGCTTTCTAGCCGGGCTTGCCGTCCGAGGCAAATGCGCTGTCGAGATTTTCATCTAGGTCTGCAACACTAGGCATCGATAGCTCAAGCTCGCCTTGCGCCGGCCTTATCGAGGATTTGAGAAGGGGAGTCCTGGAATGAAGATTTGGACCCCGGTCATTGCCGCCATCGCGCTGGCTGCGATCGCGACAAACGTGCATGCGCAACGCCGTCTAAGCGCAGATCATGAGTATTTCATGCTGGTCGAGCTGGACACTGCCGCGCTGGAGCGGGCTCAGTTCAGCACGAGGATCGACCGGAGTGTGGGATCTGCTGAATTACGAGGGCATCGCCCTATCCAATGTCGAGATCGAAGGTGAATGGATCTGGGTGACGCTCTATGACGCAGAACAGGCTGAGGACATTGCGAGCTTGCTCCGCAAAGAGTTCCCCGAACTCGCTGTAAAGCGAAGCGGCAAGAATCTGCGCGCCGAGTTTTCCGATGCCTATCTCCAGGAACAACGCCAGGAACTCGTCCGTGAGGCCATGCCGGTCATTGCGCGGAAACTTGAGGATAACGGGATCCAGGATGCCGAGCTGGAGCCGCGTGATGAGAATCGCGTCTACATCCGCCTGCCAGACAAGATCGATCAACAGATCCTAGAGAGCCTCAACAAGCCGAAGGCGACGCTGTCCTTCCGCTTCGTGCTCGACGAAATCGATCCCGTTCGAGATCCCTTGCCGGACAACGCCTCACTCTTGGAGACGGGAGAAACCTTCGCGTCTGGTGAGCCCGTCTACCTCGCGGTCAGCGATGAAGAGATCGTAAACGGAGAGGCGTTGACCGATGCCCAAGCGTCGATGAGCCAAGGCTATCCGGTGATCTTGTTCAGTTTTGACGACACCGGGCGCAAGGCTCTTTGCGAGGCGACCAAGTCCAACATCGGGCGCAGCTTGGCCATTATTTTGGATGGTAAGATCGTCTCCTACCCCACAATCCGAGGCGCGATCTGCGGGGGCAGCGGCCAGATTACCGGCAACTACACCATGCAGGAGGCGCAGGAGATCGCCGCCAGCCTACGGTCAAGCGATCTCCCGGTCCCCATCACAGTGATCGAAGTCGGCAGGGTTCCTGGCGAGTAGTCTTCGCTAGGCCTGGCCGGCAGCGGCAGCGACCTCTGCTGCGAAATCGCCGGTCTCCTTCTCGACGCCCTCGCCCAGCTGCATGCGCAGAAAGGCTGTGACCTCGACCGGGCTGCCGAGCTCCTTGGCGAAGAGGTCCACGGCCTTCTTCACCTTGTTCTCGCCGTCGACGACGAAGACCTGCTCCAAAAGGCAGACCTCCTCATAGTACTTGCGCAGGCGTCCCTGGACCATTTTCTCAACGATCTCGGGTGGCTTGCCGCTGGCCTTGGCCTGGTCTGCCAGCACCGCTCGCTCGCGATCCAATGCGGATTGGTCGACATCGTTCGGACCCAGCGCCTGCGGCGAGGCGGCGGCGACATGCATCGCGATCTGGCGGCCGAAAGCCCGGACCTTCTCTGCGTCACCGCTCGACTTGAGGGCAACCAGGACGCCGATCTTGCCAAGCCCCGGTGCCGCTTGATTGTGCATATAGTGGGCGACGACACCGCCATCGACAGAGAGGCGCCCGACCCGACGCAGCACCATGTTCTCGCCAATGGTGGCGATCAGCTTGGTTAGCTCTTCGGAGAGCGCGTGGCCCGCGCCCGGATAGTCGGCGGCGGCCAGCGCCTCCACCGACTCGGCACCCGCTAACGCCATCTGTGCGGCATCGCGCGCGAAGCCCTGGAAAGTCTCGTTTCGCGCGACGAAGTCGGTCTCCGAATTGATCTCGACGACGGCACCGGCGCCGCCATCGGTCGCCACGGAAACCAAGCCTTCGGCCGCGACCCGGCCGGACTTCTTGGCAGCGGCCGCTAGGCCCTTCTTGCGCAGCCAGTCGACCGCCGTCTCGACGTTGCCGTCGTTCTCCGTCAGTGCCTTCTTGCAATCCATCATGCCGGCACCGGTCTTGTCGCGCAGCTCCTTGACCAGCGCTGCGGTAACTTGAGCCATAGCTCTGTTCCTCTTCGGTTGTCGCCCAGGCTTCCTGAAAAAAGGAAGCGTCAAATCCGGGCGATTGAGCAGATATCTCCTTGCAGGGCAGCGCCGTCCGTCAGCCCGCCGGCCGCTCGGCTTCCTCGTTTGCAGCGGCCGGCTCTGCCGGGGCCTGGGCGGCCTCCGCTGCGGATTCACTCGGCGCCTCACTCTCGGTCGAGGCCTCCGCAGCGGGTTCGCTCGGCGCCTCACTCTCGGTCGAGGCCTCCGCGGCGGGCTCGCTTGTCGCCTCGCCCTCTGTCGAGGCTTCCGCGGCGGCCTCAAGCTCTTGTGCCGCCTCGTCCAATGCGGGTGCCTCCTCGCCGGCTGGCTCAGCCTCTGCGGCGGGCAGCTCTTCCGAGATCGGCGCCTCGGCCGCACCAAGGTCCGCACCAGAGCGCACCATCTCCTGCTGGATGCCGTCCAGCACCGCCTCGGCCATGATGTCGCAGTAGAGCGCGATTGCGCGTATGGCATCGTCGTTGCCCGGCACCGGGAAGTTCACGCCTTCCGGACTGCTGTTGGAATCCAGCACCGCCACCACCGGAATATTCAGGCGATTGGCCTCGGCGACGGCCAGATGCTCCTTGTTGGTGTCGATGATGAACAGCAGGTCGGGCAGACCACCCATCTCCTTGATGCCACCCAACGCGCGCTCCAGCTTTTCGCGCTGACGCGTCAAGGTCAGAAGCTCGCGCTTGGTGAGGCCTTCGACCTCGCCGTCGAGCTGCGCCTCGAGCTCTTTCAGGCGGCGGATCGACTGATTGATGGTCTTCCAGTTGGTCAGCATGCCGCCGAGCCAGCGGTGGTTCACGTAGTACTGACCGCAGTTGCTGGCCGCCTCGGCGATCTTCTCGGCCGCCTGGCGCTTGGTGCCGACGAAGAGCACGCGCCCGCCACCGGCGACCACGTCGCGCACGGCCAAGAGGGCCTGGTGGAACAGCGGTACGGTCTGCTGCAGATCGATGATGTGCACGCCGTTGCGCTGGCCGAAGATGTAGGTTGCCATACGCGGGTCCCAGCGGCGGGTGGTATGGCCGAAGTGAACGCCAGCCTCAAGCAGCTGGCGCATGGATACGTCAGGAAGCGCCATTTGGTCTCTCTTCTCCGGTTCATGCCTCCGCGAGCGTTCGTCCTCCGTTGTGGAGAACACCGGACCGTCGCTAGGGATGTCTCCCCCACCAACGCCTGCCCGCGTGCGAGTTAGCAGCGGGGAGATAGGCCAAGTCGCCCGGCATGGCAAGCCCCATCTCCGCATCTCCGCGTTGCGCGATCCGAAATGAAGCCCCTCTCACGTCACCTTCCTTTGACTTGGAGCGGACAAGATTGAACCCCAGATTACACCCATGAGGATCCTCACTGCTCTCGCCCTGCTTTTGCTGATGACGGCCATGCCGGCCACAGTGGAAGCGGCGCGACCGCTTCCAGGTGCCCCCGCGATAAAAGAGAAGCAGCCGGTAACTAAGGCCGTCGAAGAAGTCGCAAAACAAGTCCGCAGCAAGGGCGGCACGTCACTGAGCCGAAGTCAGGACCGGCCGAGCCTAAGCCGTCAGGCTCCGCGGCGAATCGGCCGCACCACGCAGCCGCTGTTCAAGGACCGTAACCGCAGCGATAGCGGCCCGCAAAGAGTGCAGCCGATTCCAGCTCAACCGAAGCGCTAGAGGTCCTCGATCACCAGACCCGGCAGGTTCTTCATCGCCTTGCGCCCGTCGGCGGTCAAGTTGAAGCCACCGCCGAGGTCGAATTCCAGCTCTTCGCCAGGCGCGATGTCCAGGACCACCGATATACGGCCGCGGCCCGACCCTTGCCGGTCAAGCAAGGACTTCAAGGCGGCCAAGGGCTCGGGGTTGGCAAGAAACAGCTTGATGCCTTGCGCGGCATTGGCCGCAGCCTTCTCCAGCGGCTCGATTTCCTGCGCCGTCATTCTGATGTCGTCGCCCTCGCCGCGCAGATCCACCGACGCCAGCAGAGGCTCGCCGGAGTCGATGAGCTCGCGGGACCGCGCCAGCACTTCGGCAAAGAGCACCACCTCGAACACGCCGGAGCGGTCGGAGAGCTGCAGGAATGCGAAGCGGTTGCCGCTCTTGGCCGTGCGCTCCTGCTTGCCGACGACAATGCCCGCCACCTTGCGCCGACCGGGGTCTAGCCGCGCCACACGCGCGAGCTCCGACTGCGACACCACGCCCAAGCGTTTGAGCGAGGTCTCGAAGCTGTCCAGGGGATGGGCGGAGAAGTAGAAGCCGATGGCTGCGAACTCGTGCTGCAGGCGCTCCAGCGGCGCCCAGTCGGAGACCTCCTTGAAGCGGATGTCGGGCGCGGCGAGGGTCTCTCCGCCGAAGAGGCTGGCTTGGTTTGACGAGCGCGCATCGGCAGCCGCAACGGCGTGGCGCATCAGCAGGTCCGCACTCTCGAAGATCTGCCGCCGGTTCTTCGAAAGGCAGTCGAAGACGCCGGCCGCGGCCATCGCCTCCAGGCTGCGCTTGTTCACCTGCTTGGGGTCCAGGCGCTGCGCCAGATCGCCGAGGCCGGCGAAGGGGCCGTTGCGGTCGCGTTCGGCCACCAGGCCCTTCATCGCCGTCGCACCGACATTCTTGAGGGCACCCAGGGCGTAGCGGATGGCCTGTCCGCCCTCTCCCGCCGCCTCGACCGAGAAGACGCAGTCCGACTGATTGATGTCCGGAGGCAGCAAGGGGATCTGCAAGCGCTGCAGTTCTTGGCGGAAGACGTTCAGCTTGTCGGTGTTGCCCAAGTCCAAGGTCATGGAGGCCGCCATCAGCTCCACCGGGTGGTTGGCCTTCAGGTAAGCGGTCTGATAGGCGACCAGGGCATAGGCGGCCGCGTGGCTCTTGTTGAAGCCGTAGCCGGCGAACTTGGCGACTTGATCGAAGATCTGCTCGGCCTTGGCGGCCGGCACCTCGCGCGCGAGCGCGCCTTCGATGAAGGCCTTCTTCTGGGCGTCCATCTCGGACTTGATCTTCTTGCCCATCGCGCGGCGCAGAAGATCGGCTCCGCCGAGGCTGTAGCCTGAGAGTTCCTGGGCGATCTGCATGACCTGCTCTTGGTAGATCATGATGCCGAAGGTCTCCTTCAGGATTCCCTCCAGCATGGGGTGCAGGTAGTCGGGCGGCTCCTGCCCATGCTTGCGCTTGATGTAGCTGGGAATGTTGTCCATCGGCCCCGGCCGATAGAGCGCGACGACGGCGATGATGTCCTCGAAGCGGTCGGGCTGCAGGCGCTTCAGCACCTCGCGCATGCCCGAGGATTCCAGCTGGAACACGCCTACCGTCTCGGCCCGGGTCAGCATGGCGTAGGTTTCGGCGTCGTCGAGCGGAATGGTGTCGACGTCGAAGTCCGGCTGCCGCTTGCGGATCAGGATCTCCGCCTCGGCCAGCACGGTCAGCGTCTTGAGGCCGAGGAAGTCGAACTTCACCAGGCCGGCCTCTTCGACGTACTTCATGTTGAACTGCGTCACCCGCATCTCCGAGCGCGGGTCGCGATAGAGCGGGATCAGCTCCTGCAAGGGCCGGTCGCCGATGACCACGCCGGCAGCGTGGGTCGAGGCATGGCGGTAGAGGCCCTCGAGCTTCAGCGCGATACCGGTCAAACGCTTTACCGTCTCGTCGTTCTCGATCTGGGCCTGCAACTGCGGCTCGCCGTCGATCGCCTGCTGCAGGCTGACCGGATTGGCCGGATTGTTCGGCACCAGCTTGCACAGCCGGTCGACCTGGCCGTAGGGCATCTGCAGGACCCGGCCGACGTCGCGCAATACGGCGCGGGCCTGCAGCTTGCCGAAAGTGATGATCTGCGCCACCCGGTCTTGGCCGTACTTGTCTTGCACGTAGCGGATCACCTCGTCCCGCCGGTCTTGGCAGAAGTCCACGTCGAAATCCGGCATGGAGACGCGCTCGGGATTGAGGAAGCGCTCGAACAGGAGGCCCCAGCGCAAGGGGTCGAGGTCGGTGATGGTCAAGGACCAGGCGACCACAGAGCCGGCGCCCGAACCGCGCCCCGGACCCACCGGTATGCCTTGCTGCTTGGCCCACTTGATGAAGTCGGCGACGATCAGGAAGTAGCCGGGAAAGCCCATCGAGGTGATGACGTCGAGCTCATGCGCCAAACGCTCGTGGTAGGTCAACGCCAGCTGTTCCCGTTCGCCCGCCTCCATCTGAGGGCGATAGACATGGCGCTGGAGGCGCTCTTCCAGGCCGATTCCCGCCTGCGCCCGCAGTTCGGCTTCCTCGTCTCGCCCGCCTTCGGTCGGGAAGGCCGGCAGGATCGGCGCGATCTTGTTTGGAAAGTAGTGACAGCGGCGGGCGATGGTCAGGCTGTTGTCGCAGGCCTCCGGCAGGTCGGCGAAGAGGACCCGCATCTCCTCCGCGCTCTTCAGCCGATGGTGCGGCGTCAATCGCCTGCGCTCGGCTTCGCCCACATAGGTGCTGCCGGCAACACAGAGCAACGCGTCGTGGGCCTCGAAGATGCCTTCCTCGGCGAAAAAGGCCTCGTTGGTGGCGACCAACGGAAGATCCAATGCATAGGCGATCTCCAGCAGGCCCGGCTCAGACTGGACCTCCTCCTCGCGCTCGTGGCGCTGTAGCTCGATGTAGAGCCTGCCGGGGAAAAGTACCGCGAGCCTTTCGGCCAAGGCCCGCGCCGCAGCGTCTTGCCCATGACGCAGCAGTTGCGCCAGCGCGCCCTCAGGCCCGGCGGTGAGGCAGATCAAGCCGTCGCTGCGCCCGGCCAAGCGGTCGAGCGCGATCTGCGGCTGCAGCGGCGGTTCGGTTTCCAGGTAGGCTTCGCTGATCAGGGCCATCAGGTTGCGATAACCCGTCTCGGACTGCACCAGGAGGACCAGGGGATCGGGCGGCGGCGGGGTCATCGGCCGCTTGTCGGCCTCGTCCGCGCGCGTCACCGGCAACTGGCAGCCGATGATCGGCTGTACGCCGACGGCCTTGGCTGCATTCGCGAACTCCAGCGCGCCGAAGAGGTTGGCCGTGTCGCAGACGCCGACTGCCGGCATCCCCATGGCAGCACAGCGGGCCGCCAGATCCTTCAGCTTGATCGCCCCTTCCAGCAGCGAATAGGCGGAGTGAACGCGCAGGTGTACGAAGTCGGCATGTGGCATGGCCCGACCATCTCACGGGCCGCGGTGTCGCTGCACTGTGGAAATCCGCTGCGGCGCCAAGGCATGAGGGTGCGACGATGAGCGCGGGCAGAAAACTCTTAGGATTCTGCTCCTGAGGCGCCATCTTGCTGCACTGCAGCAAAGTCGCAGTGGCCATGCCGCCTTTGCGCAAGCAGCGGTCAAAAACCGGGTATAACCTCGCCGCTCACGCCCTCAGCACGAGCGTCAGTCTGGAGATGTCTATGCACCAGCAGAGCTTGCAGATCGAAGACGTGCGTCCCTCCCTCCCCGCTTCGATGCAGCGGGCGACCGTTCAGTCGGTCCGTCATTGGACGGAGCGCCTCTTTCAGTTCCGCATCAGCCGGCCGGCCGACTTCCGCTTCCGCTCCGGCGAGTTCGTGATGCTGGGCCTCGAGCTCAAGCCGGGCAAGCCGCTGCTGCGCGCCTACTCCATCGCCAGCCCGGTCTGGGACGACGAGTTGGAGTTCTTCTCGATCAAGGTTCCCGACGGGCCGCTCACCTCCAAGCTGCAACTGATCCAGCCGGGCGACGAGGTGGTGCTGGGACGCAAGCCCACCGGCACCCTGGTGCTGGATGCCTTGATCCCCGGCAGGCGCCTCTATCTCTTCTCCACCGGCACCGGCATCGCCCCCTTCGCCAGCCTGGTCCGCGACCCCGAGACCTATGAGAAGTTCGACCAGGTGATCCTGACGCACAGCTGCCGCGAGATCGACGAGCTGGCTTACGGCGAGGCCTTGGTCGCCGACACCAAGGAGGATCCTCTGGTCGGCGAGTTCGCCGCCGGCAAGCTGATCCACTACCCCAGCATCACCCGCGAGCCTTATCCTCGTCAGGGCCGCATCACCAAGCTGATCGAAAGCGGTCAGATGTTCGAAGAGCTGGGCCTGCCCGCCTTCGACCCGGCCGTCGACCGCATCATGATCTGCGGCTCCATGGCGATGATCCAGGACACCAAGGAATTGGCCCTGCAAGCCGGCCTCACCGAGGGCTCCAACGCCAAGCCGGCGGAGTTCGTGATCGAAAAGGCCTTCGTTGGCTAACCGCTTTTCGCGATGCGATCATCGGATAGGAACTAGCGGTGGCAGGCTTCTAGGCAACCGGGAAGCAGCGTCCGCGATCTAATGATTGTCCCGAATCCCTGACGCAGGCCCTCGCTTAGGCTATCCTGCGCCCAGGGAGTGGGGCAATGGACGGCCAATCGGGGATTTGCAGGGGAAGCCTACCCAAATCGGTTCTGTTGCTGACGGCGGCCTTGGCGGCTGGCTGTACGGCCGTGGGCGACCACGTGCCCGGCGCGCCGGAGCATCACCGGCAACATGGCTTTGCCAATCCCTCGGGCGCAATCGGCACCGATCCGCTGGAGTTCCTGTACGATCGCACCCGACTGGCGGTCGCCGGCGCAGAAGACTCCTCGGCGCCGGCTCTATCGTCGCAAGACGCCGCTGAGGCTTGGGCCGAGAGCGGCGCAAGCGATGCCGTGCAGTGGTTGGGGCATGCGACGGTCCGCCTGCGGCTTGCCGGCGAGGTCCTGCTTGTTGATCCGGTCTTCGCCGATTATGTCACGCCGCTACCGCCCTTCGGGCCGCCGCGCGCGACTCCGCCGCCGCTCTTGCCGGCCGACCTCACCGACATCGGGGCGATCATTGTCAGCCATGACCACTACGATCACTTCGAGCCGGCATCCATCAACGCAATCGCGGCCGGAAGCGGCGCGTCTTGCTTTCTGCCGCTGCTGATCGCCGAGGACGAGGGCTTGAAGTGTTCGCTGGTCGAACTGGACTGGGGCGATACGGCGGAACTGGGACCGGTACGCGCGTCGCTACAGCCGGCGCAGCACGAATCCGGCCGGGGCCTCTTCGACCGCGATCAGAGCCTCTGGGGCGCCTGGCTGATCGAGGGGGGCGGTAAGCGCGTCTACATCTCAGGCGATGGTGGCTATGGCCCACACCTGGCCGCCCTGGGCGAGGCCAGCGGCGGCCTCGATCTGGCAATTCTGTCCGTCGGCGGGTACGAGCCGCGGCGCTACAACCAGGCTCTCCACATGAACCCGGAAGAGGCGGTTAGGGCCTTCCAAGACTTGCGAGCGCGCCGCGCGCTCATCGTCAATTGGGGTACCTATCCACTCGGCACCGAAAACGTACGCGAGTCCCTCGAGGCCTTGCGTAGCGCGGCCGCTGAGGCCGGATTGGCACCCGATGCGCTCATCTTCCTGGCCATCGGCGAGACCATCCTGTTTTAAAGGGTCCTGTGACTGATCTGGAATCGCAATTGGCCGCAACTCCCCACCAGAGGGCACCTCCGTTCCCAATCCCAAACAACGTCGTCCTTCGGCTTGACTGGAGGACCACTACCCGCCTCACGGACGAGTGGACAGTGATCCTCCGATCGAAGTGTTCTGTCCGGAGACAAGGTTGACAGATGTTCGGAGACATCGTTGACACAAGGATGTTGTGGTTTGCTCATGGTCTCAGGTCAATGTCGGCGATGTGTGTAGCGCCGAAGAAGATGCCGTAGTGGCCGTCTTCTCCGCGCGCTCTGATGGCAAGGCGCTCGCCGCGGAAAGCCCTGGGCACTTTCCAACGGCGTCCTTTGAAGCGGATGTAGAGACTGGTGGTGCCGACGCGGCGCACGATGTCGTCGGGTCCGTAGTGGGGCTCCGGCAGGGTCTTCGGCATGTCCCGCGGAGAGGGCCGGTAGCGCTTAGCCGGCACGGCCATGTCCAAGGCCTGGTGGGGGCGCTTTGTGTTGTAGATGGGGCGCCAATCATCGAAGGCCTTCTGCACCTGGTCGAGATCGCGCAAGGGCTGCAGGTCGAAGACTTCGGCGTCCAGCGTGCGGTGGAAGCGCTCGTTCTTGCCGCGGCCTTGGGGATGGTAGGGCCGGCTGTGGATGACCTGGATGCCGAGCTTCAAGAGCCAGACGCCGAGCGGTGTCCACTGCCCGGGCACGCCGCCGCCCCAGGGCGAGCCGTTGTCGAGGTAGAAAGCCTCGGGCAGGCCGTAGCGCCGGAAGGTCCTCTCCAGCAGGGCCTGCACCGTCTCAGTGCGTTCGTTCTCGCAAGAGTGAAGGCACAGCAAGAAGCGCGAGTGATCGTCGAGCACGGTGAGCGGATGGCACCACCTGCCGGGCTCGATCTGCACCCGGCCCTTGAAGTCCATCTGCCACAGCTGGTTCGGCGCATCCCTCTCGAAGCGCGTGTAGCTGCGGCTGGTCTGCTCGCGCGCGCCAATCCGGCCATGGCGCTGCAGGATGGCGTGAATGGTCGACACCGCAGGTGGCTCGCTCCCCCCGCGCGCGAGACAGCACGCGATCTTGCGCGCTCCCCAGGCCGGATGCTCATCGCGCAGCTCCAGCACTGCGCTTTCCATTTGCGCCGGGGTGCGCGTCGGGCTGCGCAGCGGACGGCGCGAGCGGTCAGCGAAATCCTCACACTCCGCCTTACCCCGCCGCAGCCACTTGTAGGCGGTCTGCCGGCTGATCCCGAAGCGCGCGCTCAAGGCACTCACGTTCGCGCCCGCCTGCGAGGCCAGCATCACAAACTCTCGTCTCTGCTCCACGATCGACACCTCTTGCCAGGGCATGGCGACCTCCACGTCTCTGCCTGCCATGCTCGTTTATGTGTCAACCATGTCCCCGAACAGCTGTCAGCTATCTCTCCGGGCCATACATCGAAGTAGGAGGATGACGTTGTTAGGTATGGAGGAAAACTCCTCTTCGGCGGAAAGACTCGGCATTTGTGCCGTCCTGTGCCGCTGTTGCGAAGCGAATCCGACCCTACTCGCTCAGCCGCGTCGCCACCCAGTGGTGGAAGCAGTGGGTCGGGTTGTCCATCACCGGCGAGAACTTGCCGCCGTCGAACTTCTCACCGTAGCGGCCGGCCTGCATGCCCTCGACGACGAAGACGTCTTCGTCGAAGACGCCGCGCCAGAGGCGTGTGTTGGCTGCGCGCATGCCGGCCCAGTCGCTGTTCCGGGTATCCTCGCGAGCGTAGTAGATCTCTACGTGCTCAATCGTCCGGGACTCGCTGACCGGTTCCAGAATGATGTGAAAGACCTGGTCGCGGTGGACGCCGACCAGCAGGTTGGGATAGAGCGCGATGTACTCGCCGGCCTCGTCCCAGGTCTCCGACAGGCCAGGGAAGTCGGGAAAGCGCTGGCCGCTCTCGTCGATCATCGGGCGATAGACCCTGGTGCCCTGTCCGGAGAACTTGCCGGGCCGTTCGATGTGATAGTGATCCTCCAGCTTGGAATAGCTGTTGAGGCCGGGGTGCACCCAGGGCAGGTGATAACTTTCGCAGTAGTTCTCGACCGCGAGCTTCCAGTTGCAGGCGACTTCGAGACTGAAGGAGCTGTCCGCGCCGCTGTGATAGACCGGTTTTTCGAAATCCTGCCAGCGTGCCAGCAACTCGGCGGCATGCTCTTCGAAGGGCGGCGCCTTGCCGTCGATGTTGACCAGGATCACGTCTTTCCAGACTGTGGAATGGATTTCGAAGAGGCCCAATTCCTCACGCTTGATGGCGCAGTGGTTGTTCTCGCCCGAGCCGCCGACGTGCGGCGTGCGCCTGAGCGAGCCGTCGAGCGCATAGGCCCAGGAGTGATAGGGACAGCGGATCGCCCCCCTGATCTTGGTCGGCTGATCGACCAGGATCATGCCGCGGTGGCGGCAGGTGTTCTGGAAGACGCGCAAGGTCCCGTCACGGTCACGCACCGTCAGAAGCGGCATGCCGAGGAAGGAGATCGGCCTGGCATCGCCGGGCTCGGGCACGTCCTTGCCGAAGCCGATGGCGGCCCAGGTGCTGAAGAAGAGGGCGCGCTTCTCTGCGGAAAAGACCGCGGGATCAACGTAAGTGCCGATTGGGAAGGCCGCGCGCCTCTTCGATCGGCGCCTTGACCACCTCCAATGCCTCTTTCTCGATGGCGGACATGATGACCTCTCCTCGCCTGGACCACTGCATAGATCACCAGCAGTGGGGGCGTTCAGCAAGAGTCCAAAAGCTCAAGCGGGGTTTAGCTCTTCTCACCCTCTCGTGTCGGCGATCAGCCTGTCCCGCAAAATCTCTGCTTCATGAGAAAGCGCACCCCCGCTTTGCCAGGTAATGAAGAAGCTGCCGGGCGATCGCAGCCGCATGCTGCCGATCGGCCGCAGCAAGCCCCGTTCCACCAGCGGTGCCGCCAAACGCAGCCAGCCCAGGACCACGCCGTTGCTGTCCTGGGCGATCTGCAGGGCGATCGTGTAGGCATTGACGCTGACACCCGGATCGATCGCCCCCTCGTGCCCCAGGGCGCGGAACCCACTGTCGCCAGGCGACCCAGCTCTTCTCGACCCCGTCCAGGTGGATGAGGGGCAAGGCAGCCAGCTGGGCGAGCCCTACGTCTTCCCTGCCTTCGGCGAAGGAGGGACTGCAAAGCGGCACGATCTCGTTCGCCGAAGAGCAAGCGTGAATCTTCGCCGGGCCAGGGACCTTCGCCATAGCGGATTCGCAGATCAAGGTGGGGCTGGTTGGGAGGCGTCTCCAGATCCGAGGAATGCTGGCTCACCCTGATATCCGGATGCTCGCGCCAGAACCGCGTCACCCGCGGCGTCAGCCACAAGGCGGCCATGGCCGTCGTGGCGCCGATTCCGTACGCTCCGGCTGGATCCCGCTTGGCGCAAACGGTCCAGCACGCCGGCCGTTTGGCTGAAGCTGCGCGCCAGCACTGTGGCGAGATCGCGCCCTTCGTTGGTCAGGGCTGGCGCCGCTCGGGTTGCGGATGAAAAGCGCGCAGCCGACCTCTTGCTCCAGAGCCTTGATCTGATGGCTGACCGCCCCCGGCGTCACGTTCAGCTCCGCGGCAGCGCGCTTGAAGCTGGCATGGCGCGCCGCTGCCTCGAAAGCGGCCAAGGCGTTGAGCGGCGGCAGATTGTAATGCTTGCGGGCCATCCTCCCCAAACCCGTCGCGCTTCCTCGGCCCTCAGCCTTTCCCTTGGCCGGCCTGCTCGGCTGTCGCGGAGCCGACCGATCTCTGCTCGCTCGAGACCACTTTGCCGTTTTTCAGGGCGAGGCTTCTGTCCATACGGCCAGCCAGATCGTAGTTGTGCGTGGCGATCAGCGCCGCGACGCCTTCCCTGGCAACCAGGTCGCGCAGCAAGGCAAAGACGTCGGCCGCGGGTGCTGGGGTCCAGATTGCCGGTCGGCTCGTCGGCCAGCAGCACCTTGGGCTCGTTGGCAAGCGCGCGCGCGATCGCGACCCGCTGCTGCTCGCCGCCCGAAAGCGCCGCCGGGCGGTGATCCAAGCGCTCTTGCAGGCCGACCTTGGTCAAGAGGTCGGCCGCGCGCTGCTTGGCGGCAGCCCGGCTGCGGCCGTCGATCATCTGCGGAATCACCACGTTCTCCAAGGCGGAGAACTCCGGCAGCAGGTGGTGGTACTGATAGACGAAACCCAGCATGGTGCGCCGCAGCTTGGTGCGCCGGCCGTTGCGCAGCTTGGAGGTCTCGCTGCCGGCAATCGCGACCTCGCCGGCATCTGCCCGCTCCAGCAGACCGGCGATCTGCAGGAGCGTGGACTTGCCGGCGCCGGAGGGGCCGACCAAGGCCACCATCTCGCCCGCTTCCACGGCCATGTCGACCCCGGTCAGAATGGCCAAGCGGCTGCTGCCCTGGCGAAAGGCCTTAGTGATGCCCGAGAGTCTGAGTCCGGCAACATCACTCATTGCGCAAGGCTTCCACTGGATCCAGCCGCGCTGCCAGCCAAGCCGGAAGCAGGGGAGCCAGAAAGGAGATCACCAGCGCCATAGCCACCACTTGGCCCACCTCTGCCCAATTCAACCGCGCGGGCAGCTTGGGTGAGGAAATAGACGGTCGGATCGAAGACCTGGGTGCCGGCCAGTTGCTCCACCCAGCCCTGGATGGTCTGGATGTTCAAGGTGAAGGCGACGCCGCCGATGACGCCCAGCGCGGTTCCCAGAATGCCGATCATGGCGCCCGACAGGAAGAAGATGCGGAGCACCATCCCGCTGGTGGCGCCCATGGTGCGCAGGATCGCGATGTCCCTGCCCTTCCCCTTCACCAGCATGTATTGGCCGGAGGTGATATTGAAGGCGGCGACGATGATGATCAGCGAGAGGATCAGGAACATCACCGTCTTCTCGGTCTGCAGCGCGTTGAAGAAGCTGGAGTTGGCGTCCCTGCCAGTCGACCGTACGGTACTCCCGGCCGGCGGCCCGCCGAATCGGTACGCGGAGCTTGGTGACCTCGCTGGGATCCTCGACGAAGACCTCCACGGCGTTGGCCTGCCCCTTCAGGCGGAAGAAGAGCTGGGCTGCCTCCAGCGGCATGTAGACGTAGCTGGAATCGTACTCGTACATGCCGACTTCAAAGAGCGCGATCACCCGATAGGTCTTGATCCGCGGCATCTGTCCGATCTGGATGACTGTGAACTCCGGCGCGATCAAGGTGATGCCGTCGCCGATGGTGATGCCGAAGCGCTGCGCCAGGCGCGAGCCGATGGCCACCACGTCCTCGCCCTGGAAGTCCGCGAGGCTGCCGGCGACAACGTTCTCGGCCACCTGCTTGCGCGCCTTCAGGTCTTCAGGCCGCATGCCGCGGACCAGCGCGCCGGTCGCCCGGCCCTGGTCGTCGGTCGCCATCACCTGGCCCTCGACGATCGGCGTCGCCGAGAGCACGCCGGGCAGGCTGTCGATCCGCTCGGCCACGCCCTCGTAGTCGCGGATCGGCTCGACGATGCCGAGCACCGAGAGATGGCCGTTGACCCCCAATATTTGGCCCAAGAGCTCCTGCCGAAAGCCGCTCATCACCGACATGACGACGATCAGCGTGCCGACGCCCAGGAAGATGCCGACGAGCGAGAAAATCGCGACAACGGAGACGAAGCCCTCGCGGCGCCGCGCACGCAGGTAGCGCAGCGCCAGCAGACGCTCGAAGGAACCGAAGGCCACGCTTAGGCTGCTCCCGAGCCGGTCAGGCGCGCCAGTGCTGCTTCGGCGGAGATCTCATCCCTGTCGCCCCCGCGGCGCTGCTTCAATTCCACCGTGCCGGCTTTCACGCCGCGCGGGCCGATCACCACCTGCCAGGGCAGGCCGATCAGATCCATCTCTGCGAACTTGGCGCCGGCGCTCTCTTCGCGCTCGTCGTAGAGCACCTCGATACCGGCTTGACGAAGCTTTCCGTAGAGGTCTTCCGACGCGGCCCGGCAGGCATCGTCCTGCGGGCGGATGTTGATCAGGCCCACCTTGAAGGGCGCCACGGCCTCCGGCCAGATGATGCCGTTCTCATCATGGCTGGCCTCGATGATGCCGCCCACCAGCCGCGAGACGCCGATTCCGTAAGAACCCGAGTGCACGGCGACTTCCTTGCCATCGGGTGTGGTCACGCGTGCGCCAAGTGGGTCGGAGTACTTGGTGCCGAAGTAGAAGATGTGCCCTACCTCGATGCCGCGGCCCTCGTAGCGCCGCTCCTCCGGTACCTCGGCCTCGAAGCGCGCCTGGTCGTGCTTCTCGTCGGTGCGGGCATAGAGGCTGGTGTGGCGGTCCACAACCGAGCGCACGGCCGTGCCGTCCTCGTAGTCGATCGCCTCGCCCAAGACGTCGTAGGAGAGGAGATCGCGATCGCAATAGACGGCGCTCTCACCGGTGTCGGCCAGGATGATGAACTCGTGGCTCAGATTGCCGCCAATGGGGCCGGTGTCGGCCTCCATCGGAATGGCCTTGAGGCCCATGCGTGCGTAGGTACGCAAGTAGGCGATGAACATCTTCTCGTAGGCGACGCGCGCGCTTTCGTAGTCCACGTCGAAGCTGTAGGCGTCTTTCATCAGGAATTCGCGCCCGCGCATGACGCCGAAGCGCGGCCTCACCTCGTCGCGGAACTTCCATTGGATGTGGTAGAGGTTGCGCGGCAGGTCCCGATAGCTCTTGACCGCGCTGGCGAAGATGTCGGTGATCAGCTCTTCGTTGGTGGGCCCATAGAGCATATCGCGCTCGTGCCGGTCCTGGATGCGCAGCATCTCCTTGCCGTAGTCGTCGTAGCGGCCCGACTTGCGCCAAAGCTCTGCCGACTGGATGGTCGGCATCAATACCTCTTGGGCGCCGCTCAGGTCCTGCTCTTCGCGGACGATCTGCTCGATCTTCTTCAGGACCCGGAAGCCCAAGGGCAGCCAGGAGTAGATGCCCGCCGAAGCCTGGCGCACCAGACCGGCGCGCAGCATCAGACGGTGCGATAGGATTTCCGCCTCCGCCGGCGTCTCCTTCAGGGTCGGCAGAAAATAGCGGGAACGACGCATCGCAAACCTCGGTTCATAGGGATGACGGCAAGCGCGGGAGACTAGGGTACCGGCACCGGCTTGTCCATCGAGGGAATGAGGCAATGCTGTGCTGCCTCGCACCGAGGAATCCAGGCACAGGCGGCTTCGAATGCCCTTTCGCACGCTGGCCCTTCGAAAGTTGATGACGGCCGAGTCTCCTTTGTGTATCACACTAACCCTTGTCGGTAGGTGGCACGAAAGATGTCGCCTGCACCCGAGTTCCGGGAGGAACAAATACTTAATTCGCTGAAAATGGCACCCTAGAGCTGGGCGGTGGTCCAGCTTTTTTCTTTAATTGCTCTCGAACTGTAGAGTGGGCGCTGGCAAAGTCCATCATAGTGCTTCGAATGGGTTTGACTTAATCTGATCAACGGACAGGTGGCATGACGACAGTCTTGCGGCGACACTGCCGTGCTTCCAGTTCGTCGCAGTCGCGCGGCTCCAGCTCCTTGGTCAGGCAGACGCGAACCTCGATCAGGTCGCGTCTGCCGCAGACGACCGACACACCGCCCTCTTTCAGATCGGGATTGCTCTCCAGAAAGGCCCGCTCAATCCGATCGGGCGTTGCGCTGAGATAGCTATCGAGGCGGTGATAGCGTTCAGGGATCTCGATGCTGTCATAGGCGACGCGTGCCAGATCGAAGTAGCCCTCTGCGCTAAGGCCGGTGCAGGTGCCGTGCTTGCGCCACTCGTGGCGCACCAGGCTCTCCGAGGGCGTTATGTCGAGCAGCGAACGCACCAGGCTTGCCGGCAAGGGCTCTTGCGACGCGGCGCAGTTGACCGGGTAGCCACGCTCGTACTGCGGCCAGAGTCCGTGCAGGACGAAGGCGAAGGGCCGCCCCGACCCGCATTGCAAAGGACTGTCACCCGTCTCCACCGTTGCGCAGTAGCCGGGCGACCAAGTAAGCGCCACGACGTAGAAGTCGAAGGCTCCGGGCTCCCCCGTCTCTTGCGCGGCACCGGCATGCGGCAGCCCGACGAGGAGACAGAGCGCAAGCAGGCGCCTCATGCTTAGGCCCGCATCCAGGCCGGCTCCAGCTCGGCGATCTTGGCAAAGACTGGGCAGTCCTCCCGGTGCGCGCCTGGAAGGTAGCCGCTGGACATCAGAAACTCGCCGACGATCTCGCCGCCGGTGAAGAGAAACTGCTTCTTGAAGAGCTTGACCCAATCCGCCTTCTCCAAGGGGTGATGGGCATCGAGCCAGGCCTGAAAGCCGCCGTGGCTGTCGCGCAGCGCCTGAATGCGCCGGGCGTTCTCGATCGCCGCATTGACCTTCAGCCGATTGCGGATGATGCCGGCGTCGTCCAGCAGCCGTGCGCGATCCGCCTCGTCGAAGGCGGCCACCTTGTCGACGTCGAAGCCGGCATAGGCCGCAACAAAGGCCTCCCGCTTCTTCAAGATGGTCAGCCAGGAGAGGCCGGCTTGGTTGATCTCGAGGACCAGGCGCTCGAAGAGGCCCGCCTCGCTGTCGATCGGATAGCCGTACTCGCGGTCATGATAGGGGCCGTGCCAGGGATGGCCGGAGGCTGCGTCGCAGTAAGAGGTCATGCCTGCTCAGCGAAGCTCGTTGCGGAAGGAGAAGTAGTCGCTTTCGATCAGCCAGTAGGCGCCGGCGAACAGCACAGCTGAAATCAAGGTGGTGATCAGCGCCTTGCGCCACAGCATCGGCCGCTCCGGCGCCGAAGCCACATGTCCGACTTCCGAATCGTCCGGCGGGCGCGCGCCCCACGGCAAGACGGCGAAGAGCACAACCCACCAGATGATGGTGAAGACCAGAATCATGGTCGGCCAGGTCATGGCGCCCCTGCCCTCCTTCGGCCGCCCGCTAGGCCTGCTCCAGCTCCACCAAGGTACCGCAGAAGTCCTTGGGATGCAGAAACAAGACCGGCTTGCCGTGCGCGCCGATCTTCGGCTCTCCGTCACCCAAGACACGCGCCCCCTGGTTCTTCATCCGATCGCGCGCAACGAGGATGTCGTCGACCTCGTAGCAGACATGATGCATGCCGCCCGAAGGGTTCTTGTCCAGAAAGGCCTGGATCGGCGAGGCATCGCCCAAGGGATGCAGCAGCTCGATCTTGGTGTTCGGCAGCTCGACGAAGACCACCGTCACGCCATGGTCGGGTTCTGCGATGGGATCAGAGACCTTGGCTCCCAGGGTTTCACGGTAGAGGCCCGCGGCCTGCTCCAGGTCGGGGACCGCGATGGCAACATGGTTCAATCGGCCGATCATTCTGGCTCCTTCCTCAAATCGGCGGCGTTCTCTGCCACCTTGGCGTCTTCTTGTTGTGTGACAAGCCGCAGGTCGTCACAGGCAAGCGCTTCGCTAGACACGAACCAGGTGCACTTCGACTTGCGGCTTCTTACCGGTTTCGCGTTGCACGGCACGGCGAAGAGCGATCCGCACATGCTCGCGCAGGCGGTCCTCGTCGCGCCGGATCGAGCGGTTGGCTTGGTAGATGGCGTCCTCGGCACAGGCGACCAGCCAGTCCGATTCCTGATCGACGGCGTCCAGGCCACGTTCGGTGATCTTCGGCGGAACCATGAGCTCGCCGCGATGATCGGTCACCAGCGTCACCAGGACTGCACCGCTGCCGGCCAAACGCGCCCTCTCCTTGAAGGCCGAGGCATCGAGCGGCAAGAGGCGCGTGCCGTCGAGCGCCAGCCGGCCGCTGTCGACTTCCGCCTCGATGCTGGCACTCTCGCCCGGCGCCAGTCGGATTACCTGGCCGTTGGCGGCGACCAGCGCTTGCGGCACCTGGCAGGCCTTGGCGAGCTCGGCATGGGCGCGCAGATGCTGCGGTTCGCCATGCACCGGCACGGCGATGCGCGGGCGCACCCATTGATACATCTGCGCCAGCTCTTCACGCGCCGGATGGCCGGAGACATGAACGAAGACCTCGTCGTCCGTCAGCACCTTGGCGCCGAGCGCGCGCAGGCGTTCCTGCAAGCGCTGAATCGGACGCTCGTTGCCGGGAATGACGCGCGAGGAGAAGATCACCGTGTCCTCCGGCTCCAGCACCACGTGGCGATGTTCGCCGCGGGAAAGGCGTGGAAGAGCGGCGCGCGGCTCGCCCTGGCTGCCGGTGGCGAGGATCAGCACCTCGTCGCGCGGCAGGTAGCCCACCTCTTCCTCGCTGATCATCTGGGCGGTGGGCTCCAGATAACCGGTCATGACCGCGGCCTCGAAGATACGCTTCATGGAGCGGCCGAGCAGACAGACCCGGCGCCCGGCGCGCTTGGCCGCCACCATGGCGCTCTCTAGCCTGGCGACGTTAGTGGCGAAGCAAGCCACTAGCACGCGATTTTCCGCCTCCTTGACCAAACGAGTCAGGTTTTCGCGCACCTCGGCTTCGGACCCTGAGCTGCCCTCGACCATGGCATTGGTGGAATCACCGACCAGAGCCAGCACGCCTTCCTCGGAGAGTGCTTGCAGGGCGGCGGTATCGAAATCCTCGCCCACTAGGGGATCGGGATCGATCTTCCAGTCGCCGGTGTGCAGCACCGTGCCGAGGCTGGTGCGGATCACCAAGGCATTGGGCTCGGGAATCGAATGGGTGAGCGAAATCAACTCGATGTCGAAGGCACCCAAGGTGATGTGTCCCGAAAGCGGGATCACATTCAGCTCCACCTCGCCGGCCAGTCCCGCATCGGTAAGCTTGCGGCGCACCAACTCGGCAGTGAAGGGCGTGGCGTAGATCGGGCAGCGTAGGCGCGACCAGAGGTAAGGCACGGCACCGATGTGGTCCTCGTGCCCATGGGTCAGCACCAGGCCGACCAGATGCTGGCGCCGCTCCTCGATGAAGGTCGGGTCCGGCATCAAGACATCGATGCCGGGCAGGCTGCCGTCCTCGGGAAAGGTGATGCCCAGATCGACCATGAGCCACTGGTCGGCGTGGCCGTAGAGGTTCAGGTTCATGCCGATCTCCCCCGTCCCGCCGAGCGGCAGGAAATAGAGGGCGTCGGCGTCCGGGGCCGGATCGAAGGCTAGGGTCATGTGGTGTTGGCGTGATCGTACAGCAGGCGC
Source organism: Rhodospirillales bacterium (assembly GCA_963669385.2). GTDB lineage: Bacteria > Pseudomonadota > Alphaproteobacteria > Kiloniellales > JACOMY01 > JACOMY01. The sequence continues at coordinate 83,792 of CAXXGD010000009.1, forward strand.
AAGCCGCGCAGGGTCAATTCATGATCAACATGGTGTATGGCATCGGTGGTGTCGAAGAAAAGCGGCGCCAGCCCACCGGTGGCGACCACCGTCATGGCCTCGCCGAAGTCCCCCATGATGCGTTTCACCAGGCCTTCGATCAGGCCGATGTAGCCCCAGAAGACGCCCGACTGCATGGCCGGCACGGTGTCGTTGCCGATCACCTGCTGCGGCTTTTCGATCAGGATGCGTGGCAGGTGCGCGGCCCCCATGTAGAGCGCATCCAGCGACAGGTTGATGCCGGGCGCGATCACGCCGCCGTCGTAGCCGCCGTCGGCGGCAACGATATCGAAGGTCGTCGCCGTGCCGAAGTCGACGATGATCAGCGGACCTGGAAAGCGCGCATGAGCGCCGATCGCATTGGCGATACGGTCGTCGCCGATGACGTGAGGGCGAGTGAGCCGGATCTCGATCGGGTAGCTCTCGGCGGCGCCCTTGACGGTGATCGGGAAGCCTCCGAAGTAGCGCTCGCACAGGCGCATGAAATTGTAGTTGGCAGCCGGCACCACGTTGCTGAGGATCACGCCTTTGATGTGATCGAAAGTAAATCCGTCGAGCGCCATGAGCTGGCTCAACCAGACGGCATACTCGTCGGCGGTGCGGCGCGGATCGCTGGCGGATCGCCAGCGGCCGACCACCTCGTCGCCCTGCATCAGCGCGAAGACGGCATTGGTATTGCCGGAATCAATGGCCAGCAGCATGGATGGCTCCCTCGGGGAAATAGACCTCGGCTGCAGAGATGCTTCGCGGGCGCGCTTGGCCGGGCATGGCAAGCAGCAGGCTGCCGTCTTCGGCTAGATCGACAAAACGCCCGGCCAGGACCTGCCCGTCCGCGAGCCGCGCCTCCAGTGCGCCACCAAGGCCGGCCGCAGCCGCCTTCCAGGCCGTGCGCAGCGTTTCGAACCCTTGGCCCTCGAAGGCTTGCCGCCATCGGGCGAAGCATCGCGCCCAACCGACAGTCAGTTGCTCCAACGAGGGCAAGGGGACCAAGTGACTGGCAAGAGCGGTCGAGGGATAGGGGGTATCCTCGGGAGCCCAAGCGACGTTCACGCCCATACCCAGGATCAACCACTCCGGCTCGCTTTCGCTGCTGCCGCGGCACTCCAGCAGGAGGCCTGAGAGCTTGGCACCGTCCAACAGCAAGTCGTTGGGCCACTTCAGGCGCAATCGCGTCGACGGCTCGACATGCGGTGCGAGAGCGTCGTGCAGCGAGAGGCCGGCGACAAAGCCGTAGAGGGCGGCCTCGCGCAGGGCCACCTTGGGCCGAAGGACAAGGGAGAGCGCGAGGTTTCCCGGCGGCGTGCTCCAGCTCTTGCCGCGCCGGCCGCGGCCGGCGGTTTGCTCCAAGGCTTGGATCAAGGTGCCGTCAGGGGCGCCGGCGGCGGCCTGCCGCTCGGCCTCGATCATGGTGCTGTCGAGACTGTCGAAGCGCTTGAGGCTGTATCCCTCCGGCAGGCCCGCCGCGCCCTCCGTCATTTCCCGAAGAGCGAGGCCGCCGCCGCCTCGGCGCCGGAGGTAAGTGGCCCCGGAATGAACACGAAGATCACGACGGCCAAGGTGGAGACGGCGATCACCAGGCTGACCTCACGCGGGATCGGCTTGTCGAAAGCCTCTTCGGCCTCGTCGAAGTACATCAGCTTGACGATGCGCAGGTAGTAGAAGGCCGCCACCGCAGAGGTAAGCACGCCGATCACCGCCAGGGTGAAGAGCCCCGACTCCACTGCCGCCAGGAAGACATAGAGCTTGCCGAAGAAGCCGGCCAAGGGCGGAATGCCGGCCAGCGAGAACATGAAGACGGCAATGGTGAAGGCCAGCAGCGGCTGCGAAGAGGCAAGCCCGCGCAGGTCCTCGATGCCCTCCACCAGGCGTCCTGGCGGCGCATGGTCAAGATGCAGGCGAAGGCGCCGACGGTCATGACCAGGTAGATGGCCAGATAGATCATGACGCTTGCGCGCCGCCTCTTCCGTGCCGGCCGCCAAGCCCACCAGCGCATAGCCGATGTGACCGATGGAGCTGTAGGCCATCAGCCGCTTGATGTTGGTCTGACCGATGGCGGCGAAGGCACCCAGCGCCATCGAGGCCACCGAGACCACGACGATGATCTGCTGCCACTGCGACACCAGCGAGCCGAAGGGGTCCAGCAAGACACGCATCAGAAGCGCGAAGGCGGCCACCTTGGGACCGGCGGCGAAGAAGGCGGTGACTGCCGTCGGCGCGCCCTCGTAGACGTCCGGCGTCCACATGTGGAAGGGCACCGCCGAGATCTTGAAGCAAAGCCCCGCCAGCAGGAAGACCAGGCCGATTATCAAACCGATGGACGGTGCATCGCCGGCTGCGGTCATGTCGGTAAAGACCGTCGCCAGACCCTGGAAGGAGGTGGTGCCGGCGAAGCCGTAGACCAGGGAAGCACCATAGAGAAGCATACCTGAGGACAACGCGCCTAAGACGAAATACTTGAGGCCAGCCTCGGATGAGCGCAGCGACTGGCGCCGGATCGCGGCCACGACGTAGAGCGAGAGGCTCTGCAGCTCCAGGCCCATGTAGAGGCTGATGAGGTCGTCGGCCGAGATCATCAGCAACATGCCGAGCGTCGCGAAGAGCAGCAGCACCGGGAACTCGAAGAGCGCCATGCCCTCGCGCTTGATGAAGTGGTGCGACAGCACCATGGTCGCGCCAGAGCCCAGCAGGACCAGCACCTTCATGAAGTTGCCGAAGGAATCGACGATGAAGAGGCCGTTGAAGGCGACCTCTCTATTGCCCGGGCTGAAGAGAATGATGAGGGCGGAGACCGCCACGGCGATGACGCTGAGCCAGAGCACGCCGCCGACCTTGTCGCGGCCGCCGAAGACGCCGATCATCAAGAGCAGCATCGCGGCCAACGCCAAAACCAGCTCCGGCAGGATGAGGAGGAGATCGTTGCCGATATCGGTGGTCATCGCTCTCTCCTAGCCTCCCACCAATGCCAGCAGCGAAGGCGTCTCGACCTCCTGCAAGGCGGTCTGATAGCGCTCCACCAAGAGCTCGACCGAGGGCCCCATGATGTCCAGGAAGCTGGCCGGGTAGATACCCATCCACAAGACCAGGGCGACCAGCGGGGCGAACACCAGCCGCTCGCGCCAGTTCATGTCCAGCAGGCGTTTGAGGTCGGGCTTGGTCAGCACGCCGAAGATCACCCGGCGGTAGAGATAGAGCATGTAGGTAGCGCCAAGCACCATGCCGCTGGCCGTCAGCAGGGCGATCCAGCTGCTGGCCTGGAAGGCGCCGACGATCACCAGGAACTCGCCGACGAAGCCGCTGGTCCCGGGCAGCCCCACCGAGGCCAGCATGAAGACCATGAAGACCAGGGAATAGGCCGGCATGTTCTCGGCCAGGCCCTCGTAGCGGGCGATCTCGCGGGTGTGCAGGCGGTCGTAGACCACGCCCACGATGAGGAAGAGCGCGGCGGACACCACGCCGTGCGAGAGCATCTGGAACAGGGCGCCCTCGATGCCCTGCTGGTTGAGGGAGAAGATGCCGACCGTCACGAAGCCCATGTGCGCGACCGAAGAATAGGCGATCAGCTTCTTCATGTCCTGCTGCGCGAGCGCCACCAGCGAGGTGTAGATCACCGCCACGACGGAGAGGAGGAAGACCAGCGGGACGAAGAAGTCCGTACCTTGCGGCATCATCGGCACGGAGAAGCGCAGGAAGCCGTAGCCGCCCATCTTTAGCAGCACGCCGGCCAGGATCACCGAGCCTGCCGTCGGCGCCTCCACGTGAGCGTCGGGAAGCCAGGTGTGCACCGGCCACATCGGTAGCTTGACCGCAAAGGAGGCAAAGAAGGCCAGCCACAGCCAAAGCTGCCATCCCGCCGGCAGATTGGCCTTTTCGATCAAGGTCGGGATATCGCTGGTGCCGGTGTAGAAGTAGATCGTCAGGATCGCGACCAGCATCAGCAGAGAGCCGGTCAAGGTATAGAGGAAGAACTTGAAGGCGGAATAGACCCGCCGCGGACCGCCCCAGACGCCGATGATCAGGAACATCGGGATCAGCACGCCTTCGAAGAAGACGTAGAAGAGGAAGAGATCCAGCGCCGCGAAGGTGCCGACCATCAAGGTCTCCAGCACCAGGAAGGCGATCATGTACTCCTTCACCCGGTGCTTGATCGAGTCCCAGCTGGCCAGCACGCAGAGCGGCGTCAGCAAGGTCGACAGCAGCACCAGCGGCATGGAGATGCCGTCTACCCCCATCTTGTAGACCAGCTTCAGGTCGGGCAGCCACACGGCCTCTTCCACGAACTGGAAGCCGGCCGCGCCGCGCTCGAAGTTGAACCAGATGAAGAGCGAGAGGAAGAAGGTGATGAGCGAGGTCCACAGCGCCACGTAGCGGGCGTTGCGCGCCACCATCGCCTCCTCGCCGCGGATCACCAGAATGAAGAGGGCGCCCACCAGCGGCAGGAAGGTCACCAGGGATAGCAATGGCCAGGTCATGGCGTGTTCTTCTTTCCCTCTGCCTTATCGGCCCTGCTAGTTGACCACATACCAGGTGACGAAGATCACTACGCCGATCAGCATCGCAAAGGCGTAGTGATAGACATAACCGCTTTGTAGCGCCACGGCGCGGCGCGCCACCACCAAGGCCGAGGCGGGGGCAAAATGCCATCGGGGCCGAAGCCGTCGATGGTCTTCTGATCGCCCCGCACCCAAAGGGTCTTGCCGAGCGCCACGGCAGGCCGCACGAAGATCCGGTCGTAGAGCTCGTCGAAATACCACTTGTTGAGCAGGAAGAGGTAGACCCCGCGGAAGCGCTCGGCCAGCTCTCTCGGCAGCTCGGGCCGTGCCATGTAGCAGTACCAAGCGATCAGGAAGCCCAGGGGCCCCGCCAGGAAGGGCGGCAGCTTCACCCATGTGGCGACGTCGTGCGCGTGATGGACTACCCCGCGGCTGCTGTCGAGGCTGCCGGCCCAGAAGGAGGTCATGCCGCTGCCGACATAGAAGTAGTAGCCGATCATGCCGGCGAAGATCGCGCCGAAGGCCAGCACGACGAGCGGGATGGTCATGGTCGCCGGCGACTCATGCGCCTTCTCGTAGGCCTCCGGAATGGCCGGCTTGCCGTGGAAGGTCATGAAGATCAGGCGGCCCGAATAGAGGCCGGTCAGCACCGCGGCTGCCACGCCCATCCAGTAGGCGAAGACGCCCTGGCCGGTGTGTGCGGCCCAAGCGGCCTCGATCACCATGTCCTTCGAATAGAAGCCGGCAAAGCCGATGTCTTCGAGGCCGATGATGCTGAGCGGCAGGCCGATGCCGGCCAGCGCCAGAGAGCCGATCCACATGTAGGCATAGGCGATCGGAATCTTGTTCCACAGTCCGCCCATGCGCCGCATGTCCTGGTCGTGGTGCATCGAGGTGATGACGCAGCCCGCACCCAGGAACAGCAGGGCCTTGAAGAAGGCATGGGTGGTGAGGTGGAAGATCGCCGCCGAGTAGGCCGAGACGCCGGCGGCGAAGAACATGTAACCCAGCTGCGAGCAGGTGGAATAGGCGATCACCCGCTTGATGTCGTTCTGCGCGATGCCGATGGTCGCCGCGAACAGGCAGGTAATGGCGCCGACGTAGGTCACGATCTCGCGGGCGACGTCGGCCTGCTCGAACAGGGGCGAAAGGCGGCAAACCATGAAGACGCCGGCGGTCACCATGGTGGCGGCATGGATCAGGGCGGAGACCGGGGTCGGTCCCTCCATGGCGTCCGGCAGCCAGGTATGCAGGCCCAGCTGCGCCGACTTGCCCATCGCCCCGATGAACAGCAGGATGCAGAGAATCTCCAAGGCCGGCGCGCTGATGCCGAAGACGGTGATAACAGTGTCGGCCTCGGCCGCGGCATGCGGGAAGATGTCGACGAAGTCGACCGCGCCGAAGAGGAAGAAGATCCCGGCGATGCCCAGCGCGAAGCCGATGTCGCCCACGCGGTTGACCAGGAAGGCCTTCATCGCCGCGTCGTTGGCCGAGGGCTTGTGGTACCAGAAGCCGATCAGGAGGTAGGAGCAGAGGCCCACGCCCTCCCAGCCGAAGAACATCTGCACCAGGTTGTCGGCCGTCACCAGCATCAGCATGAAGAAGGTGAAGAACGACAGGTAGGCCATGAAGCGCGGGATCGACTTGTCGTCCGACATATAGCCGATCGAGTAGAAGTGCACGACGGTGGAGACCACGGTCACCACCATCATCATGCAGACCGACAGGCTGTCGACCTGGATCGCCCAGGCAAGCTTGAAGCTGCCGCTCTCGAACCAGGTGAAGAGCGGGGTGACCCAAGCCTCCTCGCCGCCCAGCGGCACGCGGGCGAAGAGGATCAAGGCGAACAGCGTGGAGAGCGACATCAAGGTGCAGCTCACCACCTGCGCCCCACGGTCGCCCAGTGCGTGACGGAAGAAGCCGGCGACGATGGCGCCGATCAGCGGCAGGAAGACGACTGCGGCATCCATCGCGGCTCAGCCCTTCATCATGTTGATGTCTTCCACCGCGATGGAGCCGCGGTTGCGGAAGTAGACGACCAGTATGGCGAGCCCGATGGCAGCCTCTGCCGCCGCCACGGTCAGGACGAACATGGCAAAGACCTGGCCCACCAGGTCACCGAGGTGGGTGGAGAAGGCCACCAGGTTGATGTTGACCGCCAAGAGCATCAGCTCGATCGACATCAGGATGATGATGACGTTCTTGCGGTTGAGGAAGATGCCGAAGATGCCAAGCGTAAAGAGGACCGCGGCAACCACGAGATAGTGTTCGAGACCGACTGCCATGGCGCTAGACCCCGCTTCCCGTCGGCACGTCCTTGACCTCGACCGTGTCCTTGCGCGGACGCGAGACCTGGGTGGCGATCGACTGTTTCTTGACCCCTTCACGCCGGCGCAAGGTGAGCACGATGGCGCCGATCATGGCGACCAGCAGGATCACGCCCGCCAACTGGAAGAGATAGGCGTAGTCGGTATAGAGAATGCGGCCGAGCGCCAGCGTGTTGCTCACCTCGGCGGCCGCCGGCGTCGGTCGCTCGAACTGCTGGGCCGCTTCGGGCGCGATCGCCCAGGTGCCGACGATGGCGGCAAGCTCGACGAAGAGGATCAACCCGATCAGGCCGCCGATCGGCAGATACTGCAGGAAGCCCTGCCTCAGCTCGACGAAGTTGATGTCCAGCATCATCACCACGAAGAGGAAGAGGACGGCGACGGCGCCGACATAAACAACCACCAGGATCATCGCTAGGAACTCGGCGCCCATCAGCACGAACAGCGCCGCCGAATTGAAGAAGGCCAGGATCAGAAACAGCACCGAGTGCACGGGGTTCTTGGTTGAGATCACCATCACCGCGGCAGCGATGGTGATCGCGGAGAAGAGATAGAAGGCGATGGTTTCGACGATCATGGCGCCCCCTTGCGGAGCCCAATGGCCTCCGCCCTCTTGCCCGCTGTTTTTATCATTCTGTGCACCCTTGACCCCTCTCGACTTTCTTGCCGCTCGCCAGCCGCCAATAGGCAGCTCAGCGATAGGGCGCATCCTTTTCTATGTTGAGCGCGATCTCGTACTCCCAGCGGTCGCCGTTATCCAAGAGCTTCTCCTTGTTGTAGAAGAGCTCCTCACGGGTCTCCGTGGAAAACTCGAAGTTCGGGCCCTCGACGATGGCGTCCACCGGGCAGGCCTCCTGGCAAAAGCCACAGTAGATGCACTTGGTCATGTCGATGTCGTAGCGCGTGGTGCGGCGGCTGCCGTCCTCGCGCGGCTCGGACTCGATGGTGATGGCTTGGGCCGGACAGATCGCCTCGCACAGCTTGCAGGCGATGCAGCGCTCCTCCCCGTTGGGATAGCGGCGCAAGGCATGCTCGCCACGGAAGCGCGGCGACAGCGGCCCTTTCTCATAGGGATAGTTCAAGGTGACCTTGGGCTTGAAGAAGTAGCGCAAGGTCAGGCTCATCCCGGACAGAAGCTCGCCCATCAAGAGGCTGCGGAAGCCTTTGGACATTGCCGTCATCGCCTAGTCACCTCTCTCGCCAATCGCGGGCGTCATCTCTCAGCCTCCCCCGCCGGCCTGCGGCAGCCAACCGAACCAGACCAGCGCGCCGGCGGTCACCACCAGCCAGGCCAGCGACAGCGGCAGGAAGACCTTCCAGCCAAGCCGCATCAGCTGATCGTAGCGATAGCGCGGGAAGGTCGCCCGAACCCAGAGGAAGCAGAAGAGCACCAGACAGACCTTGGCCACGAACCAAAAGATGCCTGGGATCCAGGTGAAGGGCGCCACCCCGAAAGGCGCCAGCCAGCCACCCAGGAAGAGGATGGTGGTCATCGCGCTCATCAAGATCATGTTGGCGTACTCGCCGAGGAAGAAGAGCGCGAAGGACATGGAGGAGTATTCGACGAAGTAGCCGGCCACGATCTCCGACTCACCCTCCGGCAGGTCGAAGGGCGCGCGGTTGGTCTCCGCCAAGGTCGAGATGAAGAAGATCACGAACATCGGCAGCAAGGGGATGCAGTACCAGACGTCCTGCTGAGACAGCACGATGTCGGTGACGTTGAGCGAGCCCGCGCAAAGGATCACGGTGACGATCACGAAGCCCATGGAAACTTCGTAGGACACCATCTGGGCCGCCGAACGCAGGGCGCCGATGAAGGGATACTTCGAATTCGACGCCCAGCCGGCCATGATGACGCCGTAGACGCCCAGCGAGGAGATGGCGAAGAGGTAGAGAATTCCGACGTTGATGTCGGCGATGACCCAGCCTTCGGCGACGGGAATGACCGACCAGGCAATCAGCGCCAAGGTGAAGGTCAGCATCGGCGCCAGCAGGAAAACGATACGGTTGGCGCCCGCCGGCAGAATGGTCTCCTTGAACAGCAGCTTGATGCCATCGGCGAAGGGCTGCAGCAGGCCGAAGGGCCCAACCACGTTCGGGCCTTTGCGCAGCTGCATGGCGGCGATCACCCGCCGCTCCGCCAAGGTCAGATAGGCCACAGCCACCAGCAAGGGCACCACCATCGCAATGATGGACAGCACGGTCAGGATCGTCGGCCAGGCGTAGCCCGCCCAGAAGCCGGTCTCAGCCATGGGTGCCCGTCGCCTCCTCTTGGTCGCCGACGAAGGCCGCGCTGCAGTCGGCCATGGTGGCCGAGGCGCGGCTGATCGGATCGGTCCTGTAGTAGTCTTCCATCGGTGAGAGGAAGGGGCTTCCTTCCAAGGGCCCGGCAGTGCCGAAGGCGCCCCAAGCACCTGCTACCTGCCGGTCGACCTGGCCGAAGCGCGGGTTGCTTTCGATCAAGAGCCTGCGCAAGCCGCCCAGATTGTCGAAGGGCAAGGGCTGGTTCAGGCGTGCAGAGAGCGCGCGTACGATGGTCCAGTCCTCGCGCGCATCGCCCGGCGGGAAGACCGCCAAACGGGCCAGCTGCACCCGGCCTTCGGTGTTGGCGTAGGTCGCGTTCTTTTCCGTATAGGCGGCGCCCGGCAGGATCACGTCGGCCCGGCGCGCGCCGGCATCGCCGTGGTGGCCTTGATAGATCACGAAGGCCTTGCCCAAGCGGGTCATATCGATTTCGTCGGCGCCCAGCAGGTAGATCAGCTTGATCTCGCCGCTCTCGCAGCCGGCCAGGATGCCCTCGAGGTCCTTACCATCGGCTTGCGGCAGGAAACCCAGAAGCAAGCCGGCGACGCGACCGCCCGCGCTGTGCAGAACGTTGAAGCCGTTCCAGCCCTCGGGTGCGCCCTCGCCGGCCATTCCGTATCGCTCCGCAACCTGGCGTGCCAAGTGGAGAACGGCGGCGCCGTCGGCGCGTGCAAGGGCGCCCTGCCCCAGGATCAGCATCGGCCGTTCAGCGGCACCGAGGGCCTCGGAAAAGTCGCCTTTGCCGGCTGCCAAGGCTTCCAAGGCAGCCGGGCCGTTGCCCAGGTGCTCGTAGACATAGGTCAGGTCCGGATGCGGCCCGATCATCGCTACTTTGAGCCGGCCGGTGAGGCTGCGCTTGCGCAGGCGCGCGTTGACGAGCGGCGCTTCCCAACGCGGGTTGCTGCCGATGATCAGCACCGCGTCGGCCTCTTCGATACCGGCGATGCCGCTGTTGAAGAGGAAACCGGCCTCAGGTCCGCCGCCGGGTTCACCGGCAAGCTTGGCGCCGTCCTGTCGGCAGTCGAGATGCGAGGAGCCCATGGCCTGCATCAAGAGCTTAAGCGCCATCATGGCTTCGGCGTCGGCCAGGTCTCCAGCCAGGGCCGCCATCTCGTTGCCGGAGGCCGCGGTCATCTTATGGGCGATGACTTCGAAGGCCTCGCTCCAGCTGGCCGGCTGCAGTTTTCCTTCGGCGTTGCGCACGTAAGGCTGGTCGAGGCGCGCCTTCTTCAGGCCGTCGATCGCGTAGCGCGACTTGTCGGCCAGCCACTCCTCGTTCACCCCCTCGTGCAGGCGCGGCAGGATCCTCAGGATATCGCGGCCGCGCGCGTCGATGCGGATGTTGCTGCCGACCGCGTCCATCACGTCGACGGAGTTGGTCTTGCGCAGTTCCCAAGGCCGGGCGTTGAAGGCGTAAGGCCTGGCGGTGAGCGCGCCGACCGGGCAAACGTCGATCAGATTTCCCGAGAGCTCGCTATTGACGGCGCGTTCCAGCGTGGTGATCTCGGCATGCTCGCCGCGGTTCACCAAGCCGATGTCCTCGACCCCGGCAACCTCGGTGGCGAAGCGCACACAGCGGGTGCACTGGATGCAGCGGGTCATCACCGTCTTGACGATGGGACCCATCTCCTTCTCGGCGACCGCGCGCTTGTTCTCGCTATAACGGCTGCGGTCGAAGCCGTAGGCCATGGCCTGGTCCTGCAGATCGCACTCGCCGCCCTGGTCGCAAATCGGGCAGTCGAGCGGGTGGTTGATCAGCAGGAACTCCATGGTGCCCTGGCGCGCCTTTTGCACCACAGGCGTGTCGGTCTTGATCACCATCCCCTCGCCCACCGGCATGGCGCAGGAGGCGATCGGCTTGGGCGCGCGCTCCATCTCCACCAGGCACATGCGGCAATTGCCGGCGACCGACAGGCGCTCGTGATAGCAAAAGCGGGGAATCTCCGCGCCGGCCAGCTCGCAGGCCTGAAGCACCGTAATCCCGGCGGGCACCTCGATCTCGCGTCCGTCGATGGTCAGCTTCGGCATGGTCCTGATCCGATTCCTTCTCTCCAGCCCTGCTTCAGGCCGCAGCCCGTGCGCGGTAGGCCTCGATGCGCCGCTCCAGCTCCGGCCGGAAGTGGCGGATGAGCCCCTGGATCGGCCAAGCCGCCGCATCGCCCAGCGCGCAGATGGTGTGGCCTTCCACCTGATGGGTGACATCGAGCAAGAGGTCAATCTCGCGCTTTTCCGCCTCGCCGCGGACCATGCGCGTCATGACCCGGTACATCCACCCGGTGCCCTCGCGGCAGGGTGTGCACTGCCCGCAACTCTCATGCATGTAGAAATGCGAGAGGCGCGCAATGGCCTCGACGATGTCGGTGGAGCGGTCCATGACGATCACGGCCGCCGTGCCCAGTCCCGACTGCGCCTCGCGCAGGCCGTCGAAGTCCATCAAGACCTCGCCGCAGATCTCCAGCGGCAGGCAGGGGACCGACGAGCCGCCGGGGATGATCGCCAGCAGGTTCTCCCAGCCGCCGCGCACCCCGCCGGCGTGCTTTTCGATCAGCTCCCGCAAGGGGATGCTCATGGCCTCTTCGACGTTGCAGGGCTTCTCGACATGGCCGGAGATAGAGAAGATCTTGGTGCCGTGGTTGCGCGGCCGGCCGAACTGCTTCCACCAGCTGATGCCACGGCGCAAGATTTCCGGCACCACGGCGATGGTCTCGACGTTGTTGATCGTCGTCGGACAGCCGTAAAGGCCGGCGGCCGCCGGAAAGGGCGGCTTGAGGCGCGGCTGGCCTTTCTTGCCCTCCAGGCTTTCCAGCAGCGCCGTCTCCTCGCCGCAGATATAGGCGCCGGCACCACGGTGCAGATAGATGTCGCAGTGCCAGTCGCCGCCTCCTGCGTTCTTGCCCAGCAACCCGGCCTCATAGGCCTGGTCGATGGCCTTCTGGAGATTGGAGGCCTCGCTGTAGTACTCGCCGCGCACGTAGATGTAGCTGGCGTTCGCCCCCATAGCGAAGCAAGCCACCACGATGCCTTCCAGCAGTCGATGGGGATCGTTGCGCAGGATTTCCCGGTCCTTGCAGGAGCCGGGCTCCGACTCGTCGGCATTCACGACGAGATAGCGCGGACGCTCGTCGCGCTTGGGCCACATGAAGCTCCACTTCATGCCGGTCGGAAAGCCGGCGCCGCCGCGACCGCGCAGATCCGACTGCTTCATCAGATCGATGATCTTCTCGTGCCCCAGCGCGATCATCGTCGGGATTTCACTCCACACACCGCGCCGGCGCGCGCCCTCCAGGCCCCAGTCGTCCTGACCGTAGAGATTGGTGAAGATGCGGTCCTTGTCTTGCAGCATGGCCTAAGCGCTCTTCCCCTCTTCGGCGGCCAAAGCCTTGGCCTGGCCTACCCAATCCTCCCGCTCGATCCGGCCCGAGAAGCCCAGCTCGCTGCCGACCCAGTCGACCTCCGCCGCGCTCCAAGCCGCGATTTGATCGAAGTGGAAGACGCCCAAAGCATTCAAACCCTCTTCAGCTTTGGGGCCAAGACCTTTGATTTTTTTGAGATTATCTGCCTTGCCATCGCGTGGTGCGGCAAGTCCGGCTGGCCTCGATCCAGCCGCAGTATCGGCCTCTCTAACCTCTGGCTTGGGCGCCTCTGGCTTAGACGGCGCAGCCTGTGGCGTCGGCGCCTCTTCCTCCTCCTCATCGTCGGAGGAATCACTCAGCAGAATGCCGCTGGGCGACGCCCGATCGGGCAGATCGGTCAGCGTGTGTGGGCCGTCAGCCCGAGCGGAGGCGAAACGGCCTACTTGAGATCCCACTTTAACTTCGCGTCCTTCTCTCAATTCTTGGAGAAGCTTTTCCATCGTTTCTGGAGTAAGATCTTCAAAGTAGTCATCGTTGATCTGCAGCATGGGCGCGTTGCAGCAGGCTCCCAAACACTCGACCTCCATCAAGGTGAAGAGGCCATCTTCGGAGGGTGCCGCCGATCTCGATTCCGCAAACGCGCTTGATGGTGTCCGTGAGGCCGTCGGAGCCGCGCAACCAGCAAGGCGTGGTACGACAGACCTGCAGCAAGTACTTCCCCACCGGCTTCTTGTTGAACATGGTGTAGAAGCTGGCAACCTCATGCACCCGGATGGGCGCCATCTCCAGGCGCTTGGCGACAAACTCGATCACTTCGGGGCTGAGCCAGCCGCCGTTCTGCCGCTGCGCGATATCCAGCAAGGGGATAACGGCACTGCGATGCCGCTCTTCGGGGTAGCGGGCGATGATCCGCTGGGCCAAGGCCTCGTTCTCGGAAGTGAAGGTGAAGTCGCCGCTCTCAGGCGCGCGATAGCTGGTCTGGCTCATCGGTCCACCTCGCCGAAGACGATATCCATCGACCCGAGGATGGCGACGCTGTCCGCCAGCATGTGCCCCTTGCATTGAAAATCCATGGCCGCCAAGTGGGCGAAGCCGGGCGCTCTGATGTGGCACTTGTAGGGTTTGTTGGTGCCGTCGGAGACGAGGTAGACGGCAAATTCGCCCTTCGGCGCCTCGACCGCCGTGTAGGTCGCCCCCGGCGGCACGTGATAGCCTTCGGTATAGAGCTTGAAGTGATGAATCAGCGCCTCCATGGACTGCTTCATCTCGCTGCGCTTGGGCGGCGTCACCTTGTGGTTGGGCGTGTGCACCGGCCCGTCCGGAATCTGGTCGAGGCACTGAGTGATGATCACCAGCGACTGGCGCATCTCCTCCATGCGCACGAGGTAGCGGTCGAAGCAGTCGCCGTTCTTGCCCACCGGCACCCCGAAAGAGAGCTCGCCATAACAGTCGTAGGGCTGCGATCGACGCAGATCCCAAGGCAGTCCGGAAGCACGGATCATCGGCCCGGAGAACCCCCGATTCAGCGCGTCCTCTGCACTGACCACCCCGATGTCTACCGTCCTCTGCCGGAAGATTCGGTTCTCCGTCAGCAGGCTCTCGTAGTCATCGATGATCTTGGGAAAGGTTTCGCTGAATGTACGGATGTCCTGGAGCAAGCCAGCCGGCAGGTCAAGATGCACGCCGCCAGGCCGGAAATAGGCCGCATGCAGCCGGGCGCCGCAGACCCGCTCGTAGAACTCCATGATCTTCTCGCGCTCTTCGAAGCCCAGAGGATTGGCGTCATGGCGCCGACGTCGAGTGCGAAAGTGGCGATGTTCAATATGTGGTTGGCAATCCGCCCCAGCTCCGCATAGAGCACACGAATGTACTGCGCGCGTTTCGGCACCTCGATGCCAAGCAGCTTCTCCACAGCCAGGGCATAGGCATGCTCCTGATTCATCGGCGCGACGTAATCGAGGCGATCGAAGTAGGGCACAGCCTGCAGATAGGTCTTGTACTCGATCAGCTTTTCCGTGCCGCGGTGCAGCAACCCGACGTGCGGGTCGGCGCGCTCGATCACCTCGCCGTCCATCTCCAGCACCAGGCGCAAGACACCGTGGGCCGCAGGGTGCTGCGGCCCGAAATTCAAGGTGAGCGGCTTGATCTTCGCTTCCGGCATGGCGCCCTCCTCAAGCCTTCCCCTCGCCTTCGGCCTTCTCGTCGCCGGGCAGCAGTGCGTTGGACTTGGCGTTCAGCATGCCTTCCCAAGGCGACTCGAAGTCGAAGCTGCGGAACTCCTGCGTCAGCGAGACCGGCTCGTAGACCACCCGCTTCTGCTCCTCGTCATAGCGCACCTCGACATAACCGGTCATCGGGAAGTCCTTGCGCAAGGGATGCCCCTCGAAGCCGTAGTCGGTGAGGATGCGCCTGAGGTCGGGATGTCCGGTGAAGAAGACGCCGTAGAGGTCCCAAACTTCGCGCTCCAGCCAATCGGCCGAGCTGAACACGCCGACCGCAGAGGGGACCGGGGTTTCCTCGTCTGTCCTGAGGCTCACGCGAAGGCGATAGTTCTGCTTTACGGACAAGAGGTTGTAGACGATTTCGAAGCGCTGCTCCTCCTCCGGCCAATCAACCGCGGTGATGTCCATCAAGGCGGTGAACTGGCAGCTTTGATCATCGCGCAGGTGAGCCAGAAGCCGCAGGATATGCGCGGCATCGGTGCGCACAATCAGCTCGGCACGGTCCTCATCCAAGGCCGTCACGGCCTCCGGCAAGCTGTCGCGCAGCTGTTCGCCTAGTTCGCGCAAGGCCTCGTCCATGATCCTATCCCCCCGCCTTCACGCGCTCAGCGGCTAAGGCCCGCCTGGCGGCGCACCTTCTTTTTCAGCTGCAAGATTCCGTAGAGCAAGGCTTCGGCGGTCGGCGGGCAGCCCGGCACGTAGACGTCCACCGGGACCACACGGTCGCAGCCGCGCACCACGGAGTAGGAGTAGTGATAGTAGCCGCCACCGTTGGCGCAGGAGCCCATGGAGATGACCCAGCGCGGCTCCGCCATCTGATCGTAGACCTTGCGCAAGGCCGGTGCCATCTTGTTGGTCAAGGTGCCGGCAACGATCATCACGTCCGACTGCCGGGGGCTCGGCCGGAAGACGATGCCGAAACGGTCCAAGTCATAGCGGCTGCAGGCGGTGTGCATCATTTCCACCGCACAGCAGGCCAGACCGAAACTCATGGGCCATAGCGAGCCGGTGCGGGCCCAGGCCGCGAGCTTGTCGAGCTGTCCGACGATGAAGCCCTTGTCCTCGATCTCGGCGGCCACGCGGCCAAAGAGCTCTTTTTGGTCGGGCCCTGGTGTGAGGGCGGCACTGCTGTCGTTCATGGTCGCTGTCCCGTGATTGCTTGGCAGACGTCGGGGGAGCGGCAGCCCCGCCCTACTCCCACTCCAGCGCGCCCTTGCGCCACTCGTAGGCGAAGCCGATTGTCAAGAGCCCCAAGAAGATGATCATCGACCAGAAGCCGAAGGTACCGATATCTGCCAACCCCACGGCCCAGGGGAAGAGGAAGGCCACCTCCAGATCGAAGATGATGAAGAGAATCGCGACCAGATAGAAGCGCACGTCGAAGCGGCCGCGCGCGTCGTCGAAGGCCTCGAATCCGCACTCGTAGGCGGAGACCTTCTCAGAATCCGGCCGCTGTTCGCCAACAATGTAAGATGCCACCACCATTAGGCCGGCCAAGGCGCCGGCAATGCCCAAGAAGAGCAGAATGGGAAAGTACTCGCCCAGAATTCCGTCTTGCATCGGCCGGCTTCCTCGCTCTCGCTCTCAACGTCCGGCACGCCGCCGAATGGTCAGGGTGCCGCAAAGGTGCCTCACTACTGCCCGGAATATAAAGCGGCTCGCGGACCCTGGCAAAGGAGAAGCGGACCGCAAAGCGAGGCAATTCAGCCCGCCTCTGACGAAAGTTAGCAGCAATTGCCTCGCAACTGAACGGTCTTTGTCGGAGCACCTCAAGGCACATGGCCTCAAGCGGCCGCTGTCCGCCCGTCCCAGACCTTTGTCCAGCCGGCTGCCTCGCCGGCGAAGTCGGCCTTAGGGCCATAGGAGCCGCTGGCGATGTGCACGGCAATCAGGCCCTGCCGGAGCCCCTCCGGTCAAAATGTCGCCAGCAAGGCTTTGAAGCGAAAGGGTCCCTCCGTTAGTGATCGAACTCCCTGAAAGGCATCCAGGACGGGCAAGCAGATGGGAGAGGTCAAAGAGAGCGTCTCTATCCGGCCTGGCACCGAGCAAGACGTGCCGGTCCTGGCGCAGATGTCCGCCGAGTTTCACGTGGAGATGGCGGCAATCGACGGCAGTGATCCGAGCTACGACATCGACAAGGCGGCAAGAGCACTTCGGCGATGCGGCTTCTGCGAAGATCCGCTCTTCTACTCGCTCGTTGCCGAGGTTGAAGGGGCACCGATTGGATTTGCCCTTTATAGTGTTGGATTCTGGCCCGATTGGATGGAAGGCAAGATCCATTTGACGGACCTCTATCTCAGAGCGGGCTGGCGTTCGCGCGGTCTCGGGCGCGTGATGATGGAGCACTTGGCCGAGATCGGCCGGGCTCGCGGCTGCGGATTGATGCTTTGGTCGGTCTGGGCCAAGAACAAGAGGGCATCTGCCTTCTACGAACGGCTCGGCGCGAAGCTGATCGACGATGAGCTGCTGATGGAATGGCCGATAGAGCCGCGCGGCCGCCAGGCAGAATCCTCCGGGTGAGTCCCTCCCACCTTTGATTTGGCGGTATGATTGTTGGGAATTAGTTTGCAGCTATGTCTAATTTGAAAACAATCCTCCCGCGAGATCACGACTAAATTCTTGAGATTTTGCGCTGCATTTGGGCTGTTGCGCTAAATGGCCACCGCGAGCCGTTGACCGTCATTCTCGATCCTCTGCAGTATGCCGCCGTGGAGAGAGGCAAAAGTTTGCGAGAGCGGCGGGGGTTAGCGACATGACACAGCTAGAGATGAGTGAAGAGAGGCTGACGGCGACGGCCATCGACCTGGCGGCCCGGATTGCGGTGCTCGGGTTGGTGCTGGCTTGGTGCTTTGTACTATTCCGCCCCTTCGTGGCGGTCGTCCTCTGGGGCATAATCCTCGCGATCGCGCTCTATCCGATATTCTTGAAGCTCAAGGCTTGGCTCTTCGGCAGCGGCATTGTCGCGACCATCCTTTTGACAGTCGTCGGGCTTTTCATCCTATTGGGCCCGGTCAGCGTGATGTCGGCCAGCTTCGTCGACAACGTCACCACCTTCGCCGGCCATCTCACTGCGGGCACTCTGAAAGTCCCGCCGCCGCCCGCCGGTGTTGCCGAATGGCCCATGATCGGCCAACCCGTCAGCGATATCTGGACGCTGGCCTCGGTCAATCTGGAGGCGGCGCTTACCAAGTACTCGACCCAAGTGGCGGCAGTGGCCACGGTACTGTTGCAGCTGGCGGCCGACGCCGGGCTCACCCTGGTCCAGTTCATCCTGGCCATCATCATCGCCGGCATCCTGATGCCCAATGCCGATCGGCTGGGCCACGGCCTGACCCTTTTTGCAGCGCGGCTTACCCCTACCCGCGGTGCTGCCTTCGTCGAGCTAGCGCGCTCGACGGTGCGCAACGTGGCGCGTGGTGTGATCGGTGTTTCGGTGCTGCAAACTCTCCTGGTCGCCTTTGGCCTGGTGGCCGCGGGCGTGCCCCTGGCCGGCCTCCTGGCCTTGATCTGCCTGATCCTCGCGATCATTCAGATCGGGCCGGGCATCGTGGTCATCGCCTCGATCATCTATGTCTGGTCGGTGATGGACACCCTGACGGCGGTGCTCTTCACCGCCTGGATGGTACCGGCGATGCTGATCGACAACGTGCTGCGCCCGATCGTCATGGCCCGCGGCCTGCCGGTGCCGATGGTGGTGATTCTGATCGGTGTCCTGGGCGGCACCATCGCTCATGGCCTGATCGGGCTCTTCATCGGCCCGGTGGTCCTCTCGTTCGGCTATGAGCTGATGCGTGCCTGGGTAGTCAACCCGGCCGCCTCCGGCAATGAGAGCGGAGAGGTAAAAAGCGAGTCCGGCTAGCCGGCCAGCTTGGCCGCGAAGAGCGCCGCGCAGCCAATCCGCTCCAGCTCGACCCTCTCGAAGCGAGTGTTCAGGGCTGCCTCCAGATCCTGGAAGCGGTCTTCGCGATTGGAGAAGACACCCTTGCGGTTGTAGGCTTCCATCAGCTTGCGGGCTGCCCAAGAGCGTGGTGCATCGCCTTGCAGCAGGGTGGCGCCGAACAGCACCGCGCCAGGCGCGCCGAGGGCGGCGATGTTGTCCAAGACCTGCGCCTTCTGGGGGATCGATCCCGGCAGACAGTGCAGCAGATAGGTCAGGCCAATCGAGCTAAAGGGGCCGCAGGCCGGCAGGGGTTCGAAGACATCGGCCTGCAAGGTCTCTGGCTGCAGTGCTGCAATCCGCTTGGCGGCAAAGGCGAGGCAACCGGGGTTGAGATCGATCAAGGTGACCTGCGGCTGCTTGCCCGGAAAGCGTGCATGCGCGAGGAAGTAGCCGCTGCCAACGCCGACATCGAGGTGCCGCTCGCTCACGTGGCGCTGATAGAGGGCCCGCAGCCTGCCGGTCGGGCAGCGCCACAGCAAATGGTTGGAGACGCCGTGGACGACGAGGTCATAGAGCTTGAGGACCCGATCGCTGTAGACCGCCTGACCGGCCGCCACGGCCTCGGGACTGGGTTGACCTGCTGCCATGGGCAGCCACCCACACTCTAGTCGGACGAAGCGGTCATCGAGAGGTCGCGCCACTCTTCGTTGACGATGCGGCCTTCCTTGGCGACATGGAAGATCACCCGATAAAGCAGCCCGCTGCGGCCGACCGCGGCTGCGAAGATGCGGGGCTTCCACCATTCCGGAGGCTTCGCGGTGACATGATAGTTGTCGCCGTTCTCCAGCTTCGCCTTGGCCGGAAAGCAGGCCAAGGTGATGAAGACATAGCGCTTGGCGTAGTCGAAGATATCGGTCAGCACCCAATCGAGATCGTCTTCGGAGCAATGCTGCAGCACGTCGGTGCAAATCACCGCATCGAAGCGCTCGCTCGGCAGCTTCGACAGCGGCGAGAAAAAGGGATCGTAGCAGGTGATGCGATCCAGCCCCCAATAGACTTTCAGGTTCTCGGCACTTTCTCCGCTGGGAAGGTCTATCGGTCGCTGCTTGTGCGCGTTGGCCCGTCCGGATCCATAGTCCAGCAGGCTCTTGCTGCCGGTTCCCTTGAGGTCGGCGCGGATCGTGTCGATGTGCTGGAAGAGGTTGCCGCCACCAAAGATGTTGTCGCCGGCCGCTCCCCGGCGCTCGGCCTCGCGATGCAGGTTCACATAGAGCTTGCCCAGCTCTTCATGGCGCTTGCTCGGGTTCTCACGGGTAAAGGCCAGACGTTCCACGGTTTTCTTTTCGGCCATCGACGGGTCTTTCGTTCTACTGCGCTGCCGGCTCTGTCTCACAGGAAGGCCAGGCTGGCAAGGCCAAGGAAGGAAAAGAAACCCACCACGTCGGTCACGGTGGTCAGAAAGACGGTCGAGGCGATCGCCGGATCGATGTTCAAGCGGTCCAGGGCCAAGGGGATGAGAATGCCCGAAAGGGCGGCTGCGCCCATGTTCACCACCATGGCGGCACCGATTACTAAGCCGATCTCGGGCATGTTGAACCAGACATAGGCGATGAGCCCGGTGACCAGGGCGAAGGCCAGGCCGTTCAAGACGCCGACGAAGAGCTCCTTGCCGATGATGCGGGTGGCGTTGGTGCGGGTCAGGTCGTGCATGGCAAGCGCGCGCACGGCGATGGTCAAGGTCTGCGTGCCGGCGTTGCCGCCCATCGAAGCGACGATCGGCAGCAGCACGGCCAGCGCCACGACCCGAGCCAGGGCGTCTTCGAAAAGACCGATCACCAAGGAGGCAAGCACCGCGGTCAAGAGGTTCACGAAGAGCCAAGGCATGCGGGCCCGCGTGGTCGCCATCACGTCGGCATAGAAATCGGGGCGCGATACGCCTCCCAGCTTGAGCAGCGTGTCCTCCGCCTCTTCGTCGATCACGTCGACCACGTCGTCGACGGTGATGTTGCCGACCAAGCGGCCGTCCTCGTCGACCACCGGAGCCGAAACAAGGCCATAGCGGCGGAAGAGGTCCGCCACCTCGCTCTGCTCTTTGTCGACGGTGATCGGCATCATCCGCTCTTCGTCCATCACCTCGGTGATGGGCAGCGGCCGCTTCGCACGCAGCACCCGGCTCAGGGGCGCCACACCCACCGGCTTGTGTCGAGGGTCGACGATGAAGAGGTTGTAGAAGTCGTCCGGTAGATGATCGGCAGAGCGCATGTAGTCGATGGTCTCGCCCACTGTCCAGGTCGAGGGAATGGCCGCCACCTCGCGCTGCATCAAGCGACCGGCGGTATCCTCCTCGAAGGTCAGGCCTTCCAGCAGCAGCCGCTGGTAAAGGGCGGGCAGGTTGGAGAGGATGCGGCGCTGTGCCTCTTCGTCCAGGTCGGCGAAAAGATCCAGCGCGTCGTCCGATTCCAACTCCGAGAGCATGAGGGCCAGGCGCTCGGGGCCCAGCGCCTCGATGACTTCTTCGCGAACCGTCGGATCCAGATAGCTCAAGGTGTCCGGCTCGAGCTCGCTGCCGAGCAGAGCCAACAGCTCCCCGCGCTCGTCCGACGCCAGCGCCTCCAAGAGGTCGGCCTGGTCGGCCGGATAGAGGTCCGCCGCCAGCGCCCTTACCCGGGCCTGCCGTTCTTCGAAGGACTCCTCTGCCGCCAAGGCTTCGCTGACGTCGCGAATGAACTCGTCCGTCAGCATGAACTCCCCGGCGCCGATCTCCTCCGTGTCGGGTGCCGAATCGACTGGAGTCACCTCATCTCCTCAAGCGAAGGCTGGGCCACCACCTTGGCGGCCTGCAGTGACCAGGAAACTAACCGGCAGCCGGCGCCGCGCAAGCGTGAAAGCCACGCATGGGCTTGCCAAGGGCTGGCTGCGACGCCATCAAGCAGGACCATGGTTGCTTGGATCACCAGCAGCGCCCCGGTCGGCTATGAAGAGGCGGTCTCCTTCATGGAAAGACGCGTGGCGGAGATTCGTGCCGGACAGGCACCGGAGACGCTGTGGCTGCTGGAGCATCCCCCGCTCTATACCGCCGGCACCTCGGCAAATCCGGAGGACCTGCGCGAGAGAGATCGCTTCCCGGTCTACCGCAGCGGACGCGGCGGACAGTTCACCTATCATGGCCCGGGTCAGCGCGTGGCCTATGTGATGCTCGACCTGAAGCGGCGCGGGCCCGATCTTCGCGGCTTCGTTCATCGCCTGGAGGAATGGGTGATCAAAAGCCTCGCCTCGTTCGGCATCGTCGGGGAGCGGCGCGATGGCCGCGTGGGCATCTGGGTGAAACGCGCAGGAGGCCGCGAGGACAAAATCGCCGCCATCGGCGTGCGCGTCAGACGCTGGGTCACCTTCCATGGTGTAGCGATCAACGTCGATCCGGCGCTCGAGCATTTCAGCGGCATCGTGCCGTGCGGCATCGCCGACCCGCGTTTGGGCGTGACCTCCATCCGAGACCTAGGCTCGTCTGCCGGCATGGCCGATCTCGACGCAGCCCTAATGCAAACTTTCGATAAGATCTTCAACGCGTTGCAAAGCAAAGTGGACAAAAAATCCGATGTCTCTTCACAGCACCTATAGCGGCCGCTTTCCAAGCGTTCGGCTGCGCCGGCTCAGGCAGTCCGACTGGCTGAGACGGCTGGTCGCGGAAAACCGCCTGGGACCGAGCGACTTCATCTGGCCGCTTTTCGTCGCCGAACCGGCTGAGGTCGGCGCCGTCAAATCAATGCCAGGCGTGTACCGGCACGACCTGGACGGAATCCTGCGCCTCTGCGAGACGGCGCTGACCGCCGGCATCCCCTGCATCGCTCTCTTCCCGCATGTGCCCGACCACCTGAAGACGTCCGACTGCCGTGAAGCCGTCAATCCCGAGAACCTGGTCTGCCGCGCTGTCAGGGCGGTCAAGCAGCGCTTTCCGGAGCTCGGCGTGATGTGCGACGTGGCGCTCGACCCCTTCAATGCCGACGGGCACGACGGATTTCTGCGCGACGGGGAGATTCTGAACGACGAGACCGTGGAGGCTCTGGTCCAGCAGGGCTTGGTGCAGGCCGAGGCCGGCAGCGATCTGCTGGGCCCCTCGGACATGATGGATGGCCGCATCGGCGCGCTGCGCCAAGCCTTGGACGAAGTCGGCTATCGTCAGGTCGTGGTGATGGCCTATGCCGCCAAGTTCGCCAGCGCCTTCTATGGGCCCTTTCGCGATGCGGTCGGCTCCAGCTCCGCCTTGAAGGGAGATAAGAAGACCTACCAGCTGAACCCGGCCAACCGCGCCGAAGCGTTGCGCGAAGTAGCCCTCGACATCGCCGAAGGGGCCGACATGGTCATGGTAAAGCCCGGCCTGCCCTATTTGGATGTCTTGAGAGAGGTGAAGGACAGCTTTGGATTGCCAACAATGGCCTATCAGGTCAGTGGTGAATACGCGATGCTTAAAGCAGCGACACAAAAAGGCTGGCTTGACCATGACAGGGTGGTCTTGGAAAGCTTGATGTGTTTCAAAAGGGCTGGCGCTGACGCCATCCTAACCTATGCGGCATTGGAGGCCGCACAACTGCTGGCCACTCAAAGCTGACGCCGGCGCGGAGGAGCGTTTCCTTTATGGCTCTTGTCACTCGTATCGCGGCCAGCTTGGCGCTGGCTTCCTTTCTCCTGCCGGCAACGGCGAATGCGCAAAGCGAGGAGGAACTGCAGGCCATGTTCGGCCAGATGGACGCCAATGGTGACGGCGAGCTGACGGCCGAGGAGATCGGCTTCATGTTCGGCGGCGCATCGGAGGACCCCTCGCAGGCGCAGATGATGATTATCGTCCTGGACGCCGACGGCAGCGGCGGCATCAACGCCACCGAGTTCGGGGCCGTCGCGGCGATGATGACCGGCGAGCTCTCCGACGATCAGCTGCAGCGCCTCTTTTCGCACTTCGATCTGAACAGCGATAGCGTCGTCGACCGCTCGGAGCTCACCTCGGCGATGCAGTCGATGGGGGGCTATGAGGGAGAAGAGTCGGTCGACGAGGCCCTGGCCGAGGCGGACACCGACGGCAACGGGGTCGTAGATTTCCAGGAATTCAAGTCGGTCACGAACTAGCGCTTCCAGCCTCGAGCGGCGCAGGGCTGCACTGCGCCGCTCGAGGCTGGTCTTGCTTTGTCGGGCGGCTCCATAGTGCCGCCCATGATCCCTAGGTTGCGATACTTTCGAGGAGACCTCCCCGCCTGGCGTTGGCCAGACGTGATCGGTCGCGACGCGGCTTCCTGGCGTGCCGAGTTTCGCGCTACCCTTTCGCTTGCCTGGCCGCTGGTGATGATGCAGCTGGCGCAGATCGGTATCCACACCGTCGAGATCCTCTACGCCGGCCGCCTGGGGCCAACGCAGCTGGCAGCGGCCACCGTCGGATCGCAGACCTATCACGGCGTCTTTCTCTTCCTTTTGGGCTTGGCGATCGCGGTCGCCCCGATGGTCAGCCAGGCACGCGGACGGCGCGCCTTTCGCGTCATCAGGCGCACCGTCAGACAAGGCCTATGGGCCGTCACTGTCGTGACCATCCCCTCTATGGTTTTACTGTGGTACATCAAGCCGTTGATGTTGTTTCTTGGCCAGTCGCCCGAGGTAGCGGAGGCAGCAGAAGACTTCACCAGGCCGATGAGTTGGGGGCTACCCGCCTGGATCTGGTACTTCGTGCTTCGGAACTTCGCCGCCGCCATGGATCGGCCCAGGCCGGCGCTCTACGTCATTCTAGCCGGCATCGTGGTCAACGCTCTTGCCGGCTATGCCCTGGTGTTCGGCAACTGGGGTGCGCCGCGCCTGGGGATCGAGGGCGCCGGGATCGCCGCTGCCGCCTCTGCTTGGGTGGTCTTTCTCGGCATGCTGGCCTTCGTGATCGCCGACCGGCGGCTGCGTCGCTTTCGCCTCTTCGGCCGCCTTTGGCGCGCCGACTGGCCGCTCTTCAAGGAGATCATGCGGGTCGGATTGCCGATCGGCGTGGCGCTATTCTTCGAAACCAGCTTCTTTATGGCGGCTCTCTATCTGCAGGGCCTCATCTCCGTCAGCTCACAGGCAGCCCATGGCGCGGCCATTCAGTTGATCGCCATCGCCTTCATGCTGCCGCTGGGGGTCGCGCAAGCCGGGACGGTGCGAATCGGCCTGGCTGTGGGCCGCAACGACCAAGGGACTGCCGGCAAGGCAGCGATCATCACCTTTGCGCTGGGCCTGGTGGCGGCTCTGATGACGGCTGCCGTTCTTATCTTGATACCGACCAACATGATGCAGCTCTTCCTCAGCGAGAGCCATCCGGACAGCGCCCAGGTCATCGGATTGGGCGTGGCCTTCCTAGCCGTCGGCGCCCTCTTCCAACTGGCCGACGGCGGACAGGTGATCGCCATGGGCTGCCTGCGCGGCCTCAAGGACACCAAGGCACCGATGTTGATCGCCGCCTTCGGCTATTGGGTGGTGGGCTTGCCGCTGTCGGCCCTGCTGGGTTTCGAGACCGAGTTGGCCGGCGTCGGTATCTGGATCGGCTTGGCCGTCGGCCTGACTGTGGCCGCCTTGCTGCTGACCCGCCGCTTCTACCGGCTCTGGCAGGCGTGGGAGCCGGCCCAGTGATCCGAGGGGCCAAGGTCAGGGCCGACCAATTGCTGGTCGAACGCGGGATCTGCGAGAGCAGGAGCCGGGCACGGGCCCTGATCATGGCCGGGCAGGTCCTGGTCGGCGATCGGCCGGTCAGCAAGGCAGGGCAGCCCTTGCCGGCCGACGCCGAGCTGCGTCTCCGAGGCAAGGATCACCCCTGGGTCAGCCGCGGCGGACTCAAGCTCGAGAAGGGCTTGGATCACTTCGCAATCGACCCTGCCGGGTGCCGCTGCCTCGACGTGGGAGCATCGACCGGTGGCTTCACCGACGTGCTGCTGCACCGTGGTGCCGCCAAGGTCTATGCCGTCGACGTCGGCCACGGCCAGCTGGCCTGGCGGCTGCGCCAGGATCCGCGCGTGGTGGTGCTGGAACGCTGCAACGCTCGCACATTGAGCCGGCAAGACGTCCCCGATGCGATCGATCTCGTCGTCTGCGATGCCAGCTTCATCAGCCTCACCCTCGTGCTGCCCGCGCCGCTGGCCTTGACCGCCGCCGAGGCACGCCTGGTGGCCCTGATCAAACCGCAGTTCGAGGTCGGCAAGGGAGCCGTCGGCAAGGGCGGCGTGGTCCGCGACCCGGCGCAGCACAAAGCCGTCTGCGCGCGCATCGTCGACTTCCTGCAGGAGGGTCAGGGCTGGCAGGTCGAGGGCGTGACCGAAAGCCCCATTACCGGACCGGAAGGCAATCGCGAATTCTTGGTCGCAGCCAGGCGCTCTCGCGCCTAGCCGCCGCCTCTGCTATGGAGGCCTCATCCAGCCCCAGCCAGGAAAGTTCGCCCGACCATGCTGCTGCGCATCCCCCAATTGATAAAACCCGAAGAAATCGCCTCGCTGCGCCAGATGATTGACGCCCTGCAACCCGAGGACGGCCGCAAGACCGGCCATCCGGACCTGAAGCGCAACCTGCAGCTCACCGGCGACACCCCGGGCGCGCGGCCGATCCTGAACGAGATCTACAAGGTGCTGTCCGGCAGCCCGCAGCTGGCCTCCTTTGCCATACCCTGCCGTTTCACCATCACGGTCAACCGCTACGAGCCGGGGATGTTCTACAACTTCCACAGCGATGCGGCCCTGATGGGCAACCCGGGCCAGCCGCAGCCGATCCGCACCGATCTCTCCTTTACTTTGGTCTTGAGCGATCCCGGCGAGTACGACGGCGGCGAGTTCCACGTTCGCACCGGCTATGGCGAAATGGTGTTGAAGGAGCCGGCAGGCACCTTGATCTGCTACCCCTCCAACATGCCGCACCGGGTGGAGACCATCACCCGCGGTGCGCGGGTCTGCGCCATCGGTTGGATACAGTCGCTCATTCGCAGTCCCGAACAGCGCATGATCTTGATGCAGATCGGCCAGCTGCACCACGCGGTCACCGGCGGGGACGTAAAGCACACGCACGAACAGTCCTTCGCGCAGATCCGCGAAAACTTGATCCGCTTGTGGGCGGAAAGCTGAGGCGCAGCCGCAGGCCCTCGACCGCTCTATCAAGGGAGCCATTGGCGCTTGCGATCGAGGAGTTGGGCGTTCGCGGCGACGGCGTCGCGACGCAGGGGGGACGCAGGGTCTATGTCGCCGGTGCCCTGCCGGGAGAAAGAGTGCTGGCCCGGCCAAGCAAAGTAGAAACCGCCGGATTACGTGCCTCACTCCAGGAGGTCTCGTCCCCCTCCCCCGATCGCCGCCAGCCGCCCTGCCCTCACTTCGGCCCCTGCGGTGGCTGCGGGCTGCAGCATCTCTCCGAAGACCGCTACCGCGATTGGAAGCGCACTCTTCTTGTCACCGCACTCCGGCAACGCGGCTTCGCCGCAGCCGAACAGCTGGTAGGCCCGCTTCATTGCGTACCGGCCGGAAGCCGCCGCCGTGTCGAGTGGGCGGCAATGCGGACGCGCGGAGGCCTTAGCCTGGGCTTTCATGAACGCGGCGGACGGCGGATTGTCGATCAGGTGCGCTGTCTGCTGTTGACGCCGGCCCTGCAGGATCTGTTGCAGCCCTTGCGGCGCCTCCTGGATGAGGTCCTGCCAACGGGAGCGGGTGGCGATATTCATGCCACCGAGACCGACAGCGGCATCGACCTGCTGCTGAGGCTGCCGCAAGAACCGGGTCTGCGAGAGCGAGAGAGGCTGGCGGCCTTCGCCCAAGACCATGATCTTGCCCGCCTCAGCCTGCGGCAGGAGAGCGGCGGCATAGAGCCTTTGGCGCAGCGTCGTCTCGCCACTGTCACCTTCGCCACGCTGGCGGTGTCCCTACCGCCGGGCCAGTTCCTGCAGCCCTCTCGGGAAGGCGAAGCGCTGCTGCGCGAGCGGGTGTCAGGCGCGCTCGGAACAGCCGCCGGGCCTATTGCCGACCTCTTTTCCGGTTGCGGCACCTTTTCCCTGCCGCTGGCGAGCGCCGGCAATCGCGTCGTTGCCGTCGAATCAGACGCGGCGGCGCTAAGCGCACTGGAGCAAGCCGCGCGCAGCGCCGGCTTTGCCGAGCGCATAGACTGCCGGCAGCGCGATCTGATGCGCCAGCCACTGGCCGGAAAGGATCTCTCCGAGTTCTCGGCCCTCGTCTTCGACCCGCCGCGGCCAGGCGCCTCGGCGCAGTGTCAGGCACTGGCCGATACCGGGCCGCCCATCATCATCGGCGTCTCCTGCAATCCGGCAAGCTTTGCCCGTGATGCACGGCTCCTCGTGGAGGGCGGATACCGCTTGGAGTGGGCGGCACCCATCGACCAGTTCCCTTGGAGCCACCACCTGGAGCTGGTCGCGCGCTTTGTTCGTTGATTCCTTTGTTGCGCCCAACATCTGGGCACCTTTCCGGAAGGTCGAATCCGCACGGCAAAGAGGCGGATAGGGACTTCCTTTTCTGCAAAGTCGGCGCCAGTCTTGCTGGCACCCTTCCCCCGGCGCGGCTTGAGACCAGCGCCACAGCTGCCGGAAACCAGATCCCATGCGAATCACCGAGCTGAAGACCTTCGTCGTCGGCAATCCGCCGCCGCATCATGGCGGGCGCTACTTCATCTGCTTGAAGCTCGTCACCGACGACGGCATCGAGGGCGTCGGCGAGTGCTATGTCGCCACCTTCGGCCCGAAGACGGTCGTTGCCATGATAGAGGACCTCTTCGCGCGCTATGTCGAGGGCATGGACCCCCATCGCATCGAGGCCCTGTGGCGACGAGCCTATGGGTCGGGCTATGCGCTCCGGCCCGACATATCGCTCTTGGGCGTGCTCAGCGGCCTGGAGATGGCCTGCTGGGATATCGTCGGCAAAGCCGCCGGCAAGCCGGTCTACGAGCTGCTGGGCGGTCGCGTGCACGAGGCCCTGCGCAGCTACACCTACCTCTATCCCGAAGGCGAGAGCGCCTATGCCACCGGCGCCAGTGTCTATAACGATCCGGACCTGGCCGCCGAGGTGGCGGCCAAGGAGGTCGCCCGCGGCTTCACCGCCGTCAAGTTCGACCCGGCCGGCCCCTACACGGTCTACGACGGCCATATGCCCGACTTGGCCTCGATCGAGCGCTCGGCGCGCTTTTGCCGGAAGATCCGCGAGGCGGTAGGCGACAAGGCGGATCTGCTGTTCGGCACGCATGGCCAGTTTACCGCCGCAGGGGCGATCCGCCTGGCCAGGCGGCTGGAGCCTTACGACCCCCTCTGGTTCGAAGAGCCGACCCCGCCCGACCTGCCGGAAGAGATGGCCAAGGTCGCGCGTGCCACCTCGATCCCCGTCGCCACCGGCGAGCGCCTGACCAGCAAGTACGAGTTCGCCCGCGTGATCGAGAGCGGAGCGGCCGCGATCCTGCAGATGAACCTGGGGCGCGTTGGCGGTCTTCTGGAGGCCAAGAAGATCGCCGGCATGGCCGAGGCGCACTATGTCCAGTTGGCCCCGCACCTCTACTGCGGACCGATCGTCGGGGCGGCGAACGTGCAACTGGCGGCCTGCTCGCCCAATTTCCTCATCCTGGAGAGCATCGGCGACTGGGGCGGCTTCCACGCCAAGCTATTGAAGAAGCCCATGCGCTGGGAGGCAGGCTATGTCATTCCGCCGACGGAACCCGGCCTGGGCGTCGAACTGGACGAGGAAGTGGCACTGGCGCACCCCTATGAGGGCACTGCCCTCCACCTGGAAATGACGCAAGAGCCACTCAGGGTCTAGCCCGCCATGCCTCTAATTGCAGGCCTAGTGCGTCTGGAAACCCCAATTCGGCCCTTTCCATTCCCGAGTGGGCGAACAGACGCCCGACGCTCGTGGAGTCGCCCATTCTCCGATGCCATAGGGATGCGCTGGTTGCGCTCGAACCAAGCCTAAGTCAAAATCGTCGCCAGGAGTGGGAACCACCTGGGGAGTTCCGGGTAACACCGGAGCTCTGCCAAACCCAAGAGGGCGACCATGAGAGCTTGGATTGGAGCGGTGGCGATCACCGCAGTCTTTGCCATCACCGGGGCTTCGGCCCAAGAGACGCAGGAGGCGGCCGAGGCGCCGACCTTCCTCTTCACCCAGACGGCCGACGATGTTGTGCTGGACGGGGAGACCCTGACCCTGAGCGGAGTGGGACTGAAGACGCTCTATTTCGCGGACGCGCCCGGGCGCGTGGTGGGCTTCATGACGCATGACCGCTTCGTCAGTTACTGGCATAGCGACGAGAGTGGCTTTCTGACCAACCCGCCGAACGCGGCCTTGGTCATGCACCGCGACGACGTCTTGGCGCCGGCAATAGTGGAGTTGACCGACGTGGCGCTGCTGGATGGCGACCTGGTCTATACGGCGAAGATCCTGGAGGGCGACGCGCAGGTGATCTCCGGCCCGGCCAGCATTGTCATCGATCGCGGCGGTGGCGGCCACGGCGGCGGTGGTGGCCACGGCGGTGGCCACGGCGGCGGCCACGGTGGTGGCGGCCATCATGGCGGTGGCCACATGCACCAGGAACGAGGGAGTGGTCACCCGCTGTTTCAGGACTACGGCTGGGCCGACGGCGACCAGGCTAGCCAACCCTGTAACCCGCACCAGGGCTTCTTCCGGGATTTCTTCCTCTGTCTCAAGTAATCGGCTGCGCGACAGCCTCTTTGGCGCGGCCCGAGAGCAGGAGGACTGCGGCTAACCCGGAAGCAGCTGTGGCTAGCAAGAGGGCTTCTTCCTCTTCCTCTTCCTCTGCCCTCTGACCGCCGCGAACGGAGCCGGCGAACGGCCACGGCTTGCGGGCCAGGGCCAAGCCGCGCTCGGCGGCGCCGTTGGTCATGCAGATCCGGCTTTCGTCGAGAACACGGGCGAAGCCCGGCCAGTACGTGAGGAGATCGCCCATGATGGCTTTGGCCGGTGGAGCATGGCGCTCAAGCCGATGACGTGATTTGACATTTCTCTGGCGTGGACAGGAGTGCGGGCACCCCAAGACTTTGGCATTGATGCGCCGCCATTCATTTGTCAGAGGGAGTGCAGCCGATGCCCAAGCCACCCAATATCGTTCTCGTCATGGCCGACCAGCTGGCGCCGCACTTCACCAACACCTATGGGAATGCGCTGGTCAAGACACCGCATCTCGACGCCTTGGCCCGCCGCGGTGCCCGCTTCGACGCGGCCTACTGCAACGCGCCGCTCTGCGCGCCGGCCCGCTTCAGCTTTCTCGCCGGACAGCTCGGCAGCCGCATCGGCGCCTACGACAACGCCTCCGAGTTTCCGGCCTCGGTGCCGACCTTGGCGCACTATCTCAGGCTGATGGGCTATCGCACCTGCCTCTCTGGCAAGATGCACTTCGTCGGGCCCGACCAGCTGCATGGCTTCGAAGAGCGGGTGACGACCGATGTCTACCCGTCCGACCACGCCTGGACGCCCGATTGGGAGCACGCGGGCGCGCGCATCGGCAAGTGGTACCACAACATGGATTCCGTGCGCGAAGCCGGCACGGCGGCGACTACCTTCCAGATCGAGTTCGACGACGAGGTCGGCTTCTTCTCCAAGCGCCGCCTCTTCGATTTCGCCAAGGAAAAGACCAGCCCCTTCTTCATGGTGATGGGTTTCATTCATCCGCACGACCCCTATGTCGCCAGGCCGGAATGGTGGTCGCTTTACGACAACACGAACATTCCCCTTCCCGAGATCCGGATTCCCTGGGAGGAGCAAGACCCCCATAGCCGGCGCGTCATGGAAGGCATCGAGGCCGACAAGGCGGGCGACGTCACCGACGAGCAGATCCGAGGCGCGCGGCGCGCCTACTTCGCCAACACCAGCTACATCGACGATAAGCTGGGCCAGGTCATGCAGACCTTGGAGGAAGCCGGTCTGGCCGAGAACACCATCGTGATCTTCACCTCCGATCACGGCGACATGCTGGGCGAGCGCGGCCTCTGGTACAAGATGACCCTCTTCGAGCAGTCGGTGCGGGTGCCTCTGGTGATGGCTGGTCCCGGCATCGCCGCAGGTCTTCAGGTGCCCAATGCCTGCTCCCTGATCGATCTGCTGCCCACGCTTTTGGAAGCGGCATCCCGCGATGGCGCCAAGGTGCCTGACTTGGGTGCAGGCCTCGACGGCCGCTCTCTCTTGCCGCTGGCATCGGGCGGTGGTGCCGACGACCCGGACGCGACCTTCGTCGAGTATCTGGGAGAATGCACCAGCTATCCGCTCTTCATGATCCGCCGCGGTCAATGGAAGTACATCCACTGCGACAGCGACCCGGCCCAGCTCTATGACTTGGTGGGTGATCCGAAAGAGCTGACCAACCTGGCCGACGATCCCAACCACGCGGAGCTGGTCGCCGCCTTCGACGCCGAAGTCCGCCAACGCTGGGACTCCGCCGCTCTGCGCGAAGCCGTCATCGCCAGCCAGCGCCGCCGTCGCGTGGTGCAGGCAGCCATGGAGCAGGGTGCGCTGACGTCTTGGGACTATCAGCCCAAGCGGGACGCCAGCAACGAGTACGTGCGCAACCACATGGACTGGACGGTCGCCGCCGAACGCACGCGCTTTCCGCCGCTGGCGGACTAGAATCGCCGGAAAATTGGTCACCTGCCACACCCCGCCGTTCCCCGGGATGCGTCGTGCTCACGCTTAGATAATGCCTAGGGAACCTCGGCGACCTTGCTAGGCAGACCCTGGCAAGACGTGATCGACTGCATCCAACGGACGCGGTGCGGATGAGACCCGCCTGCGAAACAGCGATCGTTCGACGCAAGCCACCCCTTTCCCTTATTGATCGGAGGTACCGACACTTTAGTATCGGATAGATTGATTTCACCTTCCATAGCTGTTACAATGTCAACAATTAACTAATGTTACCGGTACATTGACGTGCGGGTGACAAGGCTGAGACAGCAAGGCCGCTGGGCGCGATGGCATGTGAAATCACTGCTGTCGCTTCCGCGGCTCTTTTTGGAGGATGCCATGATCGTCCCGGGGACTGAAGGGACGGACACACTGTTCGGAAGCATCGATGCGGACACCATTCTGGGCTATGGGGCGGACGATACGCTCTACGGTATCAGCGGGGCCGACAGCCTCTTCGGAGCCGACGGCGATGATTCGCTCTTTGGCGGCAGCGGCGGTGATGCGGCGCTCTTTGGCCGGAGCGGCCGCGACCTCCTCGAGGGAGGAGAAGGAGACGACAGCAGCCTAGCCGGTGGCTCCGAAACCGATCTCCTTTTCGGCGGCCGAGGCGCGGATGCCGATTTCGACGGCGGGGTTGGTGACGACACGCTATACGGTGACAGCGGGAACGACAGTCGGCTCTTCGGCAGCGCCGGCCTGGACACCTTGTTCGGCAGCACCGGGGTCGACACGCATTTGGACGGTGGCGCAAACGCCGATGTCATCTATGGTGGAGACGGCTCCGACCACTTGCTCTTCGGCGAGCGGGCGAACGACACCATCTTCGGAGACAAGGGGAACGACTTCTTCCTCACTGGCGAGCGCGGGTCGGACAAGGTCTATGGCGGTCTTGGGTTCGATCAGTTCCTCCTGGGGGACGTCGGCGCAGACAATCTCAATGGAGACTTGGGAGACGACGGCTATCTTTACGGGGGTGCCGGAAACGACAGTCTCTTCGGTGACAGTGGACGGGATTCCGTGTTCCACGGCGGAGGCAAGAGAGACCTGCTCTTCGGAGGCA
Organism: Rhodospirillales bacterium; assembly: GCA_963669385.2. GTDB lineage: Bacteria > Pseudomonadota > Alphaproteobacteria > Kiloniellales > JACOMY01 > JACOMY01. The sequence continues at coordinate 117,125 of CAXXGD010000009.1, forward strand.
GTGGGAATGACGCCAGTTTCTATGGCGGGGGCGGTATCGACACCCTGTCGGGTGAAGCAGGCGATGACCGGCAGCTGTCGGGCCGTGCGGCCGCGGACAAGATCTATGGCGGAGATGGCGACGACAGCCTGATCTTCGGCGGCAACGACAAGGACACGGCTTTCGGCGGCGATGGTGACGACCAGCTCTTCTATGGCGGTACTGAATCCGACAGTCTCTCCGGCGACGATGGGGATGATTCCCTTCTCTTCGGCGACGCCGGTGCCGATAGGCTCTACGGTGGCAGTGGTAGCGATCGTGGTCTCTATGGCAGCAGTGGGGCTGACAGACTCTATGGCGGGGCTGACGACGACGCTACTCTGGATGGAGGCAGCGGCAGCGACAGTCTCTTTGGCGACGACGGCAGCGACTCTCTCTACGGAGGCACGGGAGCCGACGGCCTGATCGGAGGCCCCGGTAACGACTACCTGGACGGCGGCAGCGGCAGCGATAGCATGATCGGCGGCAGCGGTGACGATACCTTCGTCGTCGATACGGCCAGCGACGTTGTCGCGGACGGTCCTGGTGAAGGCACCGACCGGGTTCTCTCCTCCGTCTCTTTCACCCTGCCCTCTACCGCTGCCGCCGGCCACATAGAGGAGCTGGTTCTGCTGGCTGACGCCGGTGCAATTGACGGCCTCGGCAACGAGGTCGACAATCGAATCTGGGGCAACAGCTTCGCCAACATGCTGGGGGACTATCCGGCGTCGACAGGCTCTATGGCGCTGATGGCTCCGATACGCTCTATGGCGGCAGCGGAAGCGACGTGAACGTCACCGCTGGCGCAGGAGCTGACAGCGTGTATGGTGACGGAGGATCCGACTACCGGTTCTTTGGTGGTGATGGCAGCGACAGCCTTTCTGGCGGAAGTGGATTGGATCAGGCCTTTTTTGGCGGTTTTGGAGCCGACCGACTCTTCGCGGGCTCGGGGTCCGATTCCTACTTCTATGGCGGATATGGTGAGGACATGCTCTACGGCGGAGATGGTCACGATTTTCGCTTCTTCGCAGATAACTTCATTGATATCTTCAGCGGGTCCAGCAGTGATACTCTCTTCGGCGGTAGTGGAAATGATGAGAGGTTCTACGGCGGTACAGGGGCTGATGACCTCTACGGCGGCAGCTCTAACGACTTAGCGTTCTTTGGCGGCTCCGGGGTCGATAGGCTGTTCGGTGATGCGGGAGACGACCGGAGCTTCCAAGGTGCAAACGGTGATGACAGCCTCTTCGGAGGCAGCGGTCATGACTCCTTCTTTTCCGGCGATTCCGGACCCATACTGGTCTTTGGTGTTTTCGGCAATGATCATGTCTACGGCGGCAGCGGCTTTGATGCATATTTCTACGGCGACGCCGGGTCCGACAGGCTTTTTGGCGATGACGGCAATGACGCCTCCTTCTATGGCGGCAGCAGTGCAGATAGCCTCTTTGGTGGAGCGGGCGCCGATGTCGGGTTCTACGGGGATTCCGGAGCTGACAAGCTCTACGGTGAAGAGGGTAATGACACTCTCTTCGGCGGTGATGGCGCGGACAGTCTGACCGGAGGCGCCGGCGACGACAGCCTCTACGGCGGCAGCGGTGACGATGTCTTCGTGGTGGCGAACCAATCGGATTTCACCAACTACCTCTATGACGGCGGTTCCGGCACCGACACCCTGGAACTAGGCGCAGGCCTTACCATCCCTCGCGGTGGTGCCGGTCTGCTGAACATCGACGTCACCATCTAGGGGTGGCCGCACACACTGGAAGCTCCGCAGCACTAGCAAACCGCCGGATCGTTCCAGCGCCTGTCTTCGAAAACTCGGCCCTCGTAGCGGCCGCTGACGATCGTCTCACGTGCCTCCTCCCAGGATCGCGCCCAGGCGACCGGGTCTCGCAGCTCGCTTCCCGGGTTCGCCCTGCTGCGTGCCACGAAGCCGGGAAGGCCGGACGGCCTGTCGCCTGACCGATGGGGAGGTAGCGAAGGTCAAGGCTCCAGCGCAGGCTGTCGGAGCGGTTGGGCAAGGCGCAGTGGATGTTCATCTTGTGGAAGAGGATGATCCCGCCGCGCTTCAATGGCAGCGGCACTTCCGGCCGCCCCTCCAGAAGCCTGGCCGGCACGTTGGGTTCAGAGGCGATTTCCGCGTTCGAGCAGTGTACCTTCGGCCCTTCTTTGTGCGATCCGGGGACGGAGACCAGGCAGCCATTTTCCTCCGAGGCCTCTGTAATCGCGACCCAGACGGTGAGCTGATGGGTGTCGTCGGCCTCCGGTAAGAGCGCGACGATGTCCTGATGCCAGGTCGTGGCCCCGACGTTGGAGTGCGCCTGGAGGTCGTCGGCGACGCGGCGGACCGGCGGCTTCATCCGCATCTGCTGGACCGGACTGGAGTAGATCTCCGGGCCGATCACGCTTTCGACCACGTCGAGGATCTTGGGATTGCGGATCAGCCCGAGAACCGCTGGACCGGCGTGGGTGTGATAGCTGTCCGGATCCACCGGACCGTTGATGAGCGGCAGCGAGACGTTGAAGAAGCGATGCAGATCCGGATAACTGGCCAAGGCCTGTGCGAAGCGCTGCCCAAACGGCAAGTCGTCGAAGAGCGCCGGAATCTCGCCGGCCTTGAAGAGTTCTTGCGCCACCTTGTCTAGCAGGGCGTCGTACTCCTCCTCGATGGGGCGAAGGTCGTCATCGTCCAACAGGGTTTCGATGGCCAGAAAGCCATTCTCCTCCAAGGAGTCGAGCTGTGCTTGGCTCAGGTGAAAGGACTGTGTGTCGGGACTCATGACCGCCCTCCCCTTCCCGCTTGCGCGAGCGCCAAGTCGTCCTCTTCGTCCGGCGCCCGCTTGGCAATGACGACTTCCGCGCCTGGAGCCTCCGGCTCGTGATCCACGAGATATTCGGGAAAGCCGTCGGCGCGCAGATCTTCGCCGCAGTCGTCCTCCAGTCGCTTCACCACCATGGAGGACCAGGCGCGCGGCCCGTAGCGCGCGAGACCGTCGCGCATGATCTCCACGCAGAGCGGGGACAGCTCCAGGGGTACACCCAAGCCCTTGCCCAACTGGTCGAAGAGCGAGAGGTCCTTCACCTCGTGATCCATGGTGAAGTTGATGTTGTAGCTGCCGTTCAGGATCAGCTGTCCTTCGGTCTCGTGGACAAAAGAGTTTCCGGAAGACACCTTTATCGCCTCGTAGGCCACGGCCAGGTCGATGCCTGCCTTTTTGGCCACCATGAAGGCCTCTCCGGTGGAGACCAGTTGCACGCCGGCCAAGTAGTTGGTGATGACCTTTAAGACCGAGGCCGAGCCAAGCGGTCCGGTGTGCACCACTTTGCGGCCCATGATGGTCAGCAAGGGCAAGACCCGCTCGAAGGCCTGTCGGCTGCCGCCGGCGAAAATGGCGATGTTGCCGGTCGTCGCCCGATGGCAACCGCCGGAGACGGGCGTGTCGAGCGGCAAGGCGCCCTTGCCTTCGACCAGCCGGCCGAGGCGCTGTACCTCCTCGGCGTCAGTGGTCGACATCTCCAGCCACACCTTACCGGTACTAAGCCCCGCAAGGACACCGTCAGGCTCTTCCAGAACCTTGGCCGAGACCTGCGGCGAGGGAAGGCAGGTGATAACGACGTCGCAGGCTTCGGCCAAGGCTCGGCCCGACGTCGTCCAGCTTGCCCCCTGGTCGATCAAGTGTTGCGCTGTGGATTTCTCGAGATCACGAACCTGGAGCGCATAGCCGTTGCGCAGGAGGCTGTCCGCCAGCTTGCTGCCGACGTTGCCCAATCCAATGAAGCCGACTCGCATGATTGCCTCGTCCCTAAGCATCCATTGCAGAAGAGAGTGAACCCGACCGAGCCACGCGTCAAACGAATGCTTAACGGTCTAAGGCCCTAGATTTTTCGTGACAACCTGCCGTGCATTCCTTAGCGCTAGAGGGCGATGCGCTACGACCTGCCTCCCCTCCCCGCTCTACAAGCCTTCGAGGCCGCAGCCCGCCATGAGAACTTCGCGGCGGCCGCATTGGAGCTCAATCTCTCGCAGTCGGCGGTGAGCCACCGTGTCCGCCTGCTGGAGCGCCACCTTGGCTATCCCCTTTTCGAGCGTTTGCCGCGCGGCTTGCGGTTGACTGAATCGGCCAAGGCTTACCTCCCCTCTCTGCGCAAGGCCTTCGACGACATAAGAGGGGCCACATCCGGCCTCTTCGGGTCCATAGGCGAGAGCTTTCTGACCGTGCGCGCGCCGCTGAGCTATGCGGCGCTATGGCTTTCTGCCGCCGTCGATCGCTTCATGTTGGCTTATCCCCACATCGAGGTCCGGCTCATCAGCTCGGTGTGGGCCGACAAGCTGGCGGCCGATGAGACCGATATCGACATCCGGCTGGGATATGGCCGCTGGCCCGGTTTCGAGGCGGAGTTCCTCTTTCGCGATCCTCTGGTCCCTGTCTGCAGCCCAGACACCTTTGGTGCCCTGGCGCCGATCGAGACGCCGGAGGCCTTAGCCGAGCAATCCCTGATCCACGTGATGGGGACAGAGGATCATTGGGCCAACTACTTCTCTCTCCTGGGCTTGCGGCCAGCAGGCGGCGTTCATGGCATCCGCGTCGACTCCTCGATAACGGCGGCCGAGATAGCGGCCGTCTCCAGGCGCTTTGCCCTGATCCAGAAGCGCTTTCTCAAGACCTATTTCGAATCCGGACGGCTTACGCCGGCCTTCGGTGAGGAGCTTGAAACGGACGAGGCCCTCTATCTCCTCCTGGCGGAGACGCGCGAAAGGCGTAAACCGGAGGCGGTCCTCTTCCGCGAATGGCTGCTGCGCGAAGAAGCTTAACGCGCTTATCTCTCCGTTCCACTTGGCCTACTTCGAAGGTGGTGCATTTCGCCCCCCTGTGATCCCGATAAGTCTTTGAACTAGGCCGAGATTTTCCCTCCCCTGTACTTCAACCTCACGCCATTAACCAGAAAAATGGTGGAAATATATGCTCTTGATAAGGTAGAAATTTCAAAAATCCACTTATACTAACGACAACTCTATTCTAATGGGGAACCCAATATCGCCTTATGGCTAGGTGCACACTACTCTAATGGCCAGATATATTCTCCATTTCCATTTTGCTAGATTGTCTGCTGGACGCTCCTCAAGACGCTAACAAACGCACTGGTTGCACGACACGGGATCGGTTGTAGGAGCAAGCCATTAGGCCGGGAGGCCTGCGAGCCGCGCGGGTTTGGGGGCGAGATGCAAATTTTGGGGACTGAGGGCCCGGATACTCTATTCGGGACCAGCGACGCCGATACGATTCTCGGCTACGGCGACGACGATACGCTCTATGGCGCCAGCGGTGCCGACAGCATGGACGGAGGCACCGGTAACGACACGCTGGTGGGTGGCAGCGGTGCCGACCTCCTGCTTCGCGGTGACAGCGGGCGCGACCTGATCGAAGGGGGTCTGGGAGACGACCAGCGCCTTCTGGGCCGCTCTCGCATGGACGTCCTCTTCGGCGGTGACGGATCCGACGCCACGCTCGACGGCGGCGCGGCGGACGACACGATCTATGGCGGCAGCGGTGCGGACAGCCTGCTCTATGGCAGCGCCGGTCTCGATACCCTTAACGGTGACAGCGGAAACGACACGGGGCTCTACGGCGGCAACAATGCCGATGAGATCTTTGGCGGTGACGGTGCCGACCTCTCGCTCGACGGCGGCAAGGCCAATGACCGGATCTATGGCGGCGCCGGTGACGACTATGGGTTCTACGGGCAAGGCAGCAACGACAGGCTCTATGGTGGTCAGGGCCAGGACGGCGCGCTCTTCGGAGGGACCGGCAACGACCTGGTCGCGGGCGGCGACGGCGACGACGTCGCGCTCTTCGGTGGCGCCGGGGACGATACGGCCTTCGGCGGCAGCGGCGCGGACTCGGTCATCGAAGGCGACGGCAAGAGAGACACCCTCTATGGAGGCAGCGGCGACGATGCCTTCCTGGACGGTGGCGGCGGGCAGGATCGGCTCTATGGCGAGGATGGTGACGACCGCGCCTTCTATGGCCGCAATGACACCGACCGCATATACGGTGGCAGCGGTGACGACGCCCGCTTCTTCGGTGGCGGCGGGAACGATACCTTGCAAGGAGGCAGTGGTGACGACCACTCCTTCTATGGGGCCACCGGCAATGACCGGATCTTCGGCGCCGAAGGCGCGGATTCCTTCTTCTACGGTGGCAGTGGCACCGATCGTCACTATGGGGCGGCCGGCGCCGATGTCAGCCTCTCCGGCGGCAGCAACGCGGACCGAATCTTCGGCGGCGAGGACGGCGACACGCACTTGCTGGGGGACGCCGGCGACGACCGGATCTTCGGTGGCAACGGCGACGACCGCGCCCTGCAGGGTGGCGGCGACGACGACAGCGTAACGGGGGGATCGGGCCACGACCGGCAGTTCTTCGGTGGGTCCGGCGACGACGAGCTCTTCGGTGGCAGTGGCCGGGAAAGCGAGTTCTACGGCGAATCAGGCGCCGATCTGCTCTACGCCGGGCTCGGCGACGACAGCCGCTTCTACGGCGGCACGGGTGGCGATAGACTCTATGGAGACTTGGGCGACGAGCGCCAGTTCAGGGGCGGCGACGGCGTCGACCTCCTTGACGCCGGCAGTGGCGAGGACCGGGGGTTCTACGGCGGTGCGGACGCCGACGCCCTCTTGGCCGACAGCGGCGACGACAGCTATTTCTACGGCGGCGCCGGTGACGACTTCCTGCTGGGCGACGGGGGTAAGGACGCATACTTCTACGGGGGAGACGGCAACGACCGTCTGTTGGGCGATCTCGGTAAAGGCAATGCCGACAGCCGCTTCTTTGGCGGCTCGGGAAGCGACACGCTCTACGGCAGCAGCGGTGTCGACGCCTACTTCTACGGTGGCTCCGAAGCGGACAGGCTCTTCGGCGGCGATGCGGGTGACTACGCTTTCCTGGGGGAGCACGGTGACGACACCTTCAACGGCGGAGGAGGCGCGGACCGGAGCTTCTTCGGCGCAACGGGCGCCGACACGCTCTTCGGCGAAAATGACGGCGACAGAGCCTTCTACGGCGGCTCCCAGGCCGACCGCCTTTACGGCGACGACGGGGCCGACAGCTCCTTCTACGGTGGCCACGGCGACGATAGCCTCTCCGGCGGCGGTGATATCGATGCCTTTTTCTATGGAGGCTCCGGGTCCGACGGCCTGTTTGGAGATGCTGCAAGTGACCACTCTTTCTTGGGCGAGAGCGGCGACGACAGCATCTACGGTGGCGACGGCAACGACTTCTCCATGTTCGGTGGGCTGGGCGACGACACCTTCTATGGCGGCCAAGGGATAGACTTCGCCGTCTTCGGCGGAAGTGGCAGCGACCACATCTCCGGCGGCATCGATGGCGACGCCAATTTCTTCGGCGGATCAGGCGCGGACAATCTGGATGGCGGAGACGGCGACGACTTAGACCTCGCAGGCGAAGGCGGCGACGATAGTCTATACGGGGGTAGCGGCCTGGACGTTGGCCTCTACGGAGGCACGGGCGCGGACAGCCTCTTCGGCGGCAGTAGCACAGATCGCTTCCTGCGCGGCGGTTCGGGCGAGGACATCCTGCTCGCAGATGAGGGAGATGACTTAGGCCTCTTCGGTGACGACGGAGCCGACAGTCTGTTCGGAGGGGCTGGTCGCGACAATGGCTTCTATGGTGGCAATGGTGACGATGCCGTTTACGGCGACGACGGCGACGACAGTCAGCTCAAAGGAGATGGCGGAGACGACCGGGTGTCCGGTGGAAGTGGCAACGACCAGAAGTTCGAAGGCGGCGATGGTGACGACAGCCTATCCGGAGGCAGCGGCGGCGATTCCTACTTCCTCGGCGGTTCCGGACGTGACAGCCTATTCGGCGGCGATGGCGCCGACAACAATTTCGACGGCAACAGCGGCGACGACCACCTCTTCGGCGGCAACGGTGACGATTCGCGTTTCAGAGGCGGTCAGGGCTCGGACACGCTAGAGGGCGATGGCGGGAACGACCAGAATTTCGACGGTGGCTCGGGCAGCGACACTCTCTTCGGCGGCAGTGGCAGGGACTACGACTTCTACGGGGGCTCCGGCGCCGACAGCATCTACGGAGGCAGCGGCAGTGACGGCGGCGGAAGTGATGGCCTGAACGGTGGCGCGGGCGACGACAGCGTATTCGGTGACAGCGGCGATGACTCCTACCTCTATGGCGGTGATGGCGAGGACCAGCTCTTCGGCGGCAGCGGCAGCGAGTCTGACCTCTATGGTGGGCTCGGTGCCGATGCTCTCTACGGCGGTGCTGGAAAGGATGCACGCCTAAGAGGCGAAGACCACAATGACAGCCTCTTCGGTGGTGACGGATCGGACAGAAACTTCTTTGGTGGTCACGGAAACGATAGTCTTGCCGGCGACAGTGGCGAAGACGTCTCCTTCTTTGGCGACGCGGGGTACGACAGGCTCTACGGAGGCTCCGGAAACGATGCCTTCATGTACGGTGGCTCTGGCGACGACAGCCTCTTCGGCGGAAGCGGCAGCGACTCTCGGTTCCGTGGCGGCTCGGGTGCGGACCGCCTCTTTGCGGGAAGTGGTGCAGACTCCTACTTCTACGGGGAAGACGGCGACGACAATCTCTACGGCGGCCGTGGTGCAGACTACCACTTCTACGCGGGCGACGGCGACGACAATCTTTACGGCGGTAGTGGTGGTGACATCGCTCTTTCCGGCGGGAGCGGTGCCGACTCGGTCTACGGGGGCCGCGGTGACGATGCCCACCTTTCCGGGCGAGAAGGCGCCGACGTAGTGCAGGGTGACGAGGGCGACGACCGCTACCTCTTTGGCGGCAGCGGCGAGGACACGCTCTTCGGCGGGAGTGGCAGCGACATCTACCTCTATGGAGGGTCCGCTGCGGACTTGGTCTACGGTGGCAGCGGTGACGATGGCCAACTGTTCGGGCAAGAAGGCGCCGACGTGCTTCAGGGCGACGGTGGCGACGACCGCTACCTTTTTGGCGACAGCGGCGAGGACACGCTCTTCGGCGGAAGTGGCAGCGACACCTACCTCTCCGGAGGATCCGGTGCGGACCTGGTCTACGGTGGCATTGGCGACGACGCCTCCCTGCAAGGTGGGATCGGAGAAGATACCCTCTACGGAGACGATGGTGCCGACACGCTCTTTGGCGACGACGGTAGCGACAGCTTGAGCGGTGGATCCGGCCTCGACACGCTCTACGGGGGCAGAGGCAAGGACGGGCCCCTCTACGGTGGAGAGGGCGACGACAGGCTCTTCGGCGGCGAAGACGACGACGCCTCCATGCGTGGCGGCTCCGGCGCTGATCTGTTGAGCGGTGACGAGGGAGACGATAGCTACCTCAATGCTGAAGACGGTGATGATAGGATCTATGGCGGAAGTGGTAACGATAAAAACCTTGGAGGTAGGTCGGGTGCCGACAGTGTTTTCGGTGGAGAGGGTGACGAAACCTTCTTGAATGGACATGACGGCGACGATGGCATCTTCGGCGGTAGTGGCAGGGACAACAACTTAACGGGTGGATCGGGCGCCGACTCCCTTTCCGCGGGCAGCGGAGACGACAGCATTCTCTTTGGAGGGGCCGGGGCGGACACCCTGAATGGTGACGGCGGCTCCGACAGCGCGCTCTTCGGTCAGGACGGAGACGACAGCCTGTTCGGTGGCTCCGGGATTGACCGTGAACTCTACGGAGGCAGTGGCAACGACCTTCTGTACGGCGCGAGCGGAGACGACTCCTACCTGTACGGCGGCAGCGGGGTCGACCATCTGTTCGGAGGTAACGGCGACGACGTCACCCTCTCCGGGGGCAAGGGTGACGATAGCCTGGCGGGTGGGAGTGGCGCCGACTACCGGTTCTACGGTGGGTCTGGTGCTGATACTCTCTCAGGTGGTAGTGGGGCCGACTCCTATCTCTACGGCGGGTCGGGTGATGACCGGGTCTATGCCGGCGGAGACGTTGATTTCGATCTCTATGGTGGATCCGGGGCCGACACTGTCTTTGGCGGCAGTGGACGCGACGTCGTTCTTTCTGGGGGAGACGGCTCCGACAGCCTCTATGGTGACGAAGGTGACGACCTCGGACTGAACGGCAACTCCGGGAACGACCTTCTGGCCGGAGGCAGCGGCGATGACTACAACCACTTTGGTGGGTCCGGCGATGACACCATGCTCGGCGGGTCGGGCGCGGATTTCAGCTTCTATGGAGATAACGGGACCGACAGCCTCTTCGGCGGCGATGGCAATGACAGCCGTTTCTTCGGCGCGTCGGGCGCCGACTTCCTCTACGGAGATAACGGCTATGATACGCTCTTTGGCGGCAGCGGTGACGATCTGAGGGTCGATGGGGGTGACGCCGGCGATCGCCTCTATGGCGGCGAGGGTGATGACTCCTCTATCTACGGAGGCAGTGGAAAGGACGCACTCTACGGCGATGACGGGTCCGATCGCACGCTTCGTGGCGGGTCCGGAGCCGATGTGATAAATGGCGGCCTGGCCGAAGACGTCGGTCTTTATGGTGAATACGGAGATGACGCCCTCAACGGAGACGGCGGAGATGATTCCTATCTTTATGGGGGCGACGGACACGACAACCTGAATGGTGGTTCCGGTTCGGATGCATCGCTCCATGGGCAGGCGGGCAACGACACGCTCAGAGGTGATCAGGGAGATGATGGACGCTTCTACGGAGGGTCGGGCGAAGACTTCCTGGATGGAGGTGAAGGTAACGACGTCTATTTGAATGGCGATAGCGGTGCTGACCGGGTCTTTGGCAACAGCGGCGATGACCGCTATCTCATCGGCGAGCATGGTAACGATAGGCTCTATGCGGGCAGCGGTGACGACTATTTCCTCTGGGGTGGCCTTGGCGCAGATACCCTGTACGGCGGCAGTGGGGCTGACACTTACCTCGAGGGGCGCGAAGACAGCGATACCCTCTTCGGTGGTGAAGGTGTGGATAGCCTGTTCTACGGTTTGGATGGCGACGACAGCATCGACGGCGGCAGTGGTGCGGACGCCTATCTGTACGGTGGTGCCGGTATGGACAGGATCACCGGTGGCAGCGGTGACGACAGGCGACTGCGCGGCGGTAGCGATGCGGATCTCATCTTCGGCGACGATGGCAACGATTTCCTGCTGCAGGGAGACGAGGGCGATGACTCCCTCTTCGGCGGCAGCGGGTCGGATAGCCAGTTCGACGGCGGGTCCGGTGTGGACATTCTCTATGGCGGCAGCGGCAGCGACTTCCGCTTCTACGGTGGGTCGGGCAACGATGCGATCTTCGGTCAGGACGGCGCCGACAGCCTCTACGGCAGTGAAGGCTACGACGGTCTCTTCGGCGGCAGTGGCGACGACGTCTTCATCGTGACCGACCAGGCTGATTTCACGAACTATCTCTACAACGGCGGGTCCGGGACCGACACCCTGGTTCTGACGGGCAGCGTTACCCTGCCGGGCGGCGGTGCGCTCATCGACATCGAGGTTACCTTATAGGCGGAATTCGCCGCCCGGCCGGTGAGCCGGGGCGGCGCGTAGGAGGTTGAGGCGAGATGCTGATAGTGGGGACCGAAGGTCCGGACACCCTGGACGGAAGCCCGGACGCCGACACGATCTTCGGCTATGGCGGCAAGGATACACTTTATGGCGCCAGCGGGGCCGATCGCATCTACGGGGGAAGCGGCGACGACACGCTGCTCGGGGGCAGTGGCGATGATATTCTGCTGCGCGGCGACAGCGGACGCGATGTCATCGAGGCCGGATCGGGCGATGATTGGCGTCTCATCGGACGCTCGCGTATGGATGCCATCTATGGTGGCGACGGCGCCGACGTCACGCTAGACGGCGGGGCGGCCGACGACCGGCTGTTCGGTGGTAGCGGTGCCGACAGCTATTTCTACGGCAGCGCCGGGCTTGATACCATCAAGGGTGACAGCGGGAACGACGCACAGCTTTTCGGCGGCAACAATGCCGATCTGATCTACGGCGGTGACGGCGCTGACGAATCGCTTGACGGCGGCCGGTCCAATGACCGGATCTTCGGCGATGCGGGCGATGACAGCCGCGCCTACGGTGGAGGCAGCAATGACCGCCTCTACGGCGGTGCCGGCTTGGATGCCGAACTCTTCGGTGGTACCGGTAGTGACCTGGTCGAAGGCGGTGACGGCGACGATGTCTCGCTGTTCGGTGGCGCGGGCAACGACACGGCCTTTGGCGGCAGTGGTCATGACTCCATCATAGATGGCGAAGGCAAGCGCGATACCCTCTACGGGGGCAGCGGCGACGATGCCTTCGTCGACGGTGGCGGCGGGCAGGACCTGCTCTATGGTGGAGACGGCGCGGACCGGGCCTTCTACGGTCGTGCCGACGTCGACCATCTCCACGGTGGCTCCGGCGACGACAGCCGCTTCTTCGGCGGCGAGGCCAACGACACACTTTACGGTGCATCGGGCGACGATGTCTCTTTCTATGGAGATACCGGCAACGACCGGGCCTATGGCGCGGACGGAGCGGACTCCTTCTTTTTCGGCGGCGATGGGACGGACCGGCAGTTCGGTGGAACCGGCGTCGACATCAGCTTTTATGGCGGCAACGACGCGGACCGCATCTTCGGCGGGGCCGGCGGAGACACCCATTTGCTGGGTGACGCGGGCGACGACCGGATTTCCGGCGGTGACGGCGACGACCGAGCCCTCTTTGGTGGCGGTGATGCCGACACCATAACGGCCGGGTCCGGCGACGACCGGGGCGTCTTCGGCGGGTCGGGGGCCGACAAGCTTTTCGGAGGCAGCGGCACCGAAGACGACTTCTACGGAGAGTCGGGCATCGACCTCCTCTACGGCGGACTTGGTGACGACAGCCGTTTCTACGGCGGCACCGGGGCCGACAGCCTGGCCGGCGGCCTTGGTACCGAGGAGCAGTTCCGCGGTGATGCCGGCGACGACCGCCTGTCCGGTGGTAGCGGCGCGGAACGCGCCTTCTATGGTGGCGAGGGCAACGACAGCCTGGACGCGGGAAGTGGTGACGACTCCTACTTCTACGGCGACGACGGTGCCGATAGCCTGATCGGCGGCGACGGCGGCGATCGCTACTTCTACGGCGCAGACGGTGACGATAGCCTCACCGGCGGCAGCGGTATCGACCAGAGCTTCTTCGGCGGCAGCGGAGCGGACAGTCTCTATGCTGGATCCGGCGACGATGCGCAATTCCACGGCGGGTCCGGAGGCGACCGCCTCTCCGCTGGCGATGGCAACGACAGCCACTTCCTTGGCGAGGACGGCGACGATAGCCTCTTCGGCGGAAGTGGTTACGATCGCTTCTTCTATGGAGCGACCGGCGCCGACAGCCTCTTCGGCGATGCAGATAATGATGGCTTCTTCTTTGGTGGCAGCAGCGACGACCGCATCTATGGTGGCGACGGCTACGACTTCTCTGCCTTTGGCGGTACCGGCGCCGACCATTTCGAGGGCGGCAGGGGTGACGATTTTGCCGTCTACGGCGGTAGTGGCGCAGACAGCCTCTCCGGCGGTCAGGACGGCGACGCCAACTTCTATGGTGGCGCGGACGACGACAGCCTGAATGGTGGCGATGGCGACGACTTCGAGATGCACGGCGACGGCGGTGACGACAGCCTCTCCGGCAGCAGCGGCAAGGATTACCTTTTCTTCGGGGGAAGCGGCTCGGACAACCTCTCCGGAGACGACGGCGACGACAGTCTCCTATACGGCGGCTCAGCGAGTGACAGCCTGTTCGGCGACGGCGGAGAGGATTTCGGCCTCTTCGGCGACGAGGGTGCGGACAGCCTCTTTGGCGGGGATGACAACGATGGCGCCCTCTTCGGCGGGGCGGACGCGGACAGCCTCTTTGGAGGCAATGGAAGCGACACCAGCTTAGTCGGGGATGCTGGAGACGACCACATTTTCGGTGATAGCGGCGACGACTCCTATTTCTACGGCAGCTCCGGTGCGGATCTCCTCTATGGAGGAAGCGGCGAGGACTACACCTTCGTCGGCGGATCCGGCGCCGACCTTCTCTATGGCGGCGGAGGCGGCGATCAGCGATTTTCGGGAGGGTCCGGCGAAGATACTCTGTTTGGCGGTTCAGGCGGTGACGGCCACTTCCTTGGTAACGAAGGTGACGACGCTCTCTTCGGCGGCTACCGTGACGACGTGTACTTCTACGGTGGCGCCGGCGTCGATCGGCTCTATGGTGACGCCGGTGCAGACCAAAGTTTCTACGGCGACGGCGGCGATGACAGCCTCTTTGGCGGGGGAGCGGACGACAAGTCTTTCTTTGGCGATGACGGTGCAGATAGCCTTTTCGGCGGCAATGCCGACGACAGTTACTTCGACGGCGGACTGGGTGCCGATTTGGTCTACGGCGATTCAGGCGACGACATCAACTTCTATGGGGGGTCGGGTAGCGACACTGTCTTTGGCGGTAGCGGTGACGACTACGACCTGTCGGGCGCATCCGGTGACGATCAGGTGTTGGGCGGAAGTGGTAACGAAGGCTACCTCGAAGGTGAGGACGGAAATGATACATTAAGCGGCCAGCAGGGAGACGATGCGAGACTCTATGGCGATTCAGGTGACGACAGTGTCTTTGGTGGCAGTGGTGCGGATTCCAGACTCTACGGCGAAAGCGGCGTCGACGTTGTCGACGGAGGCAGCGGAGACGACGCCCGGCTTCGGGGCGGTGATGGAAACGACAGCCTCTTCGGTGACTTCGGAGACGACACCAGCCTCTTTGGAGGATCCGGCGACGACAGTCTGGTCGGGGGCAGTGGCATCGACTTGGGCTTCTACGGTGGGTCCGATCACGACCGGCTGGAGGGAGGCAGCGGTGATGACTACGACTTCTATGGTGATGATGGAGACGACGGCCTTTTCGGCGGCGATGGTGATGACGAGTTTCTTTTCGGCGGGAGTGGCGCGGACCGCCTTTACGGTGGCAGTGGCAGGGATGCCGATCTGGTGGGCGATGATGACGACGACGTCCTTTTCGGGGGCGATGGCGATGATAGTTTCCTCATCGGCGATAGTGGCGCGGACCGCGTTCACGGTGACAGTGGCGACGATAGCGATCTGTTCGGCGAAGATGGCGACGATAGTCTCTACGGCGGCAGTGGCGGCGACCTCCTTCCTCTACGGCGGAAACAGCGCGGACCGAGTGTACGGCGGCAGCGGTGATGACACCGATCTGTACGGCGACGAGGCGAATGATCACCTTTATGGGGGCGAGGGCGACGACGCATTCTTATATGGCGGCAACAAGGCCGACAGGCTCTTTGGCGGCAACGGCAGCGACAGCGAATTTTATGGTGGCAACGACAACGACTACCTCAGCGGCGGCAGTGGCGACGACAGCTATCTTTACGGCGGATCCGGCGCCGATTCGATCTACGGTGGCAGCGGGAACGACGTCTCGCTAGACGGCGACAGCGGCGCGGACTTTGTCGCCGGAGAGTCCGGGAACGATCTCCTGTTCGGAGGTGACGGAAGCGACCAGCTGAGCGGAGGCTCCGGCCAGGACGGGCTTTTCGCCGACAGTGGCTCCGATGGCGCCCTCTATGGTGGCGAAGGCGACGACAGCCTGTTCGGCGGCAGTGGCGGCGACAAGGTTCTCGATGGTGGGTCGGGAGCGGATTCGCTGAGTGGCGATGATGGAGATGATGCCTCCCTTATCGGCGGTGACGGGGACGACAGCCTTTCCGGAGGGAGCGGCAACGACATCCGGCTCATCGGTGGTTCTGGGGGCGACTCCCTTTTCGGAGGGAGTGGTAACGACTCATTCTTCGATAGCGGTTCAGGAGATGACGGCATCTACGGTGACGACGGCGACGACAGCCGCTTCTTCGGCGCGTCAGGCGCCGACTCTCTGTTTGGCGGCAGTGGCGACGACACGGATTTCGATGGCGATTACGGAGACGATAGAGTCTACGGTGGCAGTGGCAAGGATGCCCGTCTTGACGGAAACTACGGGGCCGATGTTCTCTTCGGTGGCGACGGGGACGATCGCTTGTTTCGAGGTATGGAAGACGATGACAGCATCTTCGGAGGTAGCGGTGCGGACGAACTTCTGTTCGGTGGCATCGGGGCCGACAGTCTCTACGGAGGTAGCGGTGGAGACTATAGGCTCTTCGGCGGGTCAGGTATCGACATGCTCGATGCCGGCGATGGGAACGATTCCTCCTTCACCGGTGATGCCGGTGAAGACCTGCTCTTCGGCGGACATGGCGATGACTCTGCCTTCTTTGGCGAAACCGAAGACGACACGCTCGACGGTGGGTCGGGCAGCGACCGGCGCTTCGAAGGCGGAGACGGCAGCGACCACCTCATCGGGGGCAGTGGAGATGAACGCTCGTTCCTGGGTCAGAACGGATCTGACTCGATTTATGGTGGCGATGGTGCCGACACCTACTTCTACGGAGGGTCGGGGGCCGACAGCCTCTTCGGTGGCAGTGGCGGAGATGAGAACTTCTTCGGCGCTTCCGGTGCCGACCGCCTGTTCGGTGGCAGTGGAAGCGACGTCGTCTTCCTAGGAAAACCCGGAGCCGACGCGATCTATGGCGGCGACGGTGACGACATCGCCTTCCAGGGCAACGACGGTGACGACAGCATCATGGGCGGCAGCGGCGCCGATCTAGGGTTCTTCGGCGGGTCAGGAACAGATAGCCTCTTCGGTGGCAGTGGAAATGACCAGACACTCGAAGGCGGTTCGGGTGTTGACAAGCTCTACGGAGATGACGGCGACGACAATGCCCTCCTGGGCGGCGAAGGTGATGACGGTCTCTATGGAGGGAGCGGTGACGACGTTTCCTTCTCGGGCGCACACGGTGCCGATAAACTCTACGGCGGAAGCGGTGCTGATAGCTATTTCTACGGTGGGTCCGGTGCTGATAGCCTGATCGGTGACGACGGTGCGGACAGCTTTTTCTACGGTGGCAGTGGAGACGACAGCCTGTTCGGCGGTTACGGGGAGGACCGCGGGCTGTACGGTTCCGATGGCGATGACAGGGTCTACGGTGACGACGGAAGTGATTCCCTCTTCCGGGGCGGATCGGGTTCAGACAGCCTCTTTGGCGGAAACGGCGATGACTCCAACTTCTTTGGCGGTGACGGCGACGACAGCCTTGTCGGTGGTAGCGGTGTGGACACGGGATTCAACGCTCGATCCGGCGCCGATAGCCTCTTTGGAGGAAGTGGGAGTGATGCGAGGTTCTTCGGCGGTGCGGACGCCGATATCCTCTACGGTGGCGATGGCAGCGACACCAGCCTAAATGGCGACGACGGCGACGACAGCCTCTTTGGCGGCGCAGGTGGAGATCGCTATTTCTATGGAGGCCTTGGTGCCGACACCATAGCCGGCGGTGATGGCAACGACTTTAAGCACTACGGTGGTGAAGGCAACGATACCATCTCAGGCGAGAGCGGCATCGATATCGACCTGAATGGCGATGCCGGAGATGACTTGCTCTTCGGTGGTACCGGTGATGACTACCTCTTCTACGGTGGGTCGGGCGCCGACAGGCTGGTTGGCGCCAGCGGCGGAGACCATCAGTTCTTCGGCGGGTCGGGCGCGGACAGTCTCTACGGCGGCACCGGGGTCGACAGCAGCTTTTCCGGTGATGACGGCGATGACAGTCTCTTCGGGGGCAGCGGGGATGACGCCACCTTCCTGGGCGGATCGGGCGCCGATAGACTGTTTGGTGTCCGAGGAAGTGATAGTCAGTTTGAAGGAGGATCCGGAAACGATCGCCTTTACGGCGGAGGCGAGGAGGACCGTGCCTTCTTTGGTGGCAAGGGCGACGACACGCTATCGGGCGGTAGAGACAGGGACCAACTTTTCTATGGTGGCTCGGGCGCCGACTTGATCTATGGCGACGAGCAGAACGATTTCAGCCTCTATGGTGGGGACGGCAAGGACGGCTTCTTCGGCGGCGCGGACAACGACTACAGGTTCTTTGGCGACGACGGCGACGACAGCTTCTTCGGCGGCGAAGGGGTTGACCTGAGTTTCTACGGCGGCGCAGGGGCAGACACGATTTCCGGCGAGAACGGGGGCGACCGCTATCTCGGCGGGGATGACGGAGACGATAGTCTGTTCGGGGGTGATGGAGACGACCTCTTCCACTTCGGCGACGACGGCGACGATCTGATCTACGGTGGCGATGGAGGAGACAGAGGGCTCCGCGGCGGGTCGGGGGCCGACACCCTCTACGGCGGCAGTGGGCGGGACTACAGCTTCGGCGGTAACTCCGGCGCCGACAGCCTCTTCGGCGGCGATGGCGGTGACTTTACGCTCGCAGGCGATAATGGCGATGACCGCCTGGCAGGCGGCAGCGGTGCGGACGCCTATCTCTTCGGCGGTTCCGGAGCGGATGACATCTACGGAGGCAGCGGGATTGACCTTCGCCTCATCGGTGGAACCGGAGACGACAGCCTTCTCGGCGAGGACGGAAACGACCTGCGTTTCACCGGTGACCTCGGCGACGACGCGCTCTTCGGCGGCAGCGGTTCGGACACCTCCTTCTTCGGGGGTGACGGCGAAGACACGCTCTTCGGCGGCAGCGGCGACGATATCTCCTTCTCTGGTGGTACGGGGGACGACCTCCTCTATGGTGGGGACGGCAACGATACCCTGTTCGGCGACGACGGTGCCGACGTCTTCTATGGGGGTGCCGGCTACGACAGCCTCTTCGGCGGCAGCGGCGATGATACCTTCTACGTCGCCAACCAGGCGGACTTCACCAACTACCTCTACGACGGTGGATCAGGCAGCGACACCCTGGTGCTCAGCGGCGGCGTCACCCTTCCGGGCGGCGGCGCACTGGTCGATATCGACTTCACTGTGTAGCGGAGGCTCGGGGAAATATGCTCATAGTGGGAACTGAAGGTCCGGACACTCTGTTCGGGACCGACGACACCGACACCATCCTCGGGTACGGAGACAAGGACACCCTTTACGGCGCCAGCGGGGCCGACAGCATAGACGGGGGCAGCGGCGACGACACGTTGCTGGGAGGCAGCGGCGACGACCTGCTGCTGCGCGGCGACAGCGGGCGCGACCTGATCGAAGGGGGATCGGGTGACGACCGCCGCCTGCTCGGCCGCTCCAGAATGGACGCCCTCTACGGCGGCGACGGCGCGGACGCCACGCTGGACGGCGGGGCTGCGGACGACAGGATCTACGGCGGCAGCGGGGCGGACAGCCTCTTCTACGGCAGCGCCGGGCTCGACACCCTGAAGGGGGACAGCGGGAACGACAGGGGGCTTTACGGCGGCAACAATGCCGATTTGATCTACGGCGGCGATGGTGCGGATGTCTCGCTCGACGGCGGCAGGGCCAATGACCGGATCTTCGGCGATGCCGGCGACGACCGTGGCTTCTATGGTCAGGGCAGCAACGACAGGCTCTATGGTGGGGCCGGCGAGGACGCCTCGCTCTTCGGTGGCACCGGCAATGACCGGCTGGAAGGAGGCGAAGGCGACGACGTTGCGCTCTACGGCGGCGCGGGTGACGACACGGCGTTCGGCGGCAGCGGCGCGGACTCCG
This sequence comes from Rhodospirillales bacterium, assembly GCA_963669385.2. Lineage (GTDB taxonomy): Bacteria > Pseudomonadota > Alphaproteobacteria > Kiloniellales > JACOMY01 > JACOMY01. Next base: position 136,725 of record CAXXGD010000009.1, read on the forward strand.
TCATCGACGGCGAGGGGAAAACGAGACACACTCTATGGAGGCAGCGGCGACGATGCCTTCCTCGACGGTGGCGGCGGTCAGGATCGGCTCTATGGCGCAGATGGTGCCGATCGCGCCTTCTACGGCCGCAACGACACCGACCGCATTTATGGGGGCACCGGCTCCGACAGCCGCTTCTTTGGTGGCGGCGGCAACGACACGCTACGGGGTGGCGACGGCGACGACCTCTCCTTCTATGGAGGAACCGGAAACGACCGAATTTTCGGCGCGGATGGCCAGGATTCTCTCTTCTACGGTGGCAGTGGCACCGATCGGGCCTACGGCGATGCGGGCGCCGATATAAGCCTGTCGGGTGGCAGCAACACGGACCGGATTTTCGGCGGGGCCGGCGGCGACACCCACCTGCTGGGGGACGCCGGCGACGACCGGATCTTCGGTGGCGACGGCGATGATCGCGCCCTGCAGGGCGGTGGCGACGACGACAGCCTGGTGGCGGGCTCCGGTGACGACCGGCAGTTCTTCGGAGGCTCGGGCGCCGATGAGATCTTCGGCGGCAGCGGGGCGGAAAGTGATTTCTACGGTGAGTCCGGTGCGGATCTGCTCTACGCCGGGCTCGGCGACGACAGCCGCTTCTACGGTGGAACGGGTGATGACGAGCTGTCCGGTGGCCTTGGTACCGAACGTCAGTTCAGGGGCGGCGATGGCGTCGACCTCCTTTACGGCGGCAGCGGTGCCGAGCGCGGATTCTACGGTGGAGCGGACCCCGACGCCCTGTTCGGCGGCAGTGGTGACGAGAGCTATTTCTACGGCGGCCAAGGCGGCGACGTTCTTCTCGGCGAGGATGGTGAGGAACGCTATTTCTATGGCGAAGAGGGAGACGACTTCATCCTAGCCGGCGCAGGAGCGGACCGCAGCTTCTTCGGTGCCACCGGCGCCGATGGTCTCTATGGCGATGGCGGCGAGGACATCAATTTCTATGGTGGATCCGGGGCTGACAACCTGAACGGTGGCTTGGGTAACGACAGCCGCTTCTACGGTGGGCAAGGCGACGACCGACTGCTTGGCAGTTTGGGGGCGGACCGCAGCTTTTTCGGCGGGTCCGGAGCCGACAGCCTCTACGGTGGCAACGACAATGATCGGCAGTTCTACGGCGGGACCCAAGCCGACAGCCTCTACGGTGGTGGGGGTGGCGACAGCTACCTCCGCGGGGAGGACGGTGATGACAGGATAGAGGGCGGCGATGACGGCGACGCCTATCTCTACGGAGGCTCCGGAGACGACGGCATTTTCGGCGGCGCCGCCATCGACTATGAGCTCTATGGAGACAGCGGCAACGACAGCATCTATGGTGGTGACGGCGACGACTACCTTCACTTCGGCCGCCTGGGCGATGACAGCCTTGACGGAGGGGATGGCGACGACGCCAACCTGTTCGGCCAAGAGGGTAACGATAGCCTATCCGGCGGCAGCGGCGAGGATAGATCGCTCTTCGGTGGGTCGGGCGGGGACAGCCTATCCGGTGGCAGCGGCGCGGATGTCTATCTCTTCGGTGGGTCGGGGGATGACAGCCTGGCCGGCGGCGACGGAGGCGACGCTTCCTTCTTTGGCAATGACGGAGCGGACAGCATCTTCGGCGGCGACGACGCCGACTTCAACCTCTACGGTGGAAGCGGTGATGACGCCCTCTACGGGGACAATGGAGGCGACATTCAATTTGCCGGAGATGACGGCAATGACCGCGTCTTTGGCGGTTCCGGCAGTGACGCCAAGCTCTTTGGCGGTGAAGGTGACGACAGTCTTTCGGGCGACAGTGGCGGCGACGCGCTCCTCTACGGCGGCTCCGGGCGCGACAGCCTCTTCGGCGGTGACGGTGCCGACACCAGCCTAGCCGGTGGCACTGGCGACGATCATCTTGCCGGCGGCAATGGCGAAGACTTCGGACTCGGCGGCGGGCTAGGCGAAGATGCTCTCTTCGGTGATGGTGGAGCCGATAAGACGTTCGACGGTGGTTCGGGCGCCGACCGCCTCTACGGCGGCAGTGGCGCCGATCGTAACTTCTTCGGTGGCTCTGGTGCCGACAGCCTCTATGGTGGCAGCGGCAACGACTACGGCCTCGAAGGTCGTGCCGGCGACGACAGTCTCTTCGGCGATACGGGCGCCGATCAAAGCCTCTTCGGCGGTGACGGTGACGACCGCCTCTACGGCGGCAGCAGCAGCGACTTCAGTCTCTATGGCGGAACCGGTGCCGACAGCCTCTACGGCGGTGGTGGGAAAGACAGAACCCTGAAGGGTGAAGAGGGCGCCGACAGTCTTTTCGGAGGCAGTGACTCTGACGCCGTCATCCTCGGCGAAGACGGTGACGACAGCCTCTCCGGTGGCAGCGGCAATGACTATTCCCTCTTTGGCGGCAACGACGACGACGGCCTGTTCGGGGGCTTCGGGAATGATTCATCCCTTTTTGGTGGCCCGGGGAAACGACAGCCTGTTCGGTGGTAGTGGCAATGACTACCGTCTAAACGGCGGGTCCGGTGACGACAGCCTCTTTGGCGGCAGTGGTGGCGACTCCTATCTTAACGGCGGAGGTGAGAACGATAGGCTCTACGGTGACCAGGGAGACGACACACACCTGTTTGGCGATGAGGGGAACGACAGCCCTCTTCGGTGGCAGCGGCAGCGACTCACTCCTCTACGGGCAGCGACGGAGACGATAGCCTCCAGGGCGGCAGCGGCAGTGACTATCGATTCTCAGGCGGATCGGGCGCCGACCATGTCTTCGGAGGCCTTGGCGATGATAGTTACCTCTATGGCAACGCTGGCGACGACTACCTCTACGGTGGTAGCGGCAGCGAGACCCTCCTCGCCGGCAATAGCGGTGTAGACCGCCTGTTCGGCGGAAGTGGCAGCGATGCCCGCCTGCTCGGCAGAGATGGTAGCGATACGCTACAGGGCGATGACGGCGACGACCGGTATTTGCTGGGAGACTACGGTGACGACTCCCTCTTCGGAGGCAGCGGGGACGATAGCTCTCCTCTACGGTGGCGCTGGCGCTGACACGGTCTATGGTGACAGCGGAAACGACATCTTCCTACGCGGGGAAACAGGGCAGGACGTCCTCCATGGCGGTGACGGCGACGACCAAGAACTGAACGGCGGTGACGATGACGACCGCCTTTTCGGCGGCAGCGGTAGCGACACTTACCTCTACGGCGGATCCGGTTCGGACTCGGTCTACGGTGGTGGTGGAAACGACGTCTCGCTGCGCGGCGAAAGCGGGAAGGATTTTCTCGACGGTGGTGACGGCAATGACGAACTCTTCGGGGACGACGGTGGCGATAGGCTGACCGGCGGATCCGGTGAAGACTTGCTCTACGGGGCGCGCGGCTTCGATGCTCAATTCTTTGGCGGTGACGGAAACGACCGGCTGTTTGGCGGCCAGGACGTTGATTTCTCCTTCTACGGTGGATCGGGGTCTGACTCTCTCAGCGGAGATGCCGGAAACGATACCTCCTTTGCCGGAGGTGAAGGGGACGACAGTCTTTTCGGCGGCAGCGGAAGCGACGATTTCTTCTACGGCGGGTTGGGCTCTGACGGTATCTTTGCAGGCAGTGCTGCTGACGATGTTCTTGAAGGCGACAGTGGGAATGACAGTATCTATGGCGGGCGATGGCGACGACGAAGACGTCTTCGGCGGGTCCGGAAGTGATAGTCTCTTTGGCGGCAGCGGGAGCGATCGCTTCTTTAGAGGGCGTGACGGAGATGACAGCCTATACGGTGGTAGCGGTGGCGACAGCTACTTCTATGGTGGTTCCGGCACTGACCAGATGTCTGCCGGCAGCGGAGCGGACACCGGATTCTACGGAGGCTCCGGGGCGGATGTTCTCGATGGCGGCGATGGGGCGGACAGCAATTTCCACGGCGACGGTGGAGACGACAGTCTTTTCGGCGGAAGCGGAAGCGACAATTCCTTCTTTGGCGGTTCCGGGGCCGACACGCTCGATGGTGCATCCGGAACGGACTATCGCCTCTACGGCGAGAGTGGGGACGACACGATCTTCGGCGGCGCCGACGGCGATGGCCTCCTTTTCGGTGGCTCTGGAAAAGACAGCATTTTCGGCGGCGGCGGTAACGATGTCGACATACTCGCCGGATCGGGCGATGACTATATTGCGGTGGGATCCGGTAACGACAACGGCATGAGGGGAAATGACGGTGCAGATCGTATTTTGGCAGAGGAAGGTGATGACCTGAACATCGCGGGTAACACAGGCGACGACAGCCTCTTCGGTGGTAGCGGGAACGACTCCGGTTTCCAGGGCGATGTTGGCGCCGATCGCCTCTTCGGTGGCAGTGGGGATGATGCCAGTTTCTACGGGGGATCCGGTGACGATGTGTTGGACGGCGGCGACGGAAGGGAGTTCGGGTTCTTTGGATCAACTGGCGACGACACTCTTATCGGAGGTCAAGGGAACGAAAGTACGTTCGTAGGGAGCGATGGTGCCGACCGCATGTATGGCGGCAGTGGCGACGAGACAGTCTTCTGGGGTGGAGACGGCAACGACACGCTGTCCGGCGACAGTGGAGAGGACCTTTCGTTCGTAGGCAGTTCGGGTCACGATGCGCTTTACGGAGGGGACGGCGATGACACCACTTTCATCGGCGGAAGTGGAAACGACCAGCTTCATGGGGGGAGCGGCGGCGATGCTCTGTTCTATGGTGGCTCCGGTGTCGACAGCCTTTTCGGGGATAGTGGAAACGATGCTGCTTTCTACGGCGGCTCGGGTGCGGACACGATCTATAGCGGCGACGGTCAAGACGTGCAGCTTATCGGCGATGAAGGCGATGACAGCCTCTATGGTGGATCCGGGGATGATGTCTTTTTGGTCGGCGGGTCCGGGGATGACACTCTGGTGGGTGGCAGCGGCGCGGATGCCGTGCTCTCAGGTGGATCTGGCATGGACGTTCTTCTCGGCGGTGAAGGAAACGACACTAACTTCTACGGCGCCTTCGGTGCGGATTTGATTTTTGGAGGGAGCGGAAAGGACTTTTACCTTAATGGTGACGCCGGAGACGACAAGATCTACGGCGGTTCAGGGGTTGATGGAACGGTCGAGGGTTCTACAGGGGATGACAGTATCTCCGGAGATGATGGTAATGATGGGCGATTCTTCGGCGGCTCCGGTGTGGATACTCTCTTTGGTGGCCGGGGAGACGACTTGAGCTTCTTCGGAGCCGAAGGCGATGACCAGATCTTCGGTGGAAGTGGGGTCGACCGGAATTTCTTTGGCGCCGACGGCGATGACGAGCTTTACGGCGGGAGTGGAAATGACTTCAACTTGGGTGGAGCATCCGGGGTAGACACTCTGTTTGGCGATACCGGGTTCGATAGCCTTTTCCAGGGCGGTTCCGGGACCGATGTCCTCAATGGAGGCAGTGGCGAAGATGGAACATTCTTCGGCGGCTCCAGCGCGGATTCGCTCTTCGGCGGTGCCGGGGGGGACGTCCGCTTCTATGGTGGGGAAGGTGAAGACGGGCTCTACGGCGATGACGGAGGCGACTCTTTCTTCTACGGCGGTTCCGGCGCAGATAGGCTCTTTGGCGGCAACGGCGACGACATATTCTTCTACGGCGGCGAAGGCGCCGACAGCATCGACGGTGGCGACGGCAACGACACGCTCTTCGGTGACGACGGTGCTGATAGCTTGATCGGTGGCTCCGGCGACGACAGCCTCTACGGCGGCAGTGGGGACGATGTCTTCTACGTGGCCAACCAGGCCGACCTCGCCAACTACCGCTACGACGGCGGCAGCGGAACCGACACCCTCGTGCTCGGCGCCGGCGTCACCCTCCCCGGCAGTGGCACGCTGGTCGACATCGAGGTCACCGTGTAGCGGGCGTTACATTTGCTGGCAGCGGAGGACCAGTTAGCCACCATAATTCGAACAGTGAGAGGTTCGCATCCTTCTTTTTCGACCTGACTGAGAAGTAAATCGGCTCGGCCGAATAGCATCTTCGACTCATGACGTGGTTCTATCTCCCTTGCTCCATCTCCCGGCAGTGTTGGAGACGCACCTGTTCTTTCGATTAGGCTACACTATTCTTTTGGTCAGGGTGCTTCTAAGAACTCATGGTGCCAATATGTCTATAGTTTATGCACCTAAGGTGAAGAGGTTCGTTTGCTCACAGCGCTGATGGCCGGCGGATGCTAGCAGCTGCGACGGTGTGATCAGCGGATTCAGGTCAGCAGCCACAAGTTCGGGGGACAGCATGTTCATTCCAGGAACAGAGGGACCGGACACCCTTTCTGGGTCCGAAGACGTCGACACGATCCTAGGCTACGGTGACAAAGACACGCTCTATGGGCTGAGCGGGGTCGACAGCCTCTTCGGGGCTGACGGCGACGATACCCTGTCGGGCGGCAGTGGCGAGGACTTCGTGCTGGATGGGGGAAGCGGCCAGGACTCGCTTTTCGGCGGTGGCGGGGACGATAGCAGGCTCTTCGGCGACACCGGCGCGGACACGATCAGCGGCGATGACGGCAGCGATGTTGCTCTTCTCGGACGGATCGGCGACGACAGGCTGAGCGGCGGCAGCGGTTCCGATCGCCAGCTCTACGGCAGTGCCGGCCTGGACAGGCTCTACGGTGGCAGCGGCGGCCGACGTGTCTCTTGACGGGGGAGCCAGCGACGATGTGATCTACGGCGGCGATGGCGCGGACACGGCACTGCTGGGCGAGCGGGCGAATGATACCCTCTTCGGCGGGGATGGCAGCGACATCGCGGTCAAGGGCGAAGGCGGCAGCGACACCCTCTACGGCGGTCTGGGCGCCGATCTCTTCTTCTATGGCGACACCGGCAGCGACAGCATCGACGCCGGCGGCGGGACTGATCTTTACTTCTTCGGTGGTGCCGGCAGTGACGTCATGTTCGGCGGAGCCGGGATCGATCTCTATTTCTATGGCGAGGGCAAGGGTGACACGATCTACGGAGGCAGCGGCAATGATGCCACTTTCTTCGGCGGTGGCGGTATCGACCGCATGTATGGCGCGTCAGGCGCCGATTCCCAGTTCTTCGGCCGCGCCGCCAGCGACAAGCTCTACGGAGGCGACGGCGACGACCGCCAGTTCTTCGGTGGCAACGACAACGACACGCTATCCGGCGACAGCGGGCTGGACAGCCTGTTCTACGGCGCCACCGGTGACGACAGGATCTTCGGCGGCAGCGGACGGGACACGCGCCTCTACGGTGCCACGGGTAACGACCGACTCTACGGAGACGACGGTGATGAGACGCGCCTTTTCGCCGGCAGTGGCCTCGATAGTCTCTTCGGCGGCAGCGGCCGTGACAGCTACTTCTACGGCGGAGACGGAGACGATAGCCTCTTCGGCGGCAGTGGCGCCGACAAGTTCCTCTATGGAGGATCAGGCGCTGACACGCACTATGGCGATGACGGAGACGACACACGTCTCGCAGGCAACGACGGAGACGACCACCTCATCGGCGGTGCAGGTAACGACAGCCAGTTCGAAGGGGACGACGGGAACGATTCTCTCTATGGAGGCGAGGGAAACGATCGCTTCTTCTCTGGTGATAGCGGCGATGACCTACTGTCTGCCGGCGCCGGCAACGAGAGCCAGTTCAGCGGTGACTCAGGCGCCGACACCCTTTACGGCGGCAGTGGGGTCGAGAGCTTCTTCTTCGGGGATGAAGGCGACGACAGTCTCTTTGCCGACAGCGGCAACGATCGCAGCTTCGTTGGTGACACCGGAGCCGATGCCCTCTTTGGCGGTGATGGGGACGATAGCCGTTTTTTCGGGAACGATGACAACGACAGCCTCTCCGGTGACAGCGGCGCCGACAGCTACCATCGGGGCAGTACGGGAGACGACTGGCTGTTCGGCGGCAGTGGCAGCGATGGCCGCTTCTACGGAGACGCAGGTGCCGATACCCTCTTCGGTGGCGACGGGGCCGACACCGAACTGGAGGGCGGAGATGGAGACGATGCCATCTACGGCGACGAAGGCGACGATGTCAGGCTAAGGGGTCAACTGGGAAACGACCTGCTCTACGGCGGAAGCGGTAGTGACGTTGCCTTCGACGGCGCCGACGGAGCAGACAGCCTCTACGGCGGTGACGGCCAAGACAATCAGTTCGCCGGTGGCAGCGGCGACGATAGGCTGTCCGGGGATAACGGACACGACCTGCAATTCTTTGGCGGAGACGGGGCAGACCAACTCACTGGCGATGCGGGGAACGATATCTCCTTTTTCGGTCAGGATGGCGGCGACAGTCTGCTGGGCGGCAGCGGCGAGGACCTCTCCTTCTTCGGCGGATCCGGTGCCGACAGCCTCTTTGGAGGCAGTGGGATCGACCAAGATTTCGACGGTGGCACCGGGGACGATCGGCTCTATGGTGGAGTGGACGACGATGCCTTCTTCTTCGGGGGCTTGGGATCGGACGTTCTCGACGGGGGCGACGGGAACGACAGCTCCCTCGGTGGGTACGACGGCGACGACATCCTCGCCGGTGGTAGCGGCGAAGACAGCTTCTTGCGGGGCGGCTTAGGCGCGGATACGCTCTTGGGCGGCAGCGGCAATGATGGAGCGCTCTTCGGTGGCTTGGGCGCCGACAAGCTCTATGGCGGCGAGGGCAGCGACTCCCTCTTTGGCGGCGAAGGGGACGATACCTTCGTGGTGACGAACCAGGCGGATTTCACCGGCTACTACTATGACGCCGGCACCGGTACGGACACCTTGGATCTCACCTCCGGCGTCACCATCCCCGGCGGAGGCGCCGGGCTTTACTCATTCGAAGTGACTCTGGTCTAGCCCTCTCCGCCTGACGCGGCGGAGACATAGAGCAAGTCCAGGCGGTCACGTCGCAGAGCTTGGCCTGGTAGGACCAGGGTCGTCGTGGTTTCTTCCTCGACTAGGCAGGGCCCGGGGATCTGCCGATCCAACGGCAGACCAGAGCGCAGATAGACTGGGCATTCCTCGAACACACCCTCCTCCAAGACCAGACGCCGGAATGAACGTGGCTCGGCCCTGTCCGGCAAGCTAGCCTGGTCAAGCGGCCGCGGTCGCAGCGTCGGCCAGTCGAGGCGGCTGGACAGGCGCAGCGCGACGAGCTCGGCCGAACTTTCCTCGAGCGCGAAGGTGTAGGCGCGGCGATGAGCCTCGTCGAACGCCGGGCGGACCGTGCCGGCAGGCGCGTCAGGTTCGATCGCCAAGGTGACGCTGTGCTCCTGTCCAAGATAGCGCAGGTCGAGCGCCCGTTGATGGCGGACAGCCGCGTCGGGCGCGAAGGAGGCGAAGTGCGCTTCGGCCTCAGCGATCATCTCTTGGAAGGTATGACTGGTCTCGGCCAAGGTAGCGTCGTCCAACGGTCCCCTGCGTGCGCGCTCCTGATCCAGACGCGGTGTGGTGGCCAGCATGCCCCAGGCCGAGAAGATGCCCGCATCGGGCGGCACCAGGAGCTCGCGGGCACCCAGCTCTCTGGCGAGTGCCGCGCCGTGCATGGCCCCTCCCCCGCCGCTGACAAGCAGGGCAAAGTCCCTCGGATCGTGGCCGCGCTGTACCGAGACCAGCTGCAGGGCATTGATCATGTTCGCCTCGGCAACGCGGATGATGGCCAGGGCAGCCGCTTCGATGCCGACAGCCATGCTCTCGGCCAGCGGCCGCAGCGCTGCTCTGGCGGCATCGGGATCGAGCGCCATGCTGCCTCCGGCAAATCGCTCGGGATCGAGCACGCCGGTGATGAGCTTGGCGTCGGTCACCGTGGCGCCCTTGCCGCCAAGGCCGTAGCAGGCGGGCCCCGGATCGGCGCCCGCACTCTCCGGCCCCACTTGCAGGACGTCGTTGGCGCCAATCTTGGCGAGAGATCCGCCACCGGCACCGATCTCGACGATGTCGACGACCGGCAGCAGCATGGGATAGCCGGGGTTCAGCCGGCTGCGCTCCAGGCTATAGCGGGTGTCGACCTTGGGCTCGCCCCCTTGGATCAAGGAGCACTTGGCCGTGGTGCCGCCGATGTCGAGCGCGATCAGCTCGCGGAGACCGGCCGCCTCACCGACGGCGGCGGCCCCGCAGAGGCCGCCGGCCGGGCCCGATTCCACCATCTGCAAGGGCTGGCGCGCGACCCAGTCGAAATCGGCCGAGCCGCCGTTCGACAGCATCGCCAGGAAAGGCCGCCGGAAGCCCCTGCCCTCCAGAGCATTGCCCAGGTGTCCCAGATAGCGCGCCATAACCGGCTGCACGTAGGCGTTCATCGCCGCGGTGTTGCTGCGCTCGTACTCGCGCCAGGCCCGGGTCAATTCGTGCGAGGCGGTCACGGCGACCTCCGGCCAGAGGCCGCGCACCAGCGTCGCACAGCGGGCTTCGTGCTCCGGCGCGGCATAGCTGTTGAGGAAGGCGATGGCGATGGCCTCGACCTCGGCAGCACGGCAGCGGGCCACGATCTCGCCCACAGCTGCTTCGTCCAGCGGCTCCAGTACCTCGCCACTCCAGCTGACGCGCTCGCGCACCTCGAAGCGCAGCCGGCGGGGGACGAAAGCCTCGGGCGATCGGAAGCGAAGATTGTAGAGGTCCGGGCGGTTGCCGCGACCGATCTCCAGCACGTCGCGAAAGCCAGCAGTGGTGATGAAGGCCGTCTTGGCGCCCTTGCGCTCGGTCAGCGCATTGATGACGGTGGTGCCGCCATGCACCAGGAAGGAAACGGCCTCGGCCTCGACCCCGCTCTCGTCGATGGCCTTCAAGACGCCCAGGCTCGGGTCCTGCGGCGTGGTCAAGGTCTTGGCGGTCACCAGGCGGCCGGTGGCCTCGTCGTAGGCCACCAGATCGGTGAAGGTGCCGCCGACGTCGGTCGCCAGGCGGATCAAGCGGCGGGCTCCCCTCGGTAGGCGGCCGCTTGTGCCTCCGTCAGGTAGCCGGCGGCAAGGTCGGCCTCGACCTCGGCTGGCGGCCGCTCGCCCGGCGGGCCGTAGCCGCCGCCGTTGCCGGTGATCACGCGCACGCGGTCGCCCGGCCGCAGCTCGACATGGGGGCTGCGCGCAAAGGCCATCACCTCCCCCTCGCGCTGGATTTCGATCCGGTTGCAGCTTCCGGCCTCACCGCCATCGAGCCCCCAGGGCCGGGTTTCCGAACGTCCCACGCTGCAGTAGAGGAAGTTGCCGCCTTCCAGAATCTCGTACTCGCGAATGAGGCCGAAGCCACCGCGCTTGCGTCCGGCACCGCCGCCGGCCTCGGTGTTGAGGGCATAGCGCATGAGCCGCAGCGGGAACTTGGCCTCGATGACCTCGCAGGCATAGTTGTAGGTGTCGCCGTCGGTCAGCGCGATCAGACCGCTGGCGCCGTCGCTCTCGCGGCTGGCGCCCCAGCCCCCGTGCGCCGGCTCGATGTGGACATAGGCTTGGTGCCCCTCCCCGCCCCGGCCACAGAGATAGGCCACGGTGAGACTCATGTAGCTGCCGGCGCTGAAGCGCTCCGGTGCCAAGGGGGCGAGCGCCTTCCACGCCAGTTCCGAGGCTTGGGCGGAGCCCTCGTAGTACCAACCGACCGGAGAGGGCGCCTCGGCGGTAAAGACCGTCCCCGGCGGCGCCACGACCTCCAGCGGGGCGAACCAGCCGTCGTTTGCCGGCGCCTGTGGATCGACCAAGGCCTTGAATACCGTCTTTACCGCTGACAGCAGGGCACCGCGGGTGCAGTTGATCGGCGCGCGCCGGGCCGCAGCGCTGCCTGAATAGTCGAAGGTCATCGCCTCGCCGGCAATGGTGACCCTTAGCTTGACCGGGATCTTTTCTTCGCTGACGCCGTCGCCGTCGATCCAGTCCTCGGCCTCGTAGACCCCCGTCCGGCAAAGCGGCGACGGCCCGTCGGCTGGCGGCCGCATCGCGCTCAATGATGTGCCGGAAGGCGCTGCGCAGAGTCTCGGCGCCATAGCGCTCGGCCGCCTCGATCAGTCGGCGTTCGGCGATCCTGGTGGCCGCCAGCTCGGCGTTGAGGTCGCCGATTGCCATTTCGGGGAAACGCAGGTTGGCGCTGAGAACGTCCAGCAGGTCCGGCTCGACCTCGTTGTCGCGGCAAAGGTGGATGCAAGGCAGACGCAGGCCCTCTTGAAAGACCTCGGTGGCGTCCGGCGGCAGGCTGCCAGGCTTGGCGCCGCCGACGTCCAGCCAGTGCGCCACCGCCACCGCAAAGGCCAGGAGGCTGCCGTCGGCCAGGAAGACCGGGCGCATGATGGCGACGTCGCAGGCATGCGTGCCGCCGTCATAGGGCTGGTTCGAGACATAGACCTCGCCCGGCGCCAGGCGCGCACCCTGCTTGGTAATCAAGTGGCGGACCTGCTCGGAGAAGGTGCCGGTGAAGAGCGTGATCCCGTTGCCCTGGGCGATAAGGGACCCGTCGGCGTCGCAGAGACCGCAGGCGAAGTCGAGGATCTCGTAGATCACCGGGCTCATCGAGGTGCGCGCCAGCACCGCGCCCATCTCATCGACGGTCGCCGCCAGCCTTGCCCGAGAGGATGTCCAAGGTAATGCGGTCCAAGCGCCCTTCTCCCGTCAGCCTCTCTCCCCATAGCAGCAAGTCAGGGTGAGGACTAGGATCAGGCCTTCAGTGCTCTGGCTTGGTAGGCAAGGGTCGGGGCTGCTGGCCACCGCCGAGGGCCGACGCGGCAGGCCGTGCCGGCGCCACGGCTGGACGCTTCCAGGGTGTCGCCTTGAACCAGGCCACCGCATAGGCGGCGAGCGCCAGGATCACGAAGCCCGTCAGGTTCACCAGCGCCCAGGTCAAGTGCGTGCGGCCCAGCCAGTCCAACATCATGCCGGCCGCGCGTGCCAGGAACATCGACAGCAGGAAGACCGCCAGCGACTGCTGGCCGACCTTGCGCACCACGTCGATCAAGGGGCGCAAGCGCTTGATCGCCATCAGTCGATGCCCGTTCTCGCCGGCCGCGATCCAAGCCAGATAGGCCAATGCCAGGAAATGCAGGTAGCGCAGAATGCCGAAGTGGGTCTTGTCGCGCAGTGGTTGGAGATCCTTCCACCAGTCCATAATCGGCAGGAACTCGATGAAATAGCGGGCCCGGTACCAGGCAAGGGGTACCGTCAGCACCAGGAAGACGATGCAGCCCACAACCAGGCCTGGGGTCGCCTTGGGCGGCTTGATCCAGCCTAAGCCGACGGCGAACCCGGTATAGAAGACCAGCTGCCAAGAGAAGGGATTGAAGTACCAGGTGCGGTCCGACCAAGGCTCGCCGGGGAGGTCCAAGTAGCCAAAGCTGGAGACCAGCCAAGTGATGATGACAAAGGCCATCGCAGCCTTGGGGTCGACCCGGCCCAGGGCGACCACCAGCGGCATCAGCGCCAGGATCACCAGATACATCGGCAGGATGTCGAAGTAGTTGGGCACGTAGGTCAGCGTCAAGTAGGCCGGCAGCAAGGTCGCCGGGTCCTTGAAGAAGGCCGTGATTCCGAGGGAATTCTTGTAGTGCGTGCCGTAGTCGCCGAGGCTGTCGACGCTGGCCAGCAAGGCGGCTATGGCGATGAACAGGCCGATATGGGCCCAATAGACCTGCCAGATACGATAGCCGACCCTGGCCGTGCCCAGCCACCAACCCTGCCGGTCGAAGACCCGGAAGAAAGCAATGGAGGAGGCTACGCCCGAGCAGAACACGAAAATCTCGGTGGCGTCGGAAAAGCCGAAGCGGGCCGGAATCCACAGCGTCCAGACGTTGTTGGGCGTATGCGCCAGATAGATGATGAACATCCCCAGCCCGCGGAAGAAGTCGAGGCGAGGATCGCGCGGACGCGCCTGGTCCGTTGAGGTGGCGGTGCTAGAGGACATCGACCGTCTATCGTCCTGCTGGGTTAGGCGGCGGCAAGCGCCTGCCCTTATGATACGACGTCACGCTGCCAAACGCTCACTATCACGGATCTTTACGGCACGGCGTCAAGAATTGCTTGGGCTACCACAAGCCTTTGTGAGCAGGGGTGATGGCTCGGCGCGTCCTTTCACCGCGTCGTGACCCTTCAAAGGCCGCAAAAAGCGTAGAAAGCGAGGCATGAGCAGCATTGCAATCGATGGGCCTCGGCCGCAACCGCAAAACCCGGTCCTGTTGGCCGCAGGACTGGGAATCTTGGCGGTCGCCGGCCTTGCCTGGAATGCCGGCGGGCTTCGGCTGGCCGGCGCCGTGCTGCTGGGCGCACTGGGAGGCTTGGCGCTCTATCACGCCGCCTTTGGCTTCACCGCGGCTTGGCGGCGCATGGCGCGCGAGCGGCGCGGTGCGGGATTACGCGCGCAGTTCCTGCTGATCGCCGCCGTCATCCTGATTTCCTACCCGCTGATCGGCTATGGGCGTTCCCTTGGACTGCCGACCGGAGGCTTCGTCTTCCCTTTCGGCATTTCCGCCGCCATCGGGGCGGCAGCCTTCGGCTTCGGGATGCAGCTGGCTGGCGGCTGTGGGTCGGGGACCCTCTTCACCGTGGGCGGCGGCAGCACGCGCATGGTGATCGCCTTGGCGACCTTCATCCTGGGCTCGCTGGTCGCGACTGCGCATATGCCCCTTCTGGAACGGGCTACCGCGCTTCGGCGGCACCTCGGCCATCACCGCCTTGGGGGTCGAGGGAGCTCTTGCGGCAACCTTGATCGCGCTCGGTCTCTTGTGGTGGCTCACCCGTTGGCTCGAACTGCGCCGACACGGTTCGCTCGAGCCGGAACGCCCGGCCGGATCTTTCCTACGCGGCCCCTGGCCGCTTGCCTGGGGAGCGCTGCTGCTGGCCGTGGTCTCAATCGGTACGTTTCTCGTGCTTGGCCGGCCCTGGGGTATTACATCGGCCTTCGCGCTCTGGGGCGCCAAGATCGCCGGCAGCCTGGGTGTTCCGGTAGAGAGCTGGCCCTACTGGCAGGGACGGACCGGCGCGCTGGAGCGCTCGCTATTCTACGATGCCACCTCGGTGATGAACTTCGGTGTCATGCTGGGGGCGCTCGCCGCTGCGGGACTGGCGTCCCGCTTCAGCCCGATCTGGCGGCTGAGCCTGCGCGACGTGCTGACCGCCTTGGCCGGCGGCTTCCTGATGGGCTACGGCGCGCGGCTCGCCTGGGGCTGCAACATCGGCGGCTTTCTGGGCGGCGTGGTCTCGGCCAGCCTGCACGGCTGGTGGTGGCTGCTCTGGGGTTACCTCGGCAGCAGCCTTGGCGTGGTTATGCGCGCGCGGATCGGCATGGACCCGCCTTTTGCCGGCCAAATAGGGCAAGCCTGAAAGACCTACGGGGCAAGGAGTCTCATGCTCCCTGCCCCGCGGTTACAGCACTATCCCAGCGCTTGGGCTGCTACTTGTCCCAGGCGCTCCGATCGATATCGAGATCGGGGAACTTGTCGGGATCGAACACCGGGTGTTCGACGCCTTGCTTTACCTGCTCTCGGTAGTCGTTCAGGACCCGGAGCCCGATCGGGAAGAGCATGGCAATCGCCAGGAGGTTGGCAAGCGCCAGGATCCCCATCATCGGATCGGAGAAGAAGAAGACAGCGGTCGCCTTTGGCGCCGAGGCGCCGACGAACACCAGCACGACCACCAGGATTCGCAGCACGTGACGAGAGATCTCCGACTCCGTGAAGACCGTCAGCGCGTTCTCACCCAGGTAGTAGTTGTAGATGATCGAGCTGAAGGCGAAGAGTAGGATCGCCGCGGTCAGGAAGTATTGCGTCCACTCTCCCAGGTGCGAGACCAGGGACTGCTGCGTCAGCGCGACGCCGCTCACGTCCTCGGCACCCGGCACATAGACGTCGCCCAAGAGGATCACGAAGGCCGTGCAGGAGCAGATGATGATGGTGTCGATAAAGACCGACAGCGCCTGCACGATGCCCTGGCTGATGGGATGCTTCACATAGGCGACCGCGGCTACGTTCGGGGCACTGCCGAGCCCGGCTTCGTTAGAGAAGAGACCGCGCCTGAGGCCCTGCGCGATCGCGGCACCCATGCCGCCACCGACTGCCTCTTCGATGCCGAAGGCGTTGTTGAAGATCGTGATGATGACCGAGGGGATCTCGTCGATGCTGACGATGATCACCAGGATGGCCATCAGGATGTAGCCGACCGCCATAACGGGAACGACGACCTCGGCCACCTGGGCAATCCGCTTGATGCCGCCATATACGACGAGGCCGGTAACGGCGGCAATGGCGATCCCTGTCCACAAGCGATCGATGCCGAGGCTGTCTTGCGCAGCGCCGGCCACCGTGTTGCCCTGGAAGGCGTTGAACCCGAGGCCGAAGGCGGCAATCAGCGACACCGCATAGATGATGGCCAGCCATTTGTAGTTCTGCCCTAACCCATGAAGGATGTACTGGGCCGGTCCGCCGCGATAGGTGCCCTCCTCGTCCGTCCGCTTGAAGATCTGCGCCAGGGAGCACTCGAAGAGGCTGGTCGCCATGCCGACCAGGGCGATGGCCCACATCCAAAAGACCGCGCCCGGCCCGCCAAGGGTGATCGCCACCGCCACGCCGGCGATATTGCCGCCGCCGACCCGGCCGCCCACGCTCACCAGCAGTGCTTGCAAGGAGCTTACGTGCCCTTCGGCACCAGGCTGCTTGCCCGGTCTCAGCACCCGGAACATGCGCCCGAAGTAATGAATCTGCACGAAGCCCGAAGCAGCCGTGAAGAAGAGGCCCAAGATCACCAGGAAGGGGATAAGCGCCCATCCCCAGGTAAGGTCGCCGATGGCGTTGAAAATCGATTCAATAAAGCTCATTGGGCGCCTCCTTGTTCAAGCTTTGATCGTACGCAGCAGGGCAAAGAGGTGCAACAGAGAGCCCCGGTCTCCCTAGGCGTTATTGACATCATGTGTGTCCTTTTTGTCGTTGACTTGAAGAGGTTACAGACAACATCAAAGCAAGCTTGGCCAAGGCGGCTTCGGCGGTAAGAGATCCGCCGTCGATTGCACCGACGTCGCTGAGCGCTGCGCTGGCGCCATACTCCCTCGGGCGCAGGCCGCCATGCGCGCATTGGCTGATGGCCATAACGGTCAATCCCTGTCGAATTCTGGAGGATAAGACGCTGCGAAACCTTGGGTCGGTCGGGACAGTGCCTGATCCGTAGCAGCGCAGGACCACCCCATCCAGACAAGCGAGCGCAGCATCGAAGGCTTCCGCCGTCCAACAAGGCGAGACGGTCAAGACTGCAACGCGCGTATCGGCGAAAGTCGTCGCTCCCTGTTCTTCAGCCGGCGACCACTGAGAGACCTGGTGCTGGGGTTCCGTTTCTCTAAAAGCGTCCAGCGCCGAAGACGACAGCTTGACCACTCGGTCCCCTACCATAGAGCGGCCCGCGAATTGTACGCTGACTCCACGAGCCCCCTCGACAGCAGTTTCGAAGGCATCGCGCAGATTCCTTGTTGCGTCTGATCGCTCGCACCCTGGTGGGCGCATGGCGCCGGTTACGACGACCGGGCAAACAAGCCCGCGCAGCGCGAAGGTGAGAGCGGCTGCGGTGTAGGCAAGCGTGTCGGTGCCATGGGTAACGACAACACCGTCGTGGCTCTGCTGGGCGCGCCTGATGCAGTCAGTCAGACGGTTCCAGATGGCCGGGGTGATGTCGGCGCTGTCGAGCAGCGGATCGAAGGAGCATATGTCGAGCGCCACACCCGGAAGGTCTCGCCGGACGATCGAGCGCGCCAGTTTCTCTGCCACGCCCGCTCTGGGCACGAGTCCCTCTTCACTCGGTACCATCGAGATCGTGCCGCCGGTGTGGATCATCAGCAGACGCGTCATCAGGCAAATCACTCGGCCGGAAGAAAAGATCGGCCAACCAGCGCTTCGGCTACCAAATCGGTTACGTCGACCAACGTCTTGTCCGTGGAGATGTCCGCGATCAGCGGCAGCTCTGTGCAGGCCAGCAAGACGAACTCGCTCTCAATGCCCTGCAAGAGAGCCGCAAATCGCGCCCTCAGGGACGGATGGGCGGCGCCGAGCGATTTGACGTCATAGATCAGGTGGTGAAGAGCCAAGGGGTCTTTCAGCCGTTCGACGTCCACCAGCTCTCGCAGGTCTGCATAGGGCGACCACGGGCTCATCGAGGTGACGGGGAATGATCCCAGCAGGCAGACCCGCTCGGGCCTGCGATCCTCGACGAATGCGGAAACCGCGCTTTGGAAGGAGACCAGCTCCGATGGCAAACCCAGAACTGCGAGCCTGTTTGCAAAGTAATTCAAGGTGTTGCAGGCGATCGCATAGGCCGCTGTCGAGTCCGAGAGGGCGCAAGCCGCCAGCTTTAGGCGCTCCCAGACCTCCTCTTCGTTACGCTCGAGTTCCATCGAGAGGCCCAGCAAGGGGTCGGAGCGAATCACGACCTCCGGCGCATCGAGATCGCCGCGATAGCGATCGCCGAGGCAGCGTTGGTTCTGCTTGATTACCTTAGACCAAAGGTCGACGCCCGCCTCCGGGCCGGAGCCGGCGATAATGCCGATGGGCCTGCGGCCAAAGGCAAGTGGCAAGCCGCTGCTTGCCGGATCCAATCTAGAGCTATCCACGCTGACCTCGGATTCCTACCGTCCCGGTGAACCTCCGCTAACGCCACATTCTTGACAAGTTCGCGGTTGTGGTGCTCTTGGTGCTTTTTGGTGCAAAATGTGCGCTAAAAAGAGAAGGGGCTATTCCAAGGTGCACTCTAGCTTCCCGGCAAATTTGCGCTTGCTCTGCAGCTACAAGGCCTCGATTGCAGAGGTCTGTCGCACGCTCGGCATCAACAGAAGCCAGTTCAACCGCTACCTCTCCGGGTCGACCCTGCCCAGGGCCGGGCTCATGCGCACCATCTGCGACTTCTTCGGGGTAGAGCTGCATGAGATGCTTTTGCCCGCTGATGACTTCGACCGGCTGATACGCGTGCGCGGAGTGCCGGAGCGTTCTCCCGGCAGGATGTTTGAAAAGCACTTCGAACGCATTTTGCAGATGAGCGAGGCCCGCGTTCTTCGACTGAGCGGCATGTTCTTCGAGTACTACCATTCAATGTCGAGCCCCGGCAGCATCTTGCGCTCATTGGTCGTTTTTGAAGAGCGCGACGGCTCGATGGTCTACCGTCGGCTGGAGCGCATCGGCCCAACCGATAGGGTTTGCGGGCGTCACTATCGCTACCAAGGGATCGCCGTGATGCTGGGCGATCGCATCTTTCTGACGGATTACGAGTACGGGCTGAACGTGGAGCTGACCCAGACGGTCCTCTATCCCGACTACTCAAACCGGGTGAACAGGCTCGTCGGCGTCAAGGTTGGGGTGGCGGCACATCAGCAAAGAACCCCTTGCTGCACACGTGTCTATCTGGAGCGCGTGGGCGCCGGAAGCAGCTGGTTCGGCAATCTGCGACGCTGCGGCATCTTTCGCGAAGAGTCACCGGACGTGCCGGCGGAGATCAAGGCAGTCATCGACAATCACGCGTCCGGCCCGCATCACTTCATGGCCCGCCTGACGAGCTGAGAGGCTGGCGATCCCTCGGCTGGACAAGCCGCGGCCCCTCTCCGCAGAAATTGCCGATAGACCGGGGCAGAGGCTTTTCCGGCAGCGATGCCGCCATGATCGCACTCAATCGATGGAGGCTTGAATGCTGGTCGGATCCGCAAACAAGCGGTAGTCTTCTCCGCGATACCGAGAGAGGTAGCGATGCAAGCAATCCGGACAAGGTTCTTTCCGTCTTTGGTCTTGGTGACGCTCTTGGCGAGCAGCCCCCCTGCTGCGGCAGAAGAGCTTGTGAGCGAGCGCTTCTTCAGTCTCTTGGAAGAGGTCTGCCTGCCGGCGCTCGAGGCCGGAACAGTGCCGGACCTGTCCGGCTTCGCCCCCTATGACAAGACCAACCCCGATCATAACTTCCTTGGGCCCGGAATCGGCGAGGGCTTCGTTGCCGATGATCCGCGCCTGCTGATCGCCTTCGGAGAGAAAAACGGATATCGCGGTTGCGAGGTCAACTTCGCCGGCGCCGAGGCGTCACCGGAAGGCAAGGCGACCGCGGATGCACTTGAAACCTGGATTGAGAGCTTCATCGGCCGCAGCCAGTACGATCTCGTCGACAACTGCGCCCTTCCCGGATTCAAGTACTTTGTGGTTGCCGGGGCGCCAGGTCAAAACCCACGAGGCTACTACCTTCGGATCCTCGTTCACGCCATGATCGACCCGGACGACGAAGAGCGTTACGGCCTGGCCCGGGCTCTGGTCGGAGAGTCGCCGGAACCCGCTACAGTGCATTGCATCGAGCAGTAGGGTAGCGCGCCGTCATGACGGCGGGAATCCAATGCGAGCCTTAGCCTAGGGATCAGAACTTGCCGTCGTAGGCTCTGGCGCCGATGCGGCAGGCGAAGAGCGTGAAGCGCTGTCGCCTCAGGGCCGCCGGGACTTCTTGTGCCAGGCTCTCGACATCGTCGATCCACACGCCATAGCCGCCGAAGGTCTCGGCAAGCGCAGGGAAGTCGCTGCCGCCGAAATCGACGCCCAGATTGGGGCG
Source organism: Rhodospirillales bacterium (assembly GCA_963669385.2). Lineage (GTDB taxonomy): Bacteria > Pseudomonadota > Alphaproteobacteria > Kiloniellales > JACOMY01 > JACOMY01. Next base: position 157,197 of record CAXXGD010000009.1, read on the forward strand.
CTGGCTCGAGCGTTGCTTGAGCTCGATCAGTGCCAGGCTCTCGTCGACCAGGACGCAGATGATCACCGGAATCGCCAGGTCGCGCAGGGTGGCGAGCTCGCCCAAGACCATCTCGAGCCCCGCGTCGCCGACGAAGACCACCCGTCGGTGTTTCCGGGCTTGCCAGCTTGTGGCCCATCGCCAAGGGCAAGGCGCAGCCCATGGTGCAAAGTGCGGAAGACTGCAGCAGGGTTCTGGGTGCCGGACAGGGCCATTGCTGGCTCAAGAGAATCCGGTGGGCGCCGCTGTCGGCCGTGGCCACGGTCTCCGGCGGCAGGGCGGCACGCAAGGTGGCGAAGACCTCGGCCGGGCCGAAGCTTCTGCCATCGGCCTTGAAGGCTGCTTGCAGGGCGCCGCGGGTGCGTGCGGCCACCCCATTGGTCCAGGTCGCCTGTGGTGTCACGCCTTCGCCCAAGGCGGCCAAGGTCTCGGAAACGCTTCCTTGCAGCAGATGGGTGACGTTGTGCATCGCGTGGGTGCGCTCGAACGCTGCGATCTCGACCACCGGCTTGTCTGCGGGCCAGGGATCGCGCCAGCCCGCCCGCATTTCGATGGGGTCGTAACCCAGCAGCAGAATGAGATCGGCATCGGAAAAAAGCGGCAGCAACATCCGGTCGGCCCTGGGCGAGAGGCCGGCGCCGCCGATGGCCAAGGGATCGGCCTCGTCCAAGAGGCCCTTTGCCTTGTAGCTGGTGATCAAGGGCACGCGGAAGGTTCGGCAGAAGGCGGCGACGGCCTCTCCGGCCTCTTCGTTGACGGCATCCACGCCGGCGATCGCCAGAGGACGCGTGGACTGCGCCAGAAAGGCGCGGGCCTCCTGCAACACGGCGTCGTTCGCCCCTGGCGCCATGGCAGCGCGCAGCGGGTGAAGGCGCCCTTGACTGCTTTCCGGCACCGGCTCTTCGGCCACCAAAATGGGGACATCGATGTGGACCGGTCCAGGCTGGCCGCTGCAGGCGATCGTCAGGGCCTTGTCCATGACCTGACCGACGGTCTCCGGCGTCACGCAGAAGCTGGCCTTCACGATCGGGCGCAGAAGGGCCTGATGATCGAAGACCTGATGCGTGTAGCTCTCCGCATCGGCCAGATTGACGCGCCCGGTCACGAAGATCAGCGGCACCCTGTCCTGCAGGGCATTGGCGATCACGTTGACGGCGTTGGCGACACCCGGACCGATGGTCGCGAGCAGCACGCCCGGTGCGCCGCTGGCATGCCAGCTGCCCTCTGCCATGAAGCCGGCCGGGTTCTCATGCTTGGTCAGCACGAATCGCAGGCCGGCCTCGCGCATGGCGTCCATCAAAGCCAGAACCTCGCCGCCGGGTATGCCAAAGACCCAGCGGCAGCCGGCAGCCGCCAGCTTCGCCGCGATCACGTCCGCGCCGCGCATGATCCAGTCCTCGCCCTATGTTCGCTGCTGCGCCCCTGCTAGCACAGAAGTGGGCGAAGTTGGCAATGAGCTCTGCGCCTAGCGGCTTTGCCCTCTGCGGCGTGGCGACTCTCAGATCGATGGCCGACTAGGCCGCGCGTCGATAGGCGCCGCGAAAATGCAGTGCCAAGTCGCTGAGCCCGCTTGTCAGTCGGTCCAGCGCCTTAATGTCTCCCGCACTCGGCGGGCGACACCTGTAAACCCAGGCCGGAAGCCTCTGATAGACGGTCACATTCTCCACCAGCTCACGCACGCGGCGTCCCTGTCGCGACAAGAGGCAGCGTGCCGTGTGGTAGTCACGCGAGCGCGCGGCTAACCAAGCCTCGTCCTGCTCGCCGGGCGGATCGAAGACCTTCCCTGTGAGGTTAACCGCAGCCAAGCTCTCCCCGCCGAGGGCCAAGCGAAAGAGGCGAGCGTAGCGGCATCCCGCATCCAGCTGATCTGAGTCGATCAGGCCGCGAGCGAAGAGCACGCCTAAGGGGTACTCTGCAAGATGCTCCGCTGCGCCGGTCCCCACCAGCGCTTGGCGCTTAGCCCTCTGCTCTGCCGTCGGGCCGTAACAGCGGCGCGCATGCTCATCACCAGGGCCCTTCAGGCCTCGAACACGATTCTTGCGGGGGCGTCCCGCGCGTCGCCTAGCCATCATTCCGTCTCCCCTTGGCAAGAACCCTCGCCCAAGGCAAAGAAAGGCTTTACAACCGATCGCTGAGTTTTCATGATTTGTACTCGTTTTGATCTAGTGTGGTGGAGAGAGGCGCTCTTAGTCGGAGGCAGCACCCACCAGGAAAGGCAAACGGCATGGTTACAAGGCAGCAAAGAGCGCGTGCTCCGCCTTGAAACAGCGGTGCAACATGACGGCAGCTCCGGCCACCCGCTGCCAACCCCAGAGTGGCCATTCCTCATGCCCGGTCGAATGACACACCCTCTCACAGGAAACTTCATGACTGACTTCTCCTCTCTGTTCTGCTCCTTATGCGGACCCTTTCTTGAAGAAAGAACCCGTTATGATTGTTTTATCGAATGCGCAGCGTCAAGCGCAAATTTGCGCATTTTTGTCTTTTGTCGGTAAGGTCGGGGGCCTGTCATGCCGGATCGGAATCCCGACCTGTTGAGCCGCTTGCTCGCAGCCCCTCCCTTTGCCGCGACTGCCGAGGAGCAGCGCGGGTGGCTGCGCGCGGTGATGGACTGTCTTGCCACCAAGGGCCAGCCCTTGGCAAAGGGCGCAGGCTTGGCACCTAGTACGATCAACCGTTTCTTGACCCCAGGAGCGAAGCATCGGCTGCGCCCGCAAACCTTGGAGGCCATCGTTCGGCAGGCCTCGGCCCTCTGGCAGGCCGATCGGGTGGGGCAACATCGAGGCCTCGGGCCGGAGCCGGCTGTTCTGACCCTCCCCTGCTTCAGCATGGCAAGCCTGGTGGACGGCTCTGCGCATAAATGCGCACCGATCTATTTCATGCCCTTCGCCACCGCATTCCTGCGCAGTCTGCAGGTCGGTGATCTGACGGCCTTGATCGCGGTGCTTGTCGGCGGCGACGCCATGGCCCCTACCGCAAGAAGCGGCGACCAAGTGCTGGTCGACAAAGCCTGCGACCGCTTGACGGAGGACGGGCTCTATCTGATCTCCGCCGGCTCCGCCCGGCCGCCTTTGCTGCGCCGCCTGACGTTGGACCCAGATGGCAGCCGGGTCTGGGTCAGCACCGACAATTCCGCCTATGCCGATGCACAAGCAGTGGATATCGAACAGCTGGCGATTTCCGGCCGCATCCTATGGATCGGCAAGCGCCTTTAGCGAGCGGCGCTCAAACCGGCCGCCGCCCCCCCGTGTGACGCAGGTGAGGCTCAGGCTGCCGCGACGGCAGCCTTCCTTGCTGCCTGCAGCTTCGCGAAGTCGGCGTCGGCGTGATAGGAGCTTCGCGTCAGCGGCGTGGCAGAGCAGAGCAGGAAGCCCTTTGCATAGGCAGCCTTCTCCAGTGACTTGAACTCCTCCGGCGTCACGAAACGGTCGACGACATGGTGTTTCGGCGTCGGCTGCAGGTACTGGCCGATGGTGAGGAAATCCACCTCGGCAGACCGCAGGTCGTCCATCACCTGCAGCACCTCTTCCCGACTCTCGCCCAGGCCCACCATGAGGCCCGACTTGGTGAAGATGGTCGGATCCAGGCGCTTGGCGTCGGCCAGAAGCCGCAAGGAGTGGAAGTAGCGCGCGCCCATGCGCACCGTCGGATAGAGGCGCGGCACGGTCTCCAGGTTGTGGTTGAAGACGTCCGGCTTGGCCTCGACGACGGTCTCCAGCCCGCCCTCCTTGCGCAGGAAGTCCGGCGTCAGTACCTCGACGCTGGTCTCCGGCGAATGCGCGCGGATGGCGCGGATAGTTTTCGCAAAATGCTCGGCGCCGCCGTCGTCCAAGTCGTCGCGGTCGACGGAGGTGATGACGACGTGCCGCAGGCCGAGCTTGGCCACGGCCAGCGCCACGTTGGTCGGCTCCATCGCATTCAAGGCGTTGGGCTTGCCGGTGGCTACATTGCAGAAGGCGCAGGCCCGCGTGCAGATCTCGCCCATGATCATCATGGTGGCGTGCTTCAGCTTCCAGCACTCGCCGATGTTGGGGCAAGCAGCCTCTTCGCAGACCGTCGCCAGACCGTGCTCGCGCACGATATCCTTGGTCTCCTGATACTCAGGCGAGGTCGGCGCACGCACGCGCAGCCACTTCGGCTTGCCGCGACGGACCGGATTGTCGGGCTTGTGCGCCTTCTCCGGATGGCGGACGCGCGCGGTCTGGGTCTCGCTATTCTGCTGCATGCTGCTCCAACTCTTTCGGGAGAATCGTGGTTTCGTCGATGATGGCTTTCGACAGCTGTCCCCAGGTCAGGTTTTTGGCACCGGTCAGGTCTGCTCCTCGCAAGATCGTACCCTTGAGGTTGGCGCGTAGAAAGTCAGCTCCACGAAACGACGCATTGCTGCAATTGGCGAAGCTGAGGTCCGCATCCGTTAGATTGCCCTTGTCAAACTTAGCCCCCGGAATGCGCGCTCCGGGAATCTTGATCCTAAACTTGGCTCTGTCTTCCGGTAGCAGCTTGATCCGACGCATCGAGCAAAATCTCCACAATGACGGCAAGGTCCGGGCCCAAGGTTTCTTCACTCCTCTCCGCTGTCCGCTCTGCCAGGAAGGCTTGCAGGACTTCTGTAACCGGCAGCGAGAAATCAGCGAAATCTACGATCACCGCTCTCAGAGTATATATGGCGGAGAGTCGAACCTCCAATCGGTCATCGGCTAACTGCTCCACCGCGCGATTGAAAAGTTCCGTTGCATGATCGCGCCTCTGGAGACGGGCCTGCTCTCGTGAAGCCAGAGCCTGGCGCGACGCCGCGAGCCCGCGCCAGAAGGCCAGCGCCAAGCCCAGCCCCCCGCCCAAGACAATTGCCCAGTTGCGGGCAACCTCGCTCCAAGCGACCGCGTCCATGACCCGTGCCTACATATGAATCACGCGGCCATAGGCGTCCAGCACGCTCTCGTGCATCATTTCCGAGAGCGTCGGGTGGGGGAAGACCGTGTGCATCAGCTCCGCCTCGGTGGTCTCCAGGTTCATCGCCACGACGAAGCCCTGGATCAGTTCGGTCACCTCGGCGCCGACCATGTGGGCGCCCAAGAGCTGGCCCGTGGCCTTGTCGAAGACGGTCTTGATCAGGCCTTGGTCCTCGCCCAGCGCGATGGCTTTGCCGTTGCCTATGAAGGGGAAGCGGCCGACTTTCACCTCATGGCCCGCCTCCTTGGCCTTGGCCTCGGTGAGGCCGACGGAGGCGACCTGCGGGTGGCAATAGGTGCAGCCGGGGATCTTCAGCTTGTCCATCGGGTGGCTGTCAAGGCCGGCAATGGCCTCGATGCAGATGACGCCCTCGTGCTCGGCCTTGTGCGCCAGCATCGGCGGGCCGGCGACGTCGCCGATGGCATAGAGGCCCTTCACGTTGGTGCGGCCATGCCCGTCGATGACGACGGCACCCCTCTCCGTCTTCACACCAAGCGCCTCCAGGCCCAGGTTCTCGACATTGCCGACCACGCCTACGGCCGAGATCACCCGGTCGACCGTCAGGCTCTGCGTCTTGCCCTTGGCCTCCATCGTCGCGGTGATCGCCGAGGGCTTCTTGTCGAGCTTGGTGACCTTGGCGCCGGTATGGATCTTGATGCCTTGGCGCTCCAGCTGCTTGCGGGCGAGGCCTGCAATCTCGGCATCCTCTACCGGCATGATCTGATCCAGCAACTCGACGACCGTGACCTCGGAGCCCATGGCGTTGAAGAAGGAGGCGAACTCGATGCCGATGGCGCCCGAGCCGACGACCAGCAAGCGCTTCGGCAGGTCCTTCGGCACCATGGCCTCGAAGTAGGTCCAGACCCGCTCCTTGTCCGGCTCCAGGCCCGGCAGCACGCGCGGCCGCGCGCCGGTGGCGAGGATGATGTGCTTGGCCTGGAAGTCGCCGACCGCCTTGCCTGCCTTGGCGACCGACACCTTGCCCACTGCCGGAACAGTGGCCTCGCCGTCGATCACCGTGACCTTGTTCTTCTTCAAGAGCATGCCCACGCCCTTATTGAGCCGGCCGGAAACGGTGCGGCTGCGCTTCACCACGGCGCCCATGTCGAAGCCTATCTTCTCGGCCGAGAGCCCGAAGTGGCTGGCCTCGCCCATATTGCGGTAGACCTCGGCGGTCCTCAGCAGCGCCTTGGTCGGAATGCAGCCCCAGTTGAGACAGATCCCGCCCAGGTGCTCGCGCTCCACCACGGCCACCTTGAGCCCCAGCTGGGCACCGCGGATGGCGGTGACATAGCCCCCCGGCCCTGCCCCGATGATGATCACGTCGAAGGATGTCTCTGCCATGCTCGGCTGCTCCTGATTTAGCCGCTTAGGTCTTGATAGGGGCAAGGGCGCTCGGATCCTGCGTCCATTGTCTGCAACGGCTTTAACAGTTCTTCGAAGTTTGCGTCGCCCAGGCTGTAGGCAAGATCCCTTTCGACCCGCTCACCGAAAGCGTCACCGTCCATCTCCCAATAGTCCTCGCGCCGGATTGCATAGTAGTGGTTCATCTTGAGAATTCGGGACAGGTTTAGCCGCCATCGGCCGGCCTCGTCTTTGCGCGCAAAGAGGCGCTCGGGCGGGTCAGCGAGTGGTCGCGGGAACGAAGCGGCATCTTGCTTGATGACCTCATCGGTGAAGGCGGACAGCCGGCTCGGAAGAAACAAGGACAGAGAGGACATGGCGGCATCGTGCTTCAAGGTCACGTGGCCCTCGTCCTCGGAGACTTGGACCAGAATGCTCGATGCGAGCAACGCATGCGGATCGTCGTCCAGCTCGCTGAGCAAGGATCGTGCATCGCTTTCGCTCACCGGATAGAGGCGCGGGAAAAGAAAGGGCGACAAGAGTTGAAAGACATCCCTTTCGTCCATCGCCCCCAACGTCTCAGCGCTGGAGGTGGCGCGGAGGATCAGGACGAGGACAACGGTCGGCTCTTGGTAGCAGGGATTGTCTCGCGGCGGCACCAAGAGGTCTTCCGGCCGCGCGTGGAGCGCAGCCAGGCGCAGCGCCTCGTAGGGCCGAAGGCTCTCTTCGCTGGCCTGTTCCGCCAACCAGCGGGAGTCTTTCGCAACCGCAGCCCTGAGGTAGTCCAAGACCAGCGCTTGCAGGGCTGCCTCCGGCTCTTCGCCGGCCTTGGCAGGGAGAAGCGCAATGAGGAGCGCCAGAACCGAAAGGAGCGCGCGTGCACTCACCAAGTTCTTGCTGACAATCTGACGGCAAGGCTTGGCTCTCGACCCGTTCTGCGACGTGTCATTGCGAGGAGCGCCAGCGACGCGGCAATCCAGCAATGCCTTGCCATACGCTTCATCCTGGATCGCGTCGCTACGTTCGCGATGACACCCGGCGCGCAGAGTATCGCCGCCGACACTGCGGCTCTGACCGAGACCAGGGGACCCCTTGGCAGCACAAACAATCGGCGCTCGTGAAGCCGCGGGCACCGCCCCTAGTCCTCTTCGTCGGCGTAGTATGACAGGAACGCTCGGTTCATCTCTAGAAAGGGACAAGGTGCTTGGAGAGGGACTGTGGGTCCAGCAGTGGCTTGAAAAGCGCCTCTGGTGGGTCTTCCTTCAAAAAATGGCTGTAGACCAGCCGGATTTCCTCGCGCGGGGTCTCGCGCTCATAGGCGCCCCTCGGCGGCAGTCCGAAGAAGTGCACATAGGCCAGGTGATTGTTGATGACGTCCACCGCCCACTTTCCGCTCGCCTCCTTCTCGGCGAAGCGCCAATTGGGGATCGGCCAGATTTCCGTTAATCCGCCGACCTCATAGTTTGGCTTGTAACGGATGTGCCCCTTGTCTCCTTCGATGACGATGTAGACCTGCTCGAACATCGGCTCGAAGTTGTTGTTTTCAATCATAGAACCAAAAAACGAGGCCTCCTCCTCCGAAAAATCGTTCGCCGGCAGATTCATGTATTCTATGAGATGACGATAGACCTCGCGCGAGGACATCTGAGAGAGCTGATCGGGCGAAAACTTGGACCTGAGGATCAGAATGAGCGCGGCATCGTAAATCGAGTAGCACCAGCCTTCCTCTACCATGGTCTTGACCAGGTCTTGCTCACGCGCATAGAGGGCGGCGTCGCGATAGGCAGTATAGAAAGCGATCGAGCGTTCCGATGCGTTCTGGACAAGCCAGTCATCGTCTTCGGCCAGCAGCGCACGGATGTAGTCAGTGGCTAAGCCTACCAATGCCTCCTTCGTGTCTGCGCGCGAAGGAGAGGAAAGCAGAAGGACTGCTAGAAGTACGACTGCTGTTGCTATCTTGCGTCCCATCTCGCTAGTGCCTCCTGTCGCGGGGCAAGCTCAACCGCTCCCGCCCCTACAGCAGCATCGTCATCGGATCTTCGATCAGCGCCTTGAAGGCAACCAGGAACTCAGCGCCGACGGCACCGTCGACGACGCGGTGGTCGACCGAGAGCGTGCAGGACATGACGGTGGCGATCGCGAGCGCGCCCTCTTTCACCACCGGGCGCTTTTCGCCGGCGCCGACGGCCAGGATGCAGCCCTGCGGCGGGTTGATGACGGCTTCGAACTGCTTGATGCCGAACATGCCGAGGTTGGAGACCGAGAAGGTGCCTCCCTGATACTCCTCCGGCACCAGCTTGCCATCCCGGGCGCGGGCAGCCAGATCCTTGGTCTCCGCGGCGATCTTGGCCAAGCCCTTGGCGTCGGCGGCCTTGACGATGGGGGTGATGAGGCCGTTGGGAGTGGCGACGGCAACCGAGACATCGGCCCGCTCGAAGAAGACCAATCCGCCGGGATCATAGGCGGCATTGGCTGCCGGCACTTGCGTCAGCGCGATGGCGGCGGCGCGCACCACGAAGTCGTTGACCGAGACCTTCACGTCGCGCTTGGCGGCCGCCAGCTTGTCGTTCAGTTCCTTGCGGGTCTTTAAGAGCGCGTCGATCTCGCAGTCTATGGTGAGGTAGAAGTGCGGGACCTGCTGCTTCGATTCCGTCAGGCGCTGGGCGATGATCTTGCGCATGGAGGAGAGCTTCTCCACGCGGTGCGGAATGGCGTAGCTCTCGGCAAAGTAAATGCCGCCGGGCCCGCTGGGCGCCGGAACGGTGGCTGGCGTTGCCGCCACCGGCGGAGCGACCGGCGCCTCGGCCTTGGCCGTGCCGGCTTTCAAGGCCGCCTCGATATCGACCTTGATGATACGTCCATGCGGGCCGGACCCGGTGATCCTCGCAAGATCGAGGCCCGCTTGGCTAGCCATGCGCTTGGCGAGCGGACTGGCGAAGATGCGTCCGCCGGACGAGGAGGCTGCAGGTACAGGCGCAGAAACCGCAGCTGCCGGTGCAGCTGTCGGCGGCGTCGCTGGTGTCTCGGCCGGAGTCGGTGCGGGTACCGCTGCCGTGCCGGCCGCAGCTGCCGCGTCCTCCGGGCTTTCGCCTTCGCCAGCCAAGACGGCAATCGGCGTGTTGACCGCAACACCCTCCGTCCCCTCGCCGATCAAGATCTTGGCAAGCGTGCCCTCGTCGACGGCTTCGACCTCCATGGTGGCCTTGTCGGTCTCGATCTCGCAGACGACGTCGCCGGCCGCGACCGCATCGCCCTCTTGCTTGACCCAGCGCGCGAGCGTGCCTTCGGTCATGGTCGGCGAGAGCGCGGGCATCAGGATGTTGGTGGCCATGGGGTGAGGCGTCCTTCCCTTCGTGTCTTTCTCTGCCTTCAGGAGACGGCGGTCAGCGGTAGCAGACTTCTCTCGCCGCAGCGGCAATGGCCGCGGACTGCGGCACGGCCAGCTGCTCCAGATTGGCGGCGTAGGGCATAGGCACGTCGGCGCCATGCACGCGCTTGACCGGCGCGTCCAGCCAATCGAAGGCCTGCTCCATCATCAGGGCCGCCATCTCAGCCCCCATGCCGGCGAAGGGCCAGCCTTCCTCGCAGGTGACTAAGCGGTTGGTCTTCTTCACGCTCTCGACGATCGTGTCGACGTCCAGCGGGCGTAAGGTTCGCAGGTCGATGACCTCCGCCTCGATGCCCTCCGCGGCCAAGCTCTCGGCCGCCTCCATGGCCTTGCCGACCATGAGCGAAAAGGCGGTGATGGTGACATCCTTGCCTTGGCGCAGCACCTTGGCCTTGCCCAGCGGCACGGTCCAGTCGTCGCTCTTCGGCACCTCGAAGGAATGGCCGTAGAGCACCTCGTTCTCGAGGAAGATCACCGGATTGGGATTGCGGATCGCGCTCTTCAAGAGGCCCTTGGCATCGGCCGCGGAGTGTGGGGCGACCACGATCAGGCCGGGGCAGTGCGCATACCAGGAGGCATAGCACTGCGAGTGCTGGGCGGCGACCCGGGCGGCGGCACCGTTGGGTCCGCGAAAGACGATCGGCGAAGCGATCTGGCCACCCGACATGTAATGGGTCTTGGCGGCCGAGTTGATGATGTGATCGATCGCCTGCATGGCGAAGTTGAAGGTCATGAACTCGACGATGGGCTTCAGGCCATACATCGCCGCGCCCACGCCCAAGCCGGCAAAGCCGTGCTCGGTGATCGGCGTGTCGATCACCCGCTTGTCGCCGAACTCCTCCAAGAGGCCTTGGCTGATCTTGTAGGCGCCCTGGTACTGGGCGACCTCCTCGCCCATCAGGAAGACCTTGGGATCGCGGCGCATCTCCTCGGCCATAGCGTCGCGTAAGGCTTCCCGCACCGTGTGGGTTTCGGTTTCGCCGGTCCAGTCGGCTTCCGGTTCGACGGCCTCTGTCGGCGAAGCGGGCTCAGCCACGGCCGGAGCGGCCGCCGGCTGCGGGGGCGCAGCGACGGCGGCGGCAGGCGCTGCCGCACCATTGGCGGCAGCAGCCTCCAGGCTCTCGCCGTCGGCCGCCAGGATGGCGATCGGCGTGTTGACGGCAATGCCCTCGGCGCCCTCAGGCACCAGGATCTTGGCGAGCTTTCCTTCATCGACGGCCTCCACCTCCATGGTGGCCTTATCGGTCTCGATCTCGCAGATGACGGCGCCGGCCAGCACCTCCTCGCCTTCCTTTACCAGCCAGCGGGCAAGGTTGCCCTCGGTCATGGTGGGCGAGAGGGCCGGCATCAGGACTTGGATCGGCATGGCTCTTCCCTTCCTTCCGGCACTCAGGCGGCGCGTCGTCGACCAGGACCTCGGTCCAGAGCTCAGCGGGATCGGGCTCCGGCGAGGACTGGGCGAAGTCGGCGGCGTCGGCCACGATTTCCTTGATCTCGCGGTCCAACTGCTTGAATTCCTCCTCGTTCATCATCTTGGCTTCGAGGATGCGGCTTTTTAGGTTTTCGATGGGATCGCGTTCGCTGCGGTACTTCTGTACCTCTTCGCGCGTGCGGTACTTCGCCGGGTCCGACATGGAATGGCCCCGATAGCGATAGGTCTGCATTTCTATGATGTGCGGGCCCTCGCCGGCCTTGACCTTGGTGATGACCTCCTTGCCGGCCTCGTAGACGGCGATCACGTCCATGCCGTCTACCTGCTGGCCGGGAATGCCGTAGGCCTGGCCGCGATGATAAAGCTCCTGCGCGTTGGGCGGCCGCCCGCTCGACCGAGGTGCCCATGCCATAGCGGTTGTTCTCGATGACGAAGATCACCGGCAGCTGCCAAAGCGCCGCCATGTTGAAGGTCTCGTAGACCTGCCCTTGGTTCAGCGCCCCCTCGCCGAAGTAGGTGAGACAGCAGGCCGGCTCTTCCAGATACTTGTGCGCGAAGGCGATGCCGGCGCCGATCGGCACCGAGGCGCCGACGATGCCATGGCCGCCGAAGAAGTTCTTCTCGCGGCCTGAACATATGCATGGAGCCGCCCTTGCCTTTCGAGTAGCCGCCGGCGCGCCCCGTCAGCTCCGCCAAGACGCCCCTGGGATCCATGCCGGTCGCCAGCATATGGCCATGGTCGCGATAGGTGGTGACCACCGTGTCGCTTGGCTCGGCAGCCGCCTGCAGGCCGGTCACCACGGCCTCCTGGCCTATGTAGAGCCCGCACTGGCATGAAGCCACCGTCATCAGTCCCATGCTCGTACATCTCACGTCCGGCACGCTCTTCGAAGCGCCGGTATCAGCAACATCATGCGATAGAGCCGCGCAATCAAATCCTTGTCATAGCCTGGCATATGCCGCCCTTTCCGGCAGCACGTTTGGTGCCGGCTTTGCTGCTCTTGGTCGCCATCGGCTCTCCCTTCTAGCTCGCTTGCCGCCGGCCGGCGGTCCTTCGGCACATGAGATCTTGTCTTGAGGATAGTAAGTGCCGGCAGGGCGAACAAGCCGGCCGCCGGCTATTCAGCTTGTGGAATTCCAAACCGCCGGTCTCGGCGTCGGGCAGAATGATCACCAGCTCTTCCGGCTTGGCGTAGTTGAGCACCGCCTGCGCACGCTCCTCCAAGAGGTCGGGGTCGAGTGCACGCGCGCTCAAAGCAGCCACCCTCGCTCTGGCGGCATCGAGGTCGCGCCGCCCAAAGCCGCCTCTTCCGCCCAGGCGGCCTCCAGCTCCTTGCCCAGCTTGGCATAGGCGCGCAGGCCCCTCTCGCCCTGCACGAAGTGGAAGGCGAAGTAGGCGAAAAGGCCCAGACCGATCAGCTGCGGCAACAGCACGCCAAATTTCCGGCTCATCGCTTTTAGCAGCCAAGTCATGCTTGGAAATTAGCCATCGAATGCCGTGCCGGGTCAAGTTCAGTTAGGTAGTTACCTGCGTCGCAGCGTGGGGCCGGCATAGAGCGCGGCGGGGCCGAGGTCCTCTTCAATTCGAAGCAATTGATTGTACTTCGCCAGGCGGTCCGAGCGGCTGAGCGATCCCGTCTTGATCTGTCCGCAGTTGGTTGCAACAGCCAAATCGGCGATGGTGGCGTCTTCCGTTTCACCGGAACGATGCGACATGACGGCCTTGAAGCCGGCCTTGTGCGCTAGATCGACGGTTTCCAAGGTCTCGGACAGGCTGCCGATCTGGTTGACCTTGACGAGCACCGCATTGCCCGCCTTCTCGGCAATGCCGCGGGCCACCCGCTCTGCGGCCGTTACGAAGAGATCGTCGCCGACCAGCTGAACCGATTCCCCCAATTCCGCCGTCAGATGGCGCCAGCCCTCCCAATCGTCTTCGGCCAGGCCGTCCTCGATCGAGAGAATGGGATAGTCGCGGCAAAGCTCGCCTAGGTAGGCGCTCATCCCGGCCGCGTCGAGGGCGCGGCCCTCGCCGTCCAGATGATAGCGGCCGTCGCGATAGAACTCCGTCGAGGCGCAGTCGAGCGCCAGGCAGAGATCCTCGCCCGGCTTGTAGCCAGCAGACTCGATCGACGATTGAATAAAATCAAGCGCTTCCTTAGCTGATTTCAAGTCTGGTGCGAAGCCGCCCTCGTCGCCAACGTTGGTGCTGTGGCCAGCCTCCTTGAGGGCGCGCTTGAGGGCGGTGGAACACTTCGGCACCCATCCTGAGGCCTTCGCCGAAGGTCCCGGCGCCGACCGGCACGATCATGAATTCCTGAAAGTCGATGGGATTGTCCGCGTGGGCGCCGCCGTTGACGATGTTCATAAGCGGCACCGGCAGCAAGCGGGCATAGCTCCCGCCAACATAGCGATAGAGCGGCAGGCCGGCCTCTTCAGCTGCCGCCTTGGCGACCGCCAGCGACACGCCCGAGGATCGCATTGGCGCCGAGCGAGCCCTTGTTGGGGGTACCGTCGAGCTCGCGCATCGCCAGGTCGATGGCGACCTGCTCGCTGGCCTCGCGGCCGCCCAGAAGATCGAAGAGATCGTGATTGACCGCCGAGACCGCCTTGGCCACGCCCTTGCCGCCGTAGCGGCCGGCATCGCCGTCGCGCAGCTCCACCGCTTCATGCGCCCCGGTGGAGGCTCCGGAAGGGACCGCGGCGCGGCCGAAGGCGCCGCTCTCCAAGGTCACCTCGACCTCGACCGTGGGGTTGCCCCTGGAATCCAGGATCTCACGCCCGGCAATGTCGACAATGGCACTCATCTCTTCCCCTCTTCGCCAGTCTTGCTGCTGCGCGGTTCCCTGGGCGGAATATCCTGGGCCACCGGTGGCATGTCTCCGCGTGCATCCCGCCGATCTCCCAGCGGGCCCTTGTCGCGCTTTTGAGCCGCCCATTCCTCCGGCAGCATTCGGAAGACGCAGATGTCATAGCGCTTGCCGGCGGGATGGGTCATCGCCGACTTGAATGTGCCTTCATAGGTGAAGCCCTGGCCGCCGATAACCGGCGATGGCCGAGCGGCACTCCGTGACCGGGGTGCCGAACACCCGCTTGAAGCCGGCGAGGAAGAGCCAATCGATGATCGCCGCGCGCGCCTCCAAAGCAGCAGAGCTGCCCCACAGCTTGCGATCGCCGATGATGTGGTGCGTACGGGCGTTCCTGTCGTCAGGTGCCGTATCGACCCAGATCGCTCCCACCAAGCGGCGCTCGCGGAAAATGCCGATCCAGAACTTCCCCTTGTTGTCGTATGTTCCGATGTAACGCCTTAGGTCATCGAGATTCTTCAAGGGCCGGGGGCCGCCCAAAAAATGCATCAGCTTGGGGTCGGTCAGCCAGGCGAGCAGCATGGGCGTCGCATCGTTCTTGCCCATGGAACGCAGCGTGAATCGCCGCGTCATCAGCTGCAGCGGCTGCCCCGGCTTCCACGACAGCATCAGCCGCCTACCGCTTGCGCGGCCGGTCGCGGGCGCGCCGTCACCTGGTCGTCGGTGCTCAAGATGAAGGTGGTCATGGCTAGCCGTCGTCCTCGCGTCACCGGAAGGGCTTCGTGCAGCAGAGAACAGGAGAAGACGCAAGCGCCGCCGGCCGGCGGCCGGTAGACCTTGTCGCTGTACTCGGGAAAGCGCAGCAAGCCGCCCTCGTAGTCGTCGTTGAGGTTCAAGGACATGGCAAAGCGTCTGGGATGCTCCGGCCGGTAGCGGTCGCGGTGGAGGCCGAAGAAGTCCTGCCGCTCGACCTCGTATCCCAGCACGATGAAGTTCTCGAAGCGGTAGGGCAGATGATAGGCGAAGACCTTGGCCAGCTCCGACCCCAGGCGACGCGACAGATAGTGGGTCACCTCGCCCAGCAGGCCGCGGTCGCCGACCACGTGCTCCTGATTGCGCTTCTTGCTGTGGTCGTAGAAGTTCTGCGACCCGCCGGCCGAGACCGCACCTTCGTGGTGCTGTGCCTGCCAAGCCTCGATCAAGCGCCGGCAAAGCTGAAGTGGCAGCAGATCCGGGATCTGCAAGACCGGAGCGCCCGACTGCGGGTCGTTCTGCCGCCAGCGCCGCCACATCCCCAGGCGTTCGACGGCCTGCGGCAAAGCCTGGTCGGGGTGGTCCGGGCTGGCAAGCCCGATCACCCGCTGGTTTGCATCCAAGAGATAGAGGCCCACCCGCCCCGGCGGCATCAGCTTCAGGCTGCCGGCAGGGTCGGCCAAAACCAAGGCCTTCAGGTCACCGAAATCCAGCTGCGGCAGCTGGCCCGGAGCCGTTTCGACGATCACGAAAAGCTCCCCGCCCAGCTGGTGCAGGCTTGCCGCCTGAGCGGCCAGGGCCTCCATCCAGACGATCTGCATTTGCTGCGCTAAACCATGCGGCAGGCTCACGACCAACGCCGGCTTGCCGCTGACCTCGCCAAAGAGATCGCGCTCCAGGCCGGTACGGTCCAGTAAGCGAAGCATCGGAAAGGGGTCGCCGACCCCGAAGGGCGGTGGCGCTAGATCATTGGGCTGCATAGGCGCATGGGTTACGCCAAGCAGGTGTGCTCGGCAAGTGCGCGGATCGGCGCCCTCGAAAGGCTGCTACATCAGGCGCGACTGATCGACGGCAGCCTTCACGAACTCGGTGAAAAGCGGGTGCGGTTCAAAGGGTTTCGAGCGCAGTTCCGGGTGGAACTGCACGCCGACGAACCAGGGGTGATCCGGCACCTCGACGATCTCGGGCAGGCGGCCGTCGGGCGACAGGCCGGAGAAGCGCAGGCCGCTCTGCTCCAGACGGGCCTGGTAGTTGATGTTGACCTCGTAGCGATGCCGGTGGCGCTCGTAGATCAGGTCTTGGCCATAGACCTCATGCACCTTGCTGCCGGCAATGAGCTGACAGGGATAGGCACCCAGGCGCATGGTGCCGCCAAGCTCGCTCGCGCTATGGCGCCGCTCGACTTCGTTGCCCTTGGTCCACTCGGTCAGAAGGCCGACCAGGGGATCGGCGCAAGGCCCGAACTCGGTAGATCCGGCGCCCTCAATCCCGGCAAGGCTGCGGGCCGCCTCGATCACCGCCATCTGCATCCCGAAACAGATGCCGAAAAAGGGCACGCGGCGCTCGCGCGCGAAGCCCGCCGCTCTGATCTTGCCTTCGGTACCGCGCTCGCCGAACCCGCCCGGGATCAGGATGCCCGAGACCTCTTCCAATTCGTGCAGCTGGCCGTCGCCCTCGAAGATCTCGCTGTCCAGCCAGTTGATCTTCACCTTCACGTTGTTGGCGATCCCGCCGTGGGTGAGCGCTTCGGAGAGCGACTTGTAGGCATCGAGCAGGCTGGTGTACTTGCCGACCACCCCGATGGTGACCGAGCCGTCCGGCGCGCGCACGCGCGAGACCACCCGATCCCATTCCGAGAGGTCCGGCAGCGGTGCTTCATTCAGCCCGAAGTGCTGCAGCACCTGCTGGTCCAGACCCTGCTCGTGGTAATCCCGCGGCACGGCATAGATGCTGTCGCTGTCCAGCGCTTGGATAACGGCGTCCGGGCGGACATTGCAGAAGAGCGCGATCTTGCGCCGCTCGTCGACCGGGATGGGATGCTCGGAGCGGCAGACCAGGATGTCCGGGCCGATACCGACCGACTGCAGTTCCTTGACCGAGTGCTGGGTGGGCTTGGTCTTCAGCTCGCCGGCCGCCCGCATGTAGGGCAGCAGGGTCACATGCATGAAGAGGCAGCGCTCCCGGCCCAGCTCGTTGCCCAGTTGGCGGATCGCTTCCAGGAAGGGCAAGCTTTCGATGTCGCCTACCGTGCCGCCGATCTCGCAGACTGCGAAATCCGCCTCGTCGATCCCGGCGGTGACGAACTCGCGGATCGCATCGGTCACATGGGGGATCACCTGCACCGTGGCGCCGAGGTAATCGCCCCTGCGCTCGCGGGCCAGCACCTTGGAATAGATCTGACCGGTGGTGACGTTGTCGCCCCGCCTGCTCGCCACGCCGGTAAAGCGCTCGTAGTGCCCCAGGTCCAGATCGGTCTCCGCGCCGTCGTCGGTGACGTAGACCTCGCCATGCTGATAGGGGCTCATAGTCCCCGGGTCGACGTTCAGATAGGGATCCAGCTTGCGTAGGCGAACTGTGAAGCCGCGCTCTTGCAAAAGCGCACCCAGTGCGGCCGAACAGAGGCCCTTTCCGAGAGAGGAGACCACGCCGCCGGTAATGAAAATGAACCGCGTCATGGGCGGACACTATCAGCAGATGCCGGCGCGCCGAGCAAGCCTCCAGAATCGGCCAGATTGGCGGAGCCGCCTAATACCGGCACCTACTCCACGCTGGGTGCTGAATTGTCGCTGTCGCCGACATTGGGCAGAGTCAAGCCGTCGCTCACGCTGCCTTGCGAATCGGGCAGCGTCGGTGCCGCTTGGAAGCCATCGCGCAGCTGATCTGTCAGTGACCCGCTGCCGCCGGTCTCCTGATTGAGGAAAATGGTGAGACCCAGGCTGGACACCATGAAGAGCGCGGCCAGCACGGCGGTCACCCGCGTCAGCAGATTGGCGGTGCCACGGCCGGTCATGAAGCCGCCCATGCCGCCGCCACCGCCGCCGCCGCCGATTCCCAGGCCGCCGCCCTCGCTACGTTGCAGGAGGACCATGCCGATCAGCGAGAGCGCGATCAGCAGGTGAATGATCAGAAGAATGTTGCCCATGTCGTTCCGGAAGTCGTGACGATGCAGGCTGGGTGCAAGCCCTGCCTGGCAAGGTCTCTCCTCAATCTGCCGTTAGGAAACGGGGTCTCCCACACAATGCGCGTTGGGATCAAGCCCAGATCTCGCGGGGCGGCCAAGCAGGCTCGTCATGCCGCCTCGACGATCGCCCAGAACGCCTCGAGGGTCAGGCTTGCGCCGCCGACCAGCGCGCCGTCCACGCCCGGGGTCGAGAGGATCTCGGCGGCGTTCTCGGCTTTGACCGAGCCGCCGTAGAGGATCGGCACGCCGGCGCGCATTTCGCCCAGCTCGCTGGCGATGGCTGCGTGCATTTCGGCGATGTCGGCGCCGGTGGCGGTTCTGCCGGTGCCGATCGCCCAAACCGGTTCATAGGCGACAACGAGCGCACCGGCCCTGGCTTGCACCGGCAGCGAGCCGCGCACTTGGCCGGTGACGCGGGCCAGCGCATTGCCGGCCTCTCTTTCGGCCAGGGTCTCGCCGACGCAGACGATGGGCACCAGGCCGGCCTCCAAGACCCGACTGGCCTTAGCCTGTACCAAGGTGTCACTCTCGTTGTGCCGCTGGCGACGCTCGGAGTGGCCGACGATGACATAGCGGCAACCGGCCTCGGCCAGCATGGCGGCGGAGAGCTCGCCGGTGAAAGCGCCGGGGCCGGCCTCGTCGCTGCAGTCCTGCGCGCCGATCAGCACCCGATCAGCCGCAGCCGCCGAGGCCCGCTCCAGCAGATGAGCCGGTGGGCATAGGGCCACGCTGCAGCGCGGCGGCGCATCCGACATGCGCTGTGCCAATCCGCCGATCAGTGCGGCGACAAGCGCGCGCGCGCCGTTCATTTTCCAGTTGCCGGCGACTAACCGCATCCCTTCCGTCTCCCAATCCCTGTTGTGCGGGGCGCGAGGCTTAGCATGCCTGCCACAATGCCGCCAAGCGAGCCTGCTTCATTGGCGCGCAACGAACGCTCGAGAAGGCCCATTCGGCGTTGCCGAAGCCGTTAGGCCGCGACTAAGATGCGCCGCGCTTTTCCCGACCGTTCCCTTGGCCTACGCGTCGCCTTGACGGCGCCCAGTAAGATGAGACCGATCCTCGATGGATGACCTGCGAACCAAATCGCCTTTTGTGCGTTACACGGTCTATTTGCTGTTCGGCTTGCTGATCCTATCATTCGGTCTCTGGGGAATCGGCGACTACATCACTTCGCCAACAGCGCCGGACGAGATCGCCGAGGTCGACGGTACTCCGGTTCCCTTGGCCGACTATGAGAACCGGTTGCGCCTGGAGGCCCGTCAGCTGCAGGCGCGCACCCGCCAACCCCTGACGCCGGAAATGCTGATCGCCAGCGGCATCGCCCAGAACAGCTTGCGCGTGCTGGTGGAGCGCGCCCTCTTGGACCGCCTCGCGAGCGACCTGGGCCTCGCCGTGGCGCCGGAACAGGTGCTCGAGCGCATCGCCCAGCAGCCGGAGTTCCGCGACGCGCGCGGTCAGTTCGACCAGCAGCGCTATCTGGCCACCTTGCGCAGCAGCGGCATTCGCCCAGAGCAGTATGAAGCGGAGGTTCGGGCCGACCTGGAGCGGCAGTTCATCCTCACTTCGATCATCTATGGCGCGCAGATGCCCGAAAGCGGCAGCGAGCGTATCTTCGCGTGGCGCGAAGAGCAGCGCGAGCTCTCCTACATCACCCTGCCCGCCCCTGCCTTGTCGAGCCTGGAGGCGCCGGAGAAAGCCACCTTGGAGGCGCTCTACGAAGAGCGGAAGTCCAGCTTCCGTGCGCCGGAGTACCGGCGCGTAACCTTGCTGCAGATCACTCCCGACGCCTTTCTGGAGGCCGTGGAGGTTGGTCCGGACGAGCTGGCGGCCGCCGTTGCTGCCGCCGAGTCCGATTTCGGCACGCCGGAGCTGCGCGCCTGGAGACAGTCGATCTTCCCGACCGAGGCGCAGGCGGCGGCCGCCAAGGCCGAGGTCGAAGCCGGCAAGAGCTTGACGGAAGCGGCTGGCGCACACCAGGGCTCGGCGCCGGCAGAGCTGCCGCTGCAGCCCAAGAGCCGCATCGAGGGCCTGCTGCCGCAGTTGGCCGACGCGGTCTTCGGAGAGAGCCAGCAGGGCGACTTCTTGCTGGCGGAGACTCCGCTGGGTTGGCACGTGATCGAGATCACCGAATTGGTGGCGCGCGAAGCGGCGTCGCCTGACCAGGTATCCGCTGCCGTCGAAGAAGACCTGAAGATGGAGAAGGCGGTGACCGCCATGGTCTCCTTCGTCAACGAGGTCGACGCCGAACTGGCCACCGGTGCGACCTTGGACGAGACGGCGGACAAATTGGGCCTCGCGCTCAGGGAGATTCCGGCCGTCGACCGCCGCGGCAGCGACAGTGACGGCAATGCGGTCGACAATCTGCCGGCCCCGCGCGACTTCCTCGAGCTGGTCTTCGATTCCGACACCGGTATCGATTCGCTGCTGCAGGAGGCCAGCGACGGAAGCTACTACGCCTTCCGCGTCGACGAGGTGACCCCGGCCGCCGACCGGCCCTTCGCCGACGTCGAGGAGCGCGTGCTGGCAACCTGGCGCCTGGAAGAGGCGGAACGCCAAGTGATGGCCGAAGCGGAAGCGCTGGCCGAGAAGGTCAACGCCGGGGAGCAGACTTTCGCCGAGGCGGCGCAAAGCCAGGGCCAGCCAGTGATCGGCGCGCCGCCGCTTTCGCGCACCGACACGCCGGCGCAGCTGCGCACCATGCCTGACCTGGTGCGTGCCGTCTTCCGCGCCGAGCCGGGCAAGGCGGTGGCCGCCAAGGTTCCGGGCGGTGCCGCTCTGGCCGAGGTTACCAAGGTGACGGAGGTTGCGCCCGGCAGCGACGAGGAGGGCTACGCCAATCTGCAGCGCGCGCTGAACAGAGACGTGCGCGAAGACCTCTTGGCCGGCTTCCTGGCCAGCCTGGAGACGGTCTATCCCGTGCAGTACAACGGCGAGGCGCTGGATCAGGCGCTGTCCCGCTTCTAGAGCACCTACATCCCATGCAAAGCCTTCCTGACTACGCCGCATTCGCGGCGACATACGAGGCCGGCAAGCCGCAGGTTCTGTCCACCCGGCTGGTCGCCGACCTGGAGACCCCGGTCTCCGCCTATTTGAAGCTCTGCGGCGAACGGCCATTCAGCGCGCTATTCGAGTCGGTCGAAGGCGGGGCCACGATTGGCCGCTATTCCTTCATCGTCACCCGTCCCGACCTGATCTGGCGCTGCCGCGGCAGCAAGACCGAGATCAACCATCACGCCCGCTATGACCTGGATGCCTTCGAGCCGCTCGCCGAGCCGCCGCTCGAAAGTCTGCGCAAGCTGGTCAGAAGCTGCCGCATCGAGCTGGCGCCGCACCTGCCCCCCATGGCGGCCGGACTGATCGGTTTCATGGGCTATGACACGGTGCGCCTGATGGAACGGCTGCCGGACGAAAACCCATCGGTGCTGGATATCCCCGACGGGCTCTTCATGCGCCCGACCCTGGTCGCCGTTTTCGACCGGGTCGAGGACATGATCACGCTCTGCACCCCGGTCTGGCCGTCCTCCGAAGTCTCGGCGCGCGCCGCTTACGGCAGGGCGATGGAGCGCCTGTCGGATGTCGTCGCCGACTTCGATCGCTCGCTGCCGCCGCAGCGTTCGGCCGGCGAGCAGGTCCCGACCCTGCCGGAGGATGCGGAAAGCAACGTTACCCAGGCCGAGTACAAGGCCATGGTGGCCAAGGCCAAGGACTACATCCTCGCCGGCGACGCCTTTCAGATCGTGCTGTCGCAGCGCTTCTCGGTTCCCTTCGAACTGTCGCCCTTCGCCCTCTATCGCTCGCTCAGGCGCCTCAACCCCTCGCCCTTCCTGGTCTACGGCAGTTTCGGCGACTTCTCCGTCGTCGCCTCCAGCCCGGAAATCCTGGTGCGCCTGCGTGGCGATCAGGTGACCATCAGGCCCTTGGCCGGTACCCGCAGGCGGGGCGCCGACAGCGAAGAGGACCTGGCCCTGGCCGATGAGTTGCTGGCCGACCCCAAAGAGCGTGCCGAACACCTGATGCTCTTAGACCTAGGTCGCAACGACGTCGGCCGCGTCTCCGCCCTGCGCAGCGTCAAGGTGACCGAGCAGTTCGCCATCGAGCGCTACAGTCACGTGATGCACATCGTCTCCAATGTCGAAGGGCGCCTGCGCGAGGGATTCGAGGCCATCGACGCCTTGATTGCCGGCTTCCCCGCCGGCACGCTCTCCGGAGCGCCAAAGGTCAGGGCGATGGAGATCATCGAGGAGCTGGAACCCGACCGTCGCAGCCTCTATGGCGGCTGCATCGGCTACTTCGGCGCCAACGGCGACATGGACAGCTGCATCGCGCTCAGAACCGCGGTAGTGAAAGATGGCCGGATGCACGTGCAGGCCGGTGCCGGCGTGGTTGCCGACAGCAACCCCGAGGCCGAACATCGCGAGTGCCAGCAAAAGGCCCGCGCCCTGCTGCGCGCCGCCGAGGAAGCCGTACGCTTCGCCGCGCGCCAGGGGAACTAAGGAGCTGCCTCCAGTTCAAGAGAAGCCATAAATCCTATAGTCATTCCAAAGAGTTCCACGTGAATTTGCAATCCGCATCGAAAGTAGAGAGCTTCTTAGAAGATACTCTGCTGCGTGAAGATCCTGCTCTACGCACTGCACGTGAGAGCAGCAACGAGGCCGGCCTTGTTCCACACGCGGTTTCGCCGCTTCAGGGTGCTTTCTTGCAGATTTTGGCCAAGGCGGTTGGCGCGCGACGCATCCTCGAGATCGGCACGCTGGGCGGCTACTCGACCATCTGGCTGGCCCGCGCACTCGGTCCCGACGGCCTGCTTCTCAGCCTGGAGATCGATCCGCAAGCAGCGGAGGTGGCGTGCCGAAACATCGAAGAGGCTGGCCTCACGGCAAGAGTCTCCGTCCTTGTCGGCCCGGCCAGGGAGCGGCTCGACACCCTTCTCGCCGAGGGAGCCGAGCCCTTCGACCTCATCTTCATCGATGCCGACAAGCCCAACAATCCAGCCTACTTGGAACGAAGCCTCAAGCTGTCACGGCCGGGGACCTTGATCATCGGCGACAACATCGTCCGCGACGGAGAGGTGGCGAATCCCTCCTCCCCGGATCCGCGCGTGCAAGGCGTAAGAGCGTTCCTCGCCACGCAAGGGCGGGAGCCGCGTCTCTCAACGTCCGCGCTGCAAACCCTGTCGGCGAAGGGCTACGACGGCTTTTCGATAGCCCTCGTCCAGTAGGCACGACGTCGGCACCCTGGCAGCGAGCGTCGGTGGCACCTGACCGCCAGTAAAGCGCTCAAGAATTCTTGTTTGGCACTCCGCCTCACATCCCAATAAGGAATCGAACGGCCCTCGCTTTAAGGGATAGCGATGACTCTCAGTCGAAATGACAAACTTGACGCCTTGGCAACACTGATTCTTCGGATCGGCTTGGTCTGGTTCATCTTCCTCTGGGCCATTCACAAGATCATCACGCCGACGCAGTACCAGAACCTTGCGCGTCATTTCGACAAAGTCGACCTGAGTTTGCTCCAGGTCTATGGCCTTGGCGCAGTGCAGATCCTGCTGTGCCTCTTGGCCCTTGTGGGCATCTTTCGCTACTTTTCCTACGGCGCGCTGGCCGTGATGCATCTCTTCACCATCTCGCGCCGATGGGAGCGCTTCTTCGATCCCTTCGCGGTCAACGAGAACGGCTTCCCGATCAACCGCAACCCGGTGATCGATCTCGCCGTGCTGGGGGCCTTCATCGCCCTCCTCCTGCTGGTTCGCCGGGACCATTTCAGCCTGGGTGCCTGGCTGCGGGCCAGAGGATCACGCCGTTGGTGGCTTTGAGGTCGTCTTGGACTAGATAGCGAAGGGCTCCTCGTGGCTGGTGGGAAATCCTTGGTCCAACGCCGGAATCCGAGGCACCCTGCCCTCGCCAGTCACCATGGAGACTGTTCGCTTTGAAACTAGACTTCACTGTCGACGATCGATGAGAGATTGAACCCGTGACCAAGCCCGGAACAGCGCGCCACGGTAGCCTCGACGTCCTTGTCGTCGGCGGGCGAACTACCGGCCTGATGATGGCCATTCGCCTGCGCCGCCAGGGCCTCTCGGTCCGAGTCGTTGACAAGTCACCGGGGATCGATCTGCACTCTCGCGCGACCTTGGTGCACTCGCGAACCCTGGAGATCTTGCACACCCTGGGCATCGCCGAGGACATCTGCGCCCGCGGCCAGGCGCTATGCGGCATGCGGCTCTTCACCCAAGGGCAGCTGGTTCTCAGTACCGAAGATCCCCCGGTGGACTCCCCCTTTCCCTATGGAATCGCGCTTTCGCAGCCGAAGATCGAGGCAATGCTCGAAGAGCAACTGAAGGCGCTGGACGTTGCTGTCGAACGGAGCACGGAACTCGTCTCGCTCGACCAAAGTCCCGAAGGGGTTCGGGCCCTGCTGCGGCACCCGGATGGTCGCGAAGAGATCGTGGAAAGCGCTTGGCTCATCGGATGCGACGGCGCGCACAGCCAAGTGCGTCACCTGCTTGGCATCGGTTTTCCGGGCGAGCCCAGCCGCTACCCCTACCTCTTGGCGGATGTCGTCGTCGAGGGCGCGGAGCCTTGGGACTCCTACTTCTACTTTCTCCATGACGAGGGCGACCTCTTCTTCATGCTTCTGGATGAAGGCAGGCGGTTGATCGTCGCCAACATGCCCGAAGATCATCCGATCGGGGCCGATCCGTCGCTTGAAGAGGTGCAGGACCTCGTGGCGCGGCGCAGCCTGGGCCGCTATCCGCTCTCCGATCCGCGCTGGCTCACCTACTTTCGCATCCACTACCGCCTGGCGGAGCGCTATCGGAAGGGCCGCGTCTTTCTTGCCGGCGACGCAGCGCATCTCAACTCTCTGATCGGCGGGCACGGGATGAACACCGGCATCCAGGATGCCTGCAATCTTGCCTGGAAACTCACCTTGGCCATCCGCGGCACGGCCTCCGACGCCCTGCTCGACAGCTACGAGGCCGAACGCCGCCCCGTTGCCGAGGCCATGATCGCCGCCACAAAGGCCTTGACGGAGCCGGGAGAGCGCTATCCCCACCTGTCGGCCGAGGAACGCCAAACCCTCGTGGATAGCTTCAAGATGCAGCCTGACGAGGTCATGGCCTTCCGGCGCAATCTGGAGGAGTTGGACCTGGACTATGGCGCCAGCCCGATCTGCTTGGAGGGCGACGCGACGCTTCCCGATGATCTAAGGCCGGGTCTGGAAGCCAGGGATGTCACTGGTCTGAGCATTGAGGGAGAGAGCCGTGCCCTCTTCGAGCTGCTGGGAGGCCCAAAGCATTGTCTACTGCTTTTTGCCAAGAGCTCGGCCGACGCCTTGCAGGTGGCGAGCGAGGTCGCAGATAGACATAGCGACTGGATCGACGTCCATCTCATTCTAAGCGCTGAGCCGACAGGAGGTCCCCCAAGCAGCTTGTCGGCAATTGTTGATCAAGAGCACGCACTCGCGCAGCGATATGGCATGGAGGATGGTGGCCTCTATCTCATTCGGCAGACGGATACATTGCCTACAGGTCACGTGATATCAATAGCCTGCCACAATATGCTCAAACTCTGATTTAGATTATCTCCGGTCTTTGAGGGTGCGTCACACCTATCTTGAGTGGTCACAGCTGGTCAGCGAGCGCAATTGACGCTTAGTCTGGTCGCTTCCGCAAGCACCGGCCC
Organism: Rhodospirillales bacterium; assembly: GCA_963669385.2. GTDB lineage: Bacteria > Pseudomonadota > Alphaproteobacteria > Kiloniellales > JACOMY01 > JACOMY01. The sequence goes on from CAXXGD010000009.1 coordinate 182,770, forward strand.
GAGCGATCGGCGTTCGTTTAGGCCCCCTGAAAGAGGCAGGATCGGAGCCATGACAAAGACACTGGGCGTCGTGCCGATCGGCATGCTTGTCTTGGCGGCGGCGGTTTATGGCCTGGTGTTCCCCCTTAACGAAATGGCGGCGATGGAAGGTGCGCCCTATTTCGCGCATGCCTTCTGGCAGACCCTGGTCGGCGGTCTGGCACTTTACGGCCTGTCGCTGGCGCGGGGTGAGCGCGTCAGCTTTCGTTGGCCCTTTCTTCGCGCCTATGTCGTCGTCGGCGCCTTCGGCTTCAGCCTGCCGATGGCGCTGGTCACCCTCGCCAGCCCAAAACTGCCGACCGGCCTGGTCTCGCTCGCATTCGCGCTGACGCCGACCTGTACCTACGTGCTGAGCGTCATCGCGCGCCTGGACCGCCTTTCGCTCTATGGCTTCGTCGGTATCGCGCTGGGCTTTGCCGGCGTGGCGATCATCCTGGCGCCGGGCTCGGCCCTGCCGGGCGCGAGTGCGGTCGGCTGGTTTCTGCTGACCCTGATCATCCCTGTCATGCTGGCGATCTGCAATGTCGCCGCCGCCTTGCTTCGGCCGCCGGCAACCAGCTCTACGGTGATGGGCGCCGGCTTCCTCTTGGGAGCGGCACTGTCGATTCTGCCGCTAATGGTGCTTGCCGGCACAGCTACCTGCCGACGAGCAGCGAGACGCTGCTGCCAACGCTCGGTGCCGGCGCGGTCAACGCGATCTTCATCGTCCTCTTCGCAGAGATCGTGCGGCGCTACGGCCCCACCTTCTTCGCCCAGTTCAACTATCTGGCCGTCGTCGCCGCCATCGGCTGGGCCGCCCTCTTCTTCGGCGAAACGGCCGGCCTCTACACCTGGCTCGCACTGGCGCTTATGGCGCTGGGCGTCGTCGTCTCGGAGCTCCGGCATAGGGCGGCGAACGCGCGCGCGGCTTGACGATGCCGAACGCCCGGAGATCAGTCGCTGTTGCTGGCGTAGGTCTCGCGCAGGAGCGCTGCCAAGAGGACCGCAACGCCGAGCGCGATCGGCATCACGCTGAGCGCCAGCTTGTAGTCTTGGAGGCTGTAGCTGGCGACCGCTGCGCCCGCTGGCGTCTCCAAGGTCAGAAGAAAGCCGATGACCGGCGGAAAGAGTGCGCCGCCGAGATTGGACATGGCTTGCGTGAAGCCGATCGCAAGACCGGAGACCTCTTGGCTGTTGACCTCCAGCGCGACGACGAAAACCAAACCGGGCTGCGCGCCGAGGCAAAAGCCCAAGATCGCCAACAGCGGATACATGCTGAAGAAGGGCAGGCCGGGCACATAGAGGATGATCGCGCTGACCAGGCAAGCGAGGCCGGCCAGCAGCATCATCGGCCGGCGACGGCTTTGCAGCTTCTCGGAGAGATAGCCGGCGATTGGCCCGCCGAAGGCGAGGCCACGAACATGGCCGAGACAGCGGTTGCCGCCGTCGCCGTATCGATTCCGTAGAGGGCAACCAAGTAAGGGTCGGCCCAGAGGCCGGCAAAGGCAGCATCGGCATCAGCACCAGGCCGCCCCAGAGGCTGTTGATCCAATTCTGCCGCGAGAGGAAGACCTGCTTCAGTCCGGGCCAGACTTTGGTGGGCTTGGGCCTTTCCGCAGTGACGCTCGCCGAGCGCGGCTGATCGCGCACCATGGCCGCGATCAGCACCGCCACGACAAGCCCGACCCCCGCTGCGATGTAGCTGGCGTCGCGCCAGTCAATGACGTCCAGCAGCATGACCAGAAAGGCTTCGCCGCCGATGGAGCCGACGACCGTCGAGGTCGCGATCAAGCCCGCGAGGATCCCCAGATAGCGGTGCGGAAACCAACGCGATGCTAGATAGACCGGCCCCACACCGGGAAAGGCGCCGCCGACCCCCATCATCAAGCGGGCCATCAATGCCAAGCCGACTCCTGTCGCCAATCCGAAGATCAAGGAGCCCAGCGCCGAAACGGCACAGGCCACGGCCAACAGCCAGCGCGCGCCATACCTGTCGATCAGCAGGCCAACGGGAATCTGCAGCAGCACATAGGGCACGAAGTAGAAGGTCAACATCAGGCCCAGGGTCTGTGCATCCAGGCCCAGGTCTTTCGTCAAGGGCTCGGTGGTAACGCTGGGGGTGACCCTGAGGTAGGCATCGTAGGCATTGAAGGCGATGGCGACGAGGAAGACCAACAGGCCGTAGGACAGCCAAGCCCTTCGAGGCAACGCGGAGCGATTCCTTTCGTCAAGCATCCTGGTTCGGCCCGTTGTGTTGAGACGCGACGCCGGTCGGCGCTTGACGGTCGGATACACCGCCGGCGGTCGCCGCGTCGAGCCCGCCCTGCTTGCCGGCCAGGCGGGCGGTCCTATTGGGAGACTGACGAGCGAGGCTTCTCATGCTATCGGGTCGGACGAGGATCTTGAGGAGTCGGCCATGGTTTCAGGCGATGCAGACCTAATCCAGAAGCTGGTGAAGCTGCAGGAGCTTTTCCGCCGCACCGATAGCCCGGGCGAGCGCGCGGCAGCCGAAGCGGCAATCGGCCGGTTGCGCGGCCGCATGCGCGATGCCCGCTCCGATCCCGAGATCGAGATGAAGTTCTCGCTGCCCGATGGCTGGTCGGTGCGTCTATTCGTGGCGGTCTGCCGAAAGCACGGCTTGCACCCCTACCGCTATTCGCGGCAGCGGCGAACGACGGTCATGGTACGGGCCCGCGAGAGAGAGTTCGACCGGGTGGTCTGGAGGGAATATTGCCACCTGCAGGACGAGCTGGAACTCTATTTCGAAGACACGGTGGACTACTTGATCACCTCCGTAATGCGCTCCGACGGCGACGACAGCGGCCTTGAATCCACCCAGACGCGGCGCTGATTTGAGCTCGAGGCGGGTTGGTGGTGAGCCGGTAACGGAAAAGGGCGGCGCCCCTTAGAGGCACCGCCCTTTCGTCCGTTATTGCCGAGTGGCTTGGGCTTAGAAGCCCATGCCGCCCATGCCGCCCATGCCACCCATATCGGGCGCAGCCGGCATCGGTGCCTCCTTCTTCGGCGCCTCGGCGACCATGGCCTCGGTGGTGATCAGGAGACCGGCGATAGAGGCCGCATCCTGCAAGGCCGCGCGCACGACCTTGGTCGGGTCGATGATGCCGGCCTTCACCAGGTCGCAGTACTTGCCTTCCTGGGCGTCGAAGCCGAAGCCCCAGTTGCCGTCGTCGCGGATCTTGCCGACCACGATCGAGCCCTCGGTGCCGGCATTCTCGGCGATCTGACGCACCGGCGCCTCGAGCGCACGACGCACGATGCCGACGCCGACCTCCTGGTCGTGGTTGTCGCCCTTCAGGCCCTCGAGAGACTGGGTGGCGAGCAGCAGTGCGGTACCGCCACCGGGGACGATGCCCTCTTCGACGGCAGCGCGGGTCGCGTGCATGGCGTCCTCGACCCGGTCCTTGCGCTCCTTCACCTCGACTTCGGTGGCACCGCCGACGCGGATGACGGCAACGCCGCCGGCCAGCTTCGCCAGCCGCTCCTGCAGCTTCTCACGGTCGTAGTCCGAGGTGGTCTCCTCGACCTGCGCACGGATCTGCGTGCAGCGTGCGGTGATCTGATCCTTCTCGCCGGCACCGTCGACGATGGTGGTCTCCTCCTTGGTGAGGAGCACCTTCTTGGCGCTGCCCAGCATGTCGATGGTCACGGTCTCGAGCTTGATGCCGAGGTCCTCGCTGATCACCTGGCCGCCGGTCAGGATGGCGATGTCCTCGAGCATGGCCTTGCGGCGATCACCGAAGCCGGGCGCCTTGACGGCCGCGACCTTGAGGCCGCCGCGCAGCTTGTTGACCACCAGGGTGGCCAGCGCCTCGCCCTCGACGTCCTCGGCGATGATGAGGAGCGGCTTGCCCGACTGCACCACCGACTCCAGGAGCGGCAGCATCGGCTGCAGGCCCGAAAGCTTCTTCTCGTGCAGGAGGATAAGCGGGCTCTCCATGTCCGCGACCATCTTCTCGGCGTCGGTCACGAAGTAGGGGAGAGGTAGCCGCGATCGAACTGCATGCCCTCGACCACGTCGAGTTCGGTGTCGAGGCTCTTGGCCTCCTCCACCGTGATCACACCCTCGTTGCCGACCTTCTGCATGGCCTCGGCGATCATCTCGCCGACGGCGGTGTCGCCGTTGGAGGAGATGGTGCCGACCTGGCTCACCTCTTCCGAGCCGGACACGGTGGCCGACTTCTCCTGCAGGTGGGCAACGACCGCCTCGACGGCCATGTCGACGCCGCGCTTCAGGTCCATCGGGTTCATCCCGGCGGCAACCGCCTTGGCACCCTCGCGAACGATGGACTGGGCCAGCACGGTCGCGGTCGTGGTGCCGTCACCGGCAAGATCATTGGTCTTGCTGGCAACTTCGCGCACCATCTGCGCGCCCATGTTCTCGAACTTGTCGGAAAGCTCGATTTCCTTGGCGACGGTCACGCCGTCCTTGG
>CAXXGD010000010.1:0-47783 GCA_963669385.2 Rhodospirillales bacterium
GGAAGACCATGCCGATTGTCTCGGATCTGAGACGCCGCAGTCCTTTGGCATCAAGCCGGGAGACGTCCTGGCCATCGATCAGGATTCGCCCCTCGGTGGGCTCGATCAATCGATTGACATGGCGCAGGAGGGTCGATTTTCCGCTGCCCGACAACCCCATGATACAGAAGATCTCGCCGGTGCGGATCTGCAGGGAGACGTCGGCCACACCGATGACGCAGTCAAAGCGGCTCTGCGCCTCGTCCTTGCCGAGCCCCTCCGCCTTGATCCGCTCCAGCGCGCGCTCCGGCGCCTCGCCGAACAGCTTCCACAGGTTCTCGCATTCGATCTGATAGCTTGCCGCGGGCGAAGACTTCCGTCTCTGGGCAGGCCCTGGCCTTTCCGCTCGCAACAGCAGCCTCTCCTCTTCCTCCACCGAGCGATGCTCCAAAGCGCCAATTCTGGAGACCCCCCGCAACGCTAACTCACTTCCGCTGGCAGCTCCTCCTTACGCCTTTCGATGAAGGCTCGTAATGCTTCATCGACACTTTGGTCCAATGGAGGCGCTTCATAGTCGTTCAGTTTTTTCACCACGTGCTCGCGCGCGCGTGCCAGAGAATCGCGACTGCCCTCTTCGGCCCACTGTTCATAGGTGCCCCCATCGGCAGTCTCGGGCACATAGAAGGCTGTCGCGTAGCGCTCGAGCGTATGCGCGCAGCCAAGAAAATGCCCTCCCGGGCCGACCTCTTGAATCGCGTCGAAAGCAAAGTCTGCTTCGGCAAAGGGCATCCCTCGAGAAATCTCTGCAGTATTGTCAGCTGGTCCGCGTCAAGCAGAAACTTCGCGAAACAGGCCGACAGACCGCTCTCCAGCCAGCCAGCCGAATGGAGATAATAGTGCCCTCCCGACAGTACGGCCGGAAGCATCGTTTGCACCGCCTCATAGGCCGACAGGGAGTCGGTTGATTTCGAGCCATTGCGCATTCCCCCGGTGCGCATGGGCAGATTGTAACGCCTCGCCATCTGGCCTGTCAGGAAGGTCAAGTGCTGCGTCTCGGAGGTTCCATACATCGGTGCCCCGGTTTTCATCGAGACCGTCGACAGCGTTGCGCCATAGACCACCGGCGCGCCCGGCTGCACCAGCTGAGCATAGCAGATCCCGGCTAGGGCCTCGGCGTTCAGCTGTGCGAACGCGCCCGCCGTCGTAATCGGCGTGTTGGCGCCCTGCATGATGAAGGGAGAGATGATGCAGGCTTGATTGGCCGCCGCGTAGACCCGCAGGACGGACAGCATGGTTTCGTCCCAAACCAAGGGAGAGTTGCAGTTTATCAGGGAGGTGAGGACGGTGTTCTCTTTCAGGAAGTCTTCGCCATAGAGAATTCGGCAGAGCGCCAAGCAGTCGCGCGCCCGTTCCGCCGAGGTCACGCCGCCCATGAAAGGCTTGTCGGAAAAACGGATGTGCGCATAGATCATCTCCAAATGCCGGTAGGACACCGGGACATCGACGGGCTCGCAGATCGTGCCGCGGACACGTTCAGCGCCGGGCTGAGATAGGCCAGCTTGACGAAGCGAACGAAATCCTCGAGTTGCGCATAGCGCCGCTGGCCCGAGAGGTCGCGCACGTAGGGCGACCCGTAGACAGGCGCGAAGGCCATGGAGCGCCCGCCAACCTCGACCGAACGTTCCGGATTGCGGCCATGAAAGGTGAAGCGCGAGGGAGCAAGGGCCAGTTTCTCCGCGACCAGCTGGCGAGGTATGCGCACCCGCGTGTGCGTCACGTCGGCTCCCGCTTCGCGCCAGGTCGACAAGGCGACCTCGTCGCGGAACTCTATGCCGATATCCTCCAGAATGCGCATGGAGGCATCATGGATAAGGTCCAAACACGCGCTGTCGACCAAGTCGTAGACCGGGATCTTACTGACCAGTTTCCGAGGCGCCGGGGCTGGCGTCCTGTCACCTGCGCGGACCGGCCGATTGCTTGCCCCCCTGCCGGCGCGCCGCACCATAAGTGACACCTCCTACACTCTCTCCGGGTTGCTCAAGGGCAAAGCTAGGGAGGTCACCGCAGCCTGACAACTTGCCTAATTCTAACTTCATGCGTATAGGATTCTTAATGCATAGCCTCAGATCCAGATTGCCGCCGCCGAACTGGCTCGTGACCTTCGAAGCGTCCGGGCGGCATCTGAGCTTTACCAAAGCGGCCGAAGAGCTCTGCGTCACGCGCGTCGCCGTAAGTCAGCAAATCAAGGCTCTGGAAGAGTTCTTGCACACGCCCCTGTTCCATCGGCTGCATCGCGCCTTGCGCCTGACACGCTTCGGCCATCGCTATCACGCGGTGGTAACGGCGGGCCTGCAGTCCATACTCCTCGCAACGCAGGACCTGCAACGGGCCGAACGCGCCAACAGCGTGACGGTGACCACGACAACCGGCTTCTCGACCTATTGGCTGATGCCGCGGATCGGAGAATTCCGCAAGCGTCACCCTGGTATCGACCTGCGGTTCATGATCACGGACAGCTGCCTGGATCTGGTGCTCGAAGACATCGACGTGGCAATTCGCTATGGAACAGGCAACTGGCCCGACTTACGGGCTATGTTTCTGCTTCAGGAGCACATCTTCCCGGTCTGCAGCAAGGACTACTTCGCGGGCCGAAAGCGGTTGCGAGAGCCGCATGAGCTGCTGGACGAGACCTTGTTGCATCTGGAGGGCCGCTACGATTCCGAAACCCGGTGGCTAACCTTCTTTCGCGGCCATGGCATCGAGATCGAGGACGCTCCCCAGGGGATCCGTGTCAATACCTACACCAACCTCGTTCAAGCCACGCTGGAAGGCCAAGGCATCTCGCTGATCGGTCCGCCCTTGGTGCAAAGATACCTCGAGACCGGAGAGCTCGTGCGGCCTTTGCAGATCACACCGACACGCCGAAGAGCCTTTCATATGGTCTTTCCGGTGCACCAAGACCTCACCCCGGCGGCGGCGCGCTTCTGCGAATGGGTCGAGGAGACCGCCGGATCCGAAGGCGATTACTGCAAGACTCTGCCGCCTGCGATGTAAAGCTCGATTTACGTCAAAGGTTACATTTTCCTGCCTTGCAGGCGCGACCTCAGGGACCTAGCGTTCTTGGGGGCCGAGAGTCTCCGGAGTGAAGAATCGGGCTCGTAGTCCCTGTGTTCGGCGATTCCTTGTGGAGGAGATCTATGGGTCAGGCGCAGAGACAACAAGCCGACGCCGAGGCCAGGGGGCCGGCGGTGAACGATCCCTTGCTGCAGCCCCTTCAACTTAAGAAGCTGAGCCTCAAGAACCGCATCATGAGCACGAGCCACGCCTGTGGCCTGGAGGTTGATGGACTGCCGAAGGAGCAATACCAGCGCTATCATGAAGAGAAGGCGGTCGGCGGCATCGCGCTCACCATGTTCGGCGGCTCGTCCAATGTCGCGGTCGATTCGCCTTCGGTCTTTCGCCAGCTCTATGTCGGCAGCGACGAAATCATCCCCTACCTGCAGCAGTTCTCGAGGCGCATCCATGCCCATGGCGCGGCCTTGATGTGCCAGATCACCCACCTGGGCCGGCGCGGCGAGCCCTATGCGTCCAACTGGCTGCCGACCATCGCCCCCTCGCCGCTTCGCGAAACGCTGCACCGCAGCTTTCCGAAGGAAATGGACAAGCACGACATCGCCCGCGTGATCGAGGCCTACGGACAGGCGGCGCGGCGCTGCGAAGAAGGCGGCCTCGACGGCATCGAGACCCTGGCATCCGGTCACCTGATCGGCCAGTTCCTGTCTCCGGCAACCAACCTGCGGACGGATGAGTTCGGCGGATCGCTGGAAAACCGGTGTCGCTTCGGCCTCATGGTGCATGAGGAAATCCGCCGGCGGACCAGCGCGGATTTCCTGGTCGGCCTGCGCTACACCGTCGATGAGCGCGGCGGTGACGGCCTCTCCTTCGACGACTGCGTGAAGATCGCGAAGGTCTTCGAGCGATCCGGCTGCATCGACTTCTTCAATGCGATCTTCGGCCGGATGGATACCGAGATGGGCCTGGTGGTCGACAACATGCCGGGAATGGCCTCACCCATCGCACCCTGGCTGAAGCCGGTCGGCGCCTTCAAGCAAGAGGTCGGCCTTCCGGTCTTTCACGCCGCAAGGATTTCGGACATCGCCACCGCCCGCTATGCGGTCAGCGAAGGCCTGCTCGATATGGCGGCCATGACCAGGGCACACATTGCCGACCCCCACATCGTCGCCAAGCTGTCGCGCGGAGAGGCTGCTCGGATCAGACCTTGCGTGGGGGCCACACACTGCATGTCGCCGCACCGGCCGAAGTGCCTGCATAATCCCTCTAGCGGCAGAGAAGCCGAGCTGCCGCACCTTCTGCCCGCTGCGGCACGCCCTGGCCTCAAGGTCACCGTGGTCGGTGGCGGTCCGGCCGGGCTGGAGGCCGCGCGGGTCGCAGCCGAACGGGGCCATCAGGTGACGCTCTTCGAGGCAGCCAACAGGCTCGGCGGCCAGGTGCTGCTCGGCGCCGAAGCGAGCTGGCGCCGCGACCTCATAGGGGTGATCGACTGGCGCGTACAGGAACTGGAGGTCCTGGGTGTCGAAACGCACCTGAACCGCTTCGCCGAAGCACGGGACGTCTTGGCGACAAATCCGGACGTCGTGATCGTCGCAACAGGCGGAACTCCGGACCTGGAGTGGATCGACGGCGCCGAGCACTGCACGAGCGTATGGGACGCCTTGTCGGGAAGCGCGCCGTTGGGCGACTGCATATTGATCTACGACGGCACCGGCCGGCACCCGGCGCCGCACTGCGCCGAGCACTGCGCCGCCAACGGAAAGGCTACGATTCTGGCCGGTCTCGACGGCTATCTGGCAGCCGAGCTCACCTATTCAGAGAGAGCCCTCTGGAAGAAGCGTCTCTATGAGCTGAGCGTGGAGACCCGCTTCGACCACCGCCTTAGAGCGGTTGCAAGAAGCGGCAACGGCCTCGTTGCTCACCTGGTCAACGAAGTCACCGATGCGCCGATGGAGGTGGTTTGCGACCAAGTCATCGTCGAGCACGGCACCAGAGCTTTCGATGATCTCTACAACGATCTCCGCGGGCGGTCGTTGAACGACGGCGTGACGGATCTGGAGGCTCTCCTCCAAGGGACTCCACAGCCAAAAGCCGGGCAAGGCAATCCAGGCGAGTTCTATCTTCATCGCATCGGCGATGCGGTCGCCAGCCGAAACATCCATAGTGCGGTTCTTGACGCCTATCGCCTGTGCCGGACGCTCTAAGGGGCGTTGTCGCCAGAGGGAGCGCGAAACGCTGAAGCTCCGCGCCCCCATAGACCGTAGAACGGCATGGCGGAGGACGCGCGGAGCCTTGCGCGACCTGATCGAAGGCCGTCTGGGTTCGGCCAATGGACAAGGCCTTCTTCGAGCGATTAGCACCTCTTGTTGCAGTCCTTCGAGCGCCGCTCGTAGCCTACGACGCCACCACGCCGGTCGAGCTCGATGGCGCAGCAGCGCACCAGGGCTTGCCGCAGCATTGCCCGCCCCCGCTGAACACGCGACTTCACGCCGGAGTGGGTGAGGCCCAGGTGTTCCCTTGCCGCGGCCTGCGACAGGCCCTCGATCTCGGTCAGCATTAGGGCATCTCTATAGCGCTCTGGCAGAGCGCGAATGAAGGGGAGCAGACAGCGAGCCATCTCGGCGCTCGCGTCGTCGCTGTCAAACTCGGCGGACTGGCTGTCCTCCCGCGGCTCGCTCTGCGCTGCACTCAGCGCCTGGCGCTCGCTCGCGCGGCGGCGATAGTGGTCGGTCACGACGTTGGCGGCAACGCGGTGAATCCAGGCCAAGGGATTCTTGGCCGCTGCCAAATCGTCGCGATGGCGAACCAGGCGCAGCAGGATGTCGCCGACGAGGTCATCGGCCCAAAGCGGGTCCACGCGGCGGCGCACGTAGCTGCGCAGCCGCGCTTCGAACCCGGCCCAGGCTTCGTTGGTCAGAGCCGTCTCGCCCGGCATCGTCGTCGCGACCCCTTAGGTTGCTGCGATGTTGTCCATGCGATTTTTGCCGGTGCAGCAAGTCTTGCCAAGGGAATCCCGACCCGATGGACTCTCGTCCCGGCTGATCCAATACCATTCCCACGGCAGACCTTGCGGCTCTTTGGTCCAGATCTTGTCCTGGGTGGCATGGCAGCAAGCGGTGTCGCGCTGCACCCGCTCGACCAGCCCCGCCTCTCCCAGGCGTTCCCTGGACCTCTCCAGATCGCCGGCGTCGAGGACCTCGACCCCTAGATGGTGCAAACGGCCATCGGCCGCGGGGTTCTCGAACAGCACCAGCTTGAGCGGCGGCTCCTGGATGGCGAAGTTGGCGTAGGCCTCGCGACGCTTGTGCGGTTCCACGCCGAAGAGCTTGCTGTAGAAGGACACGGCCTCATCGATGTCGCGCACGTTCAAGGCCAATTGGATACGCATGTCGGTCACTCCTTTCGATGGTCCCTGCCACCTAAGACGCGGCCACCGCGGGATGGACGCAAAAAATTCGAGCGTGGGCTCGTGAGGGTGACTCAGATGACAAAAGGTGGCGCATCCGTCGGATCACCAGCGGTGAGAATTCTCCGGCTCCTCTTCTCAAACCTATTATCGAGGGATCAGCCAGCCGCAAGCGCCTCATTGGGGTTGCATCTCAGTGACACTTTCCCATAGTGTCATCTCTCGAAATTCGAGAGAGGGGCAAGCCGAATGCGCGTAGTGATCTCATGTCTGATGACCGGCCTCTTGGCAGCGGGCTGCGTCAGCAAGCACCAGGTCGAGAGGGTCGAGGTGAACCAGCCGGGCGACGACCAGCTGCAGTGCGAGGACATCCTGGTAGAGGTGAAGCGCAATCACATCGACATGGCTGAGGCGCAGGACAACATCGACAGCGTCGATGGCCGCAACGCGACAGTGATCGGCGTTGCGATCCTGGCAACGCTGCTGGCGGGTCCGCCGACCACGCTGCCGCTGGACTCGGACGACGACGACGAGATCGCCTTGCTGGCCTACGAGCGGCGCCACGAGAAGCTCAAGACCATAGCCACCGACCTCGGCTGCCCGGCCTTGCCGGAGCCACCGCCGGAGGTGGTCGAAGGCCTGGCCGAGCAGAAAGTACCGGACTCGGTTAAGGAAGAGCAGGCGCGGTCGGATTGGGTCAAGGCGCGCGCCGGAAGCAGCGAGTGAGAACGAGCTGCCCTCGCCCGGGCAAGCGCTCAGCTACAAGGAGGGCGCTCCTCCCTCCTCCCGCCGCTTCTCGACGAAGGCCGTCAGTTCATCCGCCACGGCCGGGTCAAGCGTTGGTGCCTCGAACTCGACGAGCACCTGCTTGAAGAGCTGGTTGGCGCGTTGGGTGGCGGACAGGTTGCCGGCCTCCTCCCAGCTCTCGAAGTTGCGCCAGTCGGACAGGAGCGGCTGGTAGACGGCGGTCTCGTAGCGCTCAAGCGTATGCTGGGCGCCGAAGTAGTGGCCGCCGGGGCCGACCTCGCGCACGGCGTCGAGGCCGAGCACGTTGTCATCGACAGGAACGGGCTGCATGAATTCCGCCATGGTCTGCAGCATCTCGACGTTGAGCACGACCTTCTCGAAGGAGGCGACAAGGCCGCCCTCGATCCAGCCGGCACCGTGCATGAGCAAGTTGGCGTGGCCCATCAGCGCGCCCCAGCGCGACACCTGCGATTCATAGGCCGCTTGGGCATCCACCAGATTGGAGGCATTGGCGTTGGAGGAGCGATAGGGGAAGCCGTAGCGCCGGGCGAGCTGGCCGCCGAGCAAGGCGCCTTGCTGGCGATCTGCGAGCCAAACCAAAGTCCGCGTGCGCTGCTTTCGCCGCTGGAAGGACATCATGCGCAAGGCGCGCGGCCTCGTGGAGCGTGGAGAGGGTGAAGTGACGCCCAAGGCCAAGTACATCTTGGCCCGTTTGATCGCTCTCGACCTCGATTGCCAAGAAACGCGTAGCCCCTTGAAAACGGCACTAGCCCGCCTCGCGCTGTCGCTCGCTAGAGCCTTCGAAAGCGGTAAGCCAAACCTCGATCTGCCGAACCCGCCCACTCCCATTGAGCTTGCCGGCTTGGGAGACGCTGGATCAGCGCAACGCAGCTTAATGGATATCGGATCATGTGGATGCTCGTCATGTTCGACCTGCCGACGGAGACCAAGCGCCAACGCAAAGCCGCCACGGGTATCCGCGACTTCCTATTCGACGAAGGGTTCTAGCGCAGCACTTCGAAGCCGGCATAAAAGGGGGACTGGCGACGGCTCGCCACGCAACAAGATAACACAGTCTCGTCTTTCCTGAGCGTCGTCTCTGTTGCCGCCATCAAACTCTGGCTACCTTTTGTCAAGGAGGCCTCGCCAGTAAGCCGCACCATATTCCCTATGAGCGAGAGGCGTTGGTTGCGAACTAGGCAACCGAATGAGTCCCGCCGAGATAACCACTTAATGAGTACTCTCCGGCGACGATGGCTTTTTGGGTACTGATTGTTATCGCAGCTGCGATCGTTCGCGGTTAGGGTGTCCCAGGGCAATCGCCCTTTTCGAGAGGAATGCGATGACCCATGAGCTAGTCGTTCCGCCTGCGCAGCGGGAATGGGAATTGCGGCTGCGCCCCGATGTCCGTGCCGAGCGCGCCATCCGCAGCGTGATGGGCTGGGGGCTGGCCTATCCGTGGTTCGACCGCCTCTCGCTCTGGGCCCTGACGCGCTATTACTTTCCTATGTCCCGGCTCTGGGCGGCGGCGGCGGCTTCCAGTGGCGTGCCAGACCGCTTCTTCAACGAGGTACCCCTCGCTTCGGAGGGAATCAATCTCGATCGTCTGCAGGCCGCGTTGTTTCGCACGGAAAGCGCCCGGACGACGGCGGCGGCGATCGACGAGCGCTGGCAGGACGTGTTTTTCGGCGGCGGCAGGTCCCCGGTGGAGGAGCGTGTTGCGGTTGAAACGGCGCGGCTCGATGCGGCCGACGGGTTCAACCGGCTGCGTGGCAGTTATCGCTTTCTGTGCCGCCGGGGGACTCCGATCCTGAAGGCCCAGACCCCGAGCCCGGAAGAGGTCGCGCAAAACTACGCTCGCTTCCACGCCGACCGTCACGAATTGTTTGCCGCCCCCGACCCGATGCCGTCGGTCGAGGTATCGCGCGAAGTGCCCGGTGTGGTGGGCACCGACTACTGGCTGCGGTTTCAAAGCCCCGGTGAGCGGCCCGGCGATAGGGTCTATGCGCGGGTGCACGAACCCGACGGCGTGCGGAACCCGCCCACGCTTGTTTTCGCGCATGGGATCTGTGTCGATTTCGACCACTGGCACGGGCTGGTCGACGAGGTGGACGCGCTCTGCTCCTTGGGCGTGCGGGTGATCCGGCCCGAGGCACCTTTTCATGGCCGCCGCCGGCCGCAAGGCTTTTATTCCGGCGAGGCCATCGTGGCCCGCTCACCCATGGGGGCGCTCGACACGTTCTCAGGCGCGATCCGCGAATGGTCTGTGCTTTTGAACTGGGCTCGCGAGACCAGTTCCGGCCCTCTCGCCATCGGCGGGTCGAGCCTCGGCGCGCTCAGCTCGCTGCTCTGCGCCGATGTCTGCCGCTTCTGGCCAGAGAAGATCCGGCCCCAGGCCGCCCTGTTGATCACCCATTGCGGCCATCAGCGCGATGCCCTGCTCGACGGGGCGCTGGCCAGGGTCTGGAAATCGGGCCATTCGATGCACAAAGCCGGCTGGACCACCGAGCAGACGGCAAAGTACATGGCGCTGCTCGACCCGAGCTGGGACCTACCGCCGGCGCTTCCGGCAGAAAACATCGTCACGGTGCTCGGCAGTTACGACCATGTGACTCCCTATCAATCGGGTCTCGAACTGCTCGATACCTGGGGTGTGCCCCGGCGAAACCGATTCGTTTGGAAGCGAGGGCATTTTTCCGTGCCGATGACGATGATCCGCCGTACTGGACCCATCACGAGCTTTTCCGAGATACTTAAGCAAATCGGCTGATCGGCGAGCCTCGCAACAGGGTGGAAAGGGAAGGTGAGAGACGGGACATGCTGGGCGAAATCTCACTCCCGGTCTGGATCTTCGTGCTCCTGGTCATCGCCGCGGGAATAATCCTGTTTCAATACACGATCTACCCGCTGGTGGCTGCCTATCTGAACACCCGTTCGCGCATGGTTCTGGACGAGGTCAACCCGAGGCTGCAGCTCAAGCTTTCGCAGTTCACGCTGGCCCGCCGGCACGTGCTGGCCGACCGGCTGGCCAGCGACGAGAAGGTGGAGGCAGCCCTGGACGAAATCGCCGAAACCAAGGGGCTGAGCCTTGAACAGGCCCGGCGTGAAACCTGGCGCATGGCCTGGGATATCGTGCCGGCTTTCAACCCCTATTTCTATTTCCGGGTCGGCTACCGGATGGCCCGGGCCAGCTTGCGCGCGCTCTACAGAGTACGGGTCTCGTTCGTCGACGAAGCCAGCATGGCCGATGTCGGCGGCGACGATGCTGTGGTGTTCATCATCAACCACCGCTCCAACATCGACTATGCGGTCGCCAACTATCTGACCTCGCGGCGCACGATCCTCTCCTTCGGTGTTGGCGAGTGGTCGCGGATCTGGCCGATCCAGCCAGTGATGCGCATGGCCGGCGGCTATTTCGTGCGCCGCAGTTCCAATGATCCCCACTATCGCCTGCTGCTCAAGCGCTATGTTCAGCTTGCCACCCAGGCACGGGTGCCGCATGCGATCTTCATCGAAGGCCAGCTTTCGAATAACGGCAGCGTCAGCCCGCCGCGGATCGGGATTCTGAGCTACATCACCGAGGAATTCCAACCCGGCAAACACCATGACATCGTCTTCATTCCCATCTCGGTCAATTACGACTGGGTGATCGAAGACGTGAACGTGACCCGATTCGACAGCTCGCATTTCCGCTCGAAAGGGTGGAAATACGTGCTTCGCCAGAGCGCGCAGTTCCTGCTGCAGGTAAGCTTCGAACTAATCTTACGGCGCCAGCGTTTCGGGTTGCATTGCTCCCGCTTCGGCCGCCCGCTTTCCTTCGAGGAGTGGCTTCAGGGGCGCGGTGTGGACTGGCCGTCTCTGGACCGCGCGCAGCGCTACAGGCAGATCGCTGCCTTGGGCGATCGGCTGATCGAGGACATTCGCGGCCTGGTGCCGGCAACGCCGATGGTGGTTTTGTGCCGGATCTGGTTCGAGGATACGACCTTTTCGGGGACAGAGAACGAGGTGCGCGACCGGTTTTGGGCGGTCGTCTCAGATCTTCAGGCGGCCGGATGCCATGTCGAGCTGATGAGGCACGACAGTGAAAGGCCGGGCGACCAGGCGGCAAGCTTTGACCATGCGCTGACGATGGCCCTAGAACGGCGTATACTGAAGCTGGACGGGTCCGGGAGGGTCCTATTGAACCAGTCAAGTTCGCGGCTGGTGAACTACTACGGCAATTCCGTGAGCCAGTTCTCAAAGGGCTGAGCCGAACAGAGCGGTCTGTCCGGCGCGAGCCGTCACGGCTTCGCCTCGGTGACGTCGGAAAACTGAACCTCCGTGCCGGGGGCCTGCTGCCCGACAATTCAGAAAGCGGGGGCCATGCGCAGCAAGCAATGGAGCGCGCGGCCCTGACCTGACCCTACACCGGCCCACAGCGCACGTCGCTGCCCAGCCAAGAACTCTGGTCCGAGCATTGCGGGCGAAATGGAAGGCTGTAGGTCAAGTGGCGCGGAGCTTGGTGCTCCCTCTCGGAGAATGGACAGAGCAGAAGGCTTGGAAGGGCTCTTGCGGGAGACGGCGGCGTCAAGGCACGGCGTCAGGCCCCTTGGCTAGAGAGAGGGCGCACCCCCCTCCTCCCGCCGCTTTTCGACGAAGGCCGTCAGTTCCTCCGCCACCGCCGGGTCCAGCGGCGGTGGCTCGAAGTCCGCCAGCACCTGCTTGAAGATCCGGTTAGCGCGTTCTGTGGCTGAGAGGCTGCCTGCCTCCTCCCAGCTTTCGAAGTTGCGCCAGTCGGAGAGGATGGGCTGGTAGAAGGCGGTCTCGTAGCGCTCCAGCGTGTGCTGGGCGCCGAAATAATGGCCGCCGGGGCCGACCTCGCGGACGGCGTCGAGGCCAAGCGCCCCGTTATCGACCGGGACCGGCTGCAAGAACTCGGCCATGGTCTGCAGCATCTCGACGTCGAGCACGACCTTCTCGAAGGAGGCCACCAGGCCGCCCTCGATCCAGCCGGCACCATGCATCAGGAGATTGGCATGGCCCATCAGCGCACCCCAGATCGACATCTGCGATTCATAGGCCGCCTGGGCGTCGACCAGGTTCGAGGCATTGGCGTTTGAGGAGCGGTAGGGAAAGCCGTAGCGCCGCGCCAGCTGTCCGCCGATCAGGGCGGCACGGGTGTATTCCGGCGTGCCGAAGGCCGGCGCGCCCGACTTCATGTCGACGTTGGAGGTAAAGCCGCCGTAGATCACCGGCGCGCCGGGGTTTACCAGTTGCGTGAAGGCGATAGCGGCGAGCGCCTCGGCGTTTTGCTGGGCGAGCGCGCCAGCCAGCGTGGCCGGGGCCATGGCGCCGGAGAGCGTGAAGGGAGTGATCACCACCACCTGATTGGCCTTGGCCAGTTCGATCGCCCCTTCGATCATCGGCCCGTCGAGCCGAAGCGGCGAAGAGGTGTTGATGACCGAGAAGAGCGAGGGCTCGCGGTGCAATTGCTCGGCCGTGATGCCGCGCCCGATGCGGGCGATCTCGATGCCGTCCAGGATACGCGTGCGGCCCAGCGAGTAGGCGTGAAAAGCCTTGTCGGACAGGCGTACAATGTTGGCCAGACAGTCCAAGTGCCGGGTCTCCGGCGGCAGGTCGATCGGCTCAACCGGATAGCCGCCGAGACAGTGCACGATGTTGAAGCTCTGCATCAGGCGGACGAGGTTCAGGAAATCGCGCTCATTGCCGGGACGCCGGCCGCCGTCGAGATCGGAGGCGTTGGGCGCCGAGGCGACGCTGGCAAAGGCGACGGCATTGCCGCCCAGCTGCAGGTGCCGCTCGGGATTGCGGGCATGCAGGGTAATCGCGGAGCGGACCGATTTGATCGCTTGCAGAATGAGACCGCGGTCGAAGCGTACCCGCTCGCTGCCGGGCGTGACCTCCGCCCCTGCCTGGCGCAGAATCTCCAAGGCCTCGGGATGGAGGAAGTCCATGCCGATCTCCTCCAGAATGGTCAGCGAAGCCAGGTGGATCTTCTCCAGCTGCTCCTCGTCCAAGACCTCGATCGGTCGATAGGGGTTCTTGAGCAGCCGCCAATCCAGCTGCCGGACCCCGCCGCTGCGGCTCGCTCGCCGTTCGGCCCTCTGCCCGCGCGCACGCCCCATGATGCTCCTTTTCCTTGCGCCTCTGTCTGGTGATGTCTCCGGCTGAAAGGGGATTTTCCAGCCCCCTTTCAGCCCGAGCCACGCCGGCCCATCACTCTTCCTGTGCATACGATGAATTTGTATATACAACTTCGTCAAGCGGCGTTATAGGAGCGTCATTGAAAGGCGGCCGCAAGCCGGAACATTCAGAAAATCGTGCAGCGCGGGGCTAAAGCCGCGCTCGAGTTCAACAGCCAAGCTAGGAGAAGGGGTTCGGATCATGTCGATCTTGCCTGATGCGAGAAGCTACGTGGTGGTGGGGGCCGGGATGCACGGCCTGTCGACCGCCTGGCATCTGGCCATGGAACTGGAAGCGCGCGGCATGGGCTCAGGCCGCGATGTCGTGGTGCTGGACAAGACGGCACCGGGTGCCGGTGCGACCGGCATCGCCTGCGGCTGCGTGCGCAACTTCTATATGACCGAGCCCTTGCACGCGATCCTGCGGCACTCGGTCGATGTCTGGATGAGCGACCCCGTGCGCCTGGGCTTTCAGCAGGTGGGCTACATCTCCGCCGGCGAGGAGAACCAGATCGCCGACTACGAGAAGGTGGTGAACAGCCAGAATGCGGTGGGCTACGAGACCGACCTCTACGTCGGCAAGGACGCCAAGACCTTCCTGCGCAACATCTGGCCCGACATGAACGTCGAGCGCATCGAGGTTTGCCATCACGAAAAGCCCTCGGGCTATGCCGGCACCCGCCAGGCCGTCGCCGGCCTGGCCGAGAAGTGCGCGCAGGCCGGCGTGCAGGTGCTTTCGGGCGTCGAGGTCACCGGCTACGAAAAGACCAACGGCCGCGTCACCAAGGTCCAGACCAACCTGGGGACGATCAAGGCGGACTTGGTGGTGCTGGCTTTGGGTGCATGGATCGGCAAGCATTGGCAAATGCTGGGTCACTCCGATCGCCTGATCTGTCACTATCCCGACGGTGGTGCGCCTGAGATGGACATGTGGACCTACTGGCGTCTCCTGGAAGGCGAGGTCTACATCAACGAGCCCTACCGCACCTCCGACGACCGCGACCCGCCGATCCTGCACGTCGAGCTGATGAACACGCCCGTCGTGAACGAGGAGACCGGCGAGGAGATCTCCGACCACCTCTACGTCTACTGGAAGAACGGTGCCGAGCGCATGGAACGCCCGGGCGTCCAGGGCGGCACCATCCCGATCAAGATCGGGCCTCAGGCAAAGGTGGATCCCTACGGCTGGGCCAACCCCGAGTACCAGGCCGATCCCTGGTTCGCCGATTACATGACCTCGGCCATGAGCTATCTGATGCCGCGCTTCAAGGGGCACCGGAAGCTCTTCAAGGACCGGCCGAACGGCGGCATCGGCGCCTTCACGCCGGACAACGTGCCGATCTTCGATTACATCGCCGACAACGTCTATATGGTCGCCGACAGCAACCACGGCTTCAAGATGGCCGGCGTCGGCAAGCTGGTGGCCAAGCAGCTGTTGGGCAACGACAAGGTGGCGGAGCTGGCGCCCTTCGCCTTCTCGCGCTTTGCCGAAGGCCGGACCTTCGGCGCTTCCAACAGCCACTGCCCCTGGGTCTAACCGGGCGGACGAAACAAAACGACAGGGGACAGACACGTGTCTGTCCCCTTTGTCTTCTTAGATGACCCCACTTCTCTGCGAACGAAGCGTTACTAAGCAGTCTTCGACCAAGTAACCCTTGGTTGTTGGCATTCATTGTTGGCACAAGGCGCACATTTTCTGTTACAGAGCGATCAAAGGCCGTCACAGGATTGCCTTTTGGCGCCGGCATGATCGGCGCGGTCTGCAACAGGAGGGCCCAGCTCAATGGACGAGCAGATCGATGAAGTGAACAAGCTGGTCAACGAGGCCTATGGCTTCTTGACCACCGAGGGCGTCACCCTCGGCCTCAACATCGTCTCCGCCATCGTCATTCTCATCGTGGGCTTCTGGATTGCCCGCAAGATCTCCAATGCCATCAAGCGTGGGCTGGGACGCTCCAAGTCCGTCGACCCGGCGATCGCCAACTTCTTCGCCAGCGCGATCCGCTATCTCATCATCGCCTTCGTCGTTATCGCCGTCCTCAATCAGTTCGGCATCGAGACCACCAGCTTCGTCGCCATCCTGGGTGCCGCCGGCCTGGCGGTCGGCTTGGCCCTGCAGGGCGCGCTCTCCAATGTCGCGGCCGGCGTCACGCTGTTGCTGTTCCGGCCTTTCAAGATCGGCCAGTACGTAGAGGCCGGCGGCATCGCCGGCACGGTGTCGGAGATGGGCCTCTTCACCACCGAGATGGACACGCCCGACAACGTGCGCATCACCGTGCCCAACAGCCAGATCTGGGGCCAGTCGATCACCAACTACTCGCACCATGCGACCCGGCGGATGGACATCGCCTGCGGCATCGGCTACGGCGAACCGATCCAGCCGGCGACCGACGCCATGCTGGGCCTGGCCGCGCGCGATGAGCGAGTGCATAGCGATCCGGCGCCGCAGGTCTTCGTCGGCAATCTCGGCGGCAGTTCGGTCGACCTCAGCTTGCGGTTCTGGTGTGCGGCGAGCGACTATTGGCAGCTGAAGTGGGACATGACCCGCATGGTGAAAGAGGTTTTGGACAGCAAGGGTATCGAGATCCCCTTCCCGCAAACCGTCGTCACCATGGTGCGCGAAGATGCTGCGGACAAGCTGGCCGGTGCCGTCCATCTGCAGCCGGCCGGCGCCCCGGCCGCAACAGCCGATGCGGAAGAGGAGGAGAGCAAGGGCTGACGCCCCCCTCTCCTCTCGTCAGTCGATGGGGTCGCGCAGCAGCGGCGAGGTCGAGCAGTGGATGCCGCCGCCACCCTGAAAGACCTTCTCATAAGGCACCGGCACGATCTCGATGCCCAGCTTATCCAGCGCGTCGGCGGTGCGCGGGCTGGCGCCGGCCTGCATGACCACGCGCCCCGGCTTCACGGCGATGCAGTTCAGGATGCCGACCGGATCGTCGGGGTGTACGGAGATGCTGCGGATCCCCAACTCGTCCAGCTTCTCCAGGAACCAGAAGGGAATCTGGGTCGGATTGACGATCGCGGTGTCGACATCGATCATTACCAGCATGCCGTCGATGTGTAGCCGGTAGCCGGTAAGGTCGACTCGGATCAGCTCGGCGCCCTGCGCGGTCAGCACCTCTTCAACCTGACGGGTTCCCTCCTCGTTCACCCGCGCCGAGCGGCCGACGACTGCCAGGTTCGGCTTCAGCCAGACGAAGCTGCCGCCCTCCATCAGGCCGGTGCCGTGGACGGTGCGCAGGATCGGCATGCCGATCCCGGCCAGGGTCTCGGTCACCGGCGCCTCCTCGCCGCGCCTGACCTTGGGGCCGAGCCGGGTCACGATGGCCCCGCCGCCGACGCCGATGCAGGAATCTCGCGTGTAGATCGCCTTGTGCCGGCCGGGCGCGCAGCGATTCAGCAGCACCACCTCGACGCCTTCTGCTCGCAAGGTGGCGGTGAGCGCGTCGTGCTGCTCCTGCAGTTCCTCGATCGAAGGAATGTAGTTGCCGCGCCAGTACCAGGTCTGCCCTTCGGGATCGCCGTAGGAGCCCAGTTCTTCCAGCCGCTTGCTGGGATCGACGATCTTCAGCTCGTCGCCGGGCCGGTGCATCAGCACCTTGCGCAGCCGGCCGACGTCGTTGTTGCAGCCCCAGCGCTGGCCCCAGACCTCCTGCTGCTGCTCCTCGCTCTCAAACGCCGGTTCGGCGTGCGAGGGAAAGGTCTTGATCGTCATGTTGTAGCGGAACTCGAACTCGCTCACGGCACTCATCGGCATCCTCCTCTCAATGGTGTCTAGGGTCCACCGCGGTCCGAGCTACCGCTGGCCAGGCGCGAGCGGCGGCGTTGGCGGATCCAGAGGTCGGTCAGCAGCAGGGCCAAGGTCAAAGCGATCAGCATGGTCGCGACCGAGGCGATTGTGGGATCCAGATGGTCCTGGATACCGTCCCAGATCCGCTTCGGCAGGGTGTAGACGTTGCGGCTGGTGATGAAGAGCACCATCACGATCTCATCGAAGGAGATGGTGAAGGCGAAGAGTGCGCCCGACAGGATGCCAGGCCGGATCGAGGGCACGATCACCATGCGGATGGTCTGCAAGGTCGAGGCGCCGAGATTGCGGGCCGCCTGCTCCAGGCGCACGTCGAAGTTGGCGAGCGAGGCCGACACGGTGATCACGACATAGGGGACCGCCACCAGGGTATGCGCCAGGATGGTGCCGATGTAGGTGTCGATGATGCCGAGATCGATCCAGAAGCGGTAGAGCGCGAGCGCCTGCACGATGGTCGGCACGATGATCGGCACCAGCAAGAAGGTGCGCGTCGCCTCGGCCAGGTTGGTCGCCAGCCGCCAGCAGCCGATGGTGCAAAGCGTGCCCAGCAAAACCGCCAGCAAGGTCGCCGAGGTCGCGATGATGACGCTGTCCAGGGTCGCGTCCAGCCAGATCTCCTTGTCGAAGAAGGCCTGGTAGTGCTGCAGCGACAGATCCTCCTTGGGCAGCGAGAGGTAATACTGGTCAGTGAAGGAGACCGGCACCACGATCACCATCGGCAGCACCATGAAGGCCAGGACGGTCCAGGCGAGACCCAGGACCAGGCAGCGGCCGTAGATGACGCGTGGATCCTTCATCGGGCGCCGAACACCTTCTTCAAGTCGACGAAGCGGGCGAAGACCGCCAAGGTCAGCATCACCGCGAAGAGCAGGCTGGAGGCCAGCATGGTGGCCTGGCCCCAGCGCAGGGTCTCCTCAAAGGAGACGCGGATGTATTCCGAGATCATCACGATGCGCCCGCCGCCCAGGATCGCCGGCGTGATGAAGAAGCCCAGCGAGAAGACGAAGACCAGGATCACCGCGGCAATGATCCCCGGCTTGGAGAGCGGCAGGTAGATGTTGCGGAAGGTGGTGAAGGGCGAGGCGCCGAGCCCGCGGGCAGCCGACATCAGCCGCTGGTCGATGCCGGTCATGTTGGAATAGATCGGCAAGACCGCCAAGGGCAGCATGAAGTGCACCATGCCGATGACGACGCCGATCTCGTTGCGCACCAGCCGGAGCGGCTGTTCGATCAGGCCGATCTCCATCAGCCCGACGTTGATCATCCCTTCCGTGCGCAGCAGCATGACCCAGGCGAAGGCCCTGACCAGCACGCTGAGCCAGAAGGTCAGCAGCACGCAGAACAGCATCCAGGTCCGCTGCTGCTCGCCGACCTGGCGCATGGCATAGGCGACCGCATAGCCGGCGACCACGGTGATCGCCGTGGTCACCACGCAGATGCGGATGGTCGTCCACCAGATGCGGTGGATCAGCGGGCGCTCGACCAGCTCGCGATAGTTATCCAGGCCGAAGGTCGGCTCGGTCACGCTGAGCCAAAGCACCTGGGTCAGGGGGTAGATGTAGAAGACGAGCATCAAGAGCACGGCCGGCGCGATCAAGAGCCAATAGCGCCAGCGCAAGGAAAGGTTCATCGCCGTTCCTCTGCCCCCTGCCCGCCTTCTCTCATCTCAGACGCGTCGCACTCACGAAGAGAGCGCGTCGATCCACTTCTCGCGCGAGAGCGCGTCGTTGGTGAGGCCGCGCACGCCGCTGTCGGCCTCGTACCACTTGGCGTTCTGGAAGACCTGGACGGCCAGGTTCTGCGGCTGCGAGGGATCGATGTACTGCTGGTCCTTCGGCACCAGGGAGGCTGCGGCCGGATTGGCCGGGCCGTTGCCCATGACCTCGAAGAGCGCGATCTGCTGCTGCGGGTCCTGGGCCGAGGCAATGAAGTCCATTGCCGTCTTGGTGCCAGCAGGATTGTCTTTCGGCACGTTCCACATGCCGGCGGTCACCACGCCGTCGTTCCAGGTCCAGGTGATCTTGCCCTGGCTTTCCTTGTGCAGCAAGTTCGCCCGGGTGTGCCACAGCGCGCCCATCACCACCTCGCCGGTGCGGAAGAGCTCCTGGCTCTGCGAGCCGGAGCCCCAGACGATCAGGTTGTCCTTGATCTCCTTCAGCTTCTCGACCGCCTTGTCGATATCGATGGGATAGACCTTGTCCTTGGGCACGCCGGCGGCCATCAGGCAGATCTCCATCATCCCGACCGGCTGCTTGCGCATGGTGCGATCGCCCGGGAACCCTTCCAGGTCCCAGAAATCCTGCCAGCTCTGCGGCGCCCGTGGCACCTTCTCGGAGTTGTAGGCCTGGATGTAGCTGAAGGTGTAGTTGGCGCAGCCGGCCTTGTAGTCGAAGGGCTTCAGGATCTTGTCGCGCTTGACGATGTCGTAGTCGATGTCCTGCAAGACGCCGGCCTTCTCCAGCACCAAGGTGGTGCCGGGCCCGGTGTCGCAGACATCCCAGGTGACCGCGCCCGACTCCACCATGGCGCGGATCTTGGAACCCAGGGGCCCGGTGCCGTCGATCACCACCTTGGTGCCGGTGGCCTCCTCGAAGGGCTTGCCGAAGGCGTTGTAGTAGGCGTCGACCGCGGGTCCGCCCCAGTTGACGACGACCAGTTCGCCGGCCGCCTTGGCCTCGCGGCCGCCGAGCGTGACGGCTGCCGGCATGAGGCCTAGTGCGCCAAGCGCAGCGACGAAGGTGCGGCGCGAGATCTCGCCCTTGACCAGGCGCCCGGCGGCGATCTCCATGCAGTCGCGGGCGAAGTCGCTGTCGCCGGCCTCTTCGATCTCCGGATAGAGATCCTTCTCGTAACGGGTCTTCAGCAAGGACATGGGGAAACCTCCTTTTGCTTTGCTGTCCGTTCAACGCGGGGCCGATCAGCCGTCGCGCACCACGACCGAGGCATCGGGCTGCCAGCCCAGCCACACCTCGGTGCCGATCGCGGGGTCGACCCCGCAGGTCCAGGCGGCGGCAGTGACGATCATCTCGCCCAGACCTTCGGTCGCCACCTGGAAGTGGAAGTTGGAGCCGTAGTAGTTGAAGGCCTCGATGCGACCGCGCACCGCGTTCGCCGTCTCCGGCCGCTGGGCGGCGATCTCGATCTTCTCCGGCCTCAGCGCCAGCAGCAGGGCGTCGCCCGGTGCCTTTTCCGTCGTGCCGGCCTGCACCAGGTCGTGACCGTCCAGCGCGTAAGAGAAGCGATCGGCCTCGCGCGCCGCCACTTTGCCCTCCAGAAAGTTGGACTTGCCCAGGAAGTCGGCGACGAAGCGCGTCGCCGGGCGCTCGTAGAGGCCGCCGGGATCGCCCTGCTGCTCGATCTTGCCGTCGCGCAAAATGACGATCTCGTCCGACATGGAGAGCGCCTCTTCCTGGTCGTGGGTGACGTAGATGAAGGTCGTGCCCAGGCGGTGATGCAGCGACTTCAGCTCCCACTGCAGGTCGGCCCTCAGCTTCTTGTCGAGCGCCGACAGCGGCTCGTCGAGCAACAGCAGATCGGGCTCGAAGACCAGGGCACGGGCGAGCGCCACGCGCTGCTGCTGACCGCCGGAGAGCTGGGCCGGCGTCCGCTCGGCCAGGTGCCCCATCTGCACCAGCTCCAGCGCATCGGCGATCTTCCCGCGTGCCGCGGACTTCGACAGCCCCCGCACCTTCAAAGGGAACCAGATGTTGTCCGCCACGCTCATGTGCGGAAAGAGGGCATAGCCCTGAAACACCATCCCGAAGTTGCGTTTGTCCGGCGGCAGATCGGTGATGTCCTTGCCGTCCAACAGGATCCGCCCGGCCGTCGGATCGACGAAGCCGGCGATCGACATGAGGATCGTAGTCTTGCCCGACCCCGAGGGCCCGAGCAGGGTTAGGAACGCCCCTTGCCCGATCTCCAGGCTGACGTCATCGACCGCCGCCAGAGACCCGTAACGCTTCGACAACCCCTGTATCGAGAGCGCGTGCGAGACCGTCCGAACCAATAGAATCCCCTTCCCAGCCAACGGGCTAGGCCGATCGAGGTGTGAGATGTGATCACATCATGCTGGCCGAGCAGGGCCACCTGACGCAAGACTCTTTCTCACATTTTTTTGATCCGCGCTTAGCCTTTGCGGGCAAGGTAGCGATCGGTGAAATCCCGCAAAATCGCTCGCGGCCGAAGCTCTCGCGGTGGCCGCCATGGACCACCGCGGCCGGGACAGACTGCAGGCGCCGCATGGTCTCGACGTAGTCCTCGACGTTGCTCTCGGGCAGGGTGTCGATCAGCAAGCCGTCGTAGATAACGTCGCCGCCGATCAACATGCCGGTCTTCTTCTCAAAGAGGCAGGCGGAGCCCGGCGAGTGACCCGGCAGATGCATCACTTCGAAGGCGCGGTCGCCCAGGTCGATGACGTCGCCCTCGTCCACCAATCGGGTCGGCTCGGCCGGGAGGATGCGCCAGGCCTCGGCGTCGAAGGCCAGATTGGGCACGCCGGAGAGCAGCGGCGCCGAGGTGTCGAAGCCGGCGCGCTGCAGGTCGGCACGCCGCTCGGCCGGATAGGTCTCGAAGGTCAAGCTGCAGTGGCAAGGCGGCGTCCGCAGGATGTCTGCTTCGGCCGCGTGCATGACGATATCTTCCGGGAACTCATGGGCGGAGCCGACATGGTCGACGTGGGTATGGGTGATGAAGAGGCTGAG
Organism: Rhodospirillales bacterium; assembly: GCA_963669385.2. GTDB lineage: Bacteria > Pseudomonadota > Alphaproteobacteria > Kiloniellales > JACOMY01 > JACOMY01. The sequence goes on from CAXXGD010000010.1 coordinate 21,895, forward strand.
CGGCTTGTCCAGATAGGGAGCAAGGAACCGGCGCAGACTGGCGATGCCCATTCCGGCATCGATCAGCAGGTCCCGGTCGCGGCCCTTGATGAGGAACATGTTCGCTCTCAGGAGCCGGTAGATGTGCGGCTCCCAGATCCGCAGCACCCCGTCCTGATGGCGTTCTATGGCGTACCAGTTGTCTGCCAATGGCAGGCCGAAGGACCCCATGGGTCAGCTCCCTTTCGCTTGCAGCGCCGAGACGAAGGCCTCGGCCGTCGCGACCGAGCCGAAGACGCCGCCTTCGACCAGGACGGAGCGCACCGACCACTCGTGCAAACCCGGCTCGATTGCGCCGCAGCCCTCGGCGATCAGCAGACACTGGTAGCCGCGGTCGTTGCCCTCTCGCATCGTGGTGTGCACGCAGACGTCGATGGTGTTGCCGACGAAGGCCAGGGCGCGCACTCCGCGCCCGGTCAGAATGCGATCGAGGTCGGTGCCGCTAAAGGCGCCGTTGGCCGTCTTGTCGATGACGATCTCGCCCTCTTGCGGCCGTAGCTCCTCGATGATCTGGAAGCCTGCCTCGCCACGCACCAACACCCGGCCAAGAGGGCCTGCCGAGCCCAGGATCGTGCCGCGCCGCTCGGCCAAGAGGCGCCGCCATTTCGGCCAGTCGGCAAGGTCGGGGCGATAGCCTTGGCGGGTGTGGATCACGGTCAGGCCGGCCGCGCGAGCCGCATCCAGGCAGCGGCGAATTGCCGGAATCGGCGCGCGCAACGGCGTCAGATCGTGCCCCAGCTGGCCGATGTAGCCAGCCGGATCGCAGAAATCGCGCTGCATGTCGATGACCGCAAGGGCCGCCTGCCGCGGCTCCAAGGCCTCCAGCGGCCAGGGATAGGGATCAGCCTCGACCGTCCGCATCACCGCTTCCGCCCCCTATGGAGAAGTTTTCGCTGCACATCGCCGGCGACTATGGTTGCATGGCCGCCCACTTGCCAAGCCCCAGAGACAGCGACAGAAACAGAGACAGAGGAGAGGGTCATGGTCAGGCTTACGGCGGACCTCATCGTGAAGGGCGGGCGCATCGCGACCATGGACGCCGCGCACCGCTTCGTCTCTGCGCTCGCTGCCAAGGACGGGCGCATCGTCGCTCTGGGTGAGGACGGCACCGTCGAAGGCCTGGCCGGTCCCGATACCGAGATTCTGGACCTGCGCGGGCGCACCGCCATTCCCGGGATCGTCGACAGCCACTGCCACCCCGACGCTCAGGCCGCCCGCCTGGCCTCTTGGCTGGATCTCAGCCCCGAGCGGGTGCCCGACCGGCAAGCCCTTCTCAATACAATCTCCAAAGCGGCGGAAGGCCGCCCGGTCGACAGTTGGATCGCCGGGGGCCGGTTGAACGAGAATAAGTCGGGCGGCTACCCCACCTTGGAGGAGATGGACCAGGCCAGCGCCGGGCGGCCGCTGTTCATCTTGCGGACGGACGGGCATATCGGACTGGCGAACAGTGCTGCCCTCAAACGCCTGGGCATCGACGAACGCACGCCCAATCCGCCCTTCGGCCAGTTCGACAAGCACCCCGAAAGCGGCCGTCTGACCGGGCTCTTGAGGGAAAGCGCCGCCCACCTCTTCGTCGACGAGATCCACGCCGCCGATTCGCCGGAGGCCATCGCCGACGGCCTGGTGCGGGTGTTCGAGGACTGGATCGGCCTGGGGATCACCACGGTCTATAACTCTTTGGCCTCCTCGCGTTCGATCGCGGCCTATCAATTGCTGCGCGACGCCAAGCGCTCTCCCATGCGGGTCGGCATCATCGTCTCCGGCCGCGAAGAGGGCTTGGTGGAGGCCTTCGTTCAGGCCGGTATCCGCAGCGGGTTCGGCGACGACCGCCTGCGTGTCATCGGTGTCGAGTGGTGCCCGGACTGCTCGACCTCCGGCCGTACCGCCGCCTACTACGAGCCCTATGTCGGCACCAGGATCAAGGGCGAGCCGGAGCCCAACACCGGGATGCTGCTTTATGATCTCGACGATCTCAAAGCGCGTGCCTTGGCAGCCCACAAGGCAGGCCTGCAGGTGATGATCGAGGGCGTCGGCGACCGCGGCATCGACTTCGCGCTCGATGCAATCGAGCATTGCCTCGACGCCCATCCGCGCGAAGATCACCGCATGCGGGTCGAGCACTGCTGCTACGTGACGCCGCCGATCCTGCAGCGCCTGAAGCGCCTGGAGGTGATCGACAGCTCCGCCACCGGCTTCATGCACGACCTGGGCGACGCCTATCGGGCCAATCGCGGTGCGGCGGCCATGCAGTACATGTGGCCGCATCGCTCCTTGATCGACGCCGGCGTCCCCGCCCCCGGCCACTCCGATGCCATGGTCTGCGATCCCAACCCCTTCGTGGCGCTTTGGTCGATGGTCAACCGCAAGTCCGACAGTGGCGGCGACCTCGACATCAGCGAAGCGGTGACGCCGTCGGAAGCGCTCAGGGCCTACACCTGGCTCGGCGCCTATGCGGGCCGGGAGGAAGCCGACAAAGGCACGCTGGAACTCGGCAAGCTGGCAGACCTGGCGGTCCTGGACCGCGACTACTTCACGATCCCCACCGCGGACATCAGGTCCGTGCAGGTGCTGCAGACCGTGATCGGCGGAGAGCTGGCCTTCGAACGCTGACGACCGCGTCAGGCCTTGGCGCCCGTCGGGGCCGGTGCGTACTTGATGAAGGCACTGTAGACCTTGCCCGGGATATCGATCAGGGCATAGTCGGTGGCATTGACGAACATCAAGGCCTGCTCGCCATTGCCGACCAGGCTGCCGTCAACGCCACGAATTTCGTGCTGCAGCTTGACGAACTTCCGATTGTAGCCGCTGATCCGCAGGCGCACGCGCACGTCCTGAAACTCTCGGATCTCGGTGACGAATTTATGGTTGAAGCTGCGCGTCAGAATGTAGAAGTCCGTGCTCTGCAGATTGAAGTCAGGCATGCAGGCGCGGAAGAAGAGTTCCCGTGCCTTGCCCACCCAGCCGACGTAGTTGGCGAAGTAGACGTTGCCCACCGAGTTGGTGTCGGAATAGGTGGGCACCAGCGGAATGGTGAACCAGGTCGCGTCGAACCATCCGGTGGTCGGTTCGGCAGGGCCGGCCGACGTCGCGCCTTCACCGTGCTCAGCGGCCTGTCTCAAGGCGGTTACCTCGCCCGATAGAGTGCCCAGGTCGGCCGATGCACGCCGCTCAAGCCTACTCTCAGATTCTCCGAGCCTACTGCCGCCTTGCGGAGCGGCCACGGCCACGGTCTGCTGCCAGGCCGCCTGCATGCTGGCCTGACCCCCTTCCCGCGTGGCTCCCTTGGGCAGGAGCAGAATGAGGGGCAAGGCGACAGCGACGATCATGGCCAAGGGCTGAGCTTCGAAGTAGCCGATCATCATCACCGCCATCGAGACCGCCCCGGTGAGGAAGATCACGCTGCCGCTGCGCGGTGTTGACGCCGGCCAGAAAGCTGCCAACAGCAATACGGCCGCGTTCACCAGAAAGAGCGTAGCGAAAAAGATCATGAAGTGCTCGAGGTCGGCGCCCAACGCCAAAGCACCCCAGGCGATCGCAGCCGCAATTGCGAAGGCCGGCAGCGTGGTCGCGCGCAAGGACTCCGGAAGCATGCCGAGCAAGGGGCTGAGCGAGGTGCGATTGAGGTGCTCGAAGTACCAGCGCAGGGCGAGCTGTGCGCTGTCCAGCGTAGAGAGGATCGCCAATCCTGCGAGGAGGGCAAAGAGCAGCAGCGGCACCGCATCGCCACCTTCCATGAGCGCTGCGGTAAGCAGGCCTTGGCCGTGCGCGCGGCCGTCCAGCTGCGACAATGGCGCGATCAGGCCATCGGGCACCAAGGCGATCGAAAGGCCGCCGACAAGCAGAAGCACGACGAAAAAGAGGGCCGCCCCGACGGCAAAGCCGCGCTCCACGCTAAAGCCCGCTTCGCTCATCGCGAGGGCGCGCTGCCACTGCTGCAGATCGAGCCACGGGCCAAAGAGAAGGCCGGCCGCCAGCGGCACCAAAAAGCCGAAAAAGGTCAGGTCGTAGCCGCCACGTGCGGGCCGCAACTCCGGCGAGGGTGCCAAAAGCAACAGCGCCAGGCCAGCCGCGACGAAGACGACATAGAAGAGAGCGTGCAGACGCACGACGCCGTGGAAACCCAGCATCTCGGCCGTCAACATGCCCACGCAGAGCAAGGCCAAGCCCCAGACGATGGCGACGTCCACGCCCACTTCGATCAGCAGATACTTGATCAGCGCGAATAGGGTCAGCGAGACCGCAACCACTTGGTAGGATAGAAAGACCAGAGGGGCCTGCTTGAGCCTCGCCTCGATCCAGTCCCTCAGATCATGCCGCTGTCGCAGACGCTCGAGGCCGACCCCGAACAGCAGAAGACCCAAGGCATTGGGAACGGCAAAGGCCACAAGCCCAAGCCATCCATAGGCATGGGCGAAGTGGATGGAGAAGAAGAACCCCAGGCCCCAAAGCCACGACATCGCAACCGTGGCCCCCCAAGGGTAGCGCGTCATCACTCCAGACTCCTTCCGGCCCGATCAATCCTCGCTGCGTGGCATTCCGATCCAGAAATGCAATGAAACCTCGCCCGAACAACCGACGTACGCAGAAGGACGCCGTCAAACAGTCCCATCTCTCCTCACTATAGTAAGTAATAATCAAAAAACCACCTGACCAAAAGGTTAGGAATCCTCTCCAAACGGACATAACCAATCTGTCAGAAAGAACTATTATTTGGTAGATTCCTAATTTATCTTCGATTTTATCTTGACACCCTCCTGATTACGATCATATCACGGGACCGCAAGGAAATTCGCATCATCGGATGGTAGTGGATCGACAGTTTCTCTTCGACTTTTGTGATTTCGCGTATAGTTTTCCGAGCTCAACTAGAATGTTGAGCATAGGACACTCCACTATACAATAAATCTGGAGAAGACTGAGATCGTATTCGACCATGGTGCTAAGTGATGTGAAGTGCGGAACTGTTGGGACTGCACTCAATCGACGAGGGGTAAAGAGTGGGGCTGAAACAATGACAGTATCAGAGATCAATGTGCTGCCGCGCAGCAAAGATGAACAATACTCCATCGACAAACTGATGGGCCTGGCCGTGTTTGGAGAAATCACTGCGGCCAGAACCTATAACCTGATGGCGCAACTCAAGCCCGACTACACGCCGCTCTTGAAGAAGTTCGCCAAGATGGAGGGCCAACACGCGGCCTGGTTCCTCAGTGCCTGCCGCAAGAACGACGTGGAGCCGGATCGCGACTTTGCGGACAACGAGCTGGGCTACCTGGTCTCGCAAGTGGATGAGCACTTCGAGGCAGAGGATTTCGAAGCCTTGGCCGTGGTGCAGGGTTTCATCGTGGAAAGCCTGGCGATCGCGACCTATGGGCCCTTCTTGTCGATCGCCCACAGGTATCCGGGCACGCAAGAGGCCTTCCAGCGGGCGCTGGACGAAGAGCACTACCACGTCGAGTGGATCAAACGCTATTTCCACCTGCGCTTCTACGACTGCGAAGACGAGTTCGTCGAGCTGACCGACCGGGTCAATGTCCAGGGCATCGACTGCATCGGCGGCACGATGATGAACATCGCCCGCCTCTTGGACGTGATCGGCATGTCCGGTGCGGACTGCGCCGGGTGCATGATGGACAACTACACCGAGCTGCTCCGCGACGTCGGCATCGAGCAGAAAGCCGCGACCAAGAACGTCGTGCGGCTGTTCATGCCCCTGATCCGCAAGTACCGCCACGGCGAAAGCACCAAGGTGAGCGCCTAGACATGATCGAAGTAGATAGCATCGACCGGGTGGAAGCGCTGCTGTGGAGCACGCTTCTCAGCTTCGAAGACCTGGCCCAGCGCCAGTATCGCGCCCATGTTCCCGAGCTTCTCTCGGACGCCAAGGCGGCCTTTGTCGAGGACCTGGCAACACTCGCCGGGCCGAGCGCCCTCTTGGCCGACAGCTCGATCGGCGGTCCGGTCTCCCGCCTCTTGGTGCGAGCGGCCGGCGAGGACAGGCAGGCGACGCTGAACATCCAGGGCCTGCTGCTGGAACGGCTGGGCCTCACCATCTACCAAATGGCGGCGGAAAGCTCAGGGGTCAGCGAGGACGGCAGAGCCCTCGCCCGTCAGGGCGCCGCCGCCTGTCAGGAGATCCTCGACCGCGTCCCAGCGATCCTTGAAGCCGAGCTGGTCGATGGTAACGCTCGCCTGGCGGCCTTCGAGCATACGACCTCGTCGGTCATCCAGGAGCTGGATGCGCTGGGCGAAGGCGTCGACCGCGAGTTCTCCGAGCCGCTGGATCTGAACTATGCCGACTTGATGGGTGAATTCGCCGGAGAGCTCCTGGAGGGCTGCGTCGAGCTAGGCATGGAGCGGCGCCGGTTGGTGGTCTTCCTCACCGGCCAGCTGATGGGGCTCTAGGGGTAAAAACATGTCTCGAACCATAATCTTGACCGGCGCCAGCGGCTATGTTGGACGACTGGTGGCAGCCGCCATTCTCGCCAAGGAAGACGACAGTCTCATCCTGCCGCTTCGCGCCGGACGTGACTCCATCGAGGTGCAGCGAGCGATTCTCGCAGAGGCCGCCCTGCTGGACCCGTCACCGCTCAGTGCGGCCAGGGCTGCGCGGCTTCGCTTCGTCTCGATCGAAGAGATCGAAAGCGAGATCGCTGAACGGGCCGATACCCGCATCAGCGAAATCATCCATTGCGCCGGCTGCGTCGACTACTTCAACGCGGCACGGCTCCACGACGGCAACACGGAGCTGACCAGGCGCATGCTGGCGCTGGCCCGCCGCCTCGAGGTCGACCGCTTCAGCTTCATGTCGACCGCCTTTTCCTGCGGCGACACGGCGAGCAACCCGATTCCCGAGGCACTGCATCCGGACAGCGAAAACGACCTGACGGAGTACATCCGCACCAAGCGCGAAGCCGAGTGGCAGGTGGCCCGCAGCGGCCTGCCCTACCTCATTCTCCGCCCGCCCATTCTCATCGGAAACAGTCAGGACGGGCGCTATTGCGGCAAGGCCTACGGCTTGGTTCAGTTCTGGGAAGGCTGGTCGCGCCTGCTCTGTTCCAAGTACCGCCAGGACCTCCACTTCGTGGCCCCCTTGACGATGACGCCGGTGCTGCATCAAGACGCCTTCCAGAAGGCCGTTCTGATGGCCCGCGCGCACCTGCCGGACGACAGCATCATCCATCTCGTTTCGCCGACGGAAAACCTGATGCCGGCGCGCGACCTCTACAGGCTCTTCGCGGAGAAGGTCAGACCGGAAAAAGTGCACTTCTACCCGAGCTACCAAGACGTACCACGCAGCAAACTCTACTCGGCGGCACGAACCTTCATAGATTTCTGCGCGGTCAACATCGAGATCTCCGAACGCAACTGGCGCTTCGAGCGAACGAACATGGAAGCCTTGGAGGCCTTAGGCTTGGACGTGCCCTGCGCGACCCAGCAGTCAATCGGCGCGTGTCTGCAGTACTTCCTGCGAAACTCCTCCAGGATGCAGCGCTATTTCGATCGCTACAAATCCCTACTGCCGAGCAAAGTTCGATTCATCGATCATTCCGTAGTGCAGCGCGCCGAAACCTAACGCTTGCCCGCGCCTTTACGGCAAAGGCGCCTTTGAGATAGGTCATAGGTATCACTCCTAACTATCTCTAAATTAACGGTAATTCTACTCTCAAGTCTCGTTGCGCGAAACTGTGATCGCCTGCTCGCGCACTTCCGCCTCGCGCTGTGCCATAGTGCCCAGGTCGCGTTAGCGCGACGGATCTCGTGACGCCCCGACCGCGGGCGACGTTTTGATGCGACAGCGGAGGATTGAAGAATGCAGGCTAAATCCAGCTTCGGGCGGATGACCGCGATCGCAATGGTGGGGGCCGCTTTGGTGTGGGGTGCAGCTCAGGCAGAGCGCGCCCTTGCCGACGAGACGTCGGTGATCAAGGAACGCATCGCGATCATGAAGGCCAACGGCAAGGCCATGAAGGTCTTGGCGCCCATGTTCAAAAACAAAGTTCCCTATGACGCCCAGGCGGTGCGCGAAGCAGCGGAGACGATCAAGGCGGGCGGTGGCTCCAAACTAGCCGATCTCTTCCCCGAGGGCAGCCTCAGCGACAAGAGCTACGCCCTGCCGGCAATCTGGGAAGACTGGTCGCGCTTTGCGGCGCTCTCCGACGATATGGTGCTCTATTCGGCAGGCCTGATCGCCTCTGCCAACAATCCTCGGCTGCCGGACGACAACGTCTTGGAAGGCAGCGACACGCTGGGCAATCAGGGGACGACTTTGGGCGATGCCGATCAGGCCCCGACGGCGCCGCGCGATCCCTTGCAGCTGGCCGAGCTTTCGCCTGACATCTCCTTCACCGCGCTGTTGGAGACATGCGGCAGCTGTCATAAGGAGTTCCGCAAGGACGACGACTGAGCCACGCTCTCACCCTAGCATGGTGAAGGGCGGCGGTTTCAGGTCTTCGCCGTCCTTCGCCCCTCCGGCGGCGCTCCGAGGCAGCCAAACTGCAAGGGCCCCATAAGCGATGCTCAGGACCCTCGTCATCCTCTGTGTGATCGCCCTCCTCGCCGGCGGAGGCGTCGTCTACTACCTCTTCACCGCCACACCGAAGCCGCGGGCGATCGACGCTGAGGAAGGCGACGCGGTCAAAGGCACCTATGTCGCGCGGCTCGCCGGCTGCATTACCTGCCACACCGACAGCAAGGCCGGACGCGGCCTCTTGGCCGGCGGTGCGGCGATCAAGACCCCATTCGGCACCTTCTACGGGCCCAACATCACGCCGGATCCCGAAGACGGCATCGGCAAGTGGAGCCTGGACGACTTTGCCGCCGCCCTGACCGCCGGCCAGGCACCGGACGGCAGCCCCTACTACCCGGTCTTCCCCTACACCTCCTACACCCTGATGGACGACCAGGAGATTGCCGACCTCTGGGCGGCGATACAGACGGTGAAGCCGGTCTCGGGCAAGGCACCGGCCAACGAGGTGGATGCGCCCTTCGATCACCGCTTTCTGCTGACGCCGTGGCAGACGCTCTTCCTGAAGGCCGGGCCTTACGAGCCCGATCCCAACCGGCCGGAAGACTGGAACCGTGGCGCCTTCATCGTGAACGGCCCCGGCCATTGCGTCGCCTGCCACACGCCGCGTGACATTTTCGGCGCGCTGGACGAGAGCAGAGCGCTGGAAGGCGGACGCAACGGCCCCGGCGGTGAGAAAGTCCCCGCGATCACCGCCACCGCCCTTAGGGAAGGTGGGTGGAGCGCCGAAGATATCGCCTATGCGCTCAAGACCGGACTCGCTCCAGACGGCGACATCTTCGGCGGCAGCATGGGCGAGGTCGTGAGCGGCAGCACCAAGTTCCTGAACGATGCCGATCGCAAGGCCGTCGCGGCCTACCTCTTGAGCGAGTAGGCGGCCGGCACCTGATTAGCGCGTCTGCTGGGCTACTGCGTCCCGGACTGGTCCTCGGCATGCCAGCGCATGATCGCCCTGCGCAGGGCCTCGAACTCCTCCGCGCCTTCTTCCGAATAGAGCGGATCGCGTTCGTCGCCGGCGGCCTTCCCCAGCTCCTGCCAGTCCTGCTGTGTCAGCACCGCCTGCGCCAGCGGAAAGAAGCGGTCTCGCTCCATCTCCATATGCTCGCGCTGGGTGTCGATGAACTCTTTCAGTGTGGCCACGAAAACGCTGCGCGGCATCTCGGATTCCTGCAGCACCCGCTCAACCGCTTCGCTGAATCTGCGGGCGAGTATCGCGATACCCTCGTGATCCGACTCGAGTTCGCCAACCGTTTCGGCAGCATCGGGATCGCGCTCGCGCATACGACGCAGGATCATGTCTTCCTTGGGATGGTGGCACTGATCGGGAAATCCCATGAAGTACTCGGCAGCCGAGGTCAACACGTCGTAGTCGGGATGCCCGCCAGAACTAAAGACGTCGAGCTGGTCCTGCAGGACCTCCAGCAAACGCGCCATGTTACGGTGTTCTTCACCGAGTTTTTGTAACATCTCCATAGCGCCTGTTCTCCTCGACGCAGTGATTACTCCCAACAGCGCCAGGAGAGCAAACGCGGGCTTGCCTGAAAATGATCTCGATCAACTGAACAAGGATGGCCGCGCTGGGCGATTGACGATTGACGACGCCGTTTGGCTCTTGCCCGCGTCCTGCTGGCAGGGTTGCCTATCCGCCGCCCGCCATCAGGCCGTTGGGATCAACCGGCTTGGCTTCCTTGCGGATTTCGAAATGCAACTGCGGGGTGTCGACATTGCCGGTCTCTCCGACGCGGGCGATCACGTCGCCGCGGCGCACCGTCTCTCCGCGCCGGACCAAAACCTGGCTGTTGTGGGCATAGGCTGTCACATAGCCGTCCTGATGCTTGATCAGCACGAGCTTGCCAAAGCCCTTGAGATCGCCACCGGTATAGGCCACCACGCCGCTTTCGGCCGCACGCACCGGCGTGCCGGCGGGGGCGGCGATGTTGATGCCGTCGTTATGCAGGCCGCCCTTCTTGGGGCCGAATTTCGAGATGACCTTGCCCGCTACCGGCCAGTCGAAGAGTCGCCCCTGGCGCTTCGGCGGTGCCGGCAGCGCCGCATTGCTGGGCGGCGGGGGGTTGGCTTGCGCTGCGACCGGCAAGGCGACACTGCGGGCCGGCTTGCCTTGCGGGACCGAAAGGCCGGAGCCCTGCTGCGCGACCACCTGTGTCTCGGCGACAACGGCGGCTTCGCCGTTTGCCGTCTCCACCACGACCGCCTGCTGGCTTTCTTCGACCACGGCAACCTCTGACGGCTGAGCAGCTGCCGCGGCGCCGGTCAAATCGGCTGGCTGGCCGACACCGCTGGTGCCTTCAAGAGACGCCGGATCGGCCGTCAGCGGATCGTTGGCCGCAGCCGGCGCCACGCTCGCTGTGGTGACCGTGGGCCCTGTGGTCGTCTGCCCTGTGGTCGTCTGTGCCGGGAGCGTCTGTCCTGAGGCTGCCGGTGCCAGGTCCGCCGGCGCTTGACCGGCCGGCGCTGCCGCAGCCTGTTGGGCGACCGCCTGCACGAAGCTGGGATCCCTCGGTACGTCGGGCATGATCAGGACCTGACCCACCTGCACCGCATAGGGAGCGGTCAGGGCATTGGCCTCTGCAAGCGGCGTAACCGCAATGCCGCTGCGCCTGGAGATCTCATAGAAGGTGTCGCCGGAGCGTACGACATAGCTGGCGCCGGTGATCGGGCCGCTGCCTTCGAGGGCAGCGGCAGCCGGCGAGGGCTCCGCTCTCGGTAGGCTCACAAGCTGGCCTACCCGCAGCACATAGGGCGCAGGAATGGTGGCGTTGGCGTCGATCAGGCTCTGCAGCGGTAAGCCATGGGCGCGCGCAATACCCCACAGGGTGTCGCCAGCCATGACGGTATAGCTGTCGCCTTCGCTCGCCTCGCCGGTGTCGCTGTAACTGCCGGATCCGGCATTGCCTATACAGCCGGCTAAGAAAGCCAGGCTCACTAAGGCCGAAATTCGTCCAAGCCGCCTTGCCCCCTGCATCGCGCCACCTGACCTCCTTGTCTTCAGCCGACTTTCTAACACCTTCGGGCCGCCAATAAGGCAGCCACAACAACTCCTTGCCAGATAGGGTCCGCGTCGGTCCAGGCAATCTGAAAGCGACTAGATCGCGCGATCGGAGCCGGCAGGCTTGCGGTTTTTCGGATCGTATGGCGGCTGCGACACAATGCGTGCGGCAACCGGCCGGCCGAGCACCTCTACGCTGAGATTGTCTTCGCGGCCGCTCGCTTCGGGTGTCAGATAGGCCAAGGCCAGGTACTGGCCCACGCGGTGACCATAGGCGGCGGAGGTCACGATCCCCACCGGCGAGGCGTCGGACATCACCGGGTGCATCGCGAAGGGATCCGCCCCCTCCTCCAGCGCCAGCAGCACCAGACGCCAGGAATCCGGGCGCCCCGCACGCCGCAGCATGGCCTCACGCCCGATGAATTCGCGCCCCTCGTAGCGCACGAAGGCCGCCAGGCCCGACTCCAGGGGCGTGCGTTCGCTGGTGAGGTCGCTGCCCCAGGCCGGATAGCCCTTTTCCAACCGCATGGCGTTCATGGCGTAGGCACCGAAGTGGCCGAGGCCCAGGGGCCGACCCGCCTCGACCAAGGCATCGTAGAGTTCGGCCAAGCGCGCGAGCGGGGCGTGCAGCTCCCAGCCCAGCTCTCCGACGTAGGAGACGCGGAGGGCTCTGAGCGGCAACCCCGCAACCCGCAGATGGCGGGCGGACAACCAAGGAAAAGTGACTTCGTCCAACTCCAGCTCTGCCAGCGGCTGCAAGAGATCGCGCGCCTTCGGTCCCATGACCGCCAGAATGCCGATCTCTTCCGTGCGATTCCTGATCATGACGTCAGACAGCGTCGCGGAGCGCTCGCGCAGCAGCTGCTCGTCGTGCCGCTCCGCTGCAGCGGCAGAGGTGAGATAGAAGCGCTCGTCGGCCAGGCGGGTCACCGTGAACTCCGAGTCGATCCCACCTGAGGGAGCCAGGACATGCATCAAGCCCAAGCGTCCAAGCTTACGTGGCGGCGGCTTGGCGCCCAGCCCCTCCATGAAGGCCGCAGCACCCTGTCCCGAGATCTCGAACTTGGCGAATGCCGAGAGGTCGGCGAGGCCCACCGCACCGGCAACTGTCCTGCATTCATCGGCGACGGCATCGAACCAAGCCGGGCGGCGGAAGGTCAGCGGGGCCTCTTCCGCCTTGCCACTGGAGAACCAGTTGGGCCGCTCCCAGCCATAGGCGCTGCCGAAGACGGCGCCGGCCGTCTCTTGCCTGGCGTAGAGCGGGGTTACGCGCTTGCCGCGCGCGGCCGGGCGCTCCTCGAAGGGGTAGTGAATGCCGAACTGCAAGCCGAAGCACTCGACCGCCTTCTCTAGCCGGTAGGCGCGATCGGCGTAGCCGCCGAATCGGCGCGGATCGACGGCTAGGGCATCCATCGGGGGAGCACCCTCGACGATCCAGCGGGCGAGAAAGGCCCCTGCCCCACCGCCTTCCATGACGCCCATGCTGGAGCCCGTCAGCAGCCAGGCATTCGGCAAGCCAAAAGCCGGCCCCACCAGAGGGTTAGCATCAGGTGTGAAGGTAATAGGCCCATTGACGATGGTCTTGATGCCGGCCTCGGCCAAGGCCGGAACACGTTCCATCGCCATGGCGACGATTCCTTCCACCCGCTCCAGGTCGGGGGGCAGCAGCTCCATGCCGAACTCCGGCGGCACGCCGTCCAGCGACCAGGGTTGCGGTTCCTTCTCGTAGGGGCCGCAGATGAAGCCGTCGCGCTCCTGGCGCAGATACCAGCTCTCCTCCGGGTCGCGGATGATCGGCAGCTCCGCCAAGCCGGACTCCTGGCGGCGGGCCACGGCCTCGACCCGGTCCGTCACCAGGTATTGATGCAGCATGGGAACGACCGGCAGATCGACACCCATCATCTGCCCGATCTCGCGACACCAGGTGCCCGCCGCATTGACGATCTGCTGGGCAAGAATCTCGCCCTTGTCGGTGGAGAGCAGCCATTCGCCGTTGGACCGGCGCTCGATTGCCGTCACCGGCCGATGACGGTCGATCCGGGCCCCCATGGCGCGGGCGCGCTCCGCCAGGGCTTGCGTCGCCTGGCTCGGATCGGCGTGACCGTCGAAGGGCTCGTGGATCGCACCGACAATTCCATCCAAGGTGCAGAGAGGATAGACCTCGGCGAGTTCGTCGGGACTCAAGATCCGGAATTCGTGGCCCATGAAGCGGCCGAGCCCCCGAACCTGGCGAAATTCGTCCATCCGCTCCGGCGAGCGGGTCACCCGCAAGGCGCCGCAAGGATGAAAGCCGATGTCGCGCCCCACCTCGGCCGGCAGCCGATCGCGGTAGAGCCTGACCGAGCTGGCCCGCATCTCCATGATGGTCGGATTGTGGGCGAAGTGCGTGCAGAGGCCCGCGGCATGCCAGGTCGATCCGGCTGTCAGTTCCGTTTTCTCCAACAGAACAACGTCCTGCCAGCCGAGCTTGGCAAGGTGGTAAAGCAGCGACACACCCATGATGCCGCCACCGACGATCGCCACTCTGGCGCGCTCGCTCATCGCGCTCTCCTCTGGCCTCTCACGCCAATCCTCGGGGCCGCAGGCCCTTGGGGTCATAGGGCGGCCGGTCAAGCGCACGCGCCGGATAGCGGCGGCCGGCCACCTTGATCTCGTAAGGTCCAGCCAGGAGTTCGTCGCGTGAAGCGTCCGGCGCCGTGCTCACATAGCCCAGCGCCAGCGCCAGACTGCAGCGGAAGCCGAGACCGCCGGACGTCGTCTGACCGACCAGCCGGCCATCGCGATAGAGCGGCTCGTCATGCAGCAGCAAGGGCCGATCGGCCTCCACCGCAAAGTGGAGCAGACGCCTATTCACACCCTCTTGCCTTTGCCGAAACAGCGCGTCGCGCCCCTGGAAGCCGCTTTGCTTGTCCCAGGCCAGCGCGAAGCCGAGGCCGGCCTCGAGCGGCGTGTCCTCCGGCCCGATGTCGTGGCCCCAATGGCGAAAGCCCTTCTCCAAGCGGCAGCTGTCCAGGCAGAAATGGCCGGCGTGAGCCAGGCCGTGCGCGACGCCGGCCTCCAGCAGCGCTTTGTAGGCTTGGTGGGCAAGCTCGTTCGGGACGTAGAGTTCCCACCCCCGCTCGCCGACGAAGCTGACGCTGACCGCGCGGGCCACCGCCATGCCGACGGCGACCTCCTTGGCCCACCCGAAAGGAAAGGCTTCGGGCGAGCAGTCCTCGCCGCTGACGGCCGCCAGGACGGCAGGTGCCGCCGGGCCCATCAGACCCAGCACGCATTCGGCCGAGGTGGCATCGAAGATCTCCGCGCGCAGCGCCAGGCGATCCCTCACGGCCTGCAGCCAGGCGAGATCCTTCCGGCGTGTCGCCGCGCCGCTGACAATGCGAAAACGCGTCTCCGCCAGTCGGGTCACCGTGACATCGGCTTCGATCCCGCCGCGCGGATTCAAGAGTTGGCTATAGACCGCTCTCCCGACGGGAACCTCCAGATCGGCGCCGGCCACTTGCTGCAGCAGCTGCAAGCTGTCGGGGCCGCTGACGTCCAGCTTGGTAAAGGGCGTCAGTTCGAAGAGAGCGACCCGGTCGCGCAGGGTCAGGGCCTCGCGCTCGGCGGCCGGCCACCAGGCCTGCTGCTCCTGGCTATAGCGAAAGCTGCCCTCCTCCGGACTCTGGGCGTACCACAGCGGCCGCTCCCAGCCAGCCGGGGCGCCGAAGACGGCGCCGGCGGCGGCCAATTCATGATGCAGGGGCAAACGGCGAAGGTCGCGGGCGCTGCGCATTTGCTTGAAGGGCCAGTGCATGGCGAACTGATCGGCCACCGCTTCGCGCACCCGCTCTTCAAGGAAGCGCTTGGTGGCCTCCGGCGCGGCAAAGCGGGCGATATCGACCTCCCAGAGGTCCATGCCGGGCTCGCCGTCCTTGACCCACTCGGCCAGCGCCCTGCCGGCACCGGCCGAGGAGACGATGCCGATCGAGTTGAAGCCGGTGGCGACGTAAAGCCCGTCCAATCCCGGCACCCTGCCCATGACCTGCTTGGTGTCGGGGGTGAAGCCCTCAGGCCCGTTCATGAAGTGGGTGACGCCCGCCCGCTCCAGCAGCGGCAAGCGCTTGAGGCCGGCAGACATGAAGGGCTCGAACTGCTCCCAGTCCTCGGGCAGCTCCAAGAAAGGCGTGTCGCCGTTGGGGCCGGCCGCATCCCAGGGCTTGGCG
Organism: Rhodospirillales bacterium; assembly: GCA_963669385.2. Taxonomy (GTDB): domain Bacteria; phylum Pseudomonadota; class Alphaproteobacteria; order Kiloniellales; family JACOMY01; genus JACOMY01. Next base: position 37,673 of record CAXXGD010000010.1, read on the forward strand.
TCAGGCTCGAAGCCGCCCAGGACCAGCTTGCCGGCATCCTCCTTGATGTAGATCCCGCCCTCCAGGTCGCGCAGGATCGGGAAGGGCTGCGGCAGATCGGCGACAGGATCGGTGACGATGTACATATGCTCGACCGCCTGCACCGGCACCGCGGCGCCGGCCGTTGCCGCGAGATCGCGCGACCAGACCCCGCCGGCCAGCACCACCGAGCCGGCCCGGATGCTCTCCCCCGCAGCGGTCACCACTCCGGTCACCCGCTCGCCCTGACGCTCGAGCGCCGTCACCCGACAGCCTTCCTCGAGCCTGAGGCCGCCGGCCTTGGCGCCCTTGAGATAGGCCATGCAGAGATCGACCGGATTGGCCTGGCCGTCCTTTGCCACCCAGAGCGCGCCGGCCAGGTCGTCGTACGCCAGCAAAGGCAGCTGTCGGGCGATCTCGCCAGGCTCCAGCATCGCGACCTCGAGCCCGGCCAGCTCGCCCATGGCCGCGGTCCGCTCCAGCTCAAGCAGGCGATCGGGCGATTGCGCCAGCCAATAGCCGCCGGTCTGGCGATAGCCGGTCGCCTGCCCCGTCTCCTCCTCCAAGGCGGCGAAGAGCTCGGTGCTGTAGACCGACAGCTTGGTCAGATTCATCGAGGAACGCAGCGGACCGACGATGCCGGCGGCATGCCAGGAAGTGCCGCTGGTCACCTGATGGCGTTCCAACAGCAGCACGTCTCGAAGGCCTAGCTTGGTCAGGTGATAGGCGATGGAAAGCCCGATCACCCCACCGCCGACGATGACGACCTCAGCCGAGTCTCGCACCTGCCTCACCTCGTTGCAGAAGAGCCGCCCTTCTCTCGACCCTCATGCTGCGCAAAGCAATGTCGCGGAGGTACAATAAGGGAAACTTATGTTAACCTCGCCACTCGATCCGCCAGAAGGACGCTCCCAGTGACCCAGGCCAGAGCCTTCGAATTCAACCTGCTGCGCGCGCTGGAGGTCTTCTCGACCGTGGTCGAGCATGGGCAGGTAACCGAGGCAGCGAAGGTCCTCGGCATGACCCAGTCGGCAGCTTCGCAGCAGTTGCGTACGCTGGAGACCAGCTTCGGCTGCCGCCTGATCGATCGCAGCATCCGGCCATTGCAATTGACCAAGGCCGGCATCGCGCTGCATCAGCGCGCCCAGAGCCTGTTGGCCCAGGTGGAGGAGATGCGCTCGGGCCTGCGCCGCATCGACGGCACGCCGATTCCCGCCTTGCGGTTGGGCATGCTGGCCTCGATCGCCACCACGCTCACGCCCGTGGTGCTGCAGGTCACGCGGCGCCTCTACGGCATTCCGGCGGTCACCACCTATGCCGGCCTTTCCTCCGATCACCAGCAGTGGCTGGCGACCAAGCGCACCGACCTGGTCATCACCTCCGATGCCTTCTACGACATCGACGGATTGGAGCGGCATGCCGTGCTGCGCGAGCGCTTCCTCTTGGTGCTGCCGCGCGGCCAGGGCTATCCGGCGGGCGACCTGCCGCGCCTGGCCGAGCAGTTGCCGCTGGTGCGCTTTTCGGCCGAAACCGCGGTCGGGCGGAGGGTCGATCAGCACCTGCGCCGAGTCCGCCTCAACCTACCCCGATCGATCGAGGCCGATCGCGCCAGCATGGTGGTGAGCGCGGTGGCGGCCGGCCATGGCTTTGCGATCCTTTGCCCGACGCTGCTGATCGACGCCCTCAAAGAGGGCTGGCCGATCGAGGTGCACCCCCTGCCCTTGCCCGAGTTCTCGCGCCAGATCCACGTGCTGTCGCGCGAAGGAGAGCTGGGCGAGCTGCCGGAACAGCTGCTCGCCGGCATCACGGCGGCCTTGAAAGACGCCATTGCCGAGCTGCTGCCGACCCTGCCCGCCGGCGCCCTCACCTTCCCCGAGATGGAGGCCGAGGGCTGATTGGTACCATTAGAAAAAGTGATTCTGTATCAAGAGGGCAGCGCTGCGCCGAGATTTGCGGCATGGGAGAGGTGAAGCAGGAGAGGCAAGAGCCATGACCACCGCCGTCGGCGAAGGCCGCCCGTCGGGCCGACGCCGCAGACGAGCCCGCAAGGAAGATCAGGCCCCGGTGAGGCCGCCCGCAGCCTATGTCCGGCGCAAGGTGGGTGTCTTCACGCTGCTCGAGGAAGAGGGCCTGCAGCTCATCGAAAGGAATGCGGACCGCATCCTGGCAGAGATCGGCATGGAGTTCCGCGACGACCCCGAGACACTGGCGATCTTCCGCGCTGCCGGCTGCAAGGTGGAGGGAGAGCGGGTCCGCTTCGAGCCGGGCTTCTGCCGCAAGACCATCAAGGCCTCCGCACCTGCCGAGTTCGTGCAGCGGGCGCGCAACCCCGAGCGCTCGGTGATGATCGGCGGCAAGAACAGCCTCTTCTGCCCCTCCTTCGGCCCGCCCTTCGTGCACGACATGGATCGCGGCCGGCGCTATGCCACCCTGGAGGATTTCCAAAACTTCACCCGCCTGCATTACCTGCTGCCCAGCCTGCACCATTCCGGCGGCGTGGTCTGCGAGCCGACCGACCTGCCGGTGGAGCTGCGACACCTCGACATGCTGCTGGGCCACCTGACCCTCAACGACAAGCCCTTCATGGGCGCGGTCACCGCACCCGAGCGCGCGCAAGACACCATCGCCATGGCGGAGATCGCGCTGGGCAAGGAGGTGGTGGAGAAAGAGTGCTGCCTCTACAGCGTGGTCAACTCCAACGCGCCCTTGGTGCTGGACGCCACCATGCTGGGGGCGCTGAAGGTCTATGCCAAGGCCGGCCAGTGCGTCGTGGTCTCCCCCTTCATCCTGGCCGGCGCGATGAGCCCGGTGACGGTGGCCGGCACCTTGGCGCAATTGCTGGCCGAGGCCATGGCCGGCCTCACCCTGATCCAGTTGATCCGGCCCGGCTGCCCTTGCGTCTTCGGAACCTTCTCCAGCCCGATCTCGCTGAAGACCGGGGCGCCGACATTCGGCACGCCGGAGGGGATGCAGATTCAGATGTGCGCCTCGGCCCTGGCCCGGCGCCTTGGCGTGCCTTTCCACTCGGTCGGCGCGCTTACCGCCTCCAAGGTACCCGACGCGCAAGCTGCCTACGAAAGCGCGATGCAGCTGACCGGCGCCTTTCTGGCCGGGGTCAACTTCATCATCCATGCCACCGGCTGCCTGGAAGGGCTCCTGACCATGGGCTACGAGAAGACGGTGATGGACGCCGACCGCTGCGGCGCACTGCAGGCCTTTGCCGCCAACGTCGACCTCTCGGAGGAGGCGCAGGCCCTGCAGGCCATCCGCGAGGTCGGACCCGGCAGCCACTTCCTGGGCAGCGCGCACACGCTGAAGCACTTCCGCGAGGCCTTCTACATGGCCGAGCTCTCCGACAATTCGACCTACGAGCAGTGGTCGGCCGAGGGCAGCCTCTGGCAGCACGAGCGCGCCAACGCCCGCTGGAAGCAATTGCTCCAGGACTACGAGCCGCCGCCGATGGAGGAAGGCCGGCGCGAAGCACTGGAGGCCTTCGTCGAGCGCCGCCGCCGGGAGATCACCTCGGGAAGGGTTTAGCGCATGAGTTCACAAATGTCTGATGAAAATGAGCTCCACAGGGGCGGCGATTTCTCCATTCCTCATCTGAGAAAACCCTCGCCCAAAGCCCACACTTCGTCATCCTACGGCTTGACCGGAGGATCACTATCCGCCGCTCGTCCAAGTGGCAATAGATCCTCCGGTCAAGCCGTAGGATGACGTGGGTGTGGCGGCAACGATGGAGCAACTCCCTGCCGACAAGACGCGTCGAACGCACTGTTTTACCAAGCAATTTCCCATCACTGAGGGTACGAGCGCCCTCTCCAGCACCGCAGTAACGATAGGAGACCCCATCAGATGGACAGCAGCGACACCGCCGGCCAGCCCTTGCCGCTCGATTGGTCGAGCGAGGGCATCATCGCCCGCAGAGACCGCTACTACGCCGCCTCGCAGCGCAAGTTCGTACCCTATCAGGACCCGCTGATCGTCGCCCGCGGTCAGGGCCAGTATCTCTGGGACAACGAGGGCAACAAGCTGATCGACCTGCTGGCGATGAACCTCTGCATCTCCGTCGGCCACGCCCATCCGCTGGTCAACGCCGCGGTCCGCGCCCAGGCAGAAGAGCTGCCGCACTGCACCACCATGTTCCACCATCCCGTGCCGGCGCATCTGGCCGAGGAGCTGGCGGCCACCATGCCGGCCGGCGAGGACTGGGTCTGCCACTTCACCAACTCCGGCGGCGAGGCGGTCGACCTGGCGCTGGTCATGGCCCGCGCCTTCACCGGCAACATCGACATGCTGTCCCTGCGCGGCAGCTACCACGGCCCCACCATCGGCGCCCAGTCGCTGACCGGCATCGCCGGCTTCCGCCACAAGACGCCGCTGATGACCGGCATCCAGTTCGTGCCGGAGCCCAACGCCTATCGCGGCATCTTCGGGGACGCGCTGCAGCCCTATCTGGACGAGGTCGAACGCGCCATCCAGCTGTCGACCAGCGGCCGGCTGGCCGGCATGATCATGGAGCCGGTGCAGGGCTACGGCGGCATCATCTCCTTGCTGGACGGCTATCTCACCGGCGCCGCAGAGCGGGTGCGGGCTGCCGGCGGGCTCTGCATCATCGACGAGGTGCAGTCGGGCTTCGGGCGCACCGGCGATCACTTCTGGGCCTTCGAGCGCGAGGGCCTGGTGCCGGACATCGTGGTCATGGCCAAGGGCATCGGCAACGGCTATCCCTTGGCGGCCTGCGTCGCCAAGCGCGAGATCGCCGAGGCCTTGGCCGACAAGTTCCTCTTCCACACCTACGGCTCCAACCCCATGTCGTGTGCCGCCGGCCGCGCCGTCCTGCAGGTCATGCGCGAGGAGCGCTTGGCCGAGAACGCCGCCAAGGTCGGCGCCAAACTGCTGGCCGGCTTGTCTGACCTGCAGCAGCGCCACGCCATAATCGGCGACGTCCGCGGCCGCGGCCTGATGATGGCCATCGAACTGGTCGAGGACCGCGCCAGCAAGACCCCGGCCACGGAGGCCACCGCCAAGGTCTTCGAAGAATCCCGCCGCCAGGGCCTGGTGCTCAGCAAGTCCGGCCCGCACCGCAGCGTGCTCCGCATGGTGCCGCCGCTCTGCCTGTCGGAGGAGGACGTCGAGACGGTACTGGAGAAGCTGGATCGGAGTTTGAGTGTGGTGAAATAGACCGTGACCCAGAACAACTGACGTCCAACTAGGGACGAAAGTCACGACCAGCGTCGCCGCGTTCCATCACCTCACTCCCGCGATAGTTGCCCGTCGTGCTAGAGGTAGCTCAACCACCAGTCCTTGCGGCGCTTCTTCAGCCCGGCAAACCACTTACAGGGCCAATAGAGTGCGAAGACCACGGCGGCCCAGACCAGATAGGCACGCCACAGGTTGGGTTCATAGCCTTCCGGCCAGCTCGAAACGTCGTAGAAAATCCGAGAGGCCGTGCCAAAGGTGGCCTCCTGCCACAGGAGCGACAGAGCATGGATCAAGGGAATGTGGACCAGGTAGAAGAAGAAAGGGACCTTGCCGAACACGCCGATCCGCGCGGCGATCGGCCCCTGCCAACGGGCAAGCAGCGGCATCAGCATCAGTGCCGGGCCGAGGGTGACCAGTACAAACTGAAGGGATGGCGGATACTTGGTCACGTTGAGGAATTCGGCCACGGACATGGCAAGACCACGATCCTGTCCTGACCAAGCCACCGGCTCGCCATAGATGTTGAAACTACGCAACAGGAGGAAGGCGAGGAAGAAGCCTGCTCCGATCAGGAACAGGGTGCGGTCTCGCCTGCCTGACGGCCCGGGGAGCAGCGACGCAAGCACATAGCCAAGCGCGATCACGCCAATCCAGGGAGCCACCGGGTACACGAGATAAACGGTATCATAGGGCAGGCCCGGCAACCTTATCGCCCCAGGCACGTGCAAGACTCGCCACAGTCCGCCGAATGCGCCCGCCGCTTCCACGCTTACCTGGTCGAAGAGGTTGTGGCCCGCAATCAGGGCAACCGCCACCGCAGCGATCAGCCAATTGGGCAGAAAAACGAGAACTGACAGGGCGATCATGGAAACGCCTATGGCCCAGATCACCTGCAGGATCAGGACTTGGTAGCCGAATTGCCAGGCCCAGCTGACAAGGGCGACCTCGATGAAGATCAGCCAGACCCCTCGGGTCAGCAAGAACCGGGAAAGCGTGGCCGGATTGGCGCCACGGGCATTGCGGTAGAGGTAGGCGCTCATACCGGTCAGCAGAATGAACACCGGCGCGCAGAAATGCGTGACGAAGCGCGTAAAGAAGTAGGCCGGGTTCGAGGCCTCCAGGTCCAGCGGATCGAACTGCGCCACAGCGAAGTAGCCGCGCGTGTGGTCGAGAGCCATCAGGATGATGACGATGCCGCGGAGCAGGTCGATGAACGCGAGCCGCGGGGGCTTCTCGAATGCGGCCGGCGCGATCGGCCCGGCTGCGCGCGGGTGATAGACGGGCATTTTGCGGGAGGTCGTAGAAAGTCTCCCTCGCTGCCCAGTCATAGCGAGATCTTTACGACCAGCACTCTGCCGACCTTTCCCGCTGTAGCTCTAGACCACGTAGAGAACTCTACCACTGCAACAACGTCGCGGGAACATAGGTCTCTGTGCCAGAGAAGTTGGTTTGGGGCGACGGCGTCGCGGGTTAGGCCTCGATCCGCCTCCGCCTGTACTCGCTGGCCAGATAGACGATGCCCACGGTGAAGACCAGGCCGGTTCCCATCTGCAGCCAGTCGATATGCGAGAGGATGTGCGAGAGCAGGGCGAAGGGGCCGCCTTTGGCCGGGTCGACCAGGATGGTGGCGGCCTCGACCGGCTGGGGGAAGCGTTCGAAGCGCCAGTCGAGGTAGTTGGCGATCGGACGGCCGGTCCCGCTTCCGGCGATGGTGATGATCCGTTCGAGCAGGATCACCACGGCGGGGATCAGGAAGGCCAGCGGAATGCTCCAGCGCCGGAAGAGGGTCGATAGGCCTGCGACCCAGGCGAGGCGGGCGCGTACCAGAGCAGGGTGAGCACCAGATAGGCTGCGCCCACCACGGTCATCTGCAGAAGGCTCGAGGCCGCCTCGCCGAGGCCGGGCGCCAAGATCATGGGATGCTGTGCCGCCGCCATCACCAAGAGCGGGTAGAGGAGAATCGCGGTGACCATCGCAAAGCCGAAGATCAGCGCCAGAAAGAGCGTGATGCCCGCCAAGGCCTTGGCCGTCAGCACCTTGAGATCGCTCTGCGGCATCGACTTCCAGAACAGCAGGGCGTTGTTGCGCCGATCGGCCGAGAAGCTGTCGGCGTAGTAGAAGAACAATCCGATCAAGAGGTAGCCGGACCACAGCGCAAAGGCGCCGCCGATGGCGACCGGGTAGAGCTTGGTAGAGATCGGCAAGCCTCCCTGCGACTGCTCGATACTGCCATGGCCGCTCGCAATCGAGACGATCAGCACGGCGGCAACGACCACCAACAGCAGGCTGGGCGCATAGAGGAAGGCGATGCGGTGCTCGAGGAACTCGCGTTTGATGAGGGCGGTCATGGCGCGCATCAGGCGTCTCCGGGGTTGGCGCTCGGGCGCTGCATCAGGGCGACGAAGAGATCCGAAAGGCTCGGCGTCGAGGCCTGGCCGAGCGGTGCCAGCTCTTCGAGCGATCGTCCCTCGAAGACCATCGCCGTCTGGCCGAAGCGGGTCTCGGCAAAGATCGGCGCCAGGGCCTCTGCCTCGGCCAGCCGCTCCTTGTCCACGATCAGCTGGGCGAAGCGCCTGGCGATCTCCTCGGTCGGCGTGTCGAGGATGATCGCGCCGTCGCGCAGGAACATGACGTCGCTCAGCATGAACTCGATCTCGTCCACCTGGTGGGTGGTGATCAGGATCGTGCGCTCCTCGCTCATGTAGTCTTCCAAGAGCCGTCGGTAGAAGCGCTTGCGGTAGATGATGTCGAGGCCGAGCGTGGGCTCGTCGAGCACCAGAAGCCGCGCGTCGATCGCCATGACGACGGCCAGATGCAGCTGGGCGACCATGCCTTTCGACAGCGTCTTGATCTTGAGCTCGGGCTTCAGGTCGGTGCCTTGCAGAAAGAGCACGGCCTTCTCTCTGTCGAACCGGGGGTGGATGTCGCTGACGAGGTCGAAGAGCTGGCGCACCCTGAGGAAGCGCGGCAGGCTGGCGACGTCGGAGACGAAGGCGACCTCTTCCATCAGCTTGGCGCGGCTGCGGAAGGGCTGGAGCCCCAGGACCTCGAGCTCTCCGCCGCATTCGGTCAGCCCCAGCATTGCGTTCAAGGCCGTCGTCTTGCCGGCCCCGTTGTGGCCCACCAGGCCGTAGATGCGCCCGGCGGGGATGGTGAAGTCGATGCCGCGCAGCACCGTCTTGCGCCCATAGCTCTTGGTCAGGCCGCGCGCTCTGGCGATCGCGGGCGCCGCGTCGGTCATCTGCCCTTCCCCTCCTCCAGCAGGTCTTTCAGATCAAGCTCCAAGGCCTCGATCCTTGCGCGGATGCGCGGCCAAGTCCTCGCTGAGGAAGGCCGCGCGCTCATGGGCGAGCAGCTTTGCCCGCGCCGCCTCTGCCACATACATACCCAAACCCCGCCTCCTCTCGACGACGTCCAGATCGACCAGCGACTGATAGGCCTTGGTGACCGTCAGCGGATTGACCGAGAGATCCATCGCGATCTGGCGGACCGACGGTAAAGCCTCGCCTTCGCCGACCCTGCCTTTGAGGATCATCTCGATCAGCTGCTGGCGGATCTGCAGAAAGATCGGCTGTGTGTCGTTCCAAGCTGTCATCGGTCACTGTCTTAGTGTGCTAGTTACATAGTACACCAGGACAGTTAGTCAAGCCCTATCATGCGGCTTCCAAGTTATCCACCTCCGGGTGGCTCAAAGCGTCAGTGCTGGTCGTAGCGGAGCCAGGAAAAGGCCGGGTGCTCGCCGCCGAGGGCGCGGGCAATCAGCGCATCGCGGATGCTGAGCCCCTCCTCGCTGTTGGTCAGGTACACCAAGCCGATCTCCCGGGCCGGAAAGGCCACGGCGTAGGAGCGGAAGATCTGGTTGTCGCCCCAATGCCAGATCGACGGTCCGTCGCCGGTCTCCTGCAAACCCCAACCGAGACCCAGGAGAGCACGTCCGACGTCTCCGCCGGCGGCTTGTCGGAGCCGGTGCAGTTCAGGCAGTCCGCAAGATCCACCTGCGGCGTCAGCATCTGCTGTAGGCGCGCATCCTGGAGCCCCCTCCCCCGCATCACCGCAAGCATGAATTTCGCAAAGTCTTCGGCGGTGGTGTAAAGGCTATAGGCGGCATTGGCTCGGGTCATGCGGCGCGAATCCTGCGGCGCGCCGTCCGAGGCGTGGCCGACCGCATAGTTCGAGCGGTAGTCCTCTTGCCAGCGATAGCTGCTGTGATCCATTTCGAGCGGGCCGAACACCTGCTCTTGCATGAAGAGGTCTAGCGGCTGGCGGGTGATGCGCTCGACCACTTTCTGCAGATAGACGTAGCCCTCGCCGGAGTAGCTGAACTTCAAGCCCGGTTCGAAGTAGATGCGCAGGCCTGCGTCGCCCCGCCAGTTTGGAAAGCCGGTGGTGTGGCTCAAGACCATGCGCGCCGTCATCTGCTCGATACGGTCGTCTTTCATCAGATAGCCGGGCAGGTAGTCGGATAGTGACCTATCGAGATCCAGCCGTCCTTCCCCCACCAACTGCATGACCGCATAGGCGAAGACCGGCTTGCCCAACGAAGCTGCTTGGAAGATCGTGCCGCTGTCGACCGGTTCGCCGGTCTCAAGGCTCCTGACCCCGAAGCCCTCTGTCCAAAGAACCCTCCCGTCTCTAACCACGGCGATGGAAAGGCCGGGGATACTCGCCTTGTCCATCGCCTCGGGCACACATCGCATGAGATCAGCGATCCAATCCTGCGGGGCGATGTCGGTCTGAAGCGGCATCGGTGCCTCCGTAATGGAAATGCCGGTTGTAGGAGCCTGGCTGACTGGCGAGCCTAGGCTCAGAGAAGGCTCGGCAAGCGCGCGGCTTTCGGCCAAGCAGAGCTGCCCCAGGACCAGCAGACAGCAGTGCGTGAGCCTCATCG
>CAXXGD010000011.1:0-205643 GCA_963669385.2 Rhodospirillales bacterium
CGCCCCTTCGACCACCTTGCCACCGATATAGTGGTTAATCACGTCGGCCATTTCTCATTCCTCTTTGCCGCTGACTGCTGTTTTCTCGTTCCGGGCGCAGCCGAAACGCCTCCGGCGGCCAAGCGGCCGCCGAACGGTCGCGGCCACCATAGTTCATCCTCGCCCCACTAGGAAATGGCTGTCAGTTATGGAGGCATGGGAATTCCGCTCACAAAGGGCCCGAAAGCATGACAGCCGACTTCACCGACGAGGAGAGCGCGGCACTGGAGGCTGCGCTCTTGGCCCACGCCAGGCAGGGCCGGACGATCGCCTATGCCGCGCTGGCCGCAGAGATCGGCTTGCGGCCGCCGCACCGCATTCACCGCCTGACCTTGGCCCTCGAAGAAAGGGTGCGGGCCGATCATCAGGCAGGCAAGCCGCTGCTGGCAGCGGTTGCCGTGGGCAAGCTGGGCGTTCCGGGTCGCGGCTTCTTCCAGCTGCTCGCGAGCCTCGGGCGCTACGAGGGCGCCGAGCAGGGAAGCGATGCACTGGCCCAGCATCGCCAAGAGCTGTCCGCGGCGCTGCGCTATTGGCGGGCGAGCGAGGAGGGGTGATCACGTGGGCACTGGTGAGGACCCTCTATGACACTGAAAGGCCAGGTTAGCCATGCGCCCGCACAACAGATAAAAACCCAAATGGACACCGTCATCGCGAGCGAAGCGCGGCGATCCAGTGTGCAATCTAAGTCGTTTCGCACTAGATTGCCGCGCTGCTACCGCTCCTCGCAATAACGCCTGTTGCTAGTTTCCAAAAATATGCTCAGATTTTGAGAATCCATATTTATCTATTACCAAAATATACAGAATATACCACTAAAGCGCAATCCACTGTATCATGAACACTTGACAGGCGCCAAGATCAATCTTCTTGCTCTTCCCCATCATCCTCACCGGCCGGTTCGGCTGCTTTTCGCTGGCGGCCTTTACCCGCCTTCGCCGGCTGCGCGTCGGATAGCGGGTTGCCGTCCGGGCCCTTGTAATCGCGGATACCGGCTGAGAGCGCATAGCAGGCGAGGCGCACCGTCTTGGGGATCTTGACCTTCTTCCCGCTGCGCTCGCCCTTTTCGTAGTACTGCACCACCCGGCGCTTGAGGCCCAAGGCCTCAGCCGCCGCTTTCTGGGAGAGGTCCAGGCTCTTGCGCCATTTTTTGAAGTCTTGGCTGCGCATGGCTCCTCCCTTAGCGGCTGTCGCCGCGGCGGGCAAGCGGTCGGCGTTCAGTCCCGGCTGGGCGCGACCACCGCATCCCGCCGTACCGCCAGTTGCGGAAAGACCAAGGGGTCCAGGCGATAGACCCAGCCGTCGGTCCTGGCGGCAAGGCGCGCGGCAAAGGCAGCAACCTCTTGGTTCGGTCGCCGGCCTCCCCTTGACCGATCGCCGGGACGGCATCGGCGGTCATGCGCGCCCATAGCCTCTCCTCCAGCCGCTGAAAGGTCAAGGTCACCTGGATACCGTCGAAGGAGGTGAAGCGCGCGCGCCCATGGCTGCGGCAGCGGCAGGTCTTCGGCCGGGCGCACGTCGCGGAAGTCGAGCCGGTCCAAGGCGTCGGACAGCTGCCGCAAAGCCAGATCATTGACGCTTTCGCCGACCATTGGCGGAGGCTGCAGCGCCAGATCCGAGGCGCCGCGCAGCGGCCTTTCGACCACCAGATCCGCGCCGCTGTCCGGCGGCGTGATCTCGATGCGGGCGACGACACTGCCGGGAAGCGAAGTCAGCCGCCTGTCGAGCATGCCCAGGCTGTCGTCCGGCAATCTGATCTCACCCTTCGCCAGCCAGGCCTGATCGGAGCCGCTATAGCGCAGATAGGTGCCGGCCGTGCCCTCTTCGCCGATGTCGGCTCTGACCTTGCCGATCAGGGCATCGACGAGGGGGGCACCGGCCGCGTCGCTGACGATCAGGCGCGGCCCCTGGCCCGGCCCCGCCTCGGGGCCCGCCAGCCCAAGCAGCGCCAGGTTCTCCGGCTTTGACGTCTTGGCTTGAAAGAGGCTAAGGCCGGCCAAGCCGCGCAGCAGCTTGGCGGCATCGCCGCTGTCGGCCGGGTAGCCCCCCTTATCCGGCAGGAGCCAGAGCGCGGCCGCACTGGTCCGGGCCAGGCGATAGCTGCCCTGGCTACCGATTACCTCAATCAGTGCTGCCGTGTCGGGCGCTTCGGCCAGCAGGGGAAAGGCCGGACGCTGGAGGTCCTGCGCAACCTCCCTCGTCGGCTGGATCAACAGCAAGGCCAGAGCGAGCAGCACCATTGCCGCCGTCACCGCAAGCAGGAGGTAGAATCGAGACTTCCGCATGACCGCCGCCGTCAGCCCAATTCGCGCTGCCGCGCGGCACCGCCGAGTGCCCGGCGGCGGCGGACCAGTATGACCAGAATGCCGACGAGAGCCACCAGCAGCGGCATCGCCAGGATGTTGAGCAGCTGCACCTGACGTACCAGCCGATCGAGATCCGCCCGCAGGCCACGCTGCACCTCGCGCAACTCGCGCCGGGCGACCCGCTGCTGGTCGCGCAGCTCGGCCATGGCCTCGCGCTGCGCCGGGGTCAAGATCACCCCACCGTCGCGACGCTCCTCGATCTCGCCGATCTCCTGCTGGGCTGCCTCGATCTGGCGGATCAGGGCCAATTCACGTTGGCGGAAAGCCAGCTCGGCCTCGCGCCGCAGGCCTTCGATCACCGTGAAGGGGCGTTCGCGCAGGTCGCGGCCGCGCAGGCTGCCCAACGGCGGAACGCCCGCGAGGGATTCCAGCGCGTTGACGACGAAATCGCCATTGCCGGCCAGCGGCACCGGCGTGCCTTGGCTGACCGCGATGTAGCTGGCGTCGTAGAGCAGGTCGCTGTCGGCGACGGCGATGATGTCCAGCGCCTCGCTGGAGCGGCCGAGGTGGTTGGCGGCGAGATCGTCAGCCGCTTCGCCCAGGCTCTCGAGCAGGCTCTCCGGCGGGCCGTCGGGAAAAGCGCTTTCGGCCGGGCCGGTCACTCTTGCGGCCAAGGTCAGTGCGCTGCCTCCCGGCTGATAGTCGGCCAAGAGCACCGTGGGATCTGGGTTGACCGCCAAGCGCTCCACCGACAGGACCTCCGCCTCCGTGCTGGACCACACCAGCGGCAAGAGGCTGCTCTCGGCGCCTTCCGCCTGTCTCAGCTGGCCGGCGGTGTTGAGATTGAGCGGCGCGATCGCGGCCACGACGGGGGTGTCGTCGGCCATCTGGGGACTGCTGGATGGCCAGCCAGACCACATAGTCGGTCGGCACCCGGCGTCCTTGGGAAGAGACCTCCACCTCGCGCGCCGAGAGCCGGTCGGCCACCACCTGGCCGGCTGGCATTTGCAGTCCCCAAGCATTCAGCAGGGGACCGACCGCCTCGAAGTCGGGCGGCAACGGCGGCAGTCGGCGCTGGGCGTTCATCAGGGCCGCTTGCTCGGAATAGGGATCGATGAAGAGCAGCAGCCGCCCGCCGCCCAGCACGAACTGGTCCAGGGCGTAGGCGGCAGCCGATGACAACCCGGTGGGCTGCACCAGCATGATGACGGAGATGTCCGCCGGCACACGGCCGCTTTCCAAGCTGAGCGCAGGCAGATCGAAATGCGGGCGGATCAGCGCCAACAAGGTCTGCGGCGGCTGCCGAAGAACCGGGTTGCCATCGAGCGGCAGGCTGGAGACCAGGCCGACCGGCGGCCTGATCGGACGGGCCAAGGCCGCGATCAAGGAGGCAAGGTCGTACTCCAGGAACGCGGCCCGTTCCGGCGAGAAGAAGGCGATGCGCTGCACCTGATCGACGGCGTTGCGGCCGGTCAGGCCAAAGTAGAGCTGCTCGGCCGGGCCCCGGCCCAAACGCAGGCTCGTCAGCCCTTCGCCGATCGCCAAGTCCTCGGCCTCGCTGAAGGGCGCCGGATCGATCACCTCCAGACTGAGCAGCGGGCCGGCCAACCCTTGAATCTCCTCCAGGAGCGCCTTGACCCGCGCCGCATGGCTAGCCAGCGCCGGATTGACGTCGGTCAGGAGGCTGGAGACGTAGAGACGCAGCGTGACCGGCTCGTCCAACCCGGCCAGAATCTCTCGCGTCACCGGGCTCAAGGTAAAGCGGCGCTCTTCGGTCAGGTCGAGACGCAGCTGCGAGAGGCCGCGGTCGGCTACCACGACCCCGGCGGCGAAAAGCAGCAGCACCAGCGGTATCGCCAGCTTTGCGTAAAGGGCGTTGCGGGCCTCGGCCATAGCCTCACGCCGCCTTCTTCAACTCGACCATGAGGCCGGTCAGGGTCAGCGCAGAGGCGATCAGCAGCAGAAAGTAGGCCAGGTCCGAGGCCTCGAGCGCGCCTTGCGTGATCGCCTGGAAGCGGGTGAGGAAAGAGAGGTCGGCCAAGGCAGAGGCCAGCGATTGCGGCAGCAGTCCGCGCAGCACCCCCTGCACCACCTCCATGCCGCTCATCAGAAAGAGGAAGGAGAGCCCTGCGGCCAGGACGAAAGCCACCACCTGACTGCGCGTGAGCGCAGACGCCAGGCTTCCTAACGCCAAGTACCCGCCCGCCATCACCCAAGAGCCGAGGTAGGCGGCAAGGATGACGCCGTCGTCCGGCTCTCCCAGCCAGCGCACCGTCAGCCACAGCGGAAAGGTGAGCGCCAGGGCCAGGCCGGCGAAGAGCCAGGCGGCGAGGAACTTGCCGATCACCGCCTCGGCGGTGCCGAGCGGCAAGGACGCCAAGAGCTCCAGGGTGCCGCTCCTGCGCTCTTCGGCCCAGAGCCGCATCGCCAGCGCCGGCACCAGGAAGAGATAGAGCCAAGGATGAAAGGCAAAAAATGCCTCGAGATCGGCCTGCCCGCGCTCGAAGAATCCGCCCAGGTAGAAGGTCAATGCACCGGCCAAGGCCAGAAAGAGGCAGAGGAAGATGTAGGCCAGCGGGCTGGTGAAATAGCCGGCCAGCTCCCTCCAGGCGACGATCAGGACGTTGCGCATAGGCCTAGCCGGCTCGGGCCGCTGCCGCACCCAGGGTCAGGCGGCGGAACACCGCCTCGGGCTCGTCCGCAAAGAGGCCGCGCGGGCTGTCGTCGGCGACGACTTGGCCTTGGGCGATGATGATCGCGCGGGTGCAGACCGCCGTCACCTCTTCCAGGATATGGGTGGAGACGATGATCGCCTTGTCCTTGGCCATCTCTTTCAGCAGGCCGCGCACCTCATGCTTCTGGTTGGGATCCAGCCCGTCGGTCGGCTCGTCGAGGATCAGCACCTCGGGGTCGTGCAGGATGGCCTGGGCCAGACCGACCCGGCGCTTGAAGCCCTTCGACAGCGTATCGATCGGCCGTCGCCAGACCTGCGCCAGGCCCAGCCGTTCGACCGCCCAGTCCCGGCGACGGCGGTAGTCGGCACCGCCCAAGCGTCGCAGCCTGGCGACGAAGGCGATCAGGCCCGCCGGGGTCATCTCGCCATAAAGCGGCGCGCCCTCCGGCAGATAGCCGATGGCGCGCTTGGCAGCCATGGGCTGGCCGACCACATCGGCCCCGCAAACCAGCGCCCGTCCCTCGCTGGGTGCCAGAAAGCCGGCGATCATGCGCATGGTCGTGGACTTCCCGGCACCGTTGGGCCCGAGGAACCCCAGCACCTCCCCCGGCCGCAAGGTGAAGCTGACCTCGCGCACCGCCCAAAAAGGCCCGAAGCGCTTGCCCAGCCGCTCGATCTCTACAGTGGCGGGCAAGCGGGCCCTCCTCTCGCGCGGTCCAATTCGGCTGCCTTCTTGCCAGCGGGCAGGCGGCTTGTGAAGCGCCAAGCGGGTGTGCCGGCCGTCCCGGACTTCGCTAAAGTTCTTGCATAGGCCACCGCGCCTGGCCAGCCTGGCCGCCATGACCCTGGAGCTGAGCGATTCGCCAGAGGAGGTGGCACCTGCGATAGCCGCCATACGCGAGGGTCCCTTGCTGATCGTCGCCTGTTCCGGCGCATGGGAGACCAGGCGCATGGGCTCGGTCGAGGCATCGATCGCCAAGCTCAATCTCGCCAAGCTGACCGAGCAGGCCTCCATGGCGCGCCTGGACCTGGCCGCCGTTACCCGGCTGGACACGGCCGGCGTCCATTTCATCCTCAAGTTGGAGCAGGCCCTGAGCGCGCTGGGGTTGACGGTGGAGATCGTCGGCGCGAGTGGCGAGAAACTGCGCCTGATCGATGCGGTGCGTCAGCACATGTGCCTGCCGGCGCCGCCGCCCAAGCAGCTGCCCAGCATCTTGAACATGATCGCGCACTGTGGCGAGAGCGCGATCGAGATCGCCAAGAGCGCCACGCTCTTGGTCCATTTCCTCGGGAACACGGTCACCGTTCTGGTCTTCGGCCTGATGCGGCCCTGGCGGATCCGCTGGCGCGCCGTGGTGCGTCACATGGAGACCGCCGGCCTGAACGCACTGCCGATCGTCGGCCTGATCTCCTTTCTGATCGGCTTGGTCCTGGCCTTCCAAGGCGCGGCCCAGCTGGAGCGTTTCGGCGCCCAGATCTTCACCGTCAACATCGTCAGCATCGGCGTGCTGCGCGAGATGGCGATCCTCTTGACCGCGATCATCGTCGCCGGCCGGTCAGGTAGCGCCTTTACCGCGCAGATCGGCTCCATGCAGGTGAACGAAGAGGTCGATGCCCTGCGCACCCTGGGGCTGGACCCGATGGAGGTCCTGGTGCTGCCGCGCGTGCTCGGCCTGGTTCTGGTGATGCCCTTGCTCGCCTTCTACGCGGACATCATGGGCTTGCTCGGCGGGGCGATGATGATCAACCTGGTGCTGGGGATCGGCCCGGCAGAGTTCATCGCGCAACTCCGCCAGTCGGTCGGCCTGAACGATCTCTTCGTCGGCCTGGTAAAGGCGCCGCCCTTCGCCTTCATGATCGCCATGGTCGGCTGTTTCGAGGGCTTCCGTGTTGCGCGCAGCGCGGAATCGGTGGGCCATGCCACGACGCGCGCGGTCGTGGAGGGCATTTTTCTGGTCATTGTCTTGGATGCTATGCTGTCTATCTTTTTCCAAACGATCGGTGTTTGAGGCGCAGGCAAAGAAAACCTTGTCTGATTGCAAATCACTGAAAAGAATTGCTATATCCGGCTTGGGGGGAGCAACGAGGGAAGTGTCGTGACGCTTGAGGAGCCCAAGACGAGCCGAGATGGCGTTATCGAGGTCACCGGCCTGGTCACCCAATTCGGCCGTCAAGTGGTGCATGATCATTTGGATTTCTCGGTCCAACGCGGCGAGGTGATGGGTGTCGTCGGTGGCTCGGGCAGCGGCAAATCGGTGCTCTTGCGCACCATCATCGGCCTCATTCGCCCGAAGGCCGGGCGCATCACGGTCTTGGGCCAAGAGATGGAGAAGCTGGGCGAGCGCGCCCGCCGTGCCGTGCAGCGACGCTGGGGCGTCTTGTTTCAGGACGGCGCGCTGTTCTCGTCGCTGACGGTGGGACAGAACATCGAGGTGCCCTTACGCGAGCACAGCAGCCTTTCTGCGGGTGCCCGCGAGGATCTGGCCGCCTTGAAGCTGGCCCTCGTCGGCCTGCCGCCGGAGTCGGCGGTCAAGTACCCCTCCGAGATCTCCGGCGGCATGCGCAAGCGCGTCGGCCTGGCCAGGGCCCTGGCGCTGGATGCCGAGATCCTCTTCCTCGACGAGCCGACGGCCGGCCTCGATCCGATCAGTGCGGCCTCTTTCGATCAGCTGATCCGCACGCTGCAGGCCACACTGGGCCTCACCGTGGTTCTGGTGACCCATGATCTGGACACGCTCTACACCACCTGCGACCGGGTCTCGGCACTCCTCAACAAGCAGGTCACCGTCGGCACCATCGCGGAGCTGAGCCAGGTCCAGGACCCTTGGATTCAGGAGTACTTCCTGGGCCCGCGCGGGCGCGCAGCGCAGGCTGCCGAACAGCGTCGGCAAACAGAACCTGCAGTCGCCTGAGGCGATGGAGACCCGCGCCAACTATCTCCTGGTCGGCAGCTTCGTGCTGCTCTTGGGCGTCGGCCTGCTTGTCTTCGTTGTCTGGCTGGTGGGTGCGCAGCAAGGCGGCGGCAGCAAACGCTATCTGATCCTCTACGAAGGCTCGGTGACCGGCTTGCGCGAAGGCGGCGCGGTCCGGCTGAACGGCGTGAAGGTGGGCAGCGTCGCCTCCATCGAGCTGGATCTGAAACGCCTGGGCACGGTCAGGATCCTGGTCGACCTCAACGCGAGCGTACCGATCAAGACCGACACCATCGCCAGCCTGGAGCTGGAGGGCCTGACCGGTGGACGCTACATCTTACTGGCCGGTGGCACCACGGCGGCCAAGGACGTGGAGAAGCCGCCGGACGAGCCCTATCCGGTCATTCCCTCGCGCCCCTCCTCGCTGGACGAGCTGCTGCAGGATGCACCGGACGTCATCGCCAACGTCAACCGGCTCTTGGTCAATGCCAATCGGCTCTTGAGCGACGGCAACATCAAGAACATCTCCGAGGCCGTCGCCGATCTGCGCAAGCTCACCGCAACCCTGGCGGACAACGAGGACGAGATCGACAGCATCATCAAGCGCACCGATCAGGCGCTGGCGAGCGTCGACAATGCCGCCGGCTCGATCGAGAGGCTGGCGAGCCTCTTGGAGCAGGATGGTCAGCGCATGATCGACAAGGCCGACGTGACCTTGGACAAGGTCGACGACCTGGTCGACACGCTGAACAGCACCGCCCAGGTCTTTTCCAGAGACCTGACCCGCATCACCGATCAGGCACAGAAGGGCACCGCCTCCTTCGTGCGCGCGGCCAACCAGGTGGCGCTGATCATCGAGGAAAACCGCGAACCCATCTCGGACTTTACCTCGCAAGGGCTGTTCGAGTTCGTCAGCTTCCTGGCCGAGGCACGCGCCCTCATCGCCAACTTGAAGACCATATCCACCGAGGTGGAGCGCGACCCGGCGCGCTTCTTCTTCGGCAACACGCAGGAAGGCTATGAACCAAGACGCTAGAGTGAGCGATCGGTCCTGCGCCAAGGAACGCCGGCGCCGCGCCTTCCTCGCGATCCTGCCGCTCTTGGCCGTGGCAGGCTGCTCGGGATTGGTTCCAGGCTCGGGACCACCGCCTAAGCTCTATCGCCTCACGCCCAAGAGCACCTTCGAGCCGGATCTGCCGACGGTGGAATGGCAGCTGGTGCTGGCCCCGCCGGAGGCCCAAGGCGCCATCGACACCACCCGCATCGCGCTGGCCCCCAGTGCCACGCGCATCGAGTACTACGCCGATGCCGGCTGGACCGACCGCATGCCCTTGATGCTGCAGGCCCTGATGCTGGAGTCCTTCGAGAACTCCGGGCATATCATCGCCGTCGGACGGCGGGCGATCGGCTTGCGTTCGGACTATGAGCTGCGCACCGACGTGCGCGAGTTCCAGGCCGAGTACTACCAGCACCCGGGCCAATCGCCGAACTGCAATGGTCAAGCCTTCTGCGTCGACGTCGCGATCAACGCCAAGCTGATCTACACGCCGCGGCGCACCATCGTCGCCACCCGCGATTTCAGGGCCTTTGCGCCGAGCGACGTCGATTCCCTCGTCACCGCCGTAGAGGCCTTCGACGAGGCACTCGGCGACGTGCTCAAGGACATGGTCGCCTGGACCTTGCGCGAGGGTGCCCAAGACTGGGCGGCAAGGTGAGAGTTTCGCAGCTAGGGCAGGATTTGCTCTAGTACTACAGCTGCTTATTGCGATGAAATGTGATTCCGTCCTGGAGAATGACGGAGGGCATGGTGGCGGCATTGAGGATGGTCTTCAAGCGGTCGATTCCAGCGCGGGCAGCCCAGGGGAGAGATCATAGATCGCCGGATTGCTATCCATTAGAGCATTCAAAGACTACGCTGCTCTTGAGGTTGCAAAGTTCAACGTGTTGATGTAACCTGTTTCATTCGGCGATGCAACCTGGGGCCCGACCAGGGGCCATTCTCGGACGAAAATCTGTGCGAGGATCACTGTGCTCTCCAGGTTGGGCCGACAATGACTCATAAGGGAGGCTCGAACAGTGGCTTTTATCCCAGGGACGCCAGGACCGGACACGCTCTACGGCACCGTCGATGCAGACACCATCCTCGGCTACGGGTCGAACGACACCCTCTATGGAGCAAGCGGCGCCGACAGCCTGATCGGCGAACAAGGAGACGACACGCTGGTCGGTGGCAGCGGCAGTGATCGTTCCCTATTCGGCGACAGCGGGAGGGACTTGATTTACGGCGGTGTCGGCGCCGACAGCCTGATCTCGGGCGGATCGCGCGCCGACACCATCGACGGTGGTGATGGCGCGGATGCCTTCGTCTTTGGTTTTGTGGGGGACGATACGCTTGCCGGCGGCAGCGGTAGTGATCATTCCCTCTATGGTGGCGCCGGCCTAGATAGGCTCTCTGGCGACACGGGCGCCGATACGAGGCTTGACGGCGGCGCCAATGCCGACACGATCTACGGTGGCGACGGAGCCGATACCTTGCTGGTCGGCGAGCGGGGCAACGACTCTGTTTTCGGCGATGACGGCGACGACCGCACCCTCGACGGCGGGCGCGGCGGCGACAGGCTCTACGGAGGCAGCGGGGTCGACGCCTACTTCTATGGCTACGTCAGCCCGGACCGCCTGGAGGGTGGAGAGGGCAACGACTACAGCTTCTTCGGCGGCGCCGGGAACGATTCTATCTTCGGCGGCAGCGGCGCTGATTCCTACCTCCATGGTAACGGCAAGCGGGACACCATCTATGCCGGCAGCGGCGACGATCAGACCTTCTTCGGCGGCGGCGGCGTCGACCGCATGTACGGTGACGAAGGAAACGATGCGCAGTTTTTCGGCCGCAACTCCGCCGACAAGCTTTACGGCGGTGAGGGCGACGACAGCCGCTTCTTCGGTGGCAACAGCAACGACACGGCTTTCGGCGGAAGCGGTATGGATCGCTCGCTGTTCGGTGGATCCGGCACCGATCGGTTCGACGGTGGATCAGGGGACGACGCGAGCTTCGTCGGCCATAGCGGCGCCGACATCCTCATCGGCGGCGAGGGGGACGATAGCGTCCTCTATGGGAACACCGGTGCCGACAGCCTTTTCGGCGGCAGCGGAATGGATCACTCGCTTATTGGTGGGTCCGGTGCCGACACGCTGGACGGAGGGTCAGGAGACGACCAGTTTCTGCAAGGCCGCTTCGGCGATGACGGGGTCTTCGGGGGACTTGGTGCGGACGTCAACCTCAACGGCAACGCCGGGGCCGATAGTGTCTACGGCGGCCAGGGTGATGATATCGTTCTCTATGGAGGAGCCGACAACGACGGCCTTTACGGCGGCCTCGGAGACGACGCATCGATCTTCGGCGGTGGCGGCAACGATATGCTTGTGGGAGGCGACGGAGCGGACAGTCTACTAGCGGGTGACTCCGGTGACGACGTGCTCTTCGGCGCGACCGGCGCTGATAGGTCTCTGTTTGGTGGATCCGGGGATGACAGAGTCTTCGGCGGCCAAGGAGACGACTACGGTATTGATGGCGACCTAGGCAATGACAGCCTGAACGCCGGGTTCGGCGATGATACCCTTGTCCAAGGTGGCGGCGGCTTAGACACCCTATATGGCAGCAATGGAGCCGATCGCACCTTTTATGGTGGCCAGGCGGACGACCGCATATTCGGTGGCGTTGGCAACGACACCGGGCTTGGGGGTGATCAGGCGAACGACTTGCTGTTTGGCGGCGACGGTGCGGATTTCCTGCTTGACGGTGGCAATGCATTCGACCGGATCTATGGCGATCAGGGAGATGATACCGCTCTTCTAGGCGGTCAGGGCAGCGACACGCTGTACGGCGGAAGTGGAGGGGACCGCACTTTGGCCGGTGGCACCGGCGTCGATACGGTCTATGGCGGCTCTGGAGATGATATTGATCTGGCCGGCGGAAACGGCTCGGATAGCGTGAGCGGTCACCAGGGAAATGACACCCTGTTCTATGGTGGGTCGGGCAGCGACTCGCTGTTCGGTGGAAGCGGGGAAGATCACACTTTAAGGGGTGATACCGGCGCTGATAGGATCTATGGCGGCTCTGGGGACGACAGCGGATTCGTAGGCGGTGACGGTTCCGATGTCATAATGGGCGATCAGGGAGATGACGCTTTTCTCTCGGGTGAGTCTGGCAACGACTACCTGTTCGGCGGCGTGGGCGGTGACTTCGGTATTTATGGTGATAGCGGCGCCGACAGGCTTTACGGCGGCGCTGGCGTGGACCTCAATATGTTTGGTGGCGTCGGCGACGATGCGATAAATAGCGGCCTCGGGGACGACTACTCCCTCGTCGGAGGTGGCGGTGCGGACAGGCTCTTTGGCGAGGGGGGGAACGATACGCTCTTGTCCGGTGAATCCGGCAGCGACACACTGTTCGGCAGCGACGGGGATGACACCCGCTTCTACGGTGGATCCGGTGCCGACACTGTCTATGGCGGTACTGGGGACGACCTCGCTTTGGTTGGTGACGACGGTTCGGACATCATGCATGGCCAGCAGGGAAATGATACTGGATTTCTTGGCGCATCTGGGAATGACTACTTGTTCGGTGGTGCGGATAATGATTTCATTCTGCGTGGCGCAAGTGGTGCGGACAGGCTCTACGGCGGAGACGGCGCAGACATTAGCTTGTTTTCAGAGTCGGGAGACGACAGGATCTTCGGCGACAGCGGAAGCGATTCATTCCTACTCGGTGGGCTGGGCAATGATACGCTCTATGGCGGTGCTGGAGACGACGCTGGAGTCGACGGCGGTGGCGGCAATGATACAGTGTCCGGCGGTGCTGGTGCGGATACGCTCTACGGCGGCAGCGGAATAGACAGCGTGTTCGGTGGCGGCGAGAATGACCTTATCGGCGTGGTGAGCCAAGGGGACATCGAATCCGGTGATTTGTTCGATGGCGGTGGCGGAACCGACACCATAGGCCTCCTAGGCGGTGCCACGATCGCGGGCGGCGCCTCCCTGGTCAGCATAGAGGTGACGCTTTACCTTTAATGCAAAAGTAAGCCCCCAGCGGAAGGGTTCATCACCGACGATGATTTGCGCTTACAATCAATCAGCTAGTACCCGGTCGCACGAAATATTGATTCGCAGCGAAGCAGGCTTTTTACGCGTGAAACGGCCACTTCACTCAGAAAGGCTAGTGCCTGCTTTTTAGAAAGCAGGCACTAGAGTGATTTGGGCGAGCTTCGGCAAGCCGAAAGCGCTCTAGCGGTCCGGCGTGATCGCGCCCGCAGCCGATTAGCAGCGCGGACTGCTCACCATCCACCGCACCGATCCCTGCCAAGAGGGAGAGCAGGCCGCGCCGGCAAAGGAAGGGCCGGGGCGGCTATCGCCCCGGCCCAGCCGTCAGTTCACTCGAGAGGCCGGCCTAGGCAGCCTTGGAGCCCTCGATCACGCGCGGCTCCTTGGCTACGGCCTTGGTGATCGCGATCGAGCGGGGCTTCATCGCCTCCGGGATCTCGCGAGCCAGGTCGATGTGAAGGAGGCCGTTCTCCAGATTGGCGCCCACCACCTTGATGTGGTCGGCCATGTCGAAGCGGCGCTCGAAGGCGCGCTGGGCGATGCCGCGATAGAGGAACTTGCCCTCGCCCTCGTCAGCCTTGGCCTTGCGGCCGGTGACGGTGAGGCTCTGCTCCTTGGCGGTAATCTCCAGCTCGTCTTCGGCGAAGCCGGCGACGGCCATGGAGATCCGATAGCGGTTCTCGTCCAGCTTCTCGATGTTGTAGGGCGGATAGGAAGGCCCTGCCTCCTCGCTGCGCTGGGCGGCGTCGAGGATGGTCTTCAAGCGGTCGAAACCGACGCTGGCACGAAGCAGGGGGGAAAGATCATAGCTGCGCATGTCCATATTCTCCTTATGCGAGCAACATGGGTTACGGGACCTCACCGCATTCGGCTGATGTCCCTTGCCGTGGCGCTCCGGAGGCCCCTTCTGGGCACCTCCCGGCCACACCTAGCCAGATGGGTAGGCCCGGTAAGGCCGTCAAGACCCCTATCGACGCACGCGAAAAGGGCGCCCCCAAAAGGGGACGCCCCGTTCGAAGACGGCTGTCTTGGACAGGCGTTACTTTTTCATGCCCAAGCCCTGGAAGCGTTTGTTGAACTTCGCCAGCTGGCCGCCGGTATCGATCAAGCGATGCACGCCGGTCCAGGCCGGGTGCGTCTTGGGATCGATATCGAGGCGCAGGACGTCGCCCTCCTTGCCATAGGTCGAGCGGGTCTTGAACTCCGTGCCGTCGGTCATCTGCACGGTGATCTCGTGGTAGTCGGGATGGATGTCAGCCTTCATCGGCGCCCTCCGGGTATTCGAAAGCGCGAGCTTATAGCCGAGCCCCCGGCCCGGCGCAAGCGGCTCTCGCGCATGCACGCTACGCCCAGCCGACATGGCGCGCGTCCGAGCAGACGTCAAGGCCCGCGACGGTGCTGTTGAATCAAGTGGCCGATTCACGCGCCGAAGCCTGCTTCCATGCGAAGCAGACTTCTCCGCGACCGGGCACTTGCGCTTGCCTTGGCCGCTGGAGCCCGGCACAAGGCTGGATCAGGCAAAACCCCCGGACGCTATGCGACAACCCTCCCTCATCGAGCAAGCCCGCAACAGCGATCGCCCCAAGCGGCGCGGCCTGAAGGTGCTGGCCGGTTTGGCGCCCTACCTCAGGCCCTATCGCCCGCAGGTAGCGGGCGCGTTGGCCGCGCTCACGGTGGCGGCGCTGACTGTCCTGGGCTTGGGCTTCGGTTTGCGCAAGCTGGTCGACGAGGGCTTTGCCGCCGGCGACGATGCGCTGCTCGACCAGGCGCTCGTGGTCTTGTTGGCGGTCGTGGTGATCTTGGCGCTGTCCAGCTACGTGCGCTTCTATTTGGTCTCCTGGCTGGGCGAGCGGGTGGTGGCGGACCTGCGTAAGGCGGTCTATGTCCGCGTGCTCTCGCTTTCGCCGGCCTACTTCGAGACCACCCAGACCGGCGAAGTGCTCTCGAGGCTGACCACCGACACCACTTTGCTGCAGGCGGTGATCTCCACCTCGGCGACCAGTGCGCTGCGCAACAGCCTGCTGCTGGTCGGCGGCCTCATTCTGCTGATCGTGACCTCGCCCGTGCTGACCGGCCTGGTCTTGCTGGTGGTGCCCTTGGTCGTGGTGCCGATCCTGGTGTTCGGGCGCAAGGTCAGGCGGCTGTCGCGGGAAAGCCAGGACCGGGTGGCCGATGTCGGCGTGCGCGTGGACGAGACCTTGAGCGCCGTGCGCACCGTCCAGGCCTTCACCAAGGAGCGCCAAGAGGAGGATCGCTTCGACCGTGCCGTGGAATCGGCGTTTTCGGTGGCGGTGCTGCGCACCCGGGCGCGCGCGCTTCTGACCGCTTTGGTCATCTTGTTGGTGTTCGGCGCGGTCTCGTTGATCCTCTGGGTCGGCGGCCACGACGTCATCGCCGGAGAGATCTCCGGCGGCGACCTCTCGGCCTTTGTCTTCTATGCCGTGGTGGTGGCCGGCTCGGTCGGGTCACTGAGCGAAGTCATCGGCGATCTGCAGCGCGCTGCCGGTGCCACGGAGCGTTTGCTGGAGCTGTTGGGCTCGGTGCCGGAGATCACGGCACCGGACGAGCCCGAGGCCTTGCCGGAGCCGGCTCGAGGCGCTGTCAGGCTGGAGGGGGTGCGCTTCACCTATCCCGCCCATCCCGAGCGCCCGACCTTGGACGGCATCGAGCTGGCGGTCGAGCCGGGCGAGCGGGTGGCCGTGGTGGGGCCATCGGGGGCGGGCAAGACCACGCTCTTTCAATTGCTGCTGCGCTTTTATGATCCGGTCGGCGGGCGCATCACCTTCGATGGCGTCGATCTGCGCGCGGTGGATCCTCGCGACCTGCGCCGGCGGATCGGCCTGGTGCCGCAGGAGCCGGTGATCTTCTCGGCCAATGCCTATGACAACATCGCCTATGGCGGCGAAGAGGCCAGCGCAGAGCAGATTCGCCGCGCCGCCGAGGCGGCCCAGGCGCTGGGTTTCATCCAGGCCTTGCCACAGGGATTCGAGACCTTCTTGGGCGAACGCGGGGTGCGGCTTTCCGGCGGCCAGCGCCAGCGGATCGCGATCGCCCGCGCCCTGCTGCGCGACCCGCCATTGCTGTTGCTGGACGAAGCTACCTCGGCGCTGGACGCCGAGAGCGAGCGCGCCGTGCAGCAGGCACTGGAGCGGCTGATGGCCGGCCGTACCACCTTGGTCGTCGCCCACCGCCTGGCGACTGTCCTGAAAGCCGACCGCATCATCGTCCTGGACCAAGGCCGCGTGGTCGAAGAGGGACGGCATGGCGAGCTGGTTGCCCAGGGCGGGCTCTATGCCCGCCTGGCGGCCTTGCAGTTCGATCAGCCTGAGGAGGAGGCTGCTGTCCCTCCGCCGCTTAGCGCTGTGTGAGTTTTAGCTCGATGCGCCGGTTCAAGCGGTAGGCCTCCGGCGTCCGCCCCGTGGCGATCGGCTGGAACTCGGCGAAGCCGGCGGCGGCCAGCCGGTTGGCCGGTATGCCCTGATCGATCAGAAAGCGGACCACGCTCAAGGCACGCTCGGCCGATAGCTCCCAGTTGGACTCGAAGGTGCCGCTGACCAAGCGTCGCCGGTCGGTGTGGCCGTTGACTTGCAGCACCCAATCGATGTCCGGCGGAATCTCCGGTATGATGCGTTTTAGGCTTTCCGCCAACTCCTGCAGCTGTTCTTCACCCTCCTCGGTCAAGGCCGCCTGGGCCGAAGGGAACAGCACCTCCGACTGCAAGACGAAGCGGTCACCGACGATCTGGATGTCGCTGCGGCCGCCCAGAACCTCGCGCAGCCGTCCGAAGAACTCGGAGCGGTAGCTGGCAAGCTCCTGCACCTTGGTGGCCAGCGCCTCGTTCAGCCGCTTGCCGAGGTTGATGATCTCGACACCTTGCGCCTCGTTGAGGGCTTCGCTGGCCTCCAGGAGTGCCGTCAGCTGGGCCAGACGTTGCTCAAGCGCATCGATCTGGTTCTGCAGTCGCTGCACCTTCTGATTGGCGGCCTCCGTCAGGGCTTGCTCGGCAACAAGCGCGTCGGAGCCCTCGGCACCGGCCTGCTCGCGGGCGGCTCGGGCTTCCTCGGCGGCCTCTTCGGCCAGCTTCAGCCGCTGGTCGGCCAAAGTGAGGTTGCGCCGGCTGGTCGCCAGCTCTCCCTGCAGCTCGCTCATCGTGGCGGTCAGGTTGTCGAGGGCGGCATCGCGCCCGCGCAGCTGCTCTTCGGCTTCCGCCAGCTCGACCTCCAGCGCGGCCTGTGCTGCCTCCATCCGCCGCAAGTCGCGCTGCCGTTCGACCAGCAGCATAGCCAAGGCCTCGCGCGCGCCCTGAGCCCGGGTGATGACGCTCACCAGATCCTGGCGCTGCTCGGCCAGCGCCTCCAATTCCGCCAGGCGGGTGACCAGATCGGTCTTGTCATCCTCTTGGCCCAGGGTGGCCAGCTGCAGGCGGTCGCGCTCCTGGCTCACCCGCTCCAGCAGGGCTTCCAGGCGGTTGCGCTCGGCTTCGCTGGCGACCAGAGCCGACTCGAGCGCAGCACGCTCCGCCTCCAGGCGCGTCAGCCGATCGGCGCTGGCGCTCTGCGCTTCCTCGCCGCCGGCGGCGCGCTGCAGCAGCTCTTCGGTCTCGCGCTTGGCCGCGGCCAACTGGTCGGCCAAAGCCTTGCGCTCGACGGCAAGGCTGTCGGTGAGCTCCAGCAGACGGTCGCGCTCGCTGGTCGCCGTAGCCAAGGCCTCCAGCAGGCGGTCGCGCTCCGAAAGGGCGCTGTCGCCGCCCTCCTCCAAGGCGCGCAACGCGGCTTCGACGGCCGCGGTCCGGTCCTGCAGGCGCGCCATCTCGCCATCGCGCTCGGAGAGAAGCCTGGCCAGCCGCTGGCGCTCCAGCTCGCTCTTGGCCAGGCTCTCCTCCAGCGCCTTACGGCTGCGTTCCAGCTCCGTAAGTCTGATCTGCTGGCTCTGACGGATCCGCTGCAGTGCGTCGTTTTCCGTTTCCAGCACCTCCAGGCGGCTCTTCAGCTGCTCCAGTTCGCCGCGCGCCTCACTCTCCCGCTTGGCCAGCGCCCGCCAACTCCTCCTTCTGCTGGGCAAGCTGGCGCGACAAGGCTTGCAAGGTCTGCTCGGCCTCGGCCAGGCGCGCCTCGGTCTCGGCCAGGCGGGCGGCGCTGGCCTCACTGCTCTCTTCCGCCGTCTCCTGTGCCCTGCGGCTGTCTTGCAGGGTGCTGCGCAACTCCTCGATTTCAACCGCCATCGCCAGTGCTTCTGCTTCGGCAGCCGCCAGGCGCGCCTCGCGCTCCGCCAAGCCCTGGTCTTGGGCGTCGGTCTTGGCCGTCAGCGCCAGGATCTCCGCACCGAGGCTCCGGCGCAGCTCTTCCAGGCCGGCAATCGCCGTGGTCAGCCGCCTGGCTTCGGCCTCCAGAACGGCAATGCGCTCACGCAGCGCGGCCAGCGTCTTGGCGTCGCGCGCCAGCTCTTCGACCGCCGCCTTCAGGGCCGCTTCGCGCTCCTTCAGGCTGGCGGCGAGTTCGCTCCGCTCCGCGCCCTCTTCTGCACGGTTCTTTCTCAGCTCCGCCAGTTCGGTGACGAGGGAATCCAGCTTGCTATCGGATTCCTGCAGCTCGGCCGAGACCTGGGCCAGGATCTGGCGCAGCTCGGCGCTGGCGCTGCGCTCCAGGGCCAGCTGCTCCTGCGTCTGGCCGAGGGTGCGGGTCATCTGCTCCAAGGCCGCGTCCCGGCCCATCAGCGCGCCCGAGAGCGTGTTCTGCGCCAGCACGAAGATCAGCAGCACGAAGACCACCACCATGATCAGCGCGGCCAGCGCGTCGACGAAGCCCGGCCAGTAGTTCAACGAGCGCCGTCTCCGCCGGGCACTGCCGGGTTCCATCAGCCGCCCTCGTCAGCGAGCGCAGCGATGGTTCTGGCAAGCAAGCGAATCTCGTTGCGCATCTCTTGGATGATCTGGCCGCGACCGTTGTCCAGATCGACGGCCAGTCGGTCGAGGTTGGCATGCATGGCGCGCAGGTACTGGCGCGAACCCTCGTCGCCGCTGCCGATCACCTCCGCCAGGTGCTGCAGGATGTGCTGCAGCTGTGTTTGTGTCTCGATCAGGTTGGCGAAGGCGGCCTGCTGTGCACGGCTTTCCGCCGCCATGCTGCCCAGACGCTCGCCGATCACGGTCAGGCTGTTGGTGAAGGTCTGGCGGTCTTCCTCGTTGCGCAGCAAGGTGCGCTGGAGGCCGTCGAGGCTGTCGGCCGTGTGCTCCAGGAGCGCCTGCACATAGGCCGGCACCGAGCCCTCGCCGTCGCCCACGCCGCCGCCGCCCGGCGAGAGCTTGGTGAGCCCCGCCAGCCATTCCTCAAGGTCCTGCATGAAGCGGTTGTGGGCCTGGCTCGATTGCAGCTCGAGAAAGCCGACGATCAGCGAGGTCGCCAATCCGAAGAGCGAAGAGGTGAAGGCCGTTCCCATGCCCGACAACGGACGCTCCAGGCTGTCCTGCAATTGCTGCAGCAGGTCGACGCTGCTGCCGCTGCCGGCCTGCAGGCCGGCGATGGTATCGCCGACGGCGCCCACCGTTTCTGAAAGGCCCCAGAAGGTGCCGAGCAGGCCGAGGAAGATCAGCAGGCCGACGATATAGCGCGAGATGTCGTGGCTCTCGTCGATTCGGATCTGAATGCCGTCCAGCAAGGTCCGCATAGAGAGCGCCGAGAGGCTGACCCGGCCGCGCCGCTCTCCCAGCATGCGCGCCATCGGGCCCAGCACCCGGGGCTGCGGCAGTTGCTTGAGGGAATCCGGATAGAAGAGGCGCTCGCGCGTCTCTTCTTTCAGGTGCTCCAGCCAGCGCACCTCGGCGCCCAGCATGATGACCTGGCGAAAGATATGAACGGTGCCGAGAAAGGCGACCGCCAGGATCACCCCGTTGAGAAAGGGGCTGGTGAAGAAGGCACTGATCAGGCCCGACCCCAGCAGTGCGCACACCACCCCCACCAAAAGCAGGAACAACAGCATCCTGACGAGGTAGCGCAGGGGTCTCGTCATGGCCTCCGGTCCCGCAGCCTCAGGCTTGCTTGCGGCGGTGGTCGCTGCCGAGGCTGCCCATCACCGGCGCGGTCTTAGTTCTGGTAGCTCAGATCGACCCGATCGGCCGGCCCGTCGCCATAGCGATCGCCTTGCGCGCGGACGATGAAGCGGGCGGTGCGGATGCCCTTGTCGATGAGATAGGCGCGAATGGCCAAGGCCCGAGACAGCGATAGGCGCCGTGCATCGGAGCTGTTGCCGTCGGCATCGCTGGCGTAGGCCAGCAGCAGCAGGCGTAGGTCCTGATCCTGCTCCAGGCGCTGGGCCACCTGATCCAGCATCGTTTCGTCATCGGCCGAAAGCGTTGCGGAACCGGGTTCGAACAAAAGCCGTCCGCCGGAGCTGGTATCGCTGGTGCCCGGCGTTGGTGCCACCGGGACCGGTGCCGGCGCCGGGCTGGGTGCCGTTGCTTGCGGAGCCGGGGCGGCACCGGGCGCGGGCGCCGGGGCAACGCCGGCGACCTGGTCGGGTGCCGGGGCGGGCGCTGGGGTCGGCGCCGGCGCGGCGACTGGCGCCGGGGCAGGTGCTGGTGTCGGCGGCCCGGTGCGGCAACGGGCGCCGGGGCAGGCGCTGGTGACGGTTCCGGCGCGGCAACGGGCGCCGGAGCGGGTGCCGGGCTCGCTGAAGCCGTTGGCGCGGGGGCGCCGCCGGATTCGGAACTCGGAGCCTGGAAACCGGGCGCCGGCGTGATGCTGACGCCCACTGCCACTGCCGGTCGGCTGGGTGCTGCCGAGACCTCCGGCGCTGGGGACGGGGCGGGTGCCGGCGCGGCACTGGGTGGCGGGGTGATGGTCACGCCGCCGCCCAGGCTGCCGATATCGTCGGACGTGCTGGGCAGGGTCGTTAGGGCCCCACCGGTCGTTCCGCCGCTGGGCGCGGTGATGCTGACACCGCCGCCGGTCGAAGGCGCCGGGCTGGGCGCAGTGGCCACTTGCGGTGCCGGCGCCGGACTGGGCGCGGGGCTAGGCGCAGGTGCTGCCGTAGGGGCAGGTGCTGGA
Source organism: Rhodospirillales bacterium (assembly GCA_963669385.2). Classification (GTDB taxonomy): domain Bacteria; phylum Pseudomonadota; class Alphaproteobacteria; order Kiloniellales; family JACOMY01; genus JACOMY01. The sequence continues at coordinate 21,068 of CAXXGD010000011.1, forward strand.
GCCGGGACCGCTGCTGTGCTCTCGCCAGTCGGCAAGGCCGCCAGGCTGTCCTTTGGCGGGACTTTCGGCACTTCCGGCGGCGTAGAGGGTGCCGGCCTGCTGGCCACGGGTTTGGGGGCAGGCTTGGGGCGGGGCGCCGGTTTGGCGGCCGCCTTGGGTCGAGGTGCCGGAGTCGTGACGACCTTCGGCGCTTGGCCGGGCAGGATCAATGTCGGCGGCAGCTTCCCGTTCCTTGCCGGGCTGCTGCTGCAGGCTGGGGGATCTGCGAGGCCGGTACGCTTGGCTCCGTGCCGGGACCTGTCGTCGAGGGACCAAGGCTGTCGAGCACGTTGGTGTTGACGATAACGCTGGGAGACTGCGTGCCGCTCTGGGCGTAGCCTTCCATCGGCAGCAGGGCGGTCAGGGCGAGGGTCGCGACGCCGGCCAGCAGGCGCCCGCGCCGCCGCAGTCTTGCCGTCACTCCGGTAACACTATCCATGCCTCAGCAGCCTTTCTTCTGGCGATTCACCCAGTCTCCCGCTCTCTGGCGGGAGACTAGGCTCTGGCTCGCCCGCACACAATCGTCTTGCGGAGCCTCGGCCTGCAAGACGAGGAAGAATCGCTGCGGAGGCCTGTAGCACAGCTGCTGCTCGCGCCGGGAGGGGGCAGCCGATGATCCAACGGCTGGATTCGGCGTCAGGACAATCAAGGCCGTCTGGCTGGCGTGTTTCCTAAATGGGATAGTGGCTGACGGACGCGAGGCGCCCGCCAGCCCAATTGCTTAGAGGTCCTTGGCGGCGGTGTGCTCGATGCGCGGCCAGTTGGCTGCCGCCTTGCTAATGGTGCCGGCCTGATCCTTCAAGAAGAGCGCGTAGATGTCCTCATTGAGGAAGACGTAGAGCTTGCCGTCGATCAGCGCGGCGAATTGCGGGTCGCCGTCGAACTTCTTGCCGACGGAGGACGCCGAAGGTGCAGAAGCCGCCGTTCTGCGGCAGATAGCGATCCGGGTTGCCGGCGAAGGCGGCCGCGTTGACCTCGGAGGCGAAATAGTAGGCGACTCCGTCGTGCACGGCGGCGTAGCGCGCGTCGCCCTCGATGGCTTTGTTTTCTTCGATAAAGGCCACGGGATCGACACCGTGCAGTCCCAGCGGGGCGCCCGCGGCCGTCATGCCGGTGGAGACATTGTACTCGTCGACGGCCAGCGCAGCCGGTGCGGCGGCGACGAGACCGGCCAAGGCCAGGGCGGCAAGGGGAAGCTTACGCAACATCTCTTGAATCCTCTCTTCAAAGGGTGGTGCCAGTCGGAAGGCAGGGCGCAGAACCCGGCACGGGAGGGCTGCCGCGCCATCGCAGGGCCTAGCGGCGGCCCAGGATCGGGTTTAGGAGAGACAAGACGCCTTGGGTCAGGCCTGGCGGTCTGGCGGGTCTTGCCGGCGTCCAAAGTCTTGGCTACCAGCAAGGAAACCAAGTCGCCGCGCAGCCTTTGCCAGTTCGTCTCGTGGCCTTGCGGCGCCGCTATCGGGAGTGATCGCATGATCTTGCCTCTCGCTGTCTCGTGACGAGAGGGCAGGTGCGAAGCCCTGGACGCTCAATCAATTGCGGGGGTGGAGATCGGGAGGAACTGCAATCCCTTCGGGACGCTGCGCAAAGTTCAGGCGCCGGCGCGCCGATAGTCGCTCGGTGCGACGCCGAACTTTCCGACGAAGGCGCGGCTGAAGGCGGCCGGCGAGCGATAGCCGGTGCGGCGCGCGACCTCCTGCACCGACGCTCGCGTGTCGTCCAGCAGCGCCAGTGCGCGCTGCAGCCGCCAGTTGGCGAGATAGGACATGGGTCCGACGCCCAGGAGGTCGCGAAAGCGTTCGGCGAAACGGCTGCGCGACATGCCCACCTCGCCGGCCAGGGTTTCTACCGTCCAGGGCTGCTCCGGCCTGCGGTGCATCAGTTCCAGGGCCCCGCCGATCTGGCGGTCCCGAAAGCCCTCCAAGACGGACTGCAGGGCCGGCTCTGCCCGATGCCGACGCGCAAGAGCTCGATGAAGATGATCTCGGAGAGCCGCGTCACCGATGCGGTGGATCCGATCGTATCCGAGAAGACCCCGCCTGGCAACCAGGCGCAGCATCTCGTCCAGCCAAGGCTCGCGCACCCGCGTCGACTGCGTCACCACCACATGATCCGGTAGCGCCCGCAGCAAGGGGTGATCGGCCCCGCCGCGGAAGCTGTAGTGCCCGCAGACCATCTGGGTCGAGGCCTCGGGGTCGCTGTCGCCGACCACTAAGACTCCTTCGCCGTCATAGCCCAGCGCGCTCAGCACGCTTTCCAACGCAGGGGCTTCGCGGCCGGCCTGGTCGGCCAGCACGTGGCTACGCCCCCTTGGGGATCAACACCAGTCGCCCGGGGCCCAGCGTTGTTGCGTCGCCGGATGCGAACTCCACCCGGCAGCTGCCTTGGACCACGAGATGAAAGCGGGCCGCCTGCTCCAGGTCGGGCACCGTCACCGCCAGGCGCCGGAAAAGTCGGTGCGGAAGTAGAGAATGCCCTTGAGGTCAAGGGTCTCGAGAATATCGTCCAGAATGTCCATAACACACCGTTGTTTGCCGATCGTCCTGACCAACAGGACGCTAGAGCAAACACATGGCGAGGAGAACCATCCGAGGGAAGCCCTGGACCGCGCAGCTAGCCGCTTTTCTTGCGGCCCGACAGCAGGCCGGACAGGCTGTCGTGCAGCTCGCTGTTGCCGGCGGAGGATGCTCTCGCCCTCCAGGAGGAAGTCGCGCCCGTCGATGGCACTGACGTAGCCGCCGGCCTCGCGCACCAAGAGCACGCCTGCGGCCACGTCCCAAGGCTTTAGACCGCGCTCCCAGAAGCCGTCGAAACGCCCGGCGGCGACATAGGCGAGATCCAAGGACGCCACGCCCCAGCGGCGAACCCCGGCAACCTTGGATATGACGCTGTCCAGCTCGCCGATGTAGCCCGCGCTGTCGCCCTTGCCCTTGAAGGGCATGCCGGTGGCCAGCAAGGCTTCCTCCAGGCGGCTGCGGCCGGAGACCCTGAGGCGCCGGTCGTTCAGAAAGGCGCCCGCCGCCGCGCTCGGCATGAAACATCTCCTCCTTGATCGGGTCGTAGACCACGCCGGCGACCATGATGCCGCGATGCTCCAGGCCGATGGAGACTGCGAAATGGGGCAGTCCGTGCAGGAAGTTGGTGGTGCCGTCCAGGGGATCGACGATCCAGCGGCGGCCCTCGGCGTCCGGCTCGCGCAGGCTGCCTTCCTCGCCAGGAGGCCGAAGTCGGGCCGGGCCTTCACCAGCTCGTCGCGCAGGATGCGCTCGGCGCGCAGGTCGGCGGTGCTGACGAAGTCGGCCGGGCCCTTCTTGGAGACCTGCAGCTGCTCGATCTCGCCGAAGTCCCGCTTCAGGCCGCGGGCGGCGCGATGGCGGCGCGAACCATCACGTTGATCAGAGGCGATCGCGGCGCCATGACTCTTCCTTTCGATTGTGCTGGCCTGTCGACAGCCGGATCCTATTGCTTAGCGGCAATAGAGGGTACTGGAGGCGCCGATTGCCGGCGCGGCGCACTCTGCCGTCTCGTCGAGGGCCTGCCAAGGGTTTAGCCCGCTCATAGCAGAGCGGAAGCGGCCGCATGCATGAATGAGCTAGTCGGCCCAGCGTCCGAACCGGCGCTCCAGACTGCCGATGCCCTGCTCGATGACCCAGGCCATGACCAGGTAGACGATGGCCGCCGAGATGAAGATCTCATAGGGCGCATAGGTTTGTGCCACCAGAGTGCGCGCCACCCCGGTCAGGTCCATCAAGGTGACTGTGCTGGCCAGCGCCGTGGTCTTCAACATGCTGACGGCCTCGTTGCCATAGGGCGGCAGGCCCAGCCGCAAGGCAAGCGGCAGCGTGATGGTCTTGAAGCAGGGCCAGCGCCGCATGCCAGGGCGCGGGCTGCTTCCAGCGGCCCCCCGCGGCACGCCGGACAGCGCGCCGCGCATGATTTCCGCCGTATAGGCCCCCGGAATTCATCGAAAACGTGATGACACAGCACCAAAAGGGGTCGCGCAGCAGGATCCACAGCGGGCTGGCCCGCACGAATTCGAACTGGGCCAATCCATAGTAGACGACGAAGAGCTGCACCAGCGCCGGCGTGCCGCGGAAGAAGGTAACGTAGGCTCGGGCGAGGCGCGGCATCACGCGTCCCGTCGAGAGCAAGGCCGCGCAGATAAGCGAGCCGATCGCCAGGCCGCCGGCCAGCGAGACGAAGAGGATCGACAAGGTGATGCCGATGCCGTCCAAGAGGCGCGGCAGGGACTCGATGATGAGGCTCAGATCCAAGCCCATCAGCTTGCCGCCCTAAAGCGGTTGGCGCGGCCCTCGGCCCAGCGCAGTACTGCGCTGACGGACGCTGGTAAGCGCCAGGTAGATGAAGGCGACCGCGATGTACATGGTGAAGGGTTGCTGGTCACGGAGATCGCCATGTCGGCGGTGACATCACCTCCTCCAGGCCGACCACGGAGATCAGCGCCGTGTCCTTGATCAGCGAGATCGCCTGGTTGCCGAAGCCGGGCAAAGCGATCCTCCACATCTGCGGAAGCGCACCAGAAAGAAGATCTGCAAGGGCTTGAGGCCCAGCGCCCTGGCGCAGTCGATGGTGCCCGGATCGGCGCCCAGAAAGGCGCCTCGGAAAATTTCCGTCAGATAGGCCCCGGCGACCAGGCTGATGGCCAGGGCGCCGGCCCAGAAGGGCGGGATGTCGACGAACTTGACCTCGGGGTCGAAGAGCTGCGCCAGGTTGGTCAAGGTGACCGCCGCCCCGAAATAGAAGATCAGCAGGACCAGGAGTTCCGGCGTGCCGCGAAAGACCGTGACGTAGACCCTGACGACGGCGCGAAGCCAGCGCGGCCCGAAGAGCTTGCCGGCAGCGCCGGCAAGCCCCCCAGACCACGCTCATCATCAGCGCCACGAGAAAGACCGCGACGATGACCAGGGTGCCGGACAGGAAATCGTCGATCCAGCCGGAGAGCGCGCCCAAGTCCCTTTCGTCCTATGCCTCCCGATCAAACGATCAGGTGGTGCCTTTCCAGGACTGCGGATAGATCGGGAAGGGGAAGTAGCGCAGAGAGAACTCGTCCAAAGTGCCGTCCTCGGTCATCCCCTTCAGAGCCTCGTGATGCGTCCCTTCAGGGCCGCCTGGTCCTTGCGCAAGCCGATGCCGACGCCGATCCCGAAATAGGCCCGCCTCCTCGAGCTGCGGGGCCGATCACGTCGAAATCGTCGTTGCCTTCCTGCGAGAGGAACTTGAGGTAGGCCTTCATCGGATTGGTCATGATGACGTCGACCCGGCCGGCGGCGAGGTCGAGGTACATGGGCTCGTTGGCGTCGTAGTAGACGATCTCGGCGTCCGGGCACCTTGGCCTTCACCCACTCTTCATAGGTGCTGGAGCGCTCCAGGCCGACGCGCAAACCCTCGAAGCCGCCGGGAATCACCTCTCCTTCATCGTCGAAGAGCTTGAGATTGGCGTCCTTGCGTCCCACGAATTGACCGATCGAGACCCGGTAAGGCCCGGAGAAATCGATCTGCTTCAGGCGTTTGTCGGTAATCGACATGGAGGCGACGATGAGGTCGAACTTGTTGGCCAGAAGGGCGGGGATCATGCCGTCCCACTCTTGGCAGACGAACTCGATGTCGGCGCTGATGCGCTTGCCGACCTCGCGGGCGACGTCGACGTCATAGCCGGTGAGCTCGCCGTCGGCGGTGCGATAGTTGAAGGGCGCGTAGGTGCATTCGGTGCCGACCCGCAGCACCTCTGCATTGGCGGCGGTCGCGCCCGCGGCAAGCGCGACCGACAGGACCATGGCGGAGGCAAGTCTCTTCATGAGGGGTCTCTCCCAGGACGTCTTCAGTGCCTGAACGAAACCAGGACAGTTGATGGCAGGCCGCCGCCGGCCTCAATGCCCCTAAAGGGGGACAAGCATGAAGAGCTGTCATATAGTGAGGGCTATGGTAGCGCATCCGAAAGGACGGGGGTGCCGTGCCACGAGAGATGCAAGCGGACGCCGGCGCCTCTGCGCGCCGTGAGCTTCGAACCTTTTCACGCCGTGTGGCGAACCTCTACGAGGCGGCCGGCGGTGGCCTCTACCCCCAGTGTCTTGAGCGAGTTTCTGGCCGGGCTGGTCCCCTTCGACGACATCACGGTGTTCTGCCAGAGGGGACAGTGAGCCGCCGGAGCTGCTGTGGAGCTCTTTCGGTACCCAGGTCCTGCAAAGCGGCGTGCGCAACTACCTTGAAGCCACCTATGTGATCGACCCCTTCGTCTGGTCGCTCAAGGCCGGTGCGCCGCCGGGGGCCTATCGGGCCATCGACGTAGCCAAGCGGGCGCCGGTTAGCGAGCAGCAGCTGCGCTCGCTGCCCTTGCAGCAGAGGCCGCAAGGAAGAGCTGGGATTCCGCACGCTCGACTGGCCTCGCCATCTGGCCGAGCTGCAGATCGTCTTTCCGCTGGAGGAGGAGGGGTCGCCAGACCCGCACCTGCTGCCAGGTCGGCCTCTATCGCCGGCCATCTGCCCAAGGCCGCTTCACGCCCGCCGAAGCTGCGGTCCTGACCGACGTGACGCCGGTCATCTCGGGCACGCTCTCCCTATCACTGGAGGGCGCTCAGCGACGACCACATCAGGGTGTCGAACGTCGCGCTCAGGCGCTTGAGTGCCCGTGAGCGGGACGTCATCGATCTGGTCGCGCAGGGCTTTACATCCCGGGCCATCGGCGACCTCCTCTCGATCACTCTGGAGACGGTCAAGACGCATCGCAAAGCGGGCCTACCGCAAGCTCGCCATCTGCTCTCAGGCGGAGCTTTTCGCCCTGTTTGCGCGAAGAGCCGAGGGCGCTCGGCAGCAGACGCTCGTGAAGCCTCGACTAAGCCACGACACCCGGCCCATTCAAAATCCTATCGCAATCCAAAGCCAATCCCGAGCAGATGGACTCGTCTGCGCCGGCGATGTGCGGTGATGATAGAGCAGCCGGATGAGCGCTAACCCGGCTTCAGTCCCACAAACACCAGGTGCTCGCTGGCATGGAGCGCGGCAGGCGTTGCCGCCAAGTCGAAGGCGAGACCAAGCCAGGTTTCCCGTGCCGCTTCGGGAAGGGCACGCAACAGCCCTTCGCTTTGCGTCATCACGCTTTCGGCGCCGAAGAAGTCTAACCTTTCCATGACGAAACGGGCTCATGAAGGGCTCAACTGCCTCCGGGTCATCAAAGACTGCGTCGATGAAGAAGTCCTCGCCAGCCGAGGGTCGATAGAGGCCTTGTTCTTGCACGCGCTTGACAAGCTCGCTCTTGGCCTCGATCTCATCGGCCGCCGTCTTCAGCAGGAAGTAGAGCGGCGCACAGCGGGAGAGGAAGGCGAAGAAGGCGCAGCCGCCGGGCCGCAGGACACGCAGGCTCTCTTCGACGGCGCGCACCCGATCCGCTTCTTCGATCAGGTGATAGAGCGGGCCCGAGGTTGAGAACGGCATCGAAGCTGGCATCGGCGAAGCCGGAGAGCTCGCGCGCATCCACTTGCCGGGCCGACAGCAAGCGCAGTCCGGCTTCCGCAGCCTTGCTCTCGGCGAGCGCGACGTTGGCTTCGGAGAGATCGGCCAGCGCCACTTTGTGGCCAGCAGCGGTCAGATCGATCGCATAGCGTCCCGGCCCGCCGCCGACGTCGAGGATCCGCGAGCTGGGCGGAGGTAGCGATCGATGACGTGGCGGGTGACGGCGTACTCCAGCCAGTTGCCCTGCAATCGCTCCCATTCGCTCTGCGCGCGTTGGTCATAGTAGGCGCCGACGGCGCCCTGCTCAGACATCCTGTCGCCTTCGCACCATCAGGCTGTCTGTGGGAGTAGCGCCAAGACCTCTTCATGCAAGGCCGGATCGGCCGAGGCGACGATGGCGCCGGACGAGGAGAGGCCCAGCGGCTTGCCGTGCCAATCGCTGATCACGCCGCCTGCGCCCTCGACCACCGGTACCAGTGCGCAGATGTCGAAGTTATCCAGGTTGGGGCCGTTCAAGCAGACGTGCAGCCAACCTGCCGCCAGTGCGCCATAGCCTAAACAGCCGCCGTCGTAGAGGTTCCAAAGCGTGGCGCGCGACAGGGCCTCTAATCCGGGCCGCGTGGCCGCGTCATAAGCCTCCGGGTCGGACAGGCTGGCGATCGCCTTGGCGAGGCTGCCAGGTGACGTCGGCCGAATCGGCTGGCCGTTGAGCCAGGCGCCCTGGCCGCTGATTCCCAGATAGGTCTCGCCCGTCATCGGCTGGCAGATCACGCCGAGAACCGGCCGGCCTTGATGACAGAGTGCGATCAGGACCCCAAAGTTGGGCAGGCCGCCGGCGAACTGCCTGGTGCCGTCGATGGGATCCAGAACCCAAACCCAATCCGAGTCCAGGCCCTTGGCGCCGTACTCCTCGCCCAGAATGCCGTGGTCGGGATGGTGACGTTCGATGCTGGCGCGCAGCACCTGCTCGACGGCGCGATCCACGGTGGTGACCGGCGAGCCGTCCGCCTTGATTTCGGTCCTCGCCAGGGGCCGCTGCGCCAGCACGGTCTGGCCCGCTTGGCGGGCCAGATCCTCGGTGAAGGTCTTGAACGCGCTGAGATCGAGGCTGGTCATGGCAGATTCCTGATTGGGACGACCCCTCTCGACCTTAGCCCCCTGGGCTGGCGGGAAAGGCCGGTCATGTGGCCGCTTCGATCGCTTCGGAGAGCGCGGTGAGCGCGGCAAGCGGTCCCTTGTCGTGGTTCCAAACGGCGCCGCGCAAGGCCAGAAAGTCGGCGCCCGCGGCAGCCAGTTCGGTGGCGTTAGCCAAGGTGATCCCACCCATGGCGACGCAAGGGGGCTCCATCATCTCTTGCCACCAGGTCAGGAGCTCTGCCGGCGGCGGTTGCGGTTCCGGGTCGAAGGCGCCGAAGCTGATGTAGTCGGCGCCGGCCTCGCCAGCCTCCATGGCGGCGTGGCGGGAGGTGCCGACGGCGGCGCCGACGATGGCTTCCTCGCCCAACGCCTGGCGCACTGCTGCGACCCTGGCCTTGCCGCCGCGCAAGTGGACGCCGTCGCAGCCGTGCCGCTGCGCCAGGTCGGCGCGTTCCTCCAGCACGAGGGGGATGCCGGCCGCGTGGACCAGCGGCAGCAACGCGTCGATGTGGCGGGGCGAGCGTGCTGTCGTCGCTGCTGGCCTCCTGTCCGCCGGTGCGCAGCAGCAGCGCCTCGACCCGCGGGCCCCTCAGCGCACGGCCCAACAGCTCTTGGAACTGCAGCAGCGGGAGTTGGCCGGTGGCCAAGGCGATGGGTGTGACCAGGTAGAAGCGGCAGCCTTCCACGGTCATGCGGTGGCTCGCGCCTCGTCGGGCCAAGCCGTTAAGGCTCGCTTGATCGCCTCGACGTCGCGGCAGTCCTGTGGCTCTGTGTCCAGGTGGTCCAGCAAGGTAGCGCCGGTGGCCGCCGCCAGGCTCTCCAGGCTGGCCCGCTGACGTGCGGGTGCGGTGGACAGCACGTGGGCCGCCCCGGACCGCAGCGCCTCGGCTGCCGGGCCGGCGGTATCGCCAGCGTCGAAGAGGAAAGAGAGCGCGGTGTCTTCCGGCTCTGCCGACCGGATCATCGCGGCAAAGAGGTGCCAGCCGATCGCGCCATTGGAGATCACCAGTGCCGGCAGGTCCAGGGCGCGCGATACGGCGGCGATGCGCCGGACGTCGTCGCCGCCGTGCACGACGAACAGCGGGCCCGGCGGCAGGGTCGGGCCGGCGTCCGCCGGCCCCCTGGCAGCCGGGGTCGTCAGAGCAGCCGACCCATGGCGACGGCGGTGTCGCTCATCCGGTTGGAGAAGCCCCACTCGTTGTCGTACCAGGACATCACCCGGACGAATCGTCCTTCGATCACCTGGGTTTCCTTCAGGTCGAAGATCGAAGAGGCCGGGTTGTGGTTGTAGTCGACCGAGACGAGCGGCAGCCTGTTGGTGTCGAGGACGCCCTTCAGCGGGCCCGAGGACGCCGCCTCGATCGCTGCATTGATCTCCTCCTTGGAGGTCTCGCGCGCCGCGTCGAACTTGAAGTCGACGAGGCTGACGTTGGGGGTCGGCACGCGCATGGCAGTGCCGTCCAGCTTGCCCTTCAGCTCCGGCAGCACCAGGCCGACCGCACGGGCGGCCCCGGTGGTGGTCGGGATGATCGAGACGGCTGCGGCCCGGGCGCGCGCCAGGTCCTTGTGCAGGGTGTCGACCGTGCGCTGATCGCCGGTGTAGCTGTGGATCGTGGTCATGAAGCCGCGCTCGATGCCCACCGCTTGGTGCAGCACGTGCGCCACCGGCGCCAGGCAGTTGGTCGTGCACGACGCGTTGGAAATGACCTCGTGCTCGGCCGTCAGCGCCTGGTGGTTGACGCCGTAGACCACGGTCAGATCGACGCCCGATGCCGGTGCTGACACGATCACCCGCTTGGCGCCGCCGGTGAGGTGCAGGGCCGCCTTGTCGCGCGAGGCGAAGATGCCGGTGCACTCCATCACGATGTCGACGCCGAGATCGCCCCAGGGCAGCTTGGCCGGGTCCCGTTCCGCCAGGACCTTCACCTTCTTGCCGTCGACAACGATGCTGCTCTCGCTGGCCTCGACCTGGCCTGGAAAGCGGCCGTGGACGCTGTCGTAGGTCAAGAGGTGTGCGTTATCCTCCGGTGAGCCGAGATCGTTGATGGCCACGAACTCGACGTCGTCGCGCTTGGCCTCCATCGCGGCACGGAACACCAGACGTCCGATGCGGCCGAAGCCGTTGATTCCAACCTTAACTGCCATGTTTGCCCTCGTCCTTGCTTGGCCGCCGAGCGCGGCGGCCGCCCCAGGTCAGATGATGTCCGTCAGATGGTATAGGTGCCGGTGGCCGCCAAGCCGTTGGCCCTGGCCCGCTTCATGAAGGCGGCCTGGCCTGCGGCGACGTTTTCGCGCTTGCCGCCCCAGGCTTGCAGGGGAGCTGCCTGTAGGGCGCGGCCATAGGAGAAGCTCAGGGCCCAAGGCTGGGAGTCGAGCTTGTTCATCGCATTGAGGTGCAGGGTCGCGTCTTCGTCCGACTGACCGCCGGAAAGGAAGACGATGCCCGGCACCGCCGCCGGAACCACGCGTCGGAAGCAGTCCACAGTGCGCTCGGCCACCTCTTGGTGGTCGGCCTGCTCCGGGCAGTCGGTGCCGGAGATGACCATGTTCGGCTTCAGCAGCATGCCGTCCAGCTCGACCTCGGCCACGGCCAGTTCGGAGAAGACCGCACGCAGCACCTCTTCGGTGACGAACTCGCAGGTGTCGATGTCGTGGTTGCCGTCCATCAGCACTTCGGGCTCGACGATCGGCACCAGGCCGGCCTCCTGGCAGAGCGCGGCATAGCGCGCCAGCGCATGGGCATTGGCGGTGATGCAGGTGGCGGACGGCGTGTCCTCGCCGATCGTGTAGACGCCGCGCCACTTGGTGAACTTGGCGCCCAGCTCGGCATACTCCTGCAGCCGCTCGCGTAGGCCGTCCAGGCCCTCGGTCACGGTCTCGTCCTCGTTCAGCGCCAAGGGCTTGGCGCCCTTGTCAACCTTGATCCCGGGGATGATGCCGCGCTCGCTCAGCAGTTCGACCAACGGCCGTTGATCGGAGGCCTTTTGCCGAATGGTCTCGTCGAACAGGATCGTGCCGCTGATGAAGCTCTCTACGCCTGGCGTGGAGAACAGCATCTCGCGATAGTCGCGGCGGTTCGTCTCCGTGCTGTCAACCGAAATGCTGTCGAAGCGCTTCTTGATGGTGCCGCTGGACTCGTCCGCTGCCAGAATGCCTTTGCCCTTGACCACCAGCGCTTTGGCAATGTCGGCCAGGTCTGTCATCGCTTGCTTCCTTTCCCTCCTTGGTTGGCAGCGCGCCCACTGGCGGGGCGGCCCCGTCTGTTCCGGTCCGCGACGCCGGCCCCCGGTGCTAGAGCCTGGCCTTGACCGCCTTTACCACGGCTTCGGGCGTGACGGCGAAATGCTGGTAAAGATCCTTTGCCGGCGCCGAGGCGCCGAAGCCGCGCATGCCGACGAAGCTGCCGCCGTCTTCGATCCAACGCTCCCAGCCGAAGGGGCTGGCGGCCTCGATGGTGATGTGCAGCGCGCCGGGCCCTAGGACCTCGTCGCGATACTGCTGCGGCTGCTCGCCGAAGAGCTCCCACGAGGGCAGCGAGATGACGGCCGTCGCTATGCCTTGCTCTTCCAGCTGGTCCTTGGCCTTCATCGCGATCGCGACCTCCGAACCTGACGCGATCAGGCTGACCGCGCGCGGTCCCTTGGAGGGCGCGAGGATGTAGCCGCCGAAGGCGGTCAGGTTCTCGACCGTGTCCTGACGCACGGCGGGAAGGCCTTGGCGGCTAAGCGCGATGACGCTGGGCCGATTTTTCTGGCTCAAGGCGACAACCCAAGCCTCCACCGTCTCCACCAGATCGCAAGGACGCAGGACCAGCAGGTTCGGCATGGCCCTGAGCGCGGCCAGGTGCTCGACCGGCTGATGCGTCGGCCCGTCCTCGCCGAGGCCGATGGAATCGTGCGTCATCACATAGACGACCGGCAGGCCCATCAGCGCCGATAGGCGGATCGCCGGGCGGCAATAATCTGTAAAGGCGAGGAAGGTGCCGCCGTAGGGGCCGCAGCCCGCCGTGCAGCGCCATGCCGTTCATCGCCGCCGCCATGCCGTGCTCGCGCACGCCGTAATGCAGATAGCGCCCGGCGTAGTTGGTGCCGTCCAGCACCCCCATGTCGCGCGCCTTGGTGTTGTTGGAGCCGGTGAGATCGGCCGAGCCGCCGATCAGCTCGGGTAGCGGGTCCGCCAGGTGGTCCAGCACCTTCTGCGACGCCGCCCGGCTCGCCAAGGTCGGCTTGTCTTCGATGGCTTGCTTGAGCAGGGGCTTCAAGGCCTCTTGCCAATCGGGCGACAAGGCGCCTTCGACCCGCCTGCCAAAGGCCTCGCGGAGGTCCTGCGGGGCGGCAGCGAGCCTTTGCTCCCACTCGGCCGAAGCCGCCGCACCGCGCTGTCCTTGGCTGCGCCACTGCGCCAACACGCTCTCCGGGACCTCGAAGGCCGGATGCGGCCAGTTCAAGCGTTCACGCGCGCCGGCAACTTCCTCGCCGCCGAGCGGGGCGCCGTGTGTCTTGGCGGTACCTTCCTTGCTTGGCGCGCCGAAGCCGATCACCGTGCGGCAGGCGATCATGACCGGCCGGTCGGCGTCTTGTGCGGCCGAAAGCGCGGTGGCGATCGAGTCCGGGTCGTGACCGTCGCAGGCAAGCGTCGTCCAGCCGGCTGCGGCGAAGCGGGCAGACTGATCTTCCGAGGTCGCCAGCGAGGTGGGGCCGTCGATCGAGATGCCATTGTCGTCGAACAGCACGATCAGGCGATGGAGCCGCAGATGACCGGCAAGCGAGATCGCTTCCTGGCTGATGCCCTCCATCAGGCAGCCGTCGCCGACCACGACATAGGTGCGATGGTCGACCAGCTGGTCGCCGTAGACTGCATTCAAATGGCGTTCGGCTATCGCCATGCCGACTGCGTTCGCCAGGCCTTGGCCCAGGGGTCCGGTGGTGGTCTCGATGCCCGGCGCGACGCCGTACTCCGGATGGCCGGCGGTTCGGCTTCCCAGCTGGCGAAATCGCTTGATCTCGTCCAGCGTCATCTCCGGATAGCCGGTGAGATAAAGCAGCGCATAGAGCAGCATCGAGCCATGCCCGGCCGACAGCACGAAGCGGTCGCGGTCGGGCCAATCAGGGCGCGCGGGATCGTAGTTCAAGAAGCGGGTAAAGAGTACGGTCGCAACATCGGCCATGCCCATCGGCATGCCGGGGTGGCCGGACTTTGCCTGCTCGACCGCATCCATGGCCAAGGCACGGATGCAGTTAGCCATATCCCGATGCGCAGTCGCCAGGGCTGCACCATCCATCATTCAGCTCGCATCGCTACGGTTTACTCTCGCGCGAAGGGTCCCAAAATCGGCGCGAAGCTTGTCTGACGCGCCGGCTCCGGCCTCCTTCGCCCGGCGTGGCGGCTAGCCCGCTTTCCGCAGCTGTCGGATGCTGTCCCCGTCGCGAAACGAGCCGGAACATGCCGCCCAGTCTGGCGCGCGTCAACTGCGATCATGCTGCAGCGCGCAAACCCCTTGGACAAGATGCCCACTGCGCCGCAGTGGCACTGGCCATTGACGACTGCGCCACGCTCTGGCCACAGTGCGCCAACAGTGTCTCGCTCTCGAGATCAACCGATAGCTATGGAGCGGAATCCGCAAGTGTCAGACAGCATGACGATGAGCACCGAGTCGACCGGTGGACGGGTCGGCGAGGCGATGCGCCGTTTGGAGATGGCGATTGGCAGGGTGGAAGCGCAAAGCCGCGAATTGGAGCGGCTGCGTGGTGCCTTATCCGAGGCGGAAGCGGAAAAAGAGCGATTGCAGGGCTTGCTGTCCGATACCGGCACCAAATTGGACAGCCTGATTGAGCGATTGGAGGGCCAGCTGTCTGGTGCCGGCCAGGCGGCCTAAGGCCGAGAGGATTGGGCTGCGGCCGCCGGTTGGGCGGTCGTGGCGGGCGAGGGATCTTTGGCTAGAGTTGAAGTCACCATTCATGGCCGCAGGCACGACCTGATCTGCGATGACGGCCAGGAGGACCATCTGCGCCAACTCGCCGCGCAGCTGGATCATCGACTGGCCGGCCTGGCGGAACGCTTCGGCAATCTGCCGGAAACCCGCCTTCTGGTGCTGGCATCGCTCATGCTGGTGGACGAGCTGGATGAAGCCGGCCGCCGCGCGCCACCACCCACCGGTCTGCTGGACGAGCTGGAGCAGGCGACAAAGCGGCTGGAAGAGATTGCCGACAAGGGGGCCACTGCCTAACTATTGGCGCTGGTGCTGCGGGGTGCGTTAGGCGATTCGATCCCTGGGGCCGATAAGTCTCTCTAGGGAGCTGGCTCTGTCCGGGTTCTGGCCCGGGCACCTGGCGCCCACCTGCTTGATGCGGGTCCGAGAGGATGAGTGACGCCGACGGCCACCGTGGCACCAACCCTTAAACGCCTAAAAGAAAGTTAGCTGCATGACAGGCATCGCCGAGGAGAAGGCGGCTCTGCGCAAGGAGGCCAAGCGTCGCCGCAAAACGGCAGTCGATGCCGCCGACGATGCCGCGGCGCGCTTTCTCGAGGGACTCTTGGGTGCGGTCCAGTTCCTGCCTCTGGAGACGGTGTCGGCCTATTGGCCGATGGGGGACGAGCTGGACGTGAGGCCGGCCATGCACACGCTCCATCAGCGCGGCAACCGCATCGCTTTGCCGGTCATGCTGGGACCGGCGAAGCCCTTGCTGTTCAAGCAGTGGCAGCCGGGCCAGGCCTTGCAGCCGGCGGCCTTCGGCACCTCGGAACCGCCGGCCGACGCGCCAATCTCGGTGCCGGAGATTCTGATCGTGCCGCTCTTGGCCTTCGACCGGAAAGGCTATCGCCTGGGCTATGGCGGCGGCTTCTACGACCGCACCTTGGCGGAGCTCAGGGCCGTCTCCAAGATCACGGCGGTGGGCGCCGCCTACGCCGGGCAGGAGGTCGCCGACGTGCCGCGCGATGCCACCGACCTGCCGCTGGATTGGATCGTGACCGAGCAGGAGGCGATCCGGATCGGCTGAGCGGCCTTGACCTCGGCCCGGCCAGAGGGCAGGTGACGTCCCATGCGTTTCCTCTTTCTCGGTGACATCGTCGGACGGCCCGGACGAGACGTCCTGGCTGAGCACTTGCCGGGCCTCCGCCGGCAGCTGAAGCTCGACTTCGTCATCGTCAACGTGGAGAACGCGGCCGCCGGCTTCGGTATCACCAGGGCCTTGGCGACGGACATACTGGCGTGCGGTGTCGACGTGATGACCGGCGGCAATCACTCCTGGGATCAGCGCGAGGCGCTCTCCTTCATCGAGCAGGAGCCGCGGCTGCTCCGGCCGGCGAACTATCCGGCCGGGACCCCCGGGCGCGGCGTTGCCGTCTTTCAGACGCCTAGCGGCAAGAAGGTGCTGATCATCAACGTTCTGGGGCGGCTCTTCATGGACGCGCTGGACGATCCCTTCCGGACGGTCCAGCAAGCGCTCGCCGGCTACCGCCTCGGGGCCACCGTCCACGCCGCCATCGTCGACATGCATGCCGAGGCGACCTCGGAGAAGATGGCGATGGGCCATTTCGTCGACGGTCGGGTCAGCCTCTGCGTCGGGACCCACACCCATGTGCCGACCGCCGACACCATGATCCTGCCGGGCGGCACCGCCTACCAGAGCGATGCCGGCATGTGCGGGGCCTACGACTCGGTGATCGGCATGGACAAGGCCGTACCGGTGCAGCGCTTCACCAAGAAGCTGCCGACCGAGCGCCTGTCGGTGGCCAAGGGGGCCGGCACGCTCTGCGGCGTACTGGTCGAAACCGACGACAAGAGCGGCCTGGCGGTCAAGGTGGACCCATTGAGGATCGGCGGCGCCATCAGTCAGGCCGATCCGCGCAAAGCCGCGGAGGCTGCGATATTGGCCTCCTAGGCCGGGCCGCAACGACAAGAAACGGAGCTGTTATGGCAGGTCATTCACAATTCAAGAACATCATGTACCGCAAGGGCGCGCAGGACAAAAAGCGCGCCAAGATCTTTGCCAAGCTGACGCGCGAGATCATCGTTGCCGCCAAGAACGGCATGCCCGACCCGGCGGCCAACCCGCGCCTGCGCGGCGCGATCCAGGCGGCCCGCGCGGAAAACATGCCGAAAGACAACATCGAGCGGGCGATCAAGCGCGCCGCCGGCGGCGACGACGACACCGTCTACGAGGAGATCCGCTACGAAGGCTATGGACCCGGCGGGGTCGCCATCATCGTCGAGGCCCTGACCGACAACCGCAACCGCACCGCCAGCGACGTGCGCGCGATCTTCTCCAAGAACGGCGGCAGCATGGGCGAGACCAACTCGGTCTCCTTCATGTTCGAGCGCGTCGGCTACCTCGCCTATCCGGGTGAGGCCGCCAGCGCCGACGATATCTTCGAGGCGGCGGTCGAGGCCGGGGCGGCCGACGTGCAGTCGAGCGCCGATCTTCACGAGATCTTTTGTGCGCCGGAGGACTTTTCCCAGGTGCGCGACGCGATGGCGGAGCGATACGGTGACCCGCAGGAGGGCCGCCTGTCGTGGCGGCCGAACAACGGCGTGCCGGTCGAGTCCGACGCCGCCCAGACCTTGATGAGGTTGATCGAGGCTCTGGAGGACAACGACGACGTGCAGAGCGTTGCCGCGAACTTCGACATACCCGAGGAAGTCCTCGCCGAGCTCGCCAACTAAGGCCGGGCCCTTGCGCGTTCTGGGCGTCGACCCGGGCCTGCGCCGTACCGGCTGGGGCGTCATCGAAGCCGACGGCAGCCGGCTCAGCCACTTGGCGCACGGCGTTATCGCCACCGACGAAAAGCAGAGCTTGCCGGCGCGGCTGGTGATCCTGCATCAAGCCCTGGAGGCGGTCGTCGCCGAGCATCGGCCGACGACCGCCGCGGTCGAGGAGACCCTGGCCAACCGCAATCCGGCCTCGACCTTGAAGCTGGGGATGGCGCGGGGCGTGGCGCTCTTGGTGCCCTCGCTCGCCGAACTGCCGGTCGCGCAATACCTACCGATGATCGTCAAGCGCTCCATCGTCGGCAGCGGCCATGCGGAGAAGGGACAGGTGGCGATGATGGTGAACCGCTTGCTGCCGGGTATCGACGTCAAGGACGGCGATGCCGCCGACGCCTTGGCGATTGCCATTTGCCATGCCCATCACGCCGCCACGGCGCTCGCCTGGGCCGGTCCCTCGGGCCAGCTGCCGGCCCGGCGCGGCGCGCGCTAGGGAAGACGCGGATGATCGGCAAGCTGAGCGGCAGGTTGGACGAGAGCGGCGACGGGCAGGCCATCATCGACGTCGGCGGCGTCGGCTATCTGGTCTTCGCCTCCAACCGCACCCTGTCCCGGCTCGGCCGTCCCGGCGAGGCCGTGAGCTTGCTGATCGAGACCCATGTGCGCGAAGACCACATCCACCTCTATGGCTTCGCCGAAGCGGGAGAACGCGCCTGGTTCCGCCTGCTGCAAGGCGTGCAGGGTGTCGGCAGCCGACTGGCGCTCGCCATTCTCTCCACCCTCTCGCCCAGCGACTTGACCAGAGCGGTGGCCTCGGGTGACCGCCAGGCGCTGACGCGGGCGTCCGGCGTCGGCAACAAGCTGGCTTTGCGCATGATCTCGGAGTTGAAGGACAAGGTCGCCGCCTTGCAGCTGGGTGCCGCGGCGCAGGTCGACGGCGGCGCTGCGCCCGTGTTGGACAGCGACCAGGAGGTGCGGGACGCCGCGCAAGCCCTCGAGGGGCTCGGCTACCGGCCGTCCGAGGCCCTGGCGGCGGTCTCCACGATGCGCAAGACGCTGGGTGAGGAGGCCGGACTGGAAGACCTCTTGAAGGGCGCCCTCAAGGAGCTGGCGCTGTGAGCGAAGAGCGTCTGGTCTCGACCCTGAACAATGGCGAAGAGACTTTCGAGCTGTCGATCCGTCCGCAGCGCCTTGCCGAGTTCGTCGGCCAGCGCAAGCTCTGCGACAACCTGGAGGTCTTCGTCGCCGCCGCAAGGCAGCGCGGCGAGGCCCTGGACCACGTGCTGCTGTTCGGGCCGCCGGGCCTCGGCAAGACCACCTTGGCGCAGATCGTCGCCCGCGAGATGGCGGTCTCTTTCCGCGCCACCTCGGGCCCGGTGATTGCGCGCGCCGGCGACCTGGCGGCCTTGCTGACGAACCTGCAGCCGCACGACGTGCTCTTCATCGACGAGATCCATCGCCTTTCGCCGGCGGTCGAGGAGATCCTCTATCCGGCGATGGAGGATTTTGCGCTCGACATAATCATCGGCGAGGGGCCGGCCGCCCGCTCGGTGCGAATCGACCTGCCGCCCTTCACGCTAGTGGGGGCGACGACGCGCTCGGGCCTGATCACCCGGCCGCTGCGTGAGCGCTTCGGCATTCCCTTGCGGCTGGACTTCTACAGCCCAGACGAATTGCAGTCGATCGTCGAGCGTGGCGCCAAGGTGCTGGAGATGGCGCTGACCGCCGACGGCGCAGGGGAGATCGCCCGGCGCTCGCGCGGAACACCCAGGGTCTCTGGGCGCTTGCTGCGCCGCGTTCGCGACTTCGCGGCGGTCAGCGGGGCGGCCGAGATCGACCGCGGTGTTGCTGATCGAGCACTCACCAGACTTGAGGTCGATCCGGGCGGATTCGATGCCATGGACCGCCGCTATCTCGCCATGATCGCCGAGAATTATGCCGGCGGTCCGGTCGGGGTAGAGACGTTGGCGGCCGCCCTTTCGGAGCAGCGCGACGTGTTGGAAGAGGTGATCGAACCTTACCTGATTCAACAGGGCCTCCTGCAGCGAACGCCGCGCGGTCGGGTGCTTGCGGCCGGCGGCTACGAACACTTGGGATTGCCTCCGCCGCGAAGCCTTGCCGCCCAGACTTTGCCCGACCTCTTCGGCGGGCAGGGCGACGCGGACGGCGGCTGAACGAGGCGAGGAAGAAAGGGTCTAGGTGCCGTGCAGCCCCTCTCCGGCACATTCGACGGTCGAGAGCATGTTTTCCCGCTCAGGGTCTTCTATGAGGATACCGACGCGGCCGGAATCGTATATTACGCAAACTACCTTAAGTTCGCCGAGCGGGCGCGTACCGAGGCCATGCGTCTGCTGGGCCTGGATCATCAGACCTTCGCAAGGGAAGAGGGACTGGTCTTCGTGGTAAGCCGGGTCGAGGTCGACTATCTGAAGCCGGCGCGTTTGGACGACGCCTTGTTGGTGCGTACGCGCTTTACCCAGCTGGGCGCCGCCTACATCGACGCCATGCAGCGTATCTGCCGCGGCGAGGAGGTCTTGGTTCGGCTGTTTATGCGGGTCGTCTGCATGACCAGGGCGGGGACGCCGCAGCGCATCCCGCGGCTTTGGCGGGAGTGCTTTCAGACCTACTTGATCGGCGACGGACGCAGCGATCCGACGCCTGGGGGTCGGCAGCCCGATGAGACTCGGGGCGCCGACAGAGATTTGATCGGGACGTAAGGAGACGGGATGACATGGAAGAAGGCTTGAATGCCTGGTCGCTCTTCCTGCAGGCGGATGTGGTGGTCAAGGTGGTGATGGTACTGCTGCTGGGCGCCTCTTTTTGGACCTGGGCGATCATCTTCGACAAGGTTGTGCGCCTGCGTCGCCTGCGCGGCCAGGCCGACCGTTTCGAGGACGCCTTCTGGTCCGGCGGCTCCTTGGAGGACCTCTACGACCGCCTGGACGGGCGCCCGCAGGATCCCATGTCGGCGGTCTTTGTCGCCGCGATGCAGGAGTGGCGCCGCAGCGCTGCCCATTCGCTCGCCGGCAGCGACACCCTTCGCGCCCGTCTGGGCGAGCGGATCGATCGGGTGATGAGCATCGCCATCGGCCGCGAATCGGGGCGACTGGAACGCTACATGGTGTTCCTGGCCTCGGTCGGCTCCGCGGCCCCCTTCATCGGCCTCTTCGGCACGGTCTGGGGCATCATGAATGCCTTCACCTCGATCGCGGCGGCGCAGAACTCCAGCCTGGCGGTGGTGGCACCGGGCATTGCCGAGGCGCTCTTCGCCACGGCGCTTGGCCTCTTCGCCGCCATCCCGGCCTCGATCGGCTACAACAAGATTTCCAGCGACCTCAATCACTACGGACAGCGCCTGGAGACCTTCGCCGACGAGTTCAGCGCGATCCTGTCGCGCCAGGTCGAGGAGCGCTAAGCCATGGCAGTCGGTCTGATGAACGGCAGTAGCGGAGGCGGCGGGCGCCGTCGCCGGCGCGGCTCCTGGAAGCCGATGGCCGAGATCAACGTGACGCCCTTCGTCGACGTCATGCTGGTGCTGCTGATCGTCTTCATGGTGACGGCGCCGCTCTTGACCGTCGGCGTGCCAGTGGACTTGCCCCAGGCCGACGCGCAGCCCATCACCACGCCCGAAGAGCCTCTGGTGGTGTCGGTCGACGCCGAAGGGCGGCTTTTCATCCAAGATACCGAGGTGACCGCGGTCAGCCTGGTTCCCAGGCTCGAGGCGATCACCGATGCCAATCCCGAAACCAGGATCTACGTCCGCGGAGATCGCTCGATCTCCTACGGGCTGGTGATGGAGGTGATGGGAATGATCAATGAAGCCGGCTTCCGGCGGGTGGCCCTTCTGGCCGAGGCGCCGCCGCCGGAGGTGAATTGACGGTCCGACGAGGAAGGGAGGAGGGAAACGGGTGCAGCAAGGCATGTTCTTCTCGTCGCTGCTGCATGTCGGCGTCGTGATCTTGCTTGTCTTCGGCCTGCCCAGCAGCCCCACCGAGCTGGTCTTGGGCGGCGGCTCGACCGTGCCGGTGGTCTTCGAGAGTGATCTGGAGCCGAGCGAGAGCCGGACCCGGACCACCCAGCTGCCGACACCGGACGAGCCGGGCGAACCGGCCGACCAGGCCGAGCCCGATACGGCGGAAGCGACGACGCCTGCGGAGCCGCAGGTGGAAGAGGCCGGGCAGCCGGAAGAGGCGACCCTCGCCGATACGCAGACCGAGGCCGAGCCGACGGCGGAGCAAACGCCAAGCGAGCCGGAGCAGCCAGCCGCCGCCGATAGCCCTGCGGCAGAGCCTGCCCCTATCGACCTGGCCGTTCTGTCGCAGAGCCAAGAACAACCGGAACCGGGCGAACCGCCGGCCAGCGATCAATTGCTGACCGTCGACTCGCCGCTGCCACCGGCCACCGAGCCGGCCGAAACGCTGGAGCAGCAGCCCGTGCCGGATCTGCCGGAAGGACCGTCGGCCGAGGTCGTGCCCTCTCCGGTGACGCAGCAGCAGATCGCCGAGAGCCCCGAGCCGGTCGAGGAGATCTCTCCGGAGCCTTTGGAGAGCACGGTGACCTCGCCGACCGTCACCGAAAGCCCCTCGCCGGACGCCCCGCCGGTCCCCGAGCCGCAGATCTCCTCGCCGCCGTCGCCAGCGGAGACCCCCGCGCCGGAACCGGACCGGATTGCGCTGGAGAGCACCGACGAGCCGGAGCCGGAGCCACTGCCGGACGACACGGTGGAGGAGGTCCAGGAACAGCAGGAACCGGTGGAAGCTGCCGCTGCCGGAACCCCGACACCGCCCTTGCCGGCGCCGGAGCAGGAAGAAGCGCCGCCCGCGACACAGGTGGCGAGCGTGCCTGACCGCGCCACGGCGCCGACGCCGGCAGCGCCCACCGAGGCAGGCGTGCAGCAGACCCCGCAGGAGAGCCTGCCGCCGGAGCGGTCCGCGCCGGCCTTGCCGCTCTCCAAGCCTGACCGCGACGTGACCCTGCCCGAGACACCACAGAGCGAGCCGGAAGAGACCCAGACGGCCAGCAGCAGCGAAAGCCGGCCGGCCAGCAGTCAGCCGAGCGACAGCGGTCAGCAGGAGAATGCGGCCGACGACCTGATCGCCAGCCTGGCGCAAGGCGGGAATCAGAGCGCCGCGGCGAGCGGCAGCGGCGGCCGCCAAGGCGGTGGCGGCGGCTATTCGCGCCTCTCAAGCGTCGACGAGCGCAAGATCGTCAGGGCGGTCGGGCGCTATTGGAATGTGACCTGCGGGCAGCGCGGCATCGAGGACGTGGTGGTGGAGATTCGCCTCGAGATGACGCAGGACAAGCGCGTGGCCGACTTCGAGTTCCTGAACCTCGGCCGCTACAACAGCGATCCGGTCTATCGCGACGTGGCCGATCGTGCCAAGCGCGCCATCTATCAGGCCCAACCGCTGCCCTTCCCCGATGGCAAGTACAATCAATGGCGGAACGTGAAGATGAACTTCCCGGCCCGCGAAGTTTGCGGATAACGCGAAAAGGGAGACGCACCTTGAGAAGAGCACTCCTCACCCTCCTGGCATTCGGCTTTGTCTCGGCCGTGGCCCTGTCTCAGGCCCGGGCCGATATCGAGATCGACATCACCGAGGGCTTCTTCAGCCCGCTGGCCATCGCCGTTCCGGCCTTCGCCAGCCCGGACGGCAGCCAGGCGCGGCTGGGCCGCGACATTGCCGGCGTGGTGGCTGCCGACTTGGAACGCTCCGGCCTCTTCCGGCCGATCGACGAGGGTGCCTTCATCCAGACCTCGGAAAGCCTCACCGGCGAGGGTGTGCGTTACGCCGACTGGCGCTTGATCAACGCCGCAGCCCTGGTGGTGGGCTATGCCCAAACCTCGGGCGACGGCCGGCTCCAGGCGGGTTTCCGCCTCTATGACGTCTTTTCCGAAGAAGAGCTGGCGGGCTTCGAGTTTACCGCCTCTCCGGCCAACTGGCGTTCGGTGGCGCACAAGATCGCCGATCGTATCTACAGCCGGCTCACCGGCGAAGACGGCTATTTCGACACCAGAATCGTCTATGTCGCCGAAAGCGGCTCGCAGGATCGCCGCGTCAAGCGCCTGGCGATCATGGACCAGGACGGTGCCAACAGCCGCTTCCTGACCGACGGCTCGGCAGTGGTGCTGTCCCCACAGTTCTCGCCCACGCGCCAGGAGATCACCTATGTCTCCTTCGTGCCGGGAACCGTGCCCAGGGTCTCGCTCTACAATCTGGACACCGGTCAGCGCGAGGTGATCGGCAATTTCGACGGCATGTCCTTTGCGCCGCGCTTCTCGCCGGACGGAAACAAGGTGGTGATGGCGGTTGCCCGCGACGGCAACTCGGACATCTACTTGATGGATCTGCGCACCAGGAACCTCAACCGCCTGACCTCGGGCTCCGGCATCGACATCTCGCCCTCCTTCTCGCCGAACGGCAGCCAGATCGTCTTCGAGAGCGACCGCTCGGGCTCGCAGCAGCTCTACATCATGCCGGCTTCGGGCGGGACGGCGAGCCGGCTCACCTTCGGCGACGGTCGCTATGCGACGCCCAGCTGGTCGCCGCGCGGCGACTACATCGCCTTCACCCGTCAGCATCAGGGCCAGTTCTCGATCGGCGTCATCGCCCCCGACGGCAGCGGAGAGCGCATCCTGGCGACCGGCTACCGGGTGGAGGCACCGACCTGGGCCCCCAACGGCCGGGTGATCTCCTTCTTCCGCCAAGGCCGCAGCGACTCACGCGGCAACGTGGCCAGCAGCCTGCATACCATCGACATCACCGGCTACAACGAACGTGTGGCCGTAACGCCAACGGCGGCCTCCGATCCGACCTGGTCGCCGCTCAATCCCTAGTTCATCACAAGTCGTAACAAATCCGGCCATGGCCTTGACACAATTGCCACTGACTGCTGTAGGCACTCGCAGGGCCTCGCTGCTGCGGTATCCCCGCAGGCCACGCGTTTTGATCAGCGAGCGCCGGCAATCATGACTAAGGCCCCCCATGCCCCGACAGGGCGCAATGTCTCTTAGGAAGGACCCTTAACAATGCGTCTTCGTATGCTTCTGCTTCTTGTCGCCGGAGCGGTCACCTTGGGCGCCTGCGCTTCCGACCAGGATAATCAAACGGCGGTCCAGCCGGCGCCTGCGCCAACCACCCCCGCGGCGCCGGCCTTCGGATCGCTCGAGGAAGAGCTGCGCGCCGAGGTAGGCGACCGCGTGTTTTTCGATTTCGACCGCTCGGACCTGCGCCCCGATGCGCGCGCGACGACCGAAGCCTTCGGCGCTTGGCTGCAGGCCAGGCCGGCGGTGGTCACCACCATCGAGGGCCATACCGACGAGCGTGGCACGCGCGCCTACAACCTGGCCCTGGGAGAGCGCCGGGCAAACTCGGTGAAGCGCTATCTCACCACCTTGGGCGTCCAGCCGACCCGTGTCTCCACCGTGTCCTTCGGCGAGGAGCGGCCGGCGGTGACCGGGTCGACCGAGTATGCCTGGGCCTTGAACCGCCGTGCCCAGTTCCAGGTTGCTCAATAGCAGCGGGCCACTCTGGCAACTCCCCCGGCGGATCATCAGCCGGGGGCCTGCCAGTGCGCTTCGCTCTCCGCATCCCGCGTCGCCACATTTCAGTCACAATGCGGGGCGGATTGCGCGAATAGATTGGACTACAGGCTAGCCATTATGCCGCCGCACCAGGAGATAGACCCATGCCGCTAACCGCCTTCGGTCGCTATGCCTTGGTCCTGCCTCTCACGGGTCTCTTGCTGGCCGGTCCGGCCGCTGCGGTGGATGGCCTCGATGACCTGGGCCGGGAGATCGCCCGTACCGAGCGCGAGCTGGAGTTCGTGCGCCAAGGCATGATTCAGCTGGCGCAGTCGAACTTCACGCCGGCCGAGGCCGGTGCCTTGGAGCGCCGTTTCGCAGCGATCGAGGACGAGATGCGTCGCCTCACCGGCCAGGTCGAGCGTCTGAGCTATGTGCAGCGTCAATTGGCCGACCGCATGGACCGCCTGCAGTCCGATGTCGAGTATCGACTGACTGCGCTGGAGGGCGGCAATCCCGCGGGATCGGCGGCACCTGCGACAACGCAAAGCGGAGACGCCGGCTCACCAGAGGTGATCGGCACCGTGTCGGCCGAGGAGCTGGCCCAGATTCAGGGCGGCACCCAGAATCAGACCGCCAGCACCGACCTCGGCAGCGGCTTCTCTACGGACGGGAGCGGCGGCGCGATCACCGGTCAGGGCGGCTTGCCCGCCTACGATAACCAGCAGGCGGGCCTGTCAGGCGTGACCCTGCCGGCCGGCACGCCGCGGGAGCAGTACAACTACGCCTTCGGCCTCTTGCGCCAGGCGGACTATGCCGGTGCCGAGCAGGCGCTGCTCGCCTTCATCCAGCAGAATCCCGGCGATCCACTGGTGGCCAACGCCAAGTACTGGCTGGGCGAAACCTACTATGTGCGTGGCGACTACCAGGCTGCCTCGCAAGCCTTCGCACAGTCCTATCAAGAGCACAGCACCGGCTCGAAGGCGCCCGACAGCCTGTTGAAGCTGGGGCTCTCCCTCTCTTTGATGGGGCAGACCGGACAGGCATGCCAGGTCCTCCAAGAGCTGGATGCGCGCCTCGGCGACAGCGCCAAGGCCAATATCGTAGAGAGGGCTCGTCGCGAGCGGGCCAATTTGGGCTGCTGACTGCCGTCCACGAACAGAATCCCTCAGCGAATGATTGCCTGACAGCCGAGGCTT
The DNA here is from genome assembly GCA_963669385.2 of Rhodospirillales bacterium. Taxonomy (GTDB): domain Bacteria; phylum Pseudomonadota; class Alphaproteobacteria; order Kiloniellales; family JACOMY01; genus JACOMY01. The sequence continues at coordinate 47,142 of CAXXGD010000011.1, forward strand.
TCGATCGCTTGATGCGGCCCTTTGGGCCCTTTCCGGCCAATCCCGGAATAGCCGTCGCTCTCTCCGGCGGGGCCGACAGCTTGGCGTTGCTGGTGCTCATGCAGCGTTGGGCTGCCCGCCGCGACGGCGATGTAACTGCATTGATCGTCGACCACGGATTGCGGCCGGAGAGCGCCGACGAGGCGGCTGGCGTGGCACGCCAGGCCACGCAGCTCGGTGCCGAGGCGGCTATCTTGCGCTGGGAGGGCGAGAAGCCCGGAAGTGCGATCCAGGCAGGTGCGCGGGCCGCCCGCTACCGCCTCCTGCAGCAGGCCTGCCGGGCTCGCGGCCTCATTTATCTGGCGCTGGCACACCACGCGGATGACCAGGCCGAGACTTTTTTGCTGCGCCTCGATGCCGGCAGTAGCCCGTCAGGGCTGGCGGGGATGAGCGGCATGGTGGCGCTGGCGGACGCGCTCGTGCTGCGTCCCTTGCTGGGCGTGCCGAAGCAGCGCTTGCAAGGCGTCTTGTGCGCCCGAGGCCTGGGATGGGTGGAAGATCCCAGCAACCGGGACAGGCGCTACCGCCGGACGGCGCTGCGCCGGCTGGCACCGATTTTGGCCGCGGATGGGCTGGATCTGCCCGCCTTGGGGGAGGCGACAGGCGCGCTGGGCGCAGCCAGGCGGGCATTCGAAGCTATCCAGCTCGATTGGCTGGCCCGGCACAGCAGCTGGCGCCCGGCTGGCTATGCCGTACTGGAGCGATCGTCGCTGTTGGCTGTGCCGCCGCTTCTTGGCCGGGCCTTGCTGGGCCAGGTCCTCCGCGCCGTCGGCGGGCGCGACCATGTGCCGGCCCAGCAGCGTTCGGGCAGACTGCTGACCCACCTGAAGAGAGAGGGGGCCGCTGCCACCTTGGGCGGCTGCCGCATCATCTCCTCCAAAGACCGCATTCTGGTGGTCCGGGAGGAACGCGGTCCCCCGAGCGTAGCACTTAGGGCAGGTAAGCCCCTCCTGTGGGATGGGCGATTTCGTGCTAGAGTGGGGTCTGCGGCGCCTGGCGACTTGCGCCTGGAGCCCTTGACCAGGCAAGGATGGCAGCAGATTCACCGCGAGGTGGTGGCCGTTGATTTGCCGGGCCCGGTGCTCTGGTCACTGCCTTGTGTCCGCGATGCTGCGGGGCTGCGTGCGCTGCCGCTGTTGGACTGGTGGCGCGCAGATCGAGAGAGATTTGATCTCTCGCTTGACTTTCGCCCCGCGGCAGTGCCGGGTGGGACTTTGTTTGCAGTTGCCTAAAGGGGCGGGCACATTATCTAAGAACCCAGGGTCTGGGGTGCGCCAGAGGGTTATGCGCGCGAGGCCGCCACCAAAGCCGGCTGAGACTCCGATCCGGGGCCGCGAGAGAAGGGTAGGTGACAGGTGAACTTTAGTCGCAACCTCGTCCTGTGGGTGTTGATCGCCCTCTTGATCGTGATGGTTTTCAACATCTTCCAGGGTGGCGTGTCGCGCTCTCCGCAATCGCACCTGATCTTCTCCCAGTTCATGGAGAAGGTTGAGGCCGGTCAGGTCAAGGAGGTGCAGATCCAGGAGCAGAAGGTCGTCGGCACCACCGATGACGGCCAGTCCTTCACCACCTATGTCCCGCAAGGCTTCGATCTGGCCGATAAGCTGCTGCAGCATGGCGTCGCGGTCCAGGCCATGCCGCCGGAAGAGCCCAACCTCCTGATCCAATTGCTGGCCTCCTGGGGGCCGATGCTGCTGTTGATCTTCGTCTGGATCTACTTCATGCGGCAGATGCAGTCCGGCGGCGGCAAGGCCATGGGCTTCGGCAAGAGCCGTGCGCGCCTTCTGACCGAGAAATCGGGCCGCGTCACCTTCGAGGACGTGGCCGGCATCGAGGAAGCCAAAGTCGAGCTGGAAGAGCTGGTCGAGTTCCTGCGCGATCCGCAGAAGTTCCAGCGCCTGGGCGGCAAGATCCCCAAGGGCTGCTTGCTGGTCGGCCCGCCAGGCACCGGCAAGACCTTGCTGGCCCGCGCGATTGCCGGCGAGGCCAACGTGCCCTTCTTCACCATCTCCGGCTCCGACTTCGTCGAGATGTTCGTCGGCGTGGGCGCCAGCCGCGTGCGCGACATGTTCGAGCAGGCCAAAAAGAACGCGCCCTGCATCGTCTTCATCGACGAGATCGACGCCGTTGGCCGCCACCGCGGCGCCGGCCTGGGCGGCGGCAACGACGAGCGCGAGCAGACCTTGAACCAATTGCTGGTCGAGATGGACGGCTTCGAGGCCAACGAGGGCGTGATCATCATCGCCGCCACCAACCGGCCCGACGTGCTGGACCCGGCGCTGCTGCGCCCCGGCCGCTTCGACCGGCAGATCGTGGTGCCGAACCCCGACGTGCTCGGCCGCGAGAAGATCCTGAAGGTCCACATGCGCAAGGTGCCGCTGGCGCCCGACGTTGACGCGAAAGTGATTGCTCGCGGCACACCCGGTTTTTCCGGTGCCGAGCTCGCCAACCTGGTGAACGAGGCTGCCCTGGTCGCTGCGCGCGCCAACAAGCGCGTGGTGACCCAGCACGACTTCGAGTCCGCCAAGGACAAGGTGCTGATGGGGCCGGAGCGCCGCTCCATGGTGATGACCGAGGACGAGAAGAAGCTGACCGCCTACCACGAGGCGGGCCACGCCCTGGTCAATATCCATGTCCCGGGCAACGACCCTTTGCACAAGATCACCATCATCCCGCGCGGCCGGGCCTTGGGCGTCACCTTCGCCCTGCGGAACGCGACCGCCTTGGCTATCGCAAGAGCGAGCTGGAAGCCCGGCTGGCCATGACCTACGGCGGCCGCATCGCCGAGGAGTTGATCTTCGGCAAGGAGAACATTACCACTGGTGCCTCCAACGATATCAAACAGGCGACCCAGATGGCGCGTGCCATGGTGACCGAATGGGGCATGAGCGAGAAGCTGGGCGCGCTTCGCTACAACGAAAACCAGGACGAGGTCTTCCTGGGCCACTCCATCGCCCGCACGCAGTCGGTCTCCGGTGCGACGGCCAAGCTGATCGACGAGGAGGTGCGGCGCATCTGCGAGGAGGCCGAGAGCAAGGCCCGCCAGGTGCTGAGCGACAACCTCGATGAACTGCACCTCTTGGCGAAGGCATTGCTGGAGCACGAGACCTTGAACGCCAAGGATGCCGGGGCAGCGCTGCGCGGCGAAGACATCGATCGCGACGGCGACCGCAGCGGCAGCAGCGATACGCCGCGGCGCTCGTCGGTGCCCAGCGCGCGCAAGACCCCGCGTGGCGGCCAGTCCGGCATCGGCCCCAATCCGGAGCCGCAGCCCGGCAGCTGAGCGCACCCGCCCAAGCAAGCGCAGCGGCCCCAGGTGACGACGGCGCCCAGCTTCGCCGGCTTGCCGCTGACGCATCCCCTGATCATGGGGATCGTCAACGTCACGCCTGACAGCTTTTCCGACGGCGGCGACCGCTTGGACCCGGAGAACGCCATCGCCGCCGGCTTGGCGCAAAGCGAGGCGGGGGCCGACATCGTGGATATCGGCGGCGAGTCCACACGGCCCAACGCCGATCCGGTCAGCCCGCAGGAGGAGCAGGCCCGGGTCCTGCCGGTGATCGAAGGGCTGGCAAAGCAGGGTGTCCTGGTCTCGATCGATAGCCGCAACGCGGCCACCATGGCCGCAGCGATCGACGCCGGCGCTGCCATCGTCAATGACGTCACCGCGCTTACCGGCGACCCTGAGAGCCTGGCTCTGGTGGCGGCGAGGCGCGTGCCGGTCATATTGATGCACATGCGGGGCAAGCCGCAGACCATGCAGCAGGCGCCCCGCTACGACGATGTCTTGGCCGAGGTGGCGGCCTATTTGGGCCAACGGGCCGCAGCCTGTGAGGCCGCCGGGGTCGCCCGCCAAGACATTTGCCTCGACCCCGGTATCGGTTTCGGCAAGACGTTGGCGCACAATCTGGCGCTGATCGCCGGCCTCGATCGGCTGGCGGCTCTGGGCTATCCGATCTTGCTGGGCGCCAGCAGAAAGTCCTTCCTGGGGCGTCTGGCCGGCGGCGTCGAGCCCAAGGCGCGGGGCCCGGGCTCACTCGCGGCCGGTTTGGCGGGTTTGCAGCGCGGGGCGGGGATCTTGCGGGTCCACGATGTGACAGAGACTCGCCAGGCGCTTGCCGTGTGGACAGCGATCGGCGAAGCCGGCACCGACAGCAACTGACAGGCAAGCGGGCAATGCAGGAAACTTTGCAGCGGGGCCGTGTCCTCATCATCGCGGGCTCGGATTCCGGTGGTGGCGCCGGCATCCAGGCCGATATCAAGACGGTGACGGCGCTTGGCGGCTTCGCGATGACGGCGATAACCGCGCTGACGGCGCAGAACACGCGTGGCGTCACCGCTATCTCCTCCGTGGAACCGGCCTTCATCCGCAAGCAGATGGCGGCCTGCCTGGAGGATTTGGGCGCCGATACGATCAAGACCGGCATGCTGCACTCGGCTGAAGTGATCGAGGCCGTGGTGGCGGAGCTGGACGAGAAGGCGGCCGGCCTGCCGCTCATCGCCGATCCGGTGATGGTGGCGCAGAGCGGCGCCTCTTTGCTGCAGGGCGAGGCCGTCGAGGCGATCCTCCAGCTCCTGGTGCCGCGTGCAAGCCTTTTGACACCCAACGCACCGGAGGCAGCCCGGCTGACCGGCCTCGCAGTCGAGGACCTTGCCGGCCAAAGGCGCGCTGCCGAGAGGCTAGTGGAGCTGGGCGCCAAGGCCGTGCTGGTGAAGGGCGGTCACTTCTCGGGATCGATACTGATTGACGTCCTGCAAACCGAGGCCGGCTGTCGAGAGCTGCCGGTAGAGCGGGTGGATACGCTCTCTACGCACGGCACCGGCTGCACCCTGGCATCCGCCATCGCTTGCGGTCTGGCTCAGGATATGGCGCTCGAGCCTGCGGTGCTGCGCGGGCAGGCCTATCTGCGCCGTGCGCTGGAGACGGCGCCCGGCTTCGGCAAGGGGCAGGGCCCGGTCAACCACAGCCATACGGTGAAGCCCTTCGGGCTTTGACAGACCCTGGTGCAGCCAGAGCCAGCCAGCCTGGTTTGGGTGTGCCTCCGAAGTCTTCCTAGAGCAGGATGACGTCAGATCGAAACGATTTGTCGTCTGAATCCTGCTTTACAACTTTGAAAAATAGAGCAGATTCACGCAGACAGGTGATTCTACCTGACTGCGATCTGCTCTAGTGGCCGCTGCTGCCTTCGCGCTGTGCTAGGAATGCGGACCGACTTGTCAGGATCGCTGGCGTCCGCTTGAGGCACGTTGGCCCTGAAGTGCCTCGTCTTCTGTGCGCGTGTCGGCTTTGCTGCGCGCCAAGGGATCGGGTGTCTGCTGCTGCTGCGCCTGGAAGCCGTCCGGCAGGACCCCGGGAGGCAGGAAGGCAAGGCTGGTACCTGCATCCTCGACAAGGTGCAGGATTTTCAGGAGCAGCGCCCCCCTGGCCGCACTGAAGGTGGCCTCGTTTCGGCTGGCGACTGGTGCGTGGATTTCGATGTCGAACGAATAGGGGCCGGTTCCCTTGAAATCGACCCAGAGGTCGCCTTCCAGAACCTGTTCGTCTTCATCCATGATCTTGCGGATGCCGCTCAAGAGCCCTTCCAGCTGGCGCGAGGTCGTGTCTGGCGAGAGCCGCAGCACCTCGTGCAGGAAGCGACGGTCTCGATGCGCCAGATTGACCATGCGCACCTCCGCGAAATCGGAGTTCTGAATGATGATCCGAGAGTGGTCCTTGGCGCGCAGTCTCGTCGAGCGGATGCCGATGGTCTCGACATAGCCGTCCAGGTCTCCGAAACGGCAGCGATCGCCGATCCGGACCGGACGGTCGGTGTAGAGGAGGATGAAGCCGATGAAATTCTCCAAGGTCGGCCGCACGGCGAGCGCAACGGCAAGGCCGCCGACGCCGAGCCCGGCGATCACGCCCACCAGCGGCAGCCCGATCATCGCGGCGCCATAGGTCAAGATCACCGCCCCCAGGAGAGCGGCCACGATGTTGACGCAGACCCGCAAGAGGTTTGCGTCCAGGCTGTCCCGCTGGATCTTGGGCGAGGCGATGATGAGCTCGACCACGAGGTTGGCGATGACCAAAACCGCCCAGATCAACACCAGGATGGCCAGGACGTTCAAGACGATGTTGATCCAGCGGTCGATCTGGCCGGTGATGTTGATGATGCCGCCCACCGTTTCGCCGAAGAGGTAGCCGATCACCAAAAGCAGCAAGAGGCCGATCAATCGTCTGGTCGCCAAGAGCCGCGGGCCGTAGTTGCCTCGCCGCCGGCTGCGCCGAATGACGAAGACACTGAGGGTGCCGGAGAACAGCGTCACGATGGCTAAGGCGATCCACTGCCAGACCGCTTGGTCGTGATAGACGTCGCGGAACTCTTCCGGCAGCGCGAGGACCAGCCAGAACCACTTGGGCGGCAGCAGGCGTCCCGGCGAGATCGAGTAGGCCTCGTAGAGATCGGTGCGAGAGCTGTCGACCTTGGGCAGGTGCCGCACCTTGCGGTAGAACTGCTGCAGGTCCTCTACGGTTTGACTGTCGAAAAGGTAGGTCTCGGGAAAAGGTTGGCTCTCGTCCAAGGCGATCCGAATCTCGGTGCCGGGAAGCTGATAGCCGGACAGGCCCTCCGGTGTATGGACGGCCGCAAAGCCCGGCACTTGGTCCAAGGGCGGCAGCGGCACGCGATCCAGGATCTCCGTCAAGAGCAGCACCGACTCCAGCTCGGTATCGCTTAGTACCGCCTCCGGAACCTTGCTGAAGTCGAAGGTCTGCGAGGCGAGACTGAGGAGCGCGCGAACCTGCCTGATCTTTGCTTCGACTTCCGGCGAGGGAAAGAGGCCCGGTTCGTCATCCTGCTGTCGGAGGGCCTCCTCGAGGATCCGGCTCGCTTCGCCGGTGGCCTCGAGGAAGCTGCCGAGCGTGGCACGCGGGCTGGAGGTGTCCGGCGGTGCCAGAGGGTTGCGCGTGAGCTCGGTCGGCAGTCCGGTCCCGGTTGGCCCGCTGACGGAGAGCGGCAAAGAACTCTCGTCGGCCTTGGCTGCCGGCGCGGCCAAGGTCACCCACAGCAGCATGAAGCCAAGCAGCAAGCTGCTCGCTGCAGTCGCGCCCTTCGCCCGCGTGAGTGTGAAGCCCAAGCCCTCCATGGCCTCGAACAATAGATACCGACCAGGTGCGCCGCAATTCCGAGCGTCGCGTCTCGTGTCTGCAAAACACTTCGTGAACAGCTGAGGTGCAAAAGCGCCCTGGTTTTGACACAGGAACATTGTCATAAAGACTCTGCCGGTGTGCATCATCGTCAGATCAGGCGATTTGCAATTAAGAAGGAAGCCCAGAGGAGGTTGAGCAAGAAACAAAAGGTAGAGTAGACCATGGCATTTGAAAGTGGACGGGGGCTTAAGACGGCAGAACTGCACGAGGCGGCCGGCCCTGACTACTTGGCAGAGCTGAGCGGCCAGCGCTTTTTACAGGCGCTCGTCGAGTGGATGCAGAGGACCTACGGCGTTGCCATCGCGGTGATCGGGCAGCTGGAGCTGGGGCCGGTCGACCGTATGCGCATCGTCGCGATGAAGGCGGCATCGCCCGAGGTCAGTTTTCAAGGCTATCCCTTGTCCGATACTGTCTGCGAGTGCGTGGTGCGCGAAGGGCAGGGCCACTGCCAGACACGCGATGCGCTGAAGAAGTTTCCGGACAGCGACTTTCTCAGGCAGTACGCGATCGAGAGCTATGCCTCTGCGCCGGTTTTCGATTCGACAGGTGCGGTGGCCGGTGTCTTCTGGGTTGCCGGGCAGGAACCGCGCCCCGACGCCGAGGCCATGCTTCAAGATCTCCTGCGCTTTGCCCCGCGCGTCGGTGCCGAACTGGAGGCCATGGCGCGACTGGCAACCTTGACTGCCATCGTCGAGGCTTCGGCTCTCAGTGGCACTCCGGACGCCTTTCGGAGGCTGGTCAACATCGCCCAGACCTCCCTGCGGGCACGCGCTTGCTTCATCGGAGAAGCGATCGCCGACAACCCGGACCACTTCCGAATCTTGGCCTACAGCCATCAAGGCCAGCTTCTCAAGGAGGCGGAAAGCGTTGTCTGCAGCTATGCCGGTACGCCCTGCGCGGGCCTCCAGCAGCAGGACAAGGTGGTTCACGAGTCGGGTGTGCGCCACTGTTTCCCGGAGAATGAGACGCTGCAAGCGATCACCGCCGAGGGATATGTCGGGATTGCCCTCAAGGACGGTGACGGCGTAGCCCATGGTCACCTGGCACTCATCCACGACCGACCGATCGGCGAGCGCGTGGTGGGCTCCACGCTGCTCGAGGTCTTGGCCAAGCAGGCCACCGTCGAACTGGCGCGCGTCCATGCCTTGGAGGCGAAACGTTTGGCGGAACAGAGGATAGTCGCGGCCGAAAAGATGGAAAGCCTCGGGCTTATGGCCGGCGGTGTTGCCCATGACTTCAACAATCTGCTGGTCGGCATTCTCGGCAATGCCGAGCTTGCAGCCGACCTGCTGCCTAAGCAGGATCGAGCCGGCAGACTGTTGCGGGATATCGAGGAACGGGCCTTAGAGGCGCGCGACGTGGTCAAGCAGCTCTTGGACTACGCGGGGCGGGATCTGGCGCCGGACCATCAGGCGCTGGATCTCGACGCCATCGTGGCGGATGGCGTCGACCTAGTGCCTCGAGCTGCATTTCCCGACGCCCGGGTCGATGTCGAACGGGCAGAGGAGAGGCCCGGCGTTTCCGGGTGTGGCGTCCAGCTGGTCCGAGTCGTTGCGAACCTTCTGCTCAACGCCTTGGAAGCGCTTCCCGAGGGGAAGGGTTCGGTCCGGATTTCTGCCCGGAGGGTCACTTTGACGAAGGCCGAACGGGCGGCCTTGCTGTTTGGCGGAGACAGCTTGCCGGACAGGTGCGTCGTCCTGGAGGTGAGAGACGAGGGGCCCGGTATTGCGGCCGGCGATCTCGGACGCGTTTTGGATCCTTTCTTCTCCAGGAAGCCTCAGGGCCGTGGCCTCGGCCTGGCCATCGTTCAGGGAACGCTGCGCGCCCACCATGGCGGCTTGATGATTGAGAGCCTCGCGGTCGGGGGAACGTCGGTCCGGGCCTACCTTGCGCAGGCATCCGATCGGCCCTCGCCGGCCGAAGCCGAAAGGCCCGAGGCTGAGAAGGGCGGCGAGGCCGGAAGGGCGCTGTTGGTCGACGACCAAGCCGAGGTGCGCCAGGTGATCGGGCTGCAGCTGAAAGCGCTGGGCTTCACGGTAACCGCTCACGGCTCCGGCCGGGGCGCAATAGAGCAGCTGGCGTCGGGCGCGCCGTACCAGGTTCTGCTCCTGGACTTGACCATGCCCGAGATGGATGGCTGGACCGCCCTGGATAGACTGCGCAAGACGCATCCGGATCTGCCGGTGCTCTTGATGTCCGGCTTCACCGACAGCGAGACGGCCCACCGCACCCTGTCGTCTGGCCGGACCGCATTTCTCGCCAAGCCCTTCCGCCGCGCGCAGCTAGCGACTGCCCTCGGCGGTCTGCTTGGTTGGGGCTAAAGCGTTTGCCGGCCAGGCGACCGGCTGGAGCCGAAACAGCGTGAGCGAAACAGGCTGGTTTCTTTGGCCTGAACGATATCAGCTGGCCGACAGGTGATGATCCATGATCTCATCGCTTTTCAGCAGGCTGGCGATGACGTAGAGGCCGTTCTCCATCTCCTCTGTCGTTCGCGGCCCGGTGAGGGACAGGCGGACACAGTGAGGCACGCTGTGTCGTCCGATGGCGAAAAGGTCACCCGAGGCCACCTCGACGCCGCGGCGCATGCATGCCGCCGTAAAGGTCTCGCGCCGCCAGGTTTCGGGCAAGGGGAGCCACAGATGCATCGAAGCCTCTTGGCGATACATCTCCCAACTGCCCAGATAGCGGTCCGCTATGCGCTGACGTCGCTTCGCCTCTTCGCGGACCAGACGACCGTTCTCTGCTGCGATGCCCTCGCGAACCAGACGCGCGCCCACCTCGTGCATGACCGGAGAGACCATGACGCTGGTCGCTCTGATGCCCGTCAAGAGCCCCGCGATCATCGCTGGAGGTGCCGCGAGATAGCCGACCCGAAGACCCGGAGCCACCGACTTTGAGAGGTTTGACAGATAGACCGTCTGTTCCGGCAGGTAGGTCGCCAAGGGCGGCACCGGTTCTTGCATCAGGAAGTTATAGATATCGTCTTCGATCACGGTGACGCCGTGGTGTCGGCAGATGTCGGCAATCGCTTGTCTGCGCTCGGCCGAAAGCACGCCGCACGTCGGGTTCTGGATCGTCGGGCAGGTGTAGAGCGCTCTCGCGCCCGTAGCCTTGATTGCCGACTCCAAGGCGTCGGGCAGCAGGCCTTCCTCGTCCATCTCGACGCCGTGCAGACGCAGCCCCAGCACCCTGGCCAGGGCCTTCAGCCCGAAGAAAACGAGGTTTTCGGTCAAGAGGATCTCGCCGGCCCCGGCGGCGGCCGAGATCGCCGCTGCCATGCCATGTTGTGCCCCGTTGGTGGGGATCACCTGCCCCGGATCAACATCTAGCCCAAAGCCTGAAATCCACTGGGCACCCGCTAGGCAGTGCGGCTCCATGCCGTGGCTCGGGCGGTAGCGCAGCAACTCGACGAAGTCGGACCCTTGGGCGGTCTGGGCCATTACCCGCGCGATCTCCGAGGCGAGAGGGGGGGCAGGTGGCGCATTGCCGCAAAAATCGATGGCGCCGCGGTCGTTGACCTGCCCGCCGCGGCGTACGCGCATCTCCTCTTCGCCCGGCTCGGCATAGTCGTTCAAGGGCGGGCGCACGAAGGTGCCGCGGCCGACCTCGCCGGCGATCAGGCCGCGTCGTTCGGCTTCGACATAGGCGCGGGTCACCGTGCCGACGGTGACGCCCAGCCGCCAGGCCAGGTCCCGGTGGGTCGGCAGCCGCTCGCCACCGCGTAGGCGACCGCCGGCTACGTCCTCCTGCAAAGCGTCGGCGATGGCCCGGTAACGCGGACCGCTGCGTTCTTCGATGTTCGGCCGCCACCCCTGGACGGCGCCGTCCTCTGGCATTTTAGCCTCCCTCGCTCGGATTATTGTCACCGGGACAATGTTTGTATTGTATCTAGTTTTACGAGCTGCCAAGTCTGATGTCAAGCGAGACAATGGGCTCGCGGAACCGCAGGAGGGACTTTGTATGGATACAATCCTCAATCGTTCCGGCGCGAGAGGCCACAAAGGCAGCGCCGGAGGCAAGCTGTCGAGCATTCTGCTGACCTTGCAGGCTTGGCAGGAGCGCGGTCGCCAGCGGCATCACCTTGCCAATCTGGAGGACTTCGTGCTTCAAGACATGGGACTCTCTCGCGCAGATGCCCTCCGTGAAGCCCGCAAACCCTTCTGGCGCGCCTAGCGCCCTCTCGATCCGACCCGCCGGTGCTGAAGACACCGACGTGGTCGCGCGCCTCTTTCGCGACTACGAGGCCTGGCTGGGCGTTTCGCTCTGCTTTCAGGGATTCGAAGAGGAACTAGCCGGCCTGCCGGGTGCCTATGCAGCCCCGGCAGGCGGTTTGTGGCTTGGCTGGCAAGAGCGCAAGCCCGTCGGCGTCGTTGGGCTGAAGCCCCTAGGTGACGACGGCGACTGCGAGATGAAGCGGCTTTGGGTGGAGCCCTCCATGCAGGGCCAAGGGCTGGGCTGGCGCCTAGCGCAGACCTGCATCGAGGCGGCACGCGGCAAGGGCTATCGGCGCATGCGGCTGGACACCCTGCCGAAGCTCGCCAAGGCGATCGAAATCTATCGGACCATGGGCTTCAAGCCCTCATCCCCCTACTACGACAATCCCCTGCCGGGCGTTCTCTATCTTGAGAAGGACCTCGCCTCAGACGTGACAGTCCGCGCCTAGCCGGTTCCGCTTCATCCATTTATATTGCACTGCACAATAGGATGAGGGGACCACACCGCAGCGGAATGGACGATCTCTACTTCGAGGACTTCACGCCGGGCCGTCGCTTCCGTACGCCCGGCGCAACCTTGAGCGAGGCCCAGATCCTGGACTTCGCGCTCACCTACGATCCTCAGCCCTTTCACCTGGACAAGGTGGCGGCCAAGGACTGGGGCTACGGCGGGCTGATCGCCAGCGGACTGCAGACGCTGTGCATAGCCTTTCGCCTCTTTCTGCAATCGCGGATCATCTCGGCCTGCTCGCTGGGCTCGCCGGGATTGGACGAGCTGCGCTGGCACCAGCCGGTCAGGCCCGAGGACACGATCTACGTGATTGCCACCGTCGAAGAGCAGCGGTCGTCCAACTCGAAGCCTGACCGCGGCTTGGTCCGCATCCGCTACGAAGTCTTCAACCAAGAGGACCAAAAGGTGATGAGCTGGCTGGCTTTACAGATCTTCAAGAAGCGATCAGCCGCCTAGAATCCGACCGAAAAAACACGGATAAGAAGAAGGAAACCATGATGGCCGACAGCCTGCCCGTGCCCCCAAGTGTGCGCCCGAACAACCCTTGCTTTTCTTCCGGTCCCTGTGCCAAGCGGCCCGGTTGGTCGCTTGAGGGTCTGTCGGAGGCAGCGCTGGGTCGATCGCACCGGGCCAAGGTAGGCAAGGCCAAATTGGCTGAGGTGATCGAGCGCTCGCGGTGCCTTCTCGGCCTGCCCGAGGACTGGCGCCTGGCGATCGTCGCGGGCTCCGATACCGGTGCCGTCGAGATGGCGCTCTGGAGCCTGCTTGGCCCGCGCCCGGTCGAGGTCTTGACCTGGGAATCCTTTGGTCAGGACTGGGCCAAGGACGTCGCCAAAGAGCTCGCCTTGCCGGATGTGACCTTGCGCCAGGCTGACTATGGCGCGTTACCGGATCTGGCCGCCGTCGACTGGTCGGCCGACATTGTCTTCGCCTGGAACGGCACCACATCCGGCGTGCGTGTGCCGAACGGCGATTGGATTGCCGACGACCGCGCGGGCTTGGTGATGTGCGATGCCACTTCGGCGGTCTTCGCAATGGATCTGCCTTTCGACAAGCTGGATGTGGTGACCTGGTCTTGGCAGAAGGTCCTGGGCGGGGAGGCCGCGCACGGCATGCTGGCGCTGGGACCCCGCGCGGCCGAGCGTCTGACCTCCGGCCCGGCTCCGCGGCCCTTGCCCAAGCTTTTCCGCATGACCAAGGGCGAGGGACTGAACGAGGGGCTCTTCAAGGGAGAGACCATCAACACGCCCTCGCTCCTGGCGGTCGAGGATGCCCTGGACGGACTCAAGTGGGCGGAGGAGATTGGCGGCCTTCCGGGACTTGTCGCCCGTTCGGAAGGCAACCTCTCGGCGCTGGCCGCTTGGGTCGAGGCAAGACCCTGGGTGGATTTCCTGGCCCAGGATCCCGCCACCCGGTCCTGCACCTCGATCTGTCTCAAGATCGTCGACCCCTGGTTCGCCGGCCTCTCGGTCGAGGCACAGTCGAGCGCGATCAAGCGCATGGCCGCGCTGCTGGAAGAGGCCGATGCCGCCTACGACATCGCCAGCTATCGCGCAGCCCCGCCGGGCTTGCGCATCTGGGGCGGGGCCACGGTGGAACGCTCGGACATCGAGACGCTGCTGCCCTGGCTCGATTGGGCCTGGCAGAGCCTCACCGCCGAATCCGCAAATAGCCAAGAACGAGAGAGTGCGTGACATGCCCAAGGTCGTCATTTCCGACAAGTTGAGCGACAACGCCCGCGCGGTCTTCGAGGCCCGCGGCATCGAGGTGGATCTGGCCGTCGGCCTGCCGGCGGAAGAGTTGGCGCCGCGTTTGGCCGACGCCGAGGGCCTGGCCGTGCGTTCGGCCACCCAGGCCACGGCAGAGCTGATCGCGGCCGCCCCGCAGCTCAAGGTGATCGGTCGGGCGGGCATCGGTGTCGACAACATCGACGTCTCGGCCGCGACCGAGCGCGGCGTGGTGGTGATGAACACGCCGCAGGGCAATGCCGTGACCACGGCCGAGCACGCCATTGCCTTGCTGTTCGCCGTGGCGCGCCAGATCCCGGGCGCCGACCGCTCAACCCGGGCGTCGAAATGGGAGAAGTCGCGCTTTATGGGCGTGGAACTGGCCGGCAAGACCTTGGGCCTGATCGGCTGCGGCAACATCGGCGCCATCGTCGCCGAAAAGGCCATGGGCATCGGCATGAAGGTGACCGCCTACGATCCCTTCCTCTCGCCCGAGCGGGCTGCCGATCTGGGGGTGGACCGCGTCGATCTGCCAGAGCTCTATCGGCGCGCCGACTTCATCACTCTGCACGTCCCCTTGACCGAGCAGACCCGCAATATGATCGATGGCGCCGCCATCGCGCAGATGAAGCCGGGCGTGCGGCTGATCAACTGCGCGCGGGGCGGCTTGGTTGTCGAGGCCGATCTCAAGGCGGCCATCGAGTCCGGCAAGGTCGCCGGGGCCGCGCTGGATGTCTTCGAGACCGAGCCGGCGCGGGACAATCCGCTCTTCCAGCTGGACCAGGTGGTGGTGACGCCGCATCTCGGCGCCTCCACCAGCGAGGCGCAGGAGAAGGTGGCGGTCGAGATTGCCGAGCAGATGAGCGACTACCTCTTGACCGGGGCCGTGCGCAACGCGCTCAACATGCCTTCGCTCACCGCCGAGCAGGCGCGCCGCCTGGCCCCCTATCTAAAGCTGGTCGAGCAGCTGGGCTCCTTCGCCGGCCAGCTCACCAAGACCGGGGTCAAGGCCGTTCACCTCGACTACGAGGGCCACGCCTGCGACCAGGACTGCCGGCCGCTCACCCAGGCGGCCCTGATGGGCTTCCTGCGCCCCATGCTGGACAGCGTCAATCACGTCAACGCGCCGCATCTGGCACGCCAGCGCGGCATCGAGGTCTCCGAGACCAAGCACGATCGCGACAGCGACTACGCCAGCCTGATCCGCCTGACGGTGGAAACCGAGCGGCGCACCCGGTCTGTGGCCGGCACGCTCTTCGGCGGCGTCCATCCGCGCGTGGTGGAAATCAAGGGCATCGCCGTGGAGGCAGAGCTGGGACCGCACATGCTCTACGTCACCAACGAGGACAAGCCGGGCTTCATCGGTGCCATCGGCGGTCTGCTGGGCGATGCCGGCATCAACATCGCGACCTTCCACCTGGGCCGGGCCCAGGCCGGCGGCGAAGCCATCGCGCTGATCGGCCTGGATCAGCTCTTGTCGCCCGAGCTCTTGGCCCGGGTTCGCGCACTGCCCCACATCCAGCAGGCCATGCCTCTCTCGTTTTGAGCTTGGCGCTTGAGTGACTCCGCCGCCGGGGTCAAGATCTTCGCTGCTGGTCCGCATAGCCTTCGGACAGAGTCGAAGAGGCGAGGGGCATGCGATTGACGCCTGATCTGCTGCTGCGTGCCTATGCCATCGGGGTCTTCCCCATGGCCGAGAGCCGCAATGCGGAAGAGGTGCATTGGATCGAGCCGCGTCAGCGCGGGATCTTGCCGCTGGACGCTTTGCACGTACCGCGCAAGCTGAAAAAGCGTGTGCGCCACGGCGGGCTCACCGTCACCTGCGATCAGGCCTTCCAGGCCGTCATCTCGGCCTGCGCCGAGCCCTCGATCGAGCGCCAGGAGACCTGGATCAACCCGCTGATCGAACGACTCTACGGCGCTCTCTTCGATCGCGGCTTCGCCCATTCCGTGGAATGCTGGCGTGAAGAGGAGCTGGTCGGCGGCCTCTACGGGGTGTCGCTGGGGGCCGCATTCTTCGGCGAGTCCATGTTCAGCCGCGAGACCGACGCCAGCAAGGTCGCCCTGGTGCACCTGGTGCTGCGCCTCCGGAAGGGCGGCTTTCGCCTGCTCGACACCCAGTTCGAGACCCCGCACCTGGCCCAGTTCGGCGTCATTGAGATCTCGCGCGAGACCTACAAGGAACGCCTTTCGGAGGCAATCACGCAGCCCGCCCACTTTCCGACAGAGCCCTTGCAGGAAGGCGAGATGGAGGCCTTCCTAGCCGGGCTTGGGTGAGGGTGAGAAGTTTCCGCACGCTTACCGTGAGATAGTCTCTTGTGCCCGAGAGAGCCTCTCCGCTCCTTGACCTACACTCGGTATCCTGCTTGATCCAAATGTAACGAAAGAAGTATCCACCAGCGTCATTGCGAGGAGTGGTAACGACGAAGCAATCCAGCGCAAGAACGTCTTTCCTTTATGCGCTGGATTGCCGCGCTTCGCTCGCAATGACGTCGATGGTGCGCAGGTGTTCACGCTTGGGAAGGAGGTATGCAGACTTCTACTTGAGCGTTTTGCAGCCGGCCTCCGTTCAAGTTGGCAAGGCATATGTCAGCAGGCCGGCACTCACCGTAACGGCCTGCGGACCCTCGGGCGAAACTCCGAATCGGCTAAAACGCCGGCGCCAGCCGGTGCTTGGGATACTCGGCGCCGACGACGTGCTGGATGGTGACCGCGCGCACCATCTGATAGGTGCGGATGCGGAACTCGGGATCGCAGGACATGCGGATATAGGCGTCCTCGCGCTTCATTCCGTAGTCCTCGTGCAGCCAGTCGATCATGTTCCAGCAGGCATCGTAGACGGCGTGCTCCATCGGCAGGTTGATGCCGACGGCGACGATGCTGTCGGGTTTGTCGATCCGCACGGTCCGGTTCCGCCGGTTCTTGATCACGCTGCAGCTCAATTGCACCGTCGCACGGGTTTCGTCGGCGATGCCGGTGAACTCCGTGTCGCCCTGGCTGCCGTGGATGTCGCCGATGTAGAGCAGGCCGCCCTTGTGATAGGAGTTCAGCATGATGGTATGCCCCGGCGCCACGTCTCGGCAGTCGATGTTGCCGCCGAAGGGGCCTTGACCCAGGAGGGAGGTGAAGACCTCGCGCTCCGGCGCGGTGGCCAGGGTGCCGCAGAATGGCTGCAGGTCCCAGGTCAGCTTGTCCGAGTATTTGCCTTTGCCGTCGCGGGTCTTGCCGCTGGGGCCCGGCAGGTGCTCGATGACCTGGACGCGGGGTTTGGCGCACTCGGCCCAGGACAGCGAGTCTCCCAAGGGGCCGAT
The DNA here is from genome assembly GCA_963669385.2 of Rhodospirillales bacterium. GTDB lineage: Bacteria > Pseudomonadota > Alphaproteobacteria > Kiloniellales > JACOMY01 > JACOMY01. The sequence continues at coordinate 64,133 of CAXXGD010000011.1, forward strand.
CCCGGGCAGGATGCCGGAGAAGCCGTAGCGCCAGGGGTCGATGGTGTGCAGGCGCACGGCCAGGACGTCGCCGGCCTCGCAGCCCTCGACGTAGAAGGGGCCGACGACGGGATTGTACTTCGGCGGCCAGGCGGCCTGCAGCTTCAGGACATGTTCGTCGGTGAACTCGTGGACCAGCGGGTCGTCGCTGTCGTCGGCGATCAGGCCGGAGAGCGCATCGTCGGTCTCGATCTCGAAGACCTCGTCCTGCTTGACATGCAAGACCGGCTCGTCGCGCCAGTCGAAAGCGTACTTGGTGACGGCTCCTCGCTCGATTCTCTGCATCTGCTCGATCCTCCTTCTGCTTTTCAGTTATACCACACGCTGTTCCGAAGCCGGCTCAACCACCCAGATAGATCTGCCGCACCTCCTTGTGGCTCTCGATCTCCTGGAAACTGCCCTCGGCGAAGACGCGGCCGAAGTGCAGCACGGTGATCGGCGCCTCCAGCTGTTTCACGAAGGCCATGTCGTGCTCGACCACCATGACGCTGACGCCCTGCTCGTTGACGCGCCGGACCAGGGCTGCGATGGCGGCGGTCTCCTCCGGCCCCATGCCGGCGGTGGGCTCGTCCAGCAACAAGAGCTGAGGTCGCAAGGCCAGAGCCATGCCGATCGCCAGGCGCTGCTTTTCGCCGTGCGGCAGCTGGCCGGCGACCAGCGCCTCGCTGCCTTCCAGCTCCAGCTCGGCCAGCAGGCGGGCCGTCTCTCGTTCTGCGTCGCGACCGCGATGCAGCAGCGGCAGCATCAGGTTCTCCGCCACGCTGAAACCGGGATAGATATCCAAGGACTGAAACTTCACGCCGATTCCCAGCAGGGCGCGGCGGTGCGGTCCCGCCCGGGTGATGTCGCGGCCGGCAAAGCGAATGCGCCCGCTGCTGGGCTTCAGCTGGCCGCCGAGGATCTTGAAGAAGGTGCTCTTGCCGGCGCCGTTGGGGCCGATCACACAGCGCAGCTCGCCCGCCATGAGGCCGAGCGAGATGCCGTCGACCGCCTTGAGGCCGCCGAAGGACATGGTGATGCCGCTGGCTTCCAGAATGGCCGGAGCGGTCATGCGCCGCCCTCCGCGCCCTGCCGTGCCCGGCCCTGAAGCGCCCTTAGGCCGCGCATGACGGCGTCGCCCAAGGCCTTCAGGATTCCTTCCGGTGCCACCATCATCGAGAGCACCAGAATGCTGCCCAGGACGATAAGCGCGTAGTCGCCCTCCAGGGCTAGCCGCTGCGACAGCCAGGCGAGGAAGACCGTGCCGACCAAGGTTGCCGTCAGGCTCATCCTGCCGGCGACCGCCACCCAGATGACCGGCAGGATGTTGTTGTAGACCCCGAAGACGTCCGGGGTGATGAAGTTGCCCCAAGACACATAGAGAATGCCGCTGATCGCCGCCAAGCCGGCGCCCAGGCAGAACACCAGGAGCTGCACCAGGCGGATGTCGTGTCCCAGCGATTCCGTCCGCTCCGGGTTCTCGCGGATGGCCCGCATCACCAGGCCATAGCGCGAGTGCACCAGGGCCTGCAGCGCAAGATAGGTGACCAGCAGCAGAGCTGAGACCAGATAGAAGAAGGCCCGGGTCGAGCCCACGAACTCCAGGCCGCGTTCCTCGCCGAGGCCGAAGCTCAGGCTCGGCGGCTCGCGCATCACGCCGGAGAAGCGGCCCAGCCCGTTGTTGCCGCCCAGGTGCGCCTCGCCGATGGCCCAGCCGGGCCCGGCCGTCTGGTTGAGGAAGCTCTCGAAGAGCAGGGCCACCACCAGCATGAGGATCGCGACATAGACGCCCTTCAGCCGGCCGTAGAAAAGCACCAGGCCCAGGAAGGCGGCGAAGACGACCGGCACCGCCAGCCCGCCGGCGAGCGCCAGGATGGTGTTGCCGTGATCTTCGATGAGGTTGATGCCGATGATCCCGTAGGCGTAGCCGCCGAGCCCCAGGAAGGCGCCCTGGCCGAGGCTCAGGATGCCGCAGCTGCCCCAGATCAGGCAGAGGCCCATGGCGAGAAAGCCGTTCAAGAGAAAGCCGGAGAGGTTGAGCAGCTGAAAGCGGCTCATCATGTCGGGCGCTACCGCCAGCAGGCCGAAGAGCAAAGCGACCCAAAGCCAGAAGACGATCCTGTCCAGAGGCAGGCTCGCGCGGCGGCCGACAGCGCTGCTGCGGCCCATGGTCTGGCCTCTACCGCTCATGGCCGCGTTGCCGGCGCCGCTCGATCCAGTCCGAGATCCCCGCCGGCATCAGCCTGATGATCAGCAGCGCCATGACCAACATCGCCACGTGACCGATCAGAATATTGAACTGATTGGTGAAGAGGGTCTTGACGAAGCCCAGGGTCAAGACGCTGGACAGAAGACCGGTGAAGATGTCCGCGGCCCCGCCGACCACCACCGTGATGAAGGCCTGGGCCGTGTAGTTCTGGCCGATGAAGGGGCCGATGCTTGCCGTCAAGGCGAAGAGTCCGCCGGCGATCCCGCCGAGGAAGGTGCCGATGCCGAAGGTGATGGCGTAGATCCGCTGGGTATTGACGCCGAGCGCGCGTGCCATCTCCGGCCGCTCCATGGTTCCGCGCGCCTTCACGCCGAAGGGCGTGTAGCTGAAGACGAGCCACACGGCGGCGATCAGCAGGGCTGCGGCGGCGAACATGACGACGCGATAGACCGCGAAGCTCTGCTCGCCCACGGCAAAGCTGCCGAAGGGGGTGGGGACGCTTTTGATCTGCGGTCCCAGCAGGAGGAGCGCTGCTTGGCTGAGAATCAGGCTGAGGCCCCAGGTGGCGACCAGCGAGGCCAAGAGCCGGCCGTAGAAGCGCCGGATGATCAGGCGTTCGATCAGGATGCCGGCCAGCCCGGCGGCGAGCCCGCCCAGCAGGACCGCCAGCGGCACCGGAATGGCGGCCTCGTAGTAGCTGAAGGAGGTGGCGTAGGCGCCGATCATCATCATCTCGCCGTGCGCCATGTTGATGACGCCCATCATCGAGAAGATGATGATCAGCCCGATGGCCGACAGGCCCAAGACGGCGATCGTGTCCAGGTACTGGTAGAGGAAGGCCACGATCGCGGATAGGGCGTCCACCGTTCGCTCCTCGCTCGCCTCGCGCCTCGAAAGACCCTCAAGAGTGGGTGCAGGCGGTGCCCGGCCCCGCCTGCACGGCCGTCAAGCGCTACTGCTTGGGCTGATAGGCCTTGAAGCGCGGATCGTCCCACGGCAGGTACTGCTTGGCATCGTCCTGGCGCACCAGGTTCACGCCCAGCGAGCGCAGCCACCAGGGCTCGATCGGGCCGAAGTCGTGCACCCAGGCCACCTGATGCTTGTCGTCGATCTCCGCCATGCGGATGGTCATGGTCAGGTGATGGGTCGCGGGATCCAGCAGCACCCGGCCTTCCGGGGCATCGAAGGTGATCCCGCTCTCCAGGGCCGAGATGACCTGATCGGTGTCCGTGGTGCCGGCCCGTCGCCAGGCCTCGGCCATGATGTTCACGGCCACATAGGCGCAGCGCGCCGGCTGATTGACGTAGGGCTCGTCGGGGAACATCGCGCGGAAGGCGGCCAGGAAGGTCTTGTTGGCCTCGGTGTCGATCTCCTCGATGTAGGCGACGGGGATGAACATGTCGTCCAGCGCCGGCGGCGGGAACTGCTTGTGCTCATAGCCCTGCTGCAGGTTGACCGTCGAGATCGCCGGCAGGTTCAAGCCGGCCGCCTCGGCCTGCGGATAGAACTGCGATTGGTTGGCGCCGACCAGGTAGTGGACCATGAAGTCCGGCTGCGCCTTCTGCACGTTGGCGATCGAGGCCGCGTATTCTGAATTGCCGAGCGGAATGAACTCCTCGCCCACCACCTCGCCGCCGTTGAGGCCTGCGGCCACGCGCGTCCAGAGCGCGCTCACCTGTCCGAAGCCGTAGTCGGCCGCCAGCACGTACATCTTCGGGCCGTACTGGTCGATCATGTACTCGACGCCGGTCAGAATCTGCTGCTCAGGCGTCGGGCCGGTGAAGAAGGAATACTTGTCGGCGATGCCGCCTTCACCCTGGTTGTTGTGCCAGAAGATGGTCTTGTTCTTGACCGCGACGGCCCGGGCCGCCTCGCGCTCGGAGCTGGTGTAGCCGGCCATGACGACGTTGGCCTCGTCCTCAAGGATGCAGCGCTGGGCCAGTTCCTGATAGCGCTTGACGTTGGACTGCCCGTCATAGTGGATCAGCTCCAAGGGCGTTCCGTTGATGCCGCCGGCTGCGTTGATCTCCGCCACCGCCAACTCGGCGCCATGGGTCTTCGGTATGTTCGGCAAGGCGAAATCACCGGAATGATCGTCGATCACGCAGATCTTGATGCTGTCTGCCGCAGAAGCGCCAAACGCGCCACAAGCCAAGAGCGCGGCGGCCGCCGTTGCGGCCATCGCCTGACCCAGAATCCTAGTCATCATTTCACTTCCTCCCCGTCCACTTGAGCGAGAGCGGTTGCGATGACGCTTGGATCCGGACAACCAAGCACTCTCGCTCTCGTCACGAACAACAGTCGGATTGCCTAACTGCAACCCGTATATGTGATCACATCATCGACGGGGAGGCTTGTAAAGCCGCTTGTTTGGGGGGTTGTATCTCTGCAGTAGATATGCGTCATATGGCGAGTAGCCGTGCTGCCGTTTCCGGGTCTGCCAGGGCGCTGGGGCGCATCTCTTTTGTAATGCTGCCTTTTTCCATCACAAGACAGCGATGTGCGGTATCGAGAATAAGGCCGACATTCTGCTCGATCAGCAGGATTGTGAGGCGGTTCTTCTGATTCTCCTGCCTGAGTACCTGAGCTATTTCTGCTACGATAGTAGGCTGGATGCCATCGGACGGCTCGTCCAAGAGCAGCAGCTTGGCCCCGCCCACCAGTGCGCGGCCGATCGCGAGCATCTGCTGTTCGCCGCCGCTCAGCGTTCCCGCCTTCTGCGTTCGGCGCTTCTCAAGGATCGGGAACCACGCGTAGACCGCCTCGTAGCCGGGCGCTTCTTGGCTGCCGCCCACCATGTCTCCCATCATGAGGTTTTCCTGAACCGTCAGGCGTGTGAAGATCTCTCTGCCCTGGGGCACGTAGCCGAGCCCGGCCAAGGCCATCCTGCGCGGATCGAAGCGGGTTGCCTCTTGACCGGCGAAGCGCTTGGTCCCCGCGGTCGTGCGGATGAGCCCGGCGATCGCCTTCGCCAAGGTCGACTTGCCGACACCGTTTCGCCCGGCAATCGCGACGATCTCCCCTTCTTCGACGGTCATATCGACGTCACGAAGAATTGGTACATCGTCGTAACCCGCTGTCAGTCCCTCCAAAATTAGCATCGGATCCCCCTGCCGCGACAGCCCGGTGAATGCGTGCCCGATCTTCCCCCGTGACGTGAGAGAAAGGATTGCTTGAAGCCGAGACAGCCCGTCGCAATACTTCATACCCCAAATTCGAAGGGAGGACGAAGATGGATTTGAACCTGACGGGACGCGTGGCGCTGGTTACTGCATCCAGCCTAGGGATCGGCCAGGCGATCGCCATGGAGCTGGCGCAGGAGGGCTGCAAAGTCGCGATCTGCGCGCGCCGCGCTGAACCGCTGGAGGCGACCAGGGCGGCGCTCGAAGCAGCCGGCGCCGAGGCCATCGCCGTTCAGGCCGACATGACCAAGCCGGAGGATATCGAGCGCTTCGTCCAGGCGGCCAAGGACCGCTTCGGCACCATCGACATCCTGGTGAACAACGCCGGCGACGCGGCGGTCGGGCGTTCCGTGGAGGATCCGGACGAGACTTGGGCCGCCACCTACGACGTCAATCTCTGGAGCGCGGTGCGCACCACCCGCCAGGTCGTCCCGGTGATGAAGGAGGCGAACAAAGGCGTCATCGTGAACGTCGCCTCGGTCAGCGGGCACAGCGGACTGCCGGGCATGGCCGACTACAACTCCGCCAAAGCGGCGGTGCTGGCGATGACCAAGACCCTGGCACTTGACCTGGCGGCGCACAACATTCGGGTGAACGCAGTCAATCCGGCCTTGATCCGGACCCCCTTGTGGGAGCGCGTGGCCGAAGAGAGCCTCGTCGGCACCGCCGGCGACACGAAGGAAGAGGTCTTCGAGAACCTCTCTAAACAGCTGCTGATCATCCCGCGCTACGGCACGCCCGAAGAGGTCTCCGGTGTCGTCGCCTTCCTGGCCTCGGATCGGGCGGCCTTCGTCACCGGCGCTTGCTGGAACGTCGACGGCGGCTTCACCAAGTTCATCGTCTAGGACTGGCTGGGCGCCTTGGCCGATCTGCCCAAAGGACGCAAGGCCTTGCTCATTGACGCGGATCAATGCGGTTCGAGGGGGCGCTGCGCCATGCTGCGCCTCCGCACAACGAAAAGGGCTGGAGCCTAGCGATGTTCACCCTCGTCGATGTCCTGCTGAAGGAACATCAATCCATGCGCGAGCTGCTGCTCTTGATGCAGGAGCAGCTGGATCAGCCCGGTGATCCCGACTACTCGCTCTTGGCCGAGATCCTGCAGTACTGCGAGACCTACCCCGGCGCCTACCACCATCCCAAGGAGGACCTGATCTACGACGCGCTCTGTACCCATGCGCCCGACGCGGCGGCAGCACTCGAGGACTTGGGCGCCGAGCACATGGTGATGGCCGGGGCCGCACGGGACGTCTTTCGGCTGGTCTCCGAAGCGGCCGAGGGCGACAAGGCGGCGGAAGAGGACCTGCCGCGCAAGGTCGGTGCCTACCTGCGCTTCTATCGCCTGCACATGCGCCGCGAGGAGCTGGAGTTCTTTCCCTTGGCGCTGGAGACCTTGACGCACGAGCATTGGCTGGAGCTGGAAAGCCAAGTCATGAACCCCACCGACCCCCTGTTCGAGCAGCGCGACCGGGCACGGCTGATGGAGATGCTGGGCAGGCCTGGGGCCTGACTGCTTGAAGCGCCGATAGGGGTGTCGCTCAATCAGGGGCCGGCGCGCAACGGCGGCTACCAGAAGCGCATTGAGAGCTTTGCGGACGTCCTCCTCCGATCAATCCCGCTGCTGTCCGGTTTAGCGAACCGGACTAAATTGATTTTTCAGTATTATCAACCTTTTATCGTCATCCCCGTGCTTGACACGGGGATCCACGTGGCCCCGCCGCACGCTATTGGAGATTTGGGCGACGACGGCGAGACGTGGATGGCCGTGTCGAGCACGGCCATGACGGGTTAAGGCTGATAAGCTTTTCACAGAAATCGCCTATGAGGTGGCACGGGATCTAAACCGGACTGCAGAGGATCAATCCGGGGAAAAACACGCTGTTGCCAACCGCCACCGATCCGGCGCTCGCCGATGAGAGCCGCGCCGGCTAGTTGAAGAAGGCGAATTCCCCGATGGTGAAGAGAGTGACCTCGATGCTTTCCAGCACGACGCCTGCCGGTATGGTGGCGCCTTCCTCCAGGGCCAAGGTATCCGTACCCTCACCGCCGTCGTAGGTTTCCCCCGCCTGGATCTTGCCCTGCCGGGCCACTGCGAAGATGTCGTTACCGCCACCGCCGAAGAGGGTGTCGCGTCCGGCGTCACCCTGCATCACGTCGTCGCCGGACCCACCGAAGATCTCGTCGTTGCCTTGCCTGCCCCGCACGAGATCGTCGCCCCTGCCACCATCGAGGTGGGCGTCGAAGCCGGTGCCACCGTAAAGAGAGTCATCTCCGGCCTTGCCCAAGAGCCAGTCCGCCCCATCGTCCCCGTGGATTTCGTCGGCGCCTGCCCCGCCGCGGATGAAATCGTTCTCGAGACCGCCGTACGCACTATCCGCGGCATTGCCGCCGTAGAGGCTGTCCAGGCCGATACCACCGAAGAGAGCGTCCGACCCGTTCTCTCCGTTCAGCTGGTCATTCCCTTCGTCGCCGAACAGCTCGTCATTGTTATTGCCACCGAACTGTTCGTCATCACCATAACCGCCAAACAGCCAGTCATTCCCAGTCATACCGAACTGTTCGTCATCCCCATAGCCACCGAACAGCTCGTCAATCCCATCTCTGCCTCTCAGTAGGTCATCGCCATTGTCGCCGAACACCTGGTCGTTCCCAGGGCCGCCGCTTTGCGTATCATCACCATCACCACCGAACAGCTCGTCGTTACCGGAACCACCGTAGAAAAAGCTGTCGTTCCCGCTCCCACCGAAGAGCTGGTCGGCGCCGGAGCCGGCGGAGAACCTGTCATCATTTCCAGAGCCACCATAGAGTTTGTCATCACCTAATCCGGTACGGAGAAGGTCCTCACCGTCGTCGCCAAAAAGGCGATCATCCCCACTGCCTTCCCTGTAGTTTCTTTCTTTATGTTTGTCATCGCCTTCACCGCCATAGACAATATCATTGCCGTTACCGCCTGTTATTGAGTCATCACCAAAGTCGCCAAAAATCTTGTCGTCTGAAAAACCCCCTCTTATATCATCAACTCCACTGCCGCCATACACGGTGTCACGACCAAAGTCGTCTCGGTTGATGTTGCTGCGGCTTCCATCGATGTTATCGCTCCCGCTGCCTCCGAAGAGAAGGTCGTCACCCGCTTCGCCAAAAACACCGTCGTCGCCCAAGCCTCCGAACAGAGTGTCGTTACCGTCGCCGCCCTCTAGGACTTCGTCATCTCCATCGCCGCCGAAGATAATGTCGGGGCCTTCGATACCACGGAGTCCGCCGTCATCTCCGTCGCCACCATAGAGCGTGTCGGCGCCGGAATCCCCGATCAACGCGTCATCGTCCCCACTGCCGCCGAAAAGCGAGTCGTTCCCGCTGCGGCCTTTCAGCCGATCGCTGCCGCTCAAGCCGTAGATCTGATCCGCCAGACTGGTGCCCCGTAGCGTGTTGTTCTCGCCAGCAGTGCCAAAGATGATCGCCATGCCGTTTCTCCGATCAATATACTGCTAATTCTGCAATCTATGTTTGAGTAAACCAGATCAGACAAGCAACATCAATTGATAATCGCACTTGGGCGCAGCAGCGCCTACCACCAAAGTGCCAAATTCGCTGAAAGATAGCGCCTAAAAATAGAATGCTGTCGCCATCAGGAAGAAGACCAGGACGCCCAGGACGTCGTTGCTGGTGGTGATGAAGACGCCGGTGGCGAGCGCCGGGTCGATGCCGATCTTGTTGAGGATCAAAGGCACGGTGGAGCCGACCACGGCGGCGATGGTGGTGACGGCCACCAGCGAGCAGAAGACCGAGAGCGCCAGCAGGTGGGGATTGTCGATGGTGATGGCGAAGGTCGCCAGGAAGACCAGGCCGGCGACGATGAGGCCGGCGATGGCACCGTTGAAGACCGCGCCCAGGAACTCCTTTATCACGCGCCAGATGGTGTCGCCTTCCCAGATCGTTCCGTTGGCGAGGCCCTGGACGGCGACCGCGGAGGCCTGCAGGCCGGAGTTGCCGGCCATCGACATGCAGACGGGAATGAAGGCGGCCAGAATGGCGGCGGCCTCCAGCTCTTCTTCGAAGGAGCCCACCACGGTGGCGGCGATGCTGGCGCCGATCAGGCCGGCCAGGAGCCAAGGCAGCCGCCCGCGGATGATGCGAAAGACCGAATCGTTGCTCTCGGCCTTGGGCGAGACGCCGCTGATCAGCATCATGTCTTCCTCGGCTTCCGAGCGCAGGATCCGGCGCAGTTGCTTCACGCTGATGCGTCCGATCAGCCGGCCCTGGTCATCCACCACCGGCAAGGAGGAGAGGTCGCGCTCCATGGCGACGCGCAAGGCCTCCTCCTGGTCGTCGGCCGGACTGACCGAGTAGATCTTCTTGTCCATGATTTCCGCGACTCTGGTCTCATCCGGCCAGAGCAGCAAAGAGCTCACGCGGATACGGCCCAAGGGGCGGCGCTCGTCGTCGATGACGTAAAGCGTGGTGAGGTCGCCCAGCAAGTCCGCGTTGCGCCGGATGACGGCGACGGCCTCGCCGACGCTGGTCTCCTTCGGCAAGGCCAAGAGCTTGCGGGTCATGACGCGGCCGGCGGTTTCCGACTCGTAATCGCGCTGGGCGCGGATGGCCGCTGCCTCCTTGAGCCCTTCGAGCAGCGTCTCGGCCAGGCTGTCCGGCAGGCGGTCAAGCGCGGCCGAGACCTCGTCGGCCGGCAGCTTGTTGAAGATGGCGATCAGCCGCTCGACGGTCTCGTCCTGGAACAGCACGTCGCGTATCTCGGGGCGCAGTTCCGCCAAGACCCGCAAGGAGGGGCCGTCGGGCAGCCAGAAGTAAAGCGTCCGGGCATGCCTCAAGCGCAAGTAAGTCAAGAGGTCGATCAGGTCGATCGGGTCCCAGCGCTTCAGCCGATAGACCAGCTCTTTGCGCTTTTGGGCCTTGATCAGCTCTCTGACCGTGGCCAGGGTCTCCTCGCGCACCGCGGCGTCGGCTTCGTCCTCGCCGCGCGCCCAAGCCAGATCATCACCCTTGTCTGCGGCCATGGGCGTCTCCCCCTCGCGGTCTCTAGAGTACTTTCGGCTCGCAAAGGCTCGCCCAATGCACTCTAGCTTGTTGTTTAACCACGCAAATCGTCGTCGCTGATGAGTCCATCAGCTCGGGATTTGCTCTAGCGCGCCCTTGCTTTAAGCGGGTTGGTCGGCGTCGTCCAGCCCGGCCGCTTCGCTTTCGGCTTCGGCGGCGGTCAGGCGGGCTTCATCGAAGCGGCGGCCGGCGGCGAGATAGCTGTAGACGGTGGGGATGACGTAGAGCGTGAAGAAGGTGCCCAGCGCCATCCCACCGACGATGACCCAGCCGATCTGCTGCCGGCTCTCGGCCCCGGCACCTTCGGCCAAGGCCAAGGGCAGGGCGCCGAAGATCAGCGACAGCGCCGTCATCAAGACCGGCCGCAGCCTCAAGGTCGCCGCCTCCAAGGCCGCGTGGCGGATCTCCAGCCCCTTCTGCTGGCGCAGCCTGTTGGCGAACTCCACCACCAGGATGCCGTTCTTGGCGATCAGGCCGACCAGCGCGATCAGGCCGATCTGGCTATAGATGTTCAAGGTGCCGCCGGTGAGGTTGAGGGCCAGCAAGGCGCCTACCATGGCCAGGGGCACCGTCACCATGACGACGACCGGGTCGATCCAGCTCTCGAACTGGGCGGCCAGCACCAGGAATACGAAAAGGACGGCCAGGCCGAAGGCCAGATAGAGGCTGTCGGAGGAGGCGAAGAACTCCCTGGCCGCCCCGCCGAACTCGATCTGCACCGTCTCGCCGCCGACCTCTTGGATGATGCGTTTGGCTTCCGCCAAGGCAAAGCCCTGGGCATAGCCCTCGGCCAGGTTGGCCTCGATCTTGGCCGAGCGCAGCTTGTTGAAGTGATTGAGCTCGCGCGGGACCACGGTCTCGACCACCTTCACCAGGTTGGACAGCTGCACCATCTGGTCGTCCTGCCCGCGCACGTAGATGCGGGTCAGATCGTCGGGGTTGCGGCGATCGAGGTCGGCCAGCTGCACCACCACGTCGTACTGCTCGCCGTCCTGCTCGAAGCGGGTGACCTCGCGCCCGCCCAGCATGGTCTCCAAGGTGCGGCCGACCGCATCGACGCCGATGCCCATGTCGGCCAGCTTCTCCCGGTTCACCTCGACCTTCAGCTCCGGTTTGTTGAGCTTCAGGTCGACGTCGATGTTGGTGAAGGCGCCGTGCTCCTCCATTCGGCGGATGGCGGCGTCGATCGTGCGTTCCAGCTGCTCGTAGCTGCCGGTGGTCTGCACGATGACCTCGACCGGCCGCTTGCGGCTGGACTGGCCCAGGGACTGGGGATTGATAGCGAAGATGCGCAGGCCTCTGACACCGGAGAGCTGGCCGTTCGCCTCCTTGGCGATGTCCTCGGTCTTGCGCTCGCGATCGGCCCAGTCCTTCATTGCGATGAAGGAGATGCCGCGCGAGACGGTGGGCCAGCCAACCACCACGAAGTAGCGCTGCGCCTCGGGGATGTCGGCGTAGATCGCCTCCATCTCGCGGGCATAGCCGTCCATAAACTCCACGGTAGCGCCCTCGGGCCCGGAGAAGAAGCCGACGAAGTAGCCGCGGTCCTCGCGCGGCGCCAGCTCTTCATTCAGGTTGTTGTAGAGCGCGACGGTGGCCACCGCGACCATGCCGCAGAAGACCAGCACCATGGGCCTGACCGAGAGCGCGAAGGCCAGGCTGGAGCGATAGCTCAATTCCATGCGGTAGAAGAAGCGCTCGATCAGGTTGAAGGCGACGTTGCGCGAGGTCTGCTTGGTCAAAAGCCGCGAGCACATCATCGGCGAGAGCGTGAGCGCGATGAAGCCGGAGATCAGCACCGCGGCTGAGAGGGTCAGCGCAAACTCGGTGAAGAGGCGTCCGGTGCGACCCTCGGTGAAGCCCACCGGCACGAAGACGGCGGCAATCGTGATGGTGACCGAGATGATGGCAAAGGCGATCTCGCGGCTGCCCTTGAAGGCGGCGGCGATAGGCGAAAGACCGTTCTCGATATGGCGGTAGATGTTCTCCAGCATGACGATGGCGTCGTCCACCACCAGGCCGACGGCGATGACGAAGGCGAGCAGGGTCAGCGTGTTGATGGAAAAGCCGAGCGCCGCCATCAGGGCAAAGGCGCCGATGATGGAGACCGGAATTGTGACCAGGGGGATCAGAACGGCGCGTAGCGAGCGCAGGAAGACGAAGATCACCAAGACCACCAGGCCGACCGCCTCGGCGATGGTCTTGTAGACCGACTCGATGGATGCATTGATGAAGACGGTCGAGTCGTAGGCGACTTGAACCTCCATACCTTCCGGCAGCAGTTCGGCGATGTTCGGGACCTCTTCGCGGACCGCCCTGGTCACCTCCAAGGGATTGGCCACCGACTGCTTGACCACGCCCAGCGCCACGGCATTTCGGCCCTTGAAGCGGGCGATGCGGCGCTCGTCGCGCGGGCCGATCTGGACATGGGCGACGTCGCCCAGGCGCACGAAATAGCCATCCACGTTGCGCAGCACGACCGCCTCGAAGTCGCGCACCGAGTTGAGGTCGGTGGCCGCCTGCACGGTGAGCTCGCGGTCGCTGCCCTCCACCCGGCCGGCCGGCAATTCCACGTTTTGCGCCCTCAGCGCATCCTCCACGTCCTGGGTGGTCAGCCCGTAGGCTGCCAGGCGCGCCGGATCGAGCCAGATGCGCATGGCATAGCGGCGCTGGCCGAAGATCCGCACCTCGGCAACGCCGGGTAGCACGGCCAAACGGTCCTGCACCAGGCGGTCGGCGATGTCGGTCACCTCCAGGTCGTCGTGGCGGTCGCTGGAGAAGGCCAGATAGAGGATCGGCCGGGCATCGGCCTCGACCTTGGAGATGATCGGCTCGTCGGCCTCGTCCGGTAGCCGGCCGCGCGCGCGCCCGACCCGGTCGCGCACGTCCGAGGTGGCGGCGTCGGGATCGCGGTCCAGCTTGAAGACCACGCTTATCTGGCTGCGCTCGGCGCGGCTGATCGAGGTGATGAAGTCGATGCCCTCGATGCCGGCCAGGCTGTCCTCGATCGGCTTGGTGACCTGGCTCTCGACGATCTCGGCATTGGCCCCCTTGTAGGTCGTACTGACGGTCACGGTGGGCACATCGATGTTAGGGTACTCGCGCACCCCCAGCGAGAAGAAGGCGACGCCGCCGACCAGCAGGATCAGCAGGTTCAGGACGGTGGCGAAGACCGGCCGGCGAATGCAGAGGTCGGAGAGCTTCACTGGCTAGCGCTCTCCTCGTCCGTCTTCTGGCTATCCGTCTTCTGGCTATCCGTCTTCTGGGCAAGCCCTTCGGGCAGGGATAGCTTGCTGCCTTCGCGCAGCTTCACCTGGCCTGCCGTGATCACCAGTTCGCCGGGCGTGAGCCCGCTCAGGATCTCCACCTTGCCGTCGCGATAGAGGCCGGTCTCCACCAGCTGGCGCACCGCCTTGCCGTCGATGGCCTTGTAGACGAAGAGGCTGCGGCCGCTGGGCACCAAGGCGGATTCTTCGATCAGCATGGCGTCGTCGCGGCTCTCCAGGATGACGTCGACGCGGGCGAAGAGGCCTGGCTTCAGATAGCCGATGTCGTTGGGCACCTGGGCGCGCAGCACCAGGGCGCGGCCGTTGATGTCCACCTGCGAATCGAGCGCGATGACATGACCTTCGAAGGTAAGGCCAGGCAGGGCGTCGACGGTGAGGCTAAGCGCCTGGTCGGAGGTGAGTTCGGCTAGGAAGAGCTCCGGCACGCGGAAGTCGACCTTCATGGGATTGACCTGCTCCAGCCGGACCAGGGGCTCGCCCTCCTGGACATAGTCGCCGATCGAGACCTCGCGCAGGCCGAGGATGCCGTCGAAGGGCGCCTTGATCACCGTCTTGGCAAGGCGCGCCTTGGCCAGTGCCAGATTGGCCCGGCCGCGCGCCAGGTCGGCCACGGCCTCGTCGCGCGAGCGTTCGGTGCCGGCGCCGCGGCTGTGCAACTGCAAGGCGCGTCGATGGTTCTGCTCGAACAGCGCCAGATCGGCCTCGGCGGTCATCAATTCGGCCGCCAAGAGGGTGTCGTCCAGGCGGAAGAGCACGTCGCCGCCCGCCACCGCCTGGCCCTCGCGGAAGCCGATGTCGGTGATCAGGCCGTCGATCTCCGGGCGCAAAAGCACCTCTTCGTTCGCCGTCAAGGTGCCGACGGCCTCGATTCGCCGAACCACGCGGCCGATCTCCACCGCTGCCGCCTCGACGGCTACCGGATAGTCGCCCCAATTGCTGCCGGCCTCCGGCGCGCGCTTCAGATAGGCTTCCCACAGCCAGTAGGCGCCGCCGCTCAAGAGCAGCAGCACTACGGCGGCAATGAGATAGCGGCGCGCGGCCATCGGTCGATAATCCTCCGTCAAATACCCTTGCGTCGAGCTGCGGTTCAGGCTGCGCAACGGGCGGGACTTCGCGCCGCCCCCCTTTTATCAGGGCTGTCTTTCTTGCGCCCTACACCCAGCCGTGGCTTGCAGCCTCCTTGATAGCGGACTAATTCATTCGGTGCGAGAGCGAAGCGTCATGCAAGGAGGCGGAGATGCAAGAGCGAGAGGCCAGATATGATATCGGCGACGTCGTCCGTCACCGCGTCTACCCCTTCCGCGGCGTGATCTTCGACGTCGATCCGGAGTTCGCCAACACCGAGGAGTGGTGGGAATCGATCCCCACCGAGGTGCGGCCCAAGAAGGATCAGCCTTTCTACCATTTGCTCGCGGAGAATGCAGAAACGACCTATGTCGCCTATGTTTCCGAGCAAAACCTGGTGCCCGACGAAAGCGGCGAGCCGGTGGGCCACCCGCAGATCGGCGAGCTCTTCACCGAGCTGAGGGACGGTCGCTATGTGAGGCGCGACCCGCTGGTCTAAAGCCGGAGCGCCACCAGAGAGCGTTCGATCACGGATCGTTCCGCTTCCCGGTAAGGAAAGGCCCGGAAAAAGTCTTCGCGCCGATAGTCCGGCCGGGATTCCTTGAGGCGTCTAAGATAGCGCTCGGCCGCCTCGCTTTGGCCGGCCTGCTGGTGGCACCAGGCGGCAATGGTCAGCACGTGGCAATGCGCGTTGGGTTGGCGGGCAGCGCGGCTCGACCAGGTCGCGGCAGCCTCGACGTTTCCGGTGAGGCCGTGCATCACCGCGTGGGCGGTGAAGTAGGCGAAAGTCATGGGGTCGTAGGGGCTGAGGCGCCTGGCTTTGTCGACATGCGGGAAGCCCTTCGCCGAGGAGCCTTCGAACTGTAGCCCGTAGGCCAGGGAATACTGCCCGTTTGCGAAGTTGGGGTTGAGCTCGACGGCCGTTTTCAGCTCCCGCACCGACTGCTCGAAGTCGTGTGCCAAGAGGTAGGCGCGCCCCAGCACCCAGTGCCCTTGCGCATCGCGCGGGTCGAGCGAGAGGCTGTGATGGGCAAAGTCGAAGGCCCTGGAGAGCGCACCCTCGCGATCGGGCGTCAGGTCCAGCAGGGCGCGCTGCCAGTGCAGGAAAGAGAGGCCGGCGAAGACCCGGGCGCTTTGCGGGTCAAGCTTGGCCGCGAGGTTGAGAAAGTGCTCTGCGATATCGAAGTCTTCGGCGCGAAAGCGGTAGAGGTGGCTGGAAGCGCGGTGGTAGGCGCTCCAGGCATCGAGCGAGGCGATCGGCAGCAGCATCGCGCGCTGCCGCTCCTTCAGTTCGATCTCGGACTCCACGGCTTCCACCACCAGGGCCGTAATCTCGTCTTGCAATGCGAAAATATCGTCGAGCGGGCGTTGGAAGCTCTCGGCCCAAATAGCACGGGCGTTGACCACGTCGGTGAGCGTCACCGAGAGGCGCAGCCGCTTGCCGGCTGTGAAGAGAGCACCGTGCAGCAGATAGCGCACGCCAAGGCGCGCGCCGATTGTTGCGGGATCGCTCCGGGCGACTTGAAACTTGGTGGCACTGGCGCGCGCGCTGACGAAGAGCCAGCGGGTTCGCGCCAGGCGCACGGTAATGTCGCGGCCCAATCCTTCGCTGAAGGCCACGTGCTCTTCAATGTCGCCATACTTGTCGAAAGGGAGGATCGCGATCGAGGGCTGCTTAGGTAGTGACAAATCGAGATCGTCGTTGTCAGGGACCTGGGCGGGGTCGGCCGCCTCCTGTTGCTGCGGCTCGGCCGCCAAGAGGCTCGCCGGTGGGTCGCTGGCCGCGCGCTTCGGCGGCTCGGCGCTCACTGCCGAGAAATCGCGCTGCGGCTCGTCGCCATCCGGTGCCTCGATCAGCTCGACCTCGCAAACCAGCTGGATGCCCCGGCGCGGCACCGTCTTGATCACACGCTGGTGTTTGCCGTCGTCGTCGACGGCGCGGCGCGCGGCGCTGATGCGGGCGTCGACGGCAGCTTCCGAGATGATGCGCCCGCCCCAGATCTGCTCGATCAGCTGCTCGCGCGTGACCAGAACTCCAGAGCGCCGCGCAAGCAGGTGCAAGAGATCGAAGACCTGCGGTTCGATCCGCCGCTCGGCGCCATCGACGATCAGTCTGTGGCGCGTCACGTCCAAATCGCATCCCGCGAAACGGTAGATCACGCCTTCCTCCCGACAACCGGGTTTCCCCGGGTGCGAGATCTACCCAAGGAATTGCGCAATTCTTTTAGAGGTTTCTAAGGGCGCCTTCAAGCGAAGCGCGCGCGTGGAGCCTTCACCTCTCCCCGCGCCAGGCGGGCCAACCCACTTTGACGTCCCGCCAGCTAGCGCAACCGGCGGATCAGCGAGGAGGTATCCCAGCGCCGGCCGCCCATCTGCTGGACGTCCTTGTAGAACTGGTCGACCAGGGCGGTGACCGGCAAGGGCGCGCCCATGCGGTTGGCTTCGGAAAGGCAGATGCCCAGGTCCTTGCGCATCCAGTCGACGGCGAAGCCGAAGTCGAACTTGTCGTCGATCATGGTCGTGCCCCGGTTCTCCATCTGCCAGGACTGCGCCGCCCCCTTGGAGATCACGTCCAGAACCAGCTTGCTGTCGAGGCCTGCCTTCTCGGAGAAGACCAGCGCTTCGGAGAGGCCCTGCAGCAGGCCGGCGATGGTGATCTGGTTCACCATCTTGGTGAGCTGACCGGCGCCGGCCGGGCCGAGCAGGGTGACAGCGCGGCCATAGGCCTGCATCATCGGCTTGGCGCGGGCGAAGTCGGCCTCCTCGCCGCCGACCATGATGGTAAGGATGCCGTTTTCCGCCCCGGCCTGGCCGCCCGAGACGGGCGCATCGAGAGACCCGAATCCGGCTTCCTTGGCGGCTGCCGAAAGGCGCCGGGCGATATCGGCAGACGCCGTGGTGTGATCGACGAAGATTCCGCCGGATCGCATGCCGGCAAAGGCGCCGTCGGGTCCGAGGGTCACCTCTTCGAGGTCGTTGTCGTTGCCAACGCAGCAAAAGACGATGTCGGCCTCGGCCGCCGCCGCGGCGGGCGTGTCCGCCTTGCTGCCGCCGTGCTGCTCAACCCAGGCCGCAGCCTTCTCGCCGGTGCGATTGTAGACGGTCACGTGAAAGCCCTTGGCTTGCAGGTGGCCGGCCATGGGATAGCCCATGACTCCCAGGCCGACAAAGGCGGCGGTCTTGGCTTCGGACACGGCTGTTCTCCCTGACCTGTCGAATGGAATGCTGTGCTCGTGGGTGGGCTTGCAGCCTTCATGGAAGGGGCCGCGGCTGCAAGGGGTCTCGGGTGTCGCCTAATCCTCCGGGACGGGGGCGTCCTCGGCGGGCGCCTCCTCGTCTTCCAGCGCCTCCAGAACGGGGATCGCCTTGTTCAGGCTATCGCCCTCGATGCCGGCGCAGCCGACCACCCAGACGTCGTAGACGGGGTGTTCCATGCCGGAGATCGAGGGGGCGGAGGCGAACATCCAACCGCTGAAGACTCGGACCTTCTCCTGCCCGGGCTTGGCCTCGTAGATCTCCACAAAGGCCGTCCGCTCGGGCGCTTGCGCGCGCAGGCGGGCCACGCAGGTGCGCACCACCAACTCGAGGTGGCCGAAGCGAATCGGCCGGTTGAAGGGCGCCTCGAACGCGAAGGTCTTGGCGGTGATCTTGTCCAAACCCTGCAACAGCGCCCCGGTTGCCTCGGCCTTGGCGGAGACACCGAGGCCGCAAAGCGCGGCAACAAAGAACAGAGCCGGCCAAAGCCTCATCGCTTGCCATTCCGGGCATTGGGGCGCGCATAGGGGTTTGAGAGCGAGTCGACGAGCCCGTGCAGGGTCTCGCGCAGCTGGCGCTCGTCACAGCCGATCAGGAGGCCATCCTCCAAAGCGTCCTGTGCGATCTGGTGCAACTCCTCCAGATTCTCGTTCAAGACCTTGATCTTCTCGAGGCAAGAGACGGAGGTGCCGTCGGGGTGGCGCCAGACCGGGGGCACGAAGCCCTGCTTTTCACCTTGTTCGCTCATCGCCCTTTTCCGGCCTTCGCTTTCTCATGCGCTCTCGATTAAAGGTCGGACCCGTAGATGAAGCGTCCGATCTGGTCGACCAGGTTCACCGGGCTCTCCGTCTTGGTGATGAACCCGCCAATCTCGAGATTGGTGTCGGCCTCGCCGCGATGCAATTGCACGATGGTCCCGCCCAAGGCGCCGTCTTCGGTCAAGGACGCGCTACTGTCGGTCGGCAGGCCGACCTCCTGGTCGATCTCCATGCGCACCTCCACGTCGAAGGTCACCGGATCGACGGCGATGCGCGACACATAGCCCACAGGCACGCCGGCCACCTGCACCGCCGCGCCCTCCAAGAGACCCGGCGTCTGCACGAAGTTGGCCTTGATGTCATAAGCATCGCTGCTGCGCCGTTCGGTCAGGTTCAGGGCGAAGATAACGAAGAATCCGGCAACCAGCAGCACCACGCCCGCCAGCACCGTTTCGATGATGTTGCGCCGCATGCCGCCGCTCCGGCCCTATTGTCCCTGCTGGCCGGCCTCGACCCCCTGCACGACGAAACGCGACAGCAGGTCGACGACGTTGATGGCACCTTGGGTGCGGTCAAAGGACACGAAGCTGTCCGGCGCCATGTCCTCCAAGGCGCCGCCCGGCTCTAGCTGGACATAGGCGTTGCCCAACAGGCCGTCTGGGAGGATGCGCACGCGGCTATCCTCCGGGATGCGGTAATCGGCGCCGATGGAGAGCGTCAGGATCGCCAGATCGCCTTGTCGGGCCAAGCGCTTGCCGACGACGGTTCCCACCTTGACGCCGGACAGCCTGACCTCGGTGCCCAGGTTGACGCCGGAAACGTTGTCGAACTCGGCGTCGATGCTGTAGCCCGACACGCTTTCTACGCCCGAGCTCCGGAACGCCAGAAAGACCGCGCCGCCGGCGATCAGCAGGACCGCGATGCCGGCCAGAACCTCCATGACTTCACGCCGCATGGGCGCAACCTTTCTCTTGTGATGACCCGGTTTAGACTCAGTCCGGCGTCCAAGGCTCGTAGTCGCCGCCGGATGCGGCCCGCTTGCCGCCCATCAAGGTGTGGCCGGGCGGGCGATAGGCCTCTGGCGTTCCCGTCATGTTGGGCTTGTGCGGCTTTTGCCAAGCCCGGCGCTTGATCGTCTCCGGCGGGGTCTCGTCGGTGGTGTGGTGCAACCAGGCGTGCCACTCCGCCGGCACCCGTGAAGCCTCGACCTCGCCCTTGTAGATCACCCAGCGCCGCTCGTGGCGCAGGCTGTCGGCATGCACGCCGGCGCCGCGCGACTTGTAATAGCTGTTGCCGAATTCGTCCTTGCCGACGAAGTGGCCTCGAAGCTTTGTGAAGAGGCGCGTTCCGATCGAGGCGCCCATGCGCGCGTGCTCCCTTGAGGCAGTGTCACCGGCGGGACTATAGGCACGGTCGAGGACGAGCGTCCAGGCCTCGGCGCTGCTTGGACGCGGGCGCCGGCGGCTGGGTGACAATAGGGAGCGAGGCTAGGGTGGCCGAAGGAGGCAACAAGACGCTGGGCCTGGCCCTTGCAGCCGGGGCAGCCGCAGCCTATTCGCTGTCGGCCGTCATGGCCGGCATCTCCTATCAGCACGGCAACGAGCCCGCGAGCCTGGTGGCGGCCCGCTTTTTCTTCGCCAGCCTGGTGATCCTTCCCCTGGCGCTCATAACGCGGCGTTCGCTCGCTCTGCCGGCCAGCAGTCTCATGCTGTTGGCCGGGATGGTGCTGGGCTCGATCGGGACCGCCATCGGCTACATGTCCTCGATTCGCTATATCCCGGTCTCGCTGGCGGTCTTGATCTTCTATCTCTTTCCGCTGCTGGTGACCTTGAGCGAGAGCTTGCTGCAGCGTCGTGCGCCTTCGCTCTGGCTGCTGCTTGCCGTGGCACTGGGATTCCTCGGCCTGTCGCTGGCGCTCGGGCCCGACTTCGCGACTCTAGACACGGTGGGAATAGGCTTTGCGCTCTTGGCTGCCTTCTCCTGCATTCCCCTCTTCATCTGCGGCCGGATCCTGGTTTTGAAGCACGACACCTTGAGTCTCGCGGTCCATATCAACTTCGCCGCCTTTGCCCTTGTAATGCTGTTGCTTTTGGGCAACAGCTCCTTGGTAATTCCGGCCTCGCCCTGGGGCTGGGGCAGTCTGGCTTTGGCCTGCCTCTGTTTCGCCGCCGGATTTCTTATGCAACTATCGGCTGTGCGGCGCGCGCTGCCAGGGCCTGCGGCCATGATGTTCAATACAGAGCCGCTGCTGACCGTCTTTATCGCCTGGCTGTTCCTGGGACAGAGCCTTAGCGCCTGGCAGTGGCTGGGCGCCGGGCTTGTCTTGGGCGCTCTCCTCCTGCTGGTAGGCCGCAAGGGATAGTTAGTCCCAGGGCTGTCCACAGAGGACGCCACGAGGTATAGCGTCAAGCACAATATCATGTAGGCTGGTCGAAATCGGGGACTAAATCCGCTGGCGCAACCCAAGATCTTGTGGTCTAATTTCTATGACACGCCAGACCTAGGGGCAAAGCGCTGAATGCGGGGACGACTCGTGTGCGCTGGAGGCCGAATGACGCCGCGGCCCAAAGGGTTGGGATGTCGACCGGAACGACAAGGCCTCGTGGTGCTGTGCGTACGGAGCGACGAGGCAGAGGGGACTTAGACGAGCATGCGCATCACCCGCCACTTCACGCGTCCGCAAGAGGACGTCTATGCCAGCATTGAGTTCCGCAAGACTGCCAGCGAGATCCGCAACCCCGACGGGGCCATTGTGTTTCGCGCCGAGGATGTCGAGGTTCCTTCCGGCTGGTCACAGGTGGCGGCGGACATAATCGCGCAAAAGTACTTTCGCAAGGCTGGCGTCGCGCGGCGCCTCCTGCCGGTGGAAGAGAAGGGCGTGCCGGCCTGGCTGTGGCGCTCGATCCCCGACAAGGCGGCGCTCGCCGAAATGCCCGAGGGGGAGCGCAGCGGCGGCGAGACCTCGGCCAAGCAGGTGTTCGACCGCCTTGCCGGCACCTGGGCCTACTGGGGCTGGAAGGGCGGCTATTTCGACAGCGAAGACGATGCGCGCGCCTACTACGACGAGATGCGCTACATGCTGGCCAAGCAGATCGCGGCGCCCAACTCGCCGCAGTGGTTCAACACCGGCCTCTATTGGGCCTACGGCATCGACGGGCCGAGCCAAGGCCACTTCTATGTCGACGAGCGCAGCGGCGAAGTGGTGCGCTCCGGCTCGGCCTATGAGCGCCCGCAGCCGCATGCCTGCTTCATCCAGTCGGTCGGCGACGACCTGGTGAACGAGCGCGGCATCATGGACCTCTGGGTGCGCGAGGCCCGGCTCTTCAAGTACGGCTCGGGCACCGGCACCAACTTCTCCGCTATCCGCGGCGAGGGAGAGCCGCTTTCCGGCGGCGGGCGCTCGTCGGGCCTCATGTCCTTCCTGAAGATCGGCGACCGGGCGGCCGGGGCCATCAAGTCGGGCGGCACCACGCGCCGCGCGGCCAAGATGGTGGTGGTCGACATCGATCACCCCGACGTCGAGACCTTCGTCGGCTGGAAGGCGATCGAAGAGCAGAAGGTGGCAGCGCTGGTTGCCGGATCGAAGATCTGCCGCAAGCATCTGAACGCCGTGCTGGAGGCCTGCCGCTCCGAGCCCGAGCTGGGTGCGGCCGCGTTCGACCCCAAGGCCAACACCAGCCTCAAGTCGGCGATCAAGACCGCCCGCGAGCTGGGCGTCTCGGAAAACTACATTCGCAGGGTGATCGATCTGGCGCGACAGGGCCGCAGTAAGATCGACTTCAAGACCTATGACACCGACTGGGATTCCGAGGCCTACCTCACCGTTGCCGGCCAGAACGCCAACAACTCCATCAGGGTGACCGACGATTTCCTGCAGGCCGTCGCCGAGAAGGCGGACTGGCAGTTGAAGCGCCGCACCGACGGCAAGGTCTCCAAGACCCTGCCGGCCGAAGACCTCTGGCAACAGATTGCCGAGGCGGCCTGGCAGTCGGCCGATCCCGGCATCCAGTACCACACCACGATCAACGACTGGCACACCTGTCCGGCCGGCGGCGCAATCCGCGCCTCCAACCCCTGCTCGGAATACATGTTCCTGGACGATACGGCCTGTAATCTGGCCTCGCTCAATCTCATGCAGTTCCGCGGCAAGGAGGGCGGCTTCCAGATCCCTGCCTTCGCCAATGCCGTGCGGCTTTGGACCGTGACCTTGGAGATCTCGGTCCTGATGGCGCAGTTCCCCTCGCAAGAGATCGCGCGGCTGTCGTACGACTATCGGACCCTGGGCCTGGGCTATGCCAACATCGGCGGGCTGATCATGGCTTTGGGCTTGCCCTACGATTCCGACAAGGGCCGGGCGCTGGCCGGTGCCATCACCGCACTCATGACCGGTGTCAGCTACGCCACCTCGGCCGAGATGGCCGGCGAGCTGGGGGCCTTTCCGGAGCACAAGAACAATAGCGAGCAGATGATGCGGGTGATGCGCAATCATCGGCGTGCCGCCTTTGGCTATGGCGAGGGCTACGAGGGACTCTCGATCAAGCCGGTGCCGCTGGATGACGCCAATGCGCCCGACCCGGCCTTGGTGCGCGCAGCGCGCGAGGCCTGGGATCTGGCGGTGACCTTGGGCGAGATCAACGGCTTTCGCAACGCGCAGACCACGGTGATTGCGCCCACCGGCACCATCGGCTTGGTGATGGACTGCGACACCACCGGGATCGAGCCCGACTTCGCGCTGGTGAAGTTCAAGAAGCTGGCCGGCGGCGGCTACTTCAAGATCATCAACCGCACGGTTCCCGAAGCGCTGAGCGGTTTGGGCTACAATGACGAGAAGATCGAAGAGATCGTGCGCTATGCCGTGGGCCACGGGACCCTGGCAGAGGCACCGGGTGTGAACCATGCCCGCCTGCAGGGCCTGGGCTTCACCGAGGCCGCGCTCGAGGCACTGGAGGGCAGCCTGGCGAGTGCATTCGACATTCGCTTCGCCTTCAACAAGTGGACCTTGGGCGAGGCCTTCTGCACCGAGACTTTGGGTTTGTCGGGCGAAGAGCTGGAGCAGCCCGGCTTCGACATGCTGCAGACCTTGGGCTTCAAGAAAAGCGAGATCGAGGAAGCCAACACCTATTGCTGCGGCGCCATGACGGTCGAGGGTGCGCCGCATTTGCAGGAGAAGCATCTGGCGATCTTCGACTGCGCGACGCCCTGCGGACGCAGGGGCAAGCGCTTCCTGTCGGTAGAGAGCCACATCCGCATGATGGCGGTCGCCCAGCCCTTTATCTCCGGGGCGATATCCAAGACCATCAACATGCCCAACGACGCCACGGTGGAGGACTGCAAGGAGGCCTATCAGCTGTCGTGGACGCTGGGCCTCAAGGCCAACGCGCTCTACCGCGACGGCTCCAAGCTCTCGCAGCCGTTGGCGACCCAGCTGCTGGAAGGTGCGGAGGGAGACGAAGACGCCGTCGAGGCGCTCATCGAAGCACCCTTGGCCGAACGCGCCAGCAAGGTGGCAGAGCGGGTGGTCGAACGTGTCATAGAGCGCGTGGTCGAGCGCCGCGTCACCGAGCGCGAACGCCTGCCGGGCCGTCGCAAGGGCTATACCCAAAAGGCGGTGGTGGGCGGCCACAAGCTCTATCTCAGGACCGGCGAGTACGAGGACGGCCGCCTGGGCGAGGTCTTCATCGACATGCACAAGGAAGGCGCCGCCTTCCGCTCGCTGATGAACAACTTCGCCATCGCGATTTCCATCGGCCTGCAATACGGCGTGCCGCTAGAGGAGTTTGTCGAGGCCTACACCTTCACCCGCTTCGAGCCCTCCGGGCTGGTCGAGGGCAACGATGCCATCAAGATGGCGACCTCGGTCGTGGACTACATCTTCCGCGAACTGGCGATCTCCTACTTGGAGCGGCACGACTTGGCGCATGTAGAGCCGCAAGAGACGCTGCCGGACGCCATGGGCAAGGGCGAGAGAGAGGGTGCCGAGCTGGCTGACAGCCTGCGCAAGGTAACATCGACCGGCTACGTCCGCTCCAAGCTGACGGTTTTGCAGGGCGGTGCCGGCATTTCCGCCGAGGCCGCGGCGCTGGTCGCCGACGCTGCGGCGGGCGAGGGCGACCCCCTTGCCGCGGTCGCAGCCGAGGTCAGCCTCTCCAGCGTTCCGCCGGGCGGTAGCCGGGCCCGCCAGGTGCAGGAAGCGCGCCTCAAGGGCTATGAAGGTGACCCCTGCGGCGCTTGCGGCAACTTCACCTTGGTGCGCAACGGCACCTGCCTCAAGTGTGACACCTGCGGCGGCACGAGCGGCTGCTCGTAAGCCTGATCCCAACGGCCGCGCATCAAGCCGACCCTTTCAGTGGTGGCCGCAGCATGGCTTGGCTATGCTGCGGCTTTCGCTGCTTGCCGCCTGGCAGGCATGACCAGAGAGAAGGAGCGTGGCGAAGATGGCTGGAGAGGTTGAGGCGCGGCTGCAGCAGCTGGGCATCGCGCTGCCCGAGGCGGCGGCCCCGGTAGCGAACTATGTCGCTTGGGTGAGGAGCGGGGTGCTGGTCTTCGTCTCCGGGCAAGTTACCTTGAAGGACGGCAAGCCGCAGTACATCGGCAAGCTGGGCGCCGAGGTCAGCCTGGAGGACGGACAGGAGGCAGCCAAGCTCTGCGCCGTCAACATCATCGCCCAGCTAAAGCAGGCCTGCGCGGGCGATCTCGATCGGGTCGCCCGCATCGTGAAGCTGGGTGGCTTCGTCAATGCCACGCCCGACTTCACCCAGCAGCCCCAAGTCATCAATGGCGCGTCCGACCTGATGGTCGCGGTCTTCGGCGACAAGGGCAGGCATGCCCGTGCCGCGGTCTCCGCCGGCGGACTGCCCTTCAATGTGGCAGTCGAAATCGACTGCATCGCCGAGATCAAGGACTGACAAAGCAAGAGCGTCTCAGACCGGACGGGTCCGAGACGCTCCTTAAAGCCGGGTCTGCTTCGAGATGGCTCGCTGTTCTTGGCGAGTCCTCTCCGAAGCCAGAGTCCCCTTAGGCGTTTTCTTCTGCCGGAACCGGCTCCGCTGAGAGAGCGTCGGACAGGACGCCCTTCAGCAGCCCCTCCTGATGCAGAAAGTTCGTCAGGTTGTGCTTGCGATACTCGTGCCCATGCAACGTCACGCTGGGCAGGTCCGAGACCTGCCTGGCCTGGACGCGGTTGACCAGATTGGCGGCCGAAAAGTGGATGTGGAATTCCGTGTCGAAGCGGGCCTGCGCGATTGCGTTTCTCGCTTCCAGGAACTGCTCGCGCTCGCCCTCCGGCTGATTGAGGACATTCTGCTCCACGATCAGGTGGCGAACGTTCTTCGTCAGATTGACGTAGATGGAGTCGGGATCCACCTCGACGTTGCTGAACTTGGTATAGGGGTTGAAGACGATACAGCGCCGCACCTTCATCAGCGGCGCGTAGGTCAGCGCGGTGATGGCGCCGCTGGAATGCCCGATCAGGTCCATCACCTGCTTGCCGTGCGACTCGGCAAAGCGCGCCATGGCCGCCACGCTCTCGAAGAGCGACATGTCCCACTTCTCGACGCCCTGCAGCAGGAAGTCCCGACGCGTGTCGCCGATCACCAGGATATCGTGCTTGGAGCTTTCGGCCGCATCAATCAAGGTGCGCAGGTCGAGGCCCAGCTTCCCGTAAAAGGTCATGAACGCGATCAAGAGATTGGGGTTCTCATCGAGCCCGGTGCGGATGTAGGCGCACTGGCTCTTTTCGACGGCCTTGTTCAGGGAATCCCTCGTCGGTCGGTCGCTAATGTCGGGAACGTCGGGCGTGGCAAGGTTCGGGAAGTTGAAGTCTTCGTCACTGGCGAGCATATCGTCCCCCATCCTGTGAGCCCGCAACACCTGAGCTCTTCACGTGATCTAAAACTGCACACGTCAGCACGCGCGTAAACCGTCACGGCCGAATTGAATGAGCCAGCCGTTGAAGGCAAGTGCTGCGGCTATCCCATGTGCACTGCAGCATGTCAGCTAGACCATCACAGTCCTGGCTGCAAGGGGAAACTGGCGTCCGGATGAGGCTGCGCGATCGGTCGCGAGGAGCGGACCGAAAGGGGAGTCTTTTACCTCAAATCGGGTGCTTTTCAGGCGACACCGCCGCGTTCCTTTCCTTGCGCCGTGCCATCGGGCTAATTACGTGCAGCCAAATAGGCTATGCTGCCTTGCGAGGGCAAAAGGGAGCAAAGGCAAGGTGCGCTTGGAGAACGGCCGGGAAAGGGCGGAGCAGCGCGGCGATCTCGCCAGGCTCAAGTTGCCTCGACTGCTGGAGTCTTTGCTTGAGTGGGCCCGTTATCGCTTGCTGGCGTCCTGGCTTTTCTGGCGCTATGTCAGTTTGCGTTTCTGGCACGACGAGCTTTTTACGCGCGCAGCCGCCCTATCCTTCCAGACCGCCCTGGCCATCGTGCCCTTGATTACCATCGGCATCACCCTCCTGTCGGCCTTTCCGACCTTCCAGGAGATGCAGGCAGAGGTTCAGGCCCGCCTCTTGAGCTATGTGGTACCGACAGTGGAGGAGAGTGTTGCCGAGGCGGTGAACGACTTCATCGCCAAGGCGCGTCAATTGACCGGTTTCGGCGTGCTCTTTCTGGCCTTCATCGCAATGATGCTGCTGCACACGGTGAGCGAGTCCTTCGACGCCATCTACCGAGTCAGCCGACCGCGCGGCCTGGCGGTGCGCTTCATGGCCTATTGGACGATCTTGACTTTGGGGCCGATGCTCTTCGCCTTTGCGCTGTCGATCTCCGCGCAGGTCGCCGCCCAGACGCGTGCCCAGTACGGGGACGTTCTGGCCGAAGAGATCTCTCACTTCCGCACATTCCTGCCGGTAGTGCTGGAGTGGTTCGGGTTCGCCCTGGTCTTTTGGCTGGCGCCCAGCCGGCGCACCTCGATGCGTGACGCAGCGGCGGGCGCGTTGGTGGCGACCGTGCTCTTTCAGATCCTGAAGGCGGGCTTCGCCTACTACATCGTCTTTGTCTCCAGCTATCAGACGATCTACGGGGCCGTCGCGGCCTTGCCCTTTGCCCTGCTGTGGCTCGAGCTGGCCTGGGCGGTGGCGCTCTTCGGCGGTAGCGTCTCGGCTGCGCTCGGCGAGTGGCGCGCCGGAACGGCCGACCCGCGCACCGGCCGATTGCGTGCAGAGACGGCCGCACCTTACGACGGGTAGGACCGTCGTTGCCAGCGAGCGGGTCCGCCCGCTGCTTGTGCAGCAGGCGGACCTGTCCTGATACTCCTTAGACGAACTGAACGCCGCTCTTGGTCATCGGCAGGCGGGTCACCCGCTTGCCGCTGGCAGCACGGATGGCGTTGGCGAGCGCCGGGCCGGCCGGCGGCACGCCGGGCTCTCCCACGCCGGTCGGTGCCTCTTGCGAGGGGACGATGTGAACGGCGATTCGGCCGACGTCGGCGATCCTCAAGGGCTCGTAGTCGGGGAAGTTCCACTGATCGACCTCGCCGTCGCTCAAGGTGATCTCGTTGCGCATGACTGCGCCCAGGCCATAGCCTATGCCGCCTTCCATCTGTGCCTTGATGACGTCGGGATTGACCGCAAGCCCGCAGTCGACCGCGCAGGTGACGCGCTCGATGCGCACCGCGTCTTCCTCCAGGGCCACTTCGATCACCTCGGCGACGTAGCTGTCGAAGGACTTGTGCACCGCGACGCCGCGAGCGCGCCCCTCGGGCAGGGGCTCGCCCCAACCGGCCTTTTCCGCGGCCAGCGTCAAGACGCCGGCAAGCCGGCGGCGGTCGATATCGTCGCCCTCCAAGAGAGCCAGCCGGAAGGCGACCGGATCCTTGCCGGCCGCTTCGGCGGCCAGGTCGACCATGGTCTCCATCACGAAGGCGGTGTGGGTGTGGCCAACCGATCGCCACCAGAGCACGGGCACCGCGCTTTCGGCGTCGCTGAGGCCGACCGAGAGGGCCGGGATGGCGTAGTGCGTGTCCGCGACGCCTTCCACCGAGGTCTCGTCGATGCCGTCGTGCACCAGGATGGCCTCGAAGGGCGTGCCTTTGAAGATCGACTTGGCGGCGATGCGGTGGTCCCAGCCGAGGAGGTCGCCCTCATCGCTGAGTCCCAGCTTGACCCGATGCGCAGCCATTGGACGATAGTAGCCGCCGGCAAGGTCGTCCTCGCGCGTCCAGACCAGCTTGACCGGGGTCTTGCCGCCCAAGAGAGCGAAGGCCATGGCCGCCTCGGCCTGGTAGTCCGAGGTCGGCGTCGCCCGTCGGCCGAAGGAGCCGCCGGCGTAGACCGTCTCGATCTCGACTTGGGCGGGATCGAGGCCGAGGATGGCGGCCACCGTAGGGTGCGTGATGGCCGGGAACTGGCTGCCGTCGTGCAGCCTGACGCCCTTGGCGGTGGGCTCGATGACGCAGTTCAGAGGCTCCATCGGCGCGTGCGCCAGGAAGGGAAAGGTGTACTCCGCCTCGACTACCTTGTCGGCCCGGGCGATGGCGTCGCCGGTGGCCGCCATGTCGGCGTCTTTGCGGGCTTGATGCTGCGGCCTGTCCAAGAGTGCTAGGATGTCGGCCGTCATCTGGTCACTGCTGCGATTCTCCGCCGCGGAGAAGTCCCATTCGGCAACCACCGCATCTCTGGCCTGGATTGCCGACCAGGTATCCTTGGCGAAGATCGCGACACCGGCACCGGTGGGCAGAGCCTTGGCGCCGACGTAGCCCTTTAGACCCTCCGCGCCGCTGGCGTCGAAAGAGGCCAGCGTGCCGCCGAAGCGCGGCGAACGCAGGACCACCACGGTCACCATGCCCGGCACCTTCACGTCCATGGCGAAGCGGGCCTTGCCGGTGGTCTTGGCGAGACTGTCCTTGCGCGGCAGCTGGGCATCGCCGATGAGCTTGAACTCGGAGGGATCCTTGAGCGTCGGCTCTTGCGGGGGCGTGAGCCGGCTGGCGGCCCCAGCGAACGCGCCGAAGTGAGCGCTTCTGTCGCCGGCCTTAAGCCGGCCCCGCTCGACGGTGATTTCGGCTGGAGAAACACCCCAAGCCTCGGCGGCGGCCTGCACCAGCATCTCGCGAGCGGCCGCGCCGGCCTTGCGATACTGCTGGAAGGAGTTCGCGATCGCAGTCGAGCCGCCGGTACCTTGGGCACCGAAGGCCAGGTTGGCATAGCGCTTGTTGTCCGAGGGCGCGAAGGCGACCTGGATCGTGTCCCAGTCGGCGTCCAGTTCTTCGGCGACCAAGGTGGTGAGGCCGGTGGTCGTGCCCTGGCCCATCTCGAAGTGCTTGGCGATCACGGTGACCGTGCCGTCGGGAGCGATGGTGACGAAGGGATTGAACGGCACCTCTGCTTGGCCTGCGGCCAGGACCCCTCTTGGCGAGAAGCCCACCACCAGGGCGGCGGCGCCGGTGCCGGCGAGGAAACTGCGGCGGCTTGCTTGAATGGTCATGGCTCTAGCCCTCCGCCTTGGCGGCCGCGTGGTGGATGGCGGCGCGGATCCTTTGATAGGTGGCGCAGCGGCAGGCATTGCCGCTCATGCCGGCGTCGATGTCGGCGTCCGTAGGCTTTGGCACCTCGCTCAGCAAGGAGATGGCCGACATGATCTGTCCCGACTGGCAGTAGCCGCACTGTACGACATCCAGCT
The DNA here is from genome assembly GCA_963669385.2 of Rhodospirillales bacterium. GTDB lineage: Bacteria > Pseudomonadota > Alphaproteobacteria > Kiloniellales > JACOMY01 > JACOMY01. The sequence goes on from CAXXGD010000011.1 coordinate 94,574, forward strand.
CTTGCCAGGCCTCCTGCACGGCCTTCGCCACCGGGCCCTCGACACCCTCGATGGTGGTGACCTCCGCGCCCTCGACGTCTTCCACGTAGGTCTGGCAGGAACGGGTGGCGAACCCGTCGACCAGGACGGTGCAGGCGCCGCATGAGGCGACGCCGCAGCCGAACTTGGTGCCGGTTAGGTCAAGCTCGTCGCGTATCACCCACAACAGTGGCGTGCCGGGCTCTGCGGCAACACGTCGGGTCTCCCCATTGACGGTCAGCTTCAGTGACATGGATCGGCCTCTCCCTTTGCTTTAGGCTGCCCAAGAGGGGCACAGCAGTAAACTGCTCGGTGTAGTGTACTTTGCACCTAGCGGCGCTATATGTAAACTGCTAAGTTTACCTTCAAGGGGTAAGGCATCAGGAACATCGGGATAAATGGCACTGACAGACGAAAAGAGGGCGCAGATCCTCGACGCGGCGGTCGAGGAATTCCGAGAGCTTGGCTTCGCCGGGACCTCGATGGACCGCATTGCCAATAGGGCCAAGGTCTCCAAACGCACGGTCTATAACCACTTCGAGAGCAAGGAGGCCCTGTTCCGCGCCATCTTGGACCTGATGGCCGTCGAAGCGGAACTGGCGCTCGACATCAGCTACGATCCGGAGCGGCCCATCGAGCCGCAGCTGCACGATCTGGGCTGGGCCGAGGGCAAGCTTCTGGTCAATCCCTCCTTCATGCGCCTGGCCCGCATGGTCGTGGGCGAGACCATGCGAGACCCTGTCCTGGCAGCCGAGATGAACTGCAAGATGCAGCGGATCTCGGTATTCGGAGATTTCATTGCCGACGCCGCGGCCGCCGGCGCGCTGAAGACGCCCGAGCCTACCCTCGCAGCCGAGCAGTTCATCGGCCTGATCAAGGCGCGGGCCTTCTGGCCGGTGATCTTCTCCGGCGTCTGTGTCGGCGAGGAAGAGATGGGGCGGATCATCCGTGATTCGGTGTCGGTCTTCCTCAACACCTACGGCATCTGATCGCCCCGCCCGGGGCGACGGTCGTGGCGATGCCCGCCTGCAGGTCGGATTTGCAAAGCGATGTGACGAATCCAAAGCGGTGCCAAGGCAGCGACTATGCAAGTGTACCATACAGCTCTGTATGGACACTGGGGGAGGAAAGCCGTCATGACCGCCACTGTGACTGCAACACCGGCTCGCAAGATCGATCCCAGCCGGCGGCCGGCTCGTGCGTCCGAGGGTCCGCACGACGGCGCGGAGATCGGGCCGACGCAGCTGGCTTTCGACGAGTGGGCGGCGCTTGGCATGGAACTGCCCGACCTGGCAGCACTTCGGCACTACCGCCTGGGGCGCGTGCGCCGTCTGCTAAGGGAACTGGATCTGGGTGGCATCCTGCTGTTCGATCCCTTGAACATCCGCTATGCGACCGACAGCAGCAACATGCAGTCCTGGACCTCGCACAACTTCGCCCGCGCCTGCTTCATTGCGACCGAAGGCCCGGTGGTGCTGTGGGACTTCTTCCGCTGCGAGCACCTCACCAGCCACCTGCCGCTGATCGAAGAGGTCAGGACCAGCGCGTCCTTCTTCTATTTCATCAACGCCGAGACGGTGGATAGTGCCGCGAAAGCTTTTGCCGCCGAAATCGAAGATCTTGTGCGGCGGCATGGCGGCGGCAATCGCCGCCTGGCGGTCGACAAGATGGAGCTGCCAGGCGCCTTTGCCCTGCAGAGCCTCGGAGTCGAGCTGCACTCGGGCCAGCGTGTGATGGAATTGGCTCGTGTGATCAAGGATGCCAACGAAGTGTGCGCTGCACGCTGTGCCATCCGGGCTTGCGAGGCGGCAGTTGAGGAGATGCGGGCGGCCTTCACGCCCGGCATGACCGAAGATGCGCTCTGGGCGGAGCTCCATCGCGGCAACATCGCCCGCGGCGGCGAGTGGATCGAGACCCGGCTGCTCGCCTCGGGGCCCAGGACCAACCCCTGGTTCCACGAGTGCGGCCCGCGCGTGATCCAGGCCGGCGACCTGGTCGGTTTCGACACCGACATGGTCGGCACCTACGGTTACTGCTGCGATATCTCGCGGACCTGGATCGCCGGCGACGGCAAGCCCAGCGACGAGCAGCGTCGGCTCTATCAGATCGCCTTCGAGCATGTGCAGACCAACATGGAGCGCTTGCGCCCGGGCCTCAGCTTCGACGAGATGGCGCTGGGCGGGCATCTGCTGGGCGAGGAATTCACGCCGCTGCGCTACGGTTGCAAGTATCACGGCGTCGGCCTTTGCGACGAGTTTCCTGCTATCTACTACCCGGAGGACCATCAAGCAGGTCTTTACCGGCCGGGCTACGACTGCCTGCAGCCCGGCATGACGGTCACGGTGGAGGCCTACGTCGGCGCCATCGGCGGGCGCGAAGGCGTGAAACTGGAAGAGCAGGTGCTGATCACCGAGAACGGCTACGAGAACCTGACGAGATCCCCCTTCGAAGAGCGGCTCTTGGCTTGCTGAGCGCCCGGTCCTTCCCAAGATAGGGATAAGGGCGCTTGGATCAGTCGGGAGACCCCCAGTGACGAACAAGGTCGATCGCCGCAGCCTCTTGGCCGGCTGTGCGGCAGCGGCGATTCTGGCAAGGATGCCGGGCGCCGCCCGGGCCGCGCCGTCGATCGGTCCTGACGCCTTTCTAAGGCTGTCGGAGCGGCTGACGGGCAAGAGCAGTCTTGATCCGGATCTGGCCGCGCAGTTCCTCGCGGCCTTTGACGGCGAAGGAAGGGGCGCGGAGCTGTCGCGCTTGGTCGATGGCGGAGCCCCAGGCGCCGACACTGTGGCGGCCGACGAGGTCGTTGCGGCCTGGTACACGGGCCTGGTGCCCGGCAAGGCGGGCAGCCGTTTGGTCACTTACGACGAGGCCCTCGTCTGGAGCGTTCTGTCCTACACCAAGCCGGCCGGCTATTGCGGCGGCGCCATGGGATATTGGGCCGATCCGCCTGAGGAGTGAGCCTGCCATGAGCGAAACGCTAGAGGTTGACGTGGCCGTTGTCGGCGCCGGTGTCGCCGGTGCCTTGGTCGCGTCCGAACTTGCCGGCGACGCCTCTGTTCTTCTCCTCGATGCGGGCCCGCGTATTGCCCGTTCGGATGCGCTCGATCGCTTCTGGGCGTCCGCTGTCAAGACCCCGGAATCGCCCTATCCCGAGTCTCCACTCTACCCGCACCCTCGTTCTGGGAGGCAGGGCGAGTGGTACGTGCAGGAAGGGCCGGACACCTTTTATCCTACATACCTGCGTGTCGTTGGCGGCACCACGTGGCATTGGCTGGGGACGGCCTTGCGCTTTGTTCCGGATGACTTTCGCTTGCGCTCCAAGTTCGCCCGCGGGCTTGACTGGCCGTTGGACTACACCGCGCTGGAGCCCTGGTACGCCAAGGCGGAGGCCGAGTTGGGCGTTGCCGGAGACGCCTCCGACGATCTCGGCTCGCCGCGTAGCGGGGCGTTTCCGCTGCCGGGGATCGCGCTCAGCTACTGCGATCGCGCCTTTGCCAAGGCCTTGACCGGAACGCCCTATGCGGCGGTGCGCTCGACGCCGCAAGCGCGCAACTCCACCGACTATCAAGACCGGCCGCCGTGTTGCGGCAGCGCGTCTTGCATCCCCATCTGTCCGATCCAGGCTAAGTACGACGCCACCGTCCATGTCGATGCCGCCGAGAAGAAGGGGGCACGCCTGCTGGAGTCCGCCGTGGTGACCAGGCTGGAAGCCGCTGCCGACGGCCGCATCGAACGCGCTCATGTCAAGCGGGCGGACGGAGGCGAGGTCCAGGTTCGGGCAAAGGTCTTCGTCTTGGCTGCTTACGCCATCGAGACACCCAGGCTGTTGCTGAACTCGGTGAGCGAGACCTATCCCAAGGGCCTGGCCAATCGCTCGGACCAGGTCGGCCGCAATCTCATGGATCATCCGATCCAGCTGTCGTGGGCGCTCACCCGCGAGCCGGTTTGGCCCTATCGCGGCCCGCTCTCGACGTCCGGCATCGACAGCTTCCGGTCCGGCAGCTTCCGCAAGGAGCGTCCGGCCCATCGTATCGAGATCAACAACAGCGGCTGGAGCTGGCCGACTGGCGCCCCGCTGACGACCGCGCGGCGCTTGGTCAAGAGCGGGCTCAGAGGCAAGGCCTTGGATGACGCTCTCTTTTCCGAGACATCACGCCAGGTCACGCTCTCCACCCTGATCGAGCAACTGCCCGATCCGCAGAACCGCGTCAGCCTCGATCCCGACAAACGCGACGCCTATGGCGTGCCGCGGCCGCGCATCGCTTATCGCGTCGGCGACTATGCGCGACGCGGCCTCACCCAAGCGGTCCAGGCGCACAGCGAGATCTTTCAGGCGCTGGGTGTCAGCGAGATGCACCACGGTGAAAGCCCAGCCAGCGCCTATCACATCATGGGCACGGCGCGGATGGGCGACGACCCTGACCGCGCCGTGGTCGATCCTGACCTCCGGGCGCACGATCACCCAAACCTCTACATCCTCGGCAGCGCCGCCTTTCCCACCAGCGCTGCCGCCAATCCGACCTTGACCATCGCCGCCTTGAGCCTGCGCGCGGTGGAGCCGATCAGGCGGACCTTGGCTAGCTAGCTGTCGATACATCGAGGCGCTTTCGTTTGGTGTACTTGAAGAACTGTTGACGCGTAAAAATCATCGTATCATTGTTCGGCGTGCGTTACAGTACAGTCCTTCGTCATCGCGATCGATTACGCGGCGATCCAGGTTTTTTTTGCGCAAAGTTATGCGCTGGATTGCCGCGTCGCTATCGCTCCTCGCGATGACGGCTAGCTGTTATGAAATTGGCTCGAAATGCGGTACGCTTTACCTGTTCTAGGTGAGTTTTTATTTGTGGCAGCAACGACAGTTGAGTCTCTTTCTGCCTTTGACATCCTTACACGCATCAGCCGTCGCCCCCGTTGTTTGATCGCCGACCCCAAGCGATGGTTCCTTGCTAGTGAGCCCTGAGCCCTAGGCTGCCGTTGCTCGCCTGGCGCCTGTCTGATGCGATGTCCGGGCCGCCGTAGCCCATCTCGCGCGACAACTCCTGCGCGGTTGCGGCCACGTCGGCGCCGATGGTCGACAGCATGTCGAGCCGCATGCGCGAGACCGGACCGGAGAGCGAGATGGCGCCGACCGGCCGGCGCTCGTGATCCAACACCACGGCAGCGCAGCAGCGCACGCCCTCGACCAGCTCTTCGTCGTCGAGCGCCCAGCCCTGCTGGCGGATCCGCAAGAGCTCGCCGTCCAGGTTGGCCCGTGAGGTCAAGGTCGTCGTCGTCTTGCGCGGCAAGCCATGCTGGGCGATGACGGCTGAGACCTCGCCCGCCGGCAGTTGCGACAGGATCGACTTGCCGGCAGAGGTGCAATGCATCGCCACCCGGCCGCCGACCCGGGCGACGGCGCGCATCATCTGCTTGGATTCCACCTGGCTGATGCAGACCAGCTCGCCGCCGGCTTCGACGTAGAGGCTGGCGGTCTCAGACCAGCGCAGGGCCAAGCCGCGCAACAGCGGATGCGCCAGGACCGCGATGTCGCGGGTCTGCAGGAAGCTGAGCCCGGTCTTGAAGGCCTCCGCGCCGATCGTCCAGCCGCCGCTCGAGGGATTGGCGCGCACGAAGCGTTCGCCTTCCAAGGTGGTCAGCAAGCGATGGGTGGTCGAGACCGGCAGGCCGACCGCCTTGCTGACCTCGCTGAGACTCATGCCGTCGCTTTGCAGGGCGAGCGTCTTCAAGACCTTCAGCGAACGCACCAGTGACTGCACCTGGCCGGGCACGGCCTTGCTTTTCTTGCCTTGCGTTTTCTCAGTCATGCCTCTCCCTCCAGGCGCCGATAGACGCCGCCGATTTCCTTGGTGATGTCCTGTGCCGCGGCGATGGTGTGCTGGGCGATGGTCTCGATCGCGGCGTCCGTCACTCGGATGGTTGGGCCGGAAATGGAGACTGCGGCGATCGCGCGGCTCTCCTCGTCGAAGATCGGGGCCGCGATGCAGCGCATGCCGACGGTGTGCTCTTCATCGTCGATGGCCCAGCCACGACGCCTGGTCTCCGCAAGTTCGGCGACCAGCACCTCAGCATCCGGCAAGGTGGCCTCGGTGAAGGCGGGCAAGGGGGCTTTGCCATAGAGCGCGCGGACACGCTGGTCGCCGATTTCCGCCAGCAAGGCCTTGCCGATGCCCGAGGCATAGGCCGGACCGCGCCGGCCGGGGCGGAAGAAGGCACGGATCGGGGCCGGCGATTCGACCTGGCCCAGGAACACCGCTTCGGCCTCTTCCAGGACGCCCAGGTTCACCGTCTCGCCGCTTGCCCGCATCAGTGCCCACATGGCGGGCCGGCTCAAGGCCTCGATGCGGCGGGTACGCACGAAGGCCTGGCCGACGCTGTAGGCACCGACGCCGATAGTCCAAAGCCCGGTCTCGCTGTCCTGGCGGACGAAGGCGTGCGCCTCCAGGGTGGAGAGGATCCGATGCACGGTCGAGGCCGCCAGGTCGGAGGCCTCGGCAATGCCGGACAGTGAAATGGCATCGTTCCCGGCCACCACCTTCAGGAGGCCCAACGCGCGGTCCAGGGACTGCACCGAGCCGCTGGGCTCCGCATCCGATTTCCGCGGACGGCCTCTGCCACGCTTGGGCTCCAGGGCCTTCACCTCCATTGGCTGCTCCATCGTTCATCGCCTCCCTATCGCGTGTTTTCCATATAGTGGAAATTCCTTCCGATGTCCATTGATTTTTCCGTAATTCAGAAATATTTTCCAAAAAATCGAATCAAGGAGGACACCATGCCGAGGATGAAGGCGACGGAAGCGGCGGTGATCGTGTTGGAGAAAGAGGGTGTCAACTGTGCCTTCGGGGTACCGGGCGCGGCAATCAACCCCTTCTATGCGGCGCTCAAGAAGCGGGGCACGATCCGTCATGTGTTGGCCCGCCATGTGGAAGCGGCAAGCCACATGGCCGAGGGCTACACCCGGGCGGTGGCTGGCAACATCGGTGTTTGCATCGGCACCTCGGGCCCGGCCGGCACCGACATGATCACCGGTCTCTATTCGGCATCGGCCGATTCCATCCCGATCCTCACCATCACCGGCCAAGCGCCGCGTGCCAAGCTGGACAAGGAGGACTTCCAGGCGGTCGACATCGAGTCTATCGCCAAGCCGGTGACCAAGTGGTCAGTCACGGTCAAGGAGGCGGGGCTGGTACCCTACGTCTTCCAGAAGGCCTTCCACCTCATGCGCTCGGGCCGGCCGGGGCCGGTGCACATCGACCTGCCGCTGGACGTGCAGCTAACCGAGATCGACTTCGACCCCGACACCTATCAGCCGATGGATGTCTTCAAGCCCAAGGCGACGCGCGCGCAGTGCGAGAAGGCCTTGGACATGCTCTTGGCGCACGACACGCCCTTGATCGTGGCCGGCGGCGGCATCATCAACGCCGATGCCTGCGATCTGCTGGTTGAGCTGGCCGAAACCTTGGGCGTGCCGGTCGTCCCCACCCTGATGGGATGGGGCTCCATTCCCGACGACCACGACCTGATGGCCGGCATGGTGGGGCTGCAGACCAGCCACCGCTACGGCAATGCCACCTTCGGGCTATCGGACTTCGTGCTGGGCATCGGCAACCGCTGGGCCAACCGCCACACCGGCTCCATCGGTTGCTACACGGCAGGCCGCAAGTTCGTCCATGTCGACATCGAGCCGACCCAGATCGGCCGGGTCTTCGCGCCCGACTACGGCATCGTCTCCGACGCCAAGGCAGCACTGTCGCTCTTCGTCGAGATCGCCAAGGAACGCAAGGCAGCGGGGCAGCTGAAGGACTACGGCGCCTGGGCAGAAAGCTGCCGGCACCGCAAGGGGGTGATGCTGCGCAAGAGCCACTTCGACGAGGTGCCGCTAAAGCCGCAGCGCGTCTACGAGGAGATGAACCAAGAGTTCGACCGCGACACCGTCTATGTCACCACCATCGGCCTCAGCCAGATCGCCGGCGCGCAGTTCCTCAAGGTCTATCACCCGCGCCACTGGATCAATTGCGGCCAGGCCGGCCCCCTGGGCTGGACCCTGCCGGCGGCACTGGGGGTGCGCGCCGCGCGTCCCGACGCCAAGATCGTGGCCTTGTCGGGCGACTATGACTTCCAGTTTCTGATCGAGGAATTGGCCGTCGGCGCGCAGCACAAGCTGCCCTTCCTGCACGTCGTGGTGAACAACTCCTACTTGGGCCTGATCCGCCAGTCGCAGCGGGGCCTGGAGATGGATTTCGAGGTCAGCCTCGCCTTCGAGAACATCAACGTCTCGGGCGACGAAGGCGATGCGCCGCCAGGCTATGGCGTCGACCATGTCGCCGTGGCCGAGGGCCTGGGCTGCAAGGCGGTGCGCGTGCGCAGCCCCAACGAGTTCAAGGACGCGTTTGCCAAGGCGCACGCGCTGATGGAGGAGCATCAGGTGCCGGTGGTGCTGGAGTTCATTCTGGAGCGGGTCACCAACATCGCCATGGGCACCGAGCTTGACGACATCAACGAGTTCGAAGAGATCCTCTGCCTCGACCCCAATCTTTCACTGGAGCAACCGGTCGACATGGGCCGCGATGCTGAGAAGGAAGACGCGAAACTGGTCAAGGCCTGAGTGCCGCGTGCGGCCAGCAAGGAGAAAAGGAATGCCGAAGTTCAGTGCCAATCTCAGCATGCTCTATGGCGAGCATGACTTCCTCGACCGCTTCGCCGCGGCCAGCGCGGACGGCTTCGCCGGGGTCGAGTATCTCTTCCCCTATGCCTACGACAAGGCGGAGCTGGCCAAGCGGCTGGCAGATAACGGCCTCACCCAGGTGCTGCACAACCTGCCGGCCGGAGATTGGGACGCAGGCGAGCGCGGCATCGCCATCTTTCCCGACCGCGTCTCGGAATTCCGCGACGGCGTGGAGAAGGCCATCGACTACGCCGGCGCGCTGGGATGCGGCCAGGTCAACTGCCTGGCTGGCCGCGCCGATCAGGCGGCCGGCGTGCCGCCCGAAGTGCTCTCCGAGACCTTTGCCGGCAATCTCTCCTACGCCGCGGACAAGCTCAAGGCCGCCGGCATCCGCCTGCTGATCGAGCCGATCAACACGCGCGACATCCCCAGCTTTTATCTGAACCGGACGCGGCAGGCCGCAAACCTGCTGGAAGCTGTCGGATCTGACAATCTCTTCATCCAGTACGACATCTATCACATGCAGATCATGGAAGGGGACCTGGCGCCCACCATCAAGATGCACCTGGACCGGATCGGTCATATCCAGCTGGCGGACACGCCCGGCCGCCACGAGCCCGGCACGGGAGAGATCAACTATCCTTTCCTCTTTGGCTATCTCGACGAGATCGGCTACGACGGCTGGATCGGCTGCGAGTACAAACCCAAGGCCGGAACCAGCCAGGGCCTTGGCTGGTATGCCCCCTATCGTGGGAAAGCGTGACGAAGAAAGAGCGTCAAATGTCGGAAAGACCCGTGAGACACGCTTGTCGCCGTTGGAGCACTATGCAAAACACCCCGTCATGGCCGGGCTTGACCCGGCCATCCACGTATTGGTTGCGATTCTGAAGCATCCCGAGCCTAGGATCACGTCATGCCAGGCGGATGGGTGTACATCATGACGAACCGACCGGACGGCACGCTTTATGTGGGCGTCACCAGTGATCTCGGTCGGCGTGTCTGGGAGCATCGCGAAGGCATCTGCGACGGCTTCACCAGGCAATACGGCCTGCGCCGGTTGGTCTATGCCGAGCACCACGACGACATTCGCGGAGCGATCCAACGCGAGAAGAATCTAAAGCACTGGTCGCGCACCTGGAAGGTACGCCTCATCCACGCGCAGAACCCTGAATGGGACGATCTCTATGATAAGCTCTCTTGAAGACGTGGATGGCCGGGTCAAGCCCGGCCATGACGGCGTCGTTGGCGGAAAAGTGGAGGCGTCAGAGATCTGCCGGCTCTGTCTGCAAATCTGGACGCCGCACTTTCCCACCACTCACGTGAACCTGCTCTGATCTCTAACCTAACCAACCTGGAGGAAGACGCGCATGACGAAGATTGCATTCATCGGGCTTGGCATCATGGGGGCGCCCATGGCCGGACATCTGATCGACGCCGGCCACGAGGTCATCACCTCGACCCACCACAAGGCACCGCCGGACTGGCTGGCCGAGAAGGGCATCGGAAGCGTTGCCACGCCTAAGGAGGCAGCCGCGGCGGCGGAGGTCACCATCACCATCGTTCCCGACACGCCGCAGGTCGCCGAGGTGCTCTTGGGCGAGAATGGCGCGATCCACGGACTGGGGGCCGGCAAGCTCTTCATCGACATGAGCTCGATCTCGCCGATCGAGACGCAAGGCTTCGCCGCCAAGGTGGCCGAGGTTGGCGCCGACTATGTCGACGCCCCCGTCTCCGGCGGCGAGGTCGGGGCCAAGGCCGGCACGCTCTCGATCATGGCGGGCGGCTCGGACGAGGGTTTCGCGCGGGCCAAGCCGCTGTTCGAGATCATGGGCAAGAACATCACCCACGTCGGCAAGGCCGGCGACGGCCAGGTGGCCAAGGTCGCCAATCAGATCATCGTCGCACTCAACATCGAGGCCTGCGCCGAGGCCTTGCTCTTCGCGTCGAAGGCCGGCGCCGATCCGGAGCGGGTGCGCCAGGCCCTGATGGGCGGCTTCGCTTCCTCGAAGATCCTGGAGGTCCATGCCGAGCGCATGGTCAAGCGCACCTTCGATCCGGGCTTCCGTATCGCGCTCCATCAGAAGGACCTGAACCTGGCCCTGCAGAGTGCCAAGGCCATCGGCCTGTCCTTGCCCAACACCGCGACCGCGCAAGAGCTCTTCAACGCCTGTTCGGCCAACGGCGGTGCGGCCTGGGACCACTCTGCCATGGTCCGGGCCTTGGAGATGATGGCCAATCACAAGGTCGCCTAGGGCGGCGACCCAGGGGAGGGGCGGAATGACGGCCAGCCCGAGAGACCTGCTCAACGCCATGTTCCAGGCGGCGGTCGATGCCGCCATGCCGGACAAGGTCTTGGCCGGCTACTTGCCGCCACCGCCACGCGGCCGCACTGTCGTGGTGGGGGCCGGCAAGGCCTCGGCGGCGATGGCGGCAGCCCTGGAGGCCGCTTGGCAGGGGCCACTGGAGGGCTTGGTCGTCACCCGCTACGGCCACGCCGTGCCCTGTCGCCAGATCGAGATCGTCGAGGCCGCCCATCCCGTGCCGGACGCGGCCGGTGAGGCAGCTGCCGGGCGCATTCTCGAGTTGGCCAAGGGCTTGGGCGAGGACGATCTCATGATCGCCCTCATCTCGGGCGGCGGCTCGTCGCTCTTGAGCTTGCCGGCGCCCGGCTTGACTTTGGCCGACAAACAGCAGGTCAACCGCGACCTCTTGGCGTGCGGCGCCTCCATCGGCGAGATGAACTGCCTGCGCAAGCACCTCTCGGCGATCAAGGGCGGGCGGTTGGCCGCAGCTGCCTGGCCGGCGAAGACCGTCAGCCTGATCATCTCCGACGTGCCGGGCGACGACCCTGCGGTCATCGCGTCCGGTCCTACGGTCGGTGACGAGAGCAGCTTGGCGGACGCCGCGGAGATCCTGCGCCGCAATCAGCTGACGCCATCGGACGCCGTGGCTGCGGCCTTGGCCGATGCTGCGAACGAGACCCCGCGGCCCGACGATCCGAAGCTGGCGCAGGCCGCCTGGCAGATGATCGCCGCCCCGCAGGCCTCCTTGGAGGCCGCGGCCGAGGTGGCGCGCCAGGCCGGCGTGACGCCGATGATCCTGGGCGACGCCATCGAGGGCGAGGCGCGCGAGGTCGGTAAGGTCATGGCCGGCATCGCACAGCAGGTGCGCCAGCACGGCCAGCCGCTGCCGGCGCCTTGCGTCCTGATCTCCGGCGGAGAGACCACGGTCACTTTGCGCGGCAAGGGCTGTGGCGGCCGCAACGTCGAGTTCCTGCTGGGCCTAACCGAGGCGCTTGCCGCCAGCCCCGGCATCTCTGCGATCGCCTGCGACACCGACGGTGTCGACGGTGCGGCGGAGGTAGCCGGCGCGGTGGTCACGCCGGACAGCATCGCGCGTGGCCAAGCCGTCGGCCGCAGCCTCGCGCAGGCCTTGGAGGAGAACGATGGACACGGCTACTTCGGCGCCTTGGGTGATCAGGTGATCACCGGTCCGACCTTGACGAACGTGAACGACTTCCGCGCTATCCTGATCACTTAGAAGACGCGCCTAAAAAGGGGGCCAGCCATGAACCGAGAACGTCAGGTCAAGATCGTCGCCACCCTGGGCCCCGCCTCCTCCGACCGCGAGACGATCAAGGCGCTCTTCGTGGCAGGTGCCGACGTCTTCCGCCTCAACATGAGCCACGGCACGCAAGACGAGCAGCGCGCGCGCTATGAGTTCATCCGCAGTATCGAGGCCGAGCTCGGCCGGCCGATCGGCGTGCTGGCCGACCTGCAGGGCCCCAAGATCCGCTGCGGCGTCTTCGAGACGGGACCGCAGCTGCTGGAAACGGGGGCCTTCTTTCGCTTCGACAGCGAGGTTCGGCCAGGCGATGCCTCGAGGGTGGCACTGCCCCATCCGGACGTGCTTGGCGCCCTCGTTGAAGGCGCCACTTTGCTGGTGAACGATGGCAAGATCCGTCTCGAGGTAACGGCGTTGGGGCCGGGTTTTGCCGACACCCAGGTCGTGGTCGGCGGCGAGATCTCGGACCGCAAGGGGGTCAGCTTTCCAGACGTGGTCCTGCCGCTTGCGGCGCTTTCGGACAAGGACAAGGACGATCTGGAGTTTGCCTGCACGCTGGGTGCGGACTGGATCGCGCTCTCCTTCGTACAGCGCCCGGAGGACGTGCGCGAAGCCAAGGCCCTGGTCGGGGCGCGCGCCTCGGTGCTCTCCAAGATCGAGAAGCCGGCGGCGGTCAAGAACTTCGCTGCCATCCTGGAGGCCTCGGACGGGATCATGGTGGCCCGCGGCGACCTGGGCGTGGAGATGCCCCTGGCCGAAGTCCCGCCGATCCAAAAACAGCTGATCCGCGACTGCCGCGCGGCGGGCAAGCCGGTGATCGTCGCCACCCAGATGCTGGAGAGCATGATTACCGCTCCGGTCCCGACCCGTGCCGAGGTCTCGGACGTTGCCGGTGCCATCTACGACGGGGCCGATGCGGTGATGCTCTCTGCCGAATCGGCGGCCGGCGACTTCCCGCTCGAGGCCGTGGCGACGATGAATCAGGTGGCCGTCACGGTGGAGCGCGACCCGCTTTATCGCGAAATCCTGGAGGCCGCCTGCACCCCCTCGTCGGCCACCGTCTCGGGCGCCATCGCCACCGCCGCCAAGGAGATCGCCGAAACCATAGACGTGAAGGCGATCTGCTGCTTCACCTTCAGCGGCACCACGGCCAAGAACGTGGCCAAGAAACGCCCCGCCGTGCCGATCGTGGCGCTGACGCCCTTCGAGGGTTCGGCGCGCCGCATGACCCTGGTCTGGGGCCTGCGCTGCGTGAAGGCGGCGCCGGTCGACCGCTTCAAGATGGCGGTCATCGAGGCGGTCCGCGGCGCGCTTTCCCTGGACATCGGCCAGAAGGGCGAGCGCATCGTCGTGGTCGCCGGTGTCCCCTTCAACCGCCCCGGCACGACCAACATCCTGCGCGTCGCCCCGCTGGACGAACAGGCGGTCTTTGAAGGCGAGGATTCTGGAGATGTCTGATGCCTGAGCTGGCGTGGATCGATAATCAACGATGGTCCTCTTGGGAGCGATCGTGAATGAGCTAATGTGGAAGTCTAAGAGTGAGCTATTATAGAGAGGTATGGCCAACCCCCCTATCTTGCCGGAGAATCTCTGAGACCTCAGCGAACTTGCCACATTTTGGTTGAAGAAATGGGCTAATGAAGTTAATGCAGTTCTATGGAAAGTCTGGCTTGGAAGTCCTATCTGTCCTATTGAGTCGCGCTGTCACTGAGGGCGTGGAATGTCAAAGCAGGGTACAATTTACGGTCTGACGGGCCAGGAGTTGGCAAGAATCGGCCAAGCGGCCGCTAGAGCAGCACGCAGAGAGAGCTTCGCTCTTGGTTTGCCAATCACCTACGTAAAGGACGGACAACTTGTCCGTGAGTACCCGGACGGCCATATCGAGCCGCTTGTCGAAACCGACCGAGCCGCTGAATAGCCTGAATGGATGATGAGCGGCCCACCTTCACGGTGATTGGAGGGCCGAACGGCTCTGGAAAATCTTCACTCGCTCGCGAGTTGGCTACGCAGGGCTACGATATCGGCCAATTCGTCAATTTCGACGCGATCGCAGAAGAACTTGGCGCGGAAGGACCGGTCGACCAATTGAAGGCCGCTCGAGAAACGCTTCGCCGGACCCGTAGATTGATCGCTCAGAGGGTAACCTTCACCAGAGAGAGCACATTGACGAGCTCAGAAATCGTCCGCACGATGCAAGCGGCGAAGGACGCTGGCTACCAGGTGAACTTGATCTTTGTGAGCGTCGTTTCTCTGGCGACTGCCAAAGAGCGGATCCAAGACCGGGTCGCGAAAGGTGGGCACGACATTGATGAGGCCGTACAGGAGCGCCGGTTCCCGCGTAGTTTGAGAACGGTCGCGAAAGCGAGCATGATCGCCGACCAGACGCTCTACTTCGACAATCAGCGGCGAGAAGGATACGAACTTGTCGGAGAGGTGCGCGCCGGCATCTTGATGGGTGCCAGTTTCGATCGGGCACCTTGGCTGGAAGAGGCTACGCGCGGCCTCCCCCGTGATGGCGAGGCCTAGGCATTCACCCCGCTCAAGACGTAATGAGCGGCCCAGACAGCGAAGCTAGCCGATGCGCGGGCGATTGTGGGCTTGCTGCTGAACCACCCTTAGGCTTCAGGGGCATCCGCCATCGATCTGTTGGAGGGCAGGTGCTCGACGACCTGAACTCTGTCCGGGAGTTCGATCTCTGGGTAGAGCTTGCGCATACCGGCCAGCACACGTCATCCGGCCAGTCATCGGCCTTGCCCAGAAAGCTCGCCACCTCCCGCAAGGGCATGTCGGTGCAGCGCGTGACCTCGACGACTACGGATCGTGAAGGATCGCCTTCGCAGACATAGCGCATTGGCCCAAGGAGCATTCGCGATTCCTTCCAGCGGATGGTCGAGGTCTTTTCGCCCGAGAGGATCAGGGGAAAGAGGTGCGCGATCACCAAGAGCTGCTGCATGGAATTCTCCAAGTTCCGGCCATCGTAAGAGCTGGCGCGGCGATCACGGTGAGGGCGCTCGCGCCGAGATCAAGCCGCGCACCGAATTGCCGACGAAAAGCCGCTCGGCCCGAGCCAGGTCCGCCCGGCGGACAACCGCTTCCCTAGCCTTGCCTGTCTCTAGCATGTGCGCCCGCAGGACACCGGGCAAGAGGCCGCAAGACAAGGGCGGCGTCACCAAGCCCGTACCGAAGTCGGCAAACAAGGTGGTGATGCTGCCGTCGCAGACCTCGCCGCGGGTGTTGAGGAAGATGACCTCGTCGGGGCCCTCAGGGACTACCGGTTTGCAGAGCTGCGCGCGGGCGCGGTCGTAGTGCAGGCGTCGCGTCGTCTTGTGCAGCAAGAAGAAATCCGAAGGGTCCAACCGCTCCTCGGCAATGGCCAGGCGCCAGACCTCTCCGCCACTCGGCTCGGACAAGGGGCTCGCTGTGACCTCGAGATCGCCAACTGCTGCCAATAGTAGGCGAACCCTCAGGCGCGAGGCGTTGCTGTTAGCGACGGCTTCTTCCATGGCGGCGGTAATGCGGGTTTCCTCATAGGCGAAGCCCAACTCGCCGGCCGAGCGGGCGAGGCGCGCCAAGTGGCCTTGCAGCAGCCAGAAGCCCTGGTCTTTGGTCCAGAGCAGGGTTTCGATCAGTCGAAGCTCGTCGCGAAGCGCGCTTTCAAGAGACATTCCCGGTACTTCCGCCTCCACCTCGGAATCGGCGACTAGGCCGCTGCCGACCTGCAACAGCGCCTGGCCCTCTTGGTCCAGGCTGATCGTGCGGATCGCCACGTTGAAACGCATCGCCGGCCCTTCGGCAGGTTGGTCGGGCCGGTCCGGGGCCACCCATCCGATGGCACCGCAATAGACGCCTCTCGGCCCGGCCTCCAACTCGCGGATGATCTCCATGGCGCGGATCTTCGGCGCGCCGGTAATGGAGCCGCAGGGAAAGAGCGCGGTGAAGAGCGCGGCAAGGTCGAGCCGCCTGGTCAGCTGCCCCTGAACCCGGCTCACCATCTGGTGGAGCGTACGGTAGCTCTCGACCTGGAAGAGCGCCGGCACCTTGACCGAGCCGATCTTGCTGATCCGCGAGAGATCGTTGCGCAGGAGGTCGACGATCATCAGGTTCTCGGCGCGGTTCTTGACGTCGGCAGCCAGGCTGGTGGCGAGCCTGGCGTCCTCCTCCGGCGCGGCGCCGCGGTGAATCGTACCCTTCATCGGGCGCGCCTCGATCAGCCCCTGATCGGAGACCTCGAAGAAGAGCTCCGGCGAGAAGGAAAGCAGCGTCGGCCCAGCCAATCGCGCCAAGGCGCCGTAAGTCACCGGCTGGCGGCGGCGGATCTTGCCATAAGCGCCCAATGGCGACGCGCCGATCTCCAGTGCGATGGGGAAGGTCAGGTTCACCTGGTAGATGTCGCCTGCGAAGATATAGTCCAAGGCCCTATGGAAGCGGGTCCGGTAGTCCTCCAGCGACCAGGCAGGGCGTCCCGGCCCATTGGTCTCCGCAGCTGATGCCTTGGCCTCGTCGAGGAGTGCTATGGCGTCTGCTTCCGGCGCTGCTTCCTCGAATGCACCGAAGCAGAGCAGCGGTGCCGTCAGCGCGCTCGGCATCAAGGCGGCGAGCTTCGGCTCCAAGGCGTAGCCCAGTTCATATGCGGCATAGCCGGCCAGCGTGAGCCCCGCCGCTCGATCGGCCTCCATGGCCGCCAGGCATGGCGCGACCTGCTCGGCGCGCCAGGCGACATGCAGCCGTTGCGGCCGGGCGAAGAGCTTTGCTCGGCCTGCCAGGCTGTCGTCGAAAAGGATGAAGGGTTCCGCAAGCACCGGCGCGGCTTTCCTTGGCGCTCTTCCCCGGAAGGCGCGGCTGACGGCGAATGGAGCGAGACGCTAACAAAGCCCGCGGCACTTCGAAAGCGCGGAGGCGACCAGCGACGATCCGCGCCCGCCATTGGGGGGCAGGATCCGCGCGTGACGGCCGCTCGATGTGTCTTTGTGCAAAGCTCCGGCGCGGTTGTCGGCTTCCGTCATTTAAAACCTATCGAGAGTCGATGGTGGTGGTCAGTCGGTGTAGGCTGTGGTCGACCGTGAGGCGCGTGACGATCGAAAATACGTCGCGGGGACAGCGCAATGGCGTTCATTCCAGGAACAGACGGACCGGACATTCTCTTCGGAACGAGTGCGACCGACACCATTCTAGGTTATGGCGGTGATGATTCGCTCTATGGGGCCAGTGGCGCCGATTCGCTCTTCGGTGCACTGAACGACGACACCTTGTCGGGAAATGGTGGAAACGATGCCACGCTGAGTGGAGGCACCGGCCAAGATTCTGTCTTCGGTGGCGCCGGCGACGATAGCGACCTGTCGGGTGGGTCCAGAGCCGATGTGCTCGGCGGAGGGGATGGTACCGACGCTCTCCTGTTCGGAGGCGTTGGCGACGATAGGCTCGCCGGGGGCAGTGGCGATGACAGCCTGCTCTATGGCAGCGCGGGTCGCGATCGGCTCTACGGTGACAGTGGAGCTGACAGCTATCTCGACGGCGGTGCCAACGCCGACTTCATTTACGGTGGCGACGGTGCCGACGCCGCTCTCTACGGCGAGCGTGCCAACGATGTCGTTTTCGGCGGTGACGGCGACGACCGCACCCTCGACGGCGAGCGCGGCGGCGACATGCTCTACGGCGGAGACGGGGTGGATGCCTTCCTCTATGGCGGGGTCAGCCCGGACCGCGTGGACGGGGGCGCGGGCGATGACTACTCCCTTTACGGAGGGGCCGGAAACGATAGCCTCTTTGGAGCCAGCGGGAACGACTCCTTCTTCTTCGGCCAAGGGAAGAAGGACAGCTTGTTTGGTGGCAGCGGCGCCGACGTCAGCTTCTTCGGGGGCGGCGGCATCGACCGGGTCTATGGCGACGGCGGTGCGGATTCCCAGTTTTTCGGGCGCGCCGCTGCGGATAAGCTGTACGGAGGCTCGGGCGATGACAGCGCGTTCTACGGTGGCAACGACAACGATACCTTGAAGGGGGGCAGCGGTTCGGACAGCCTCTTCTTCGGTGCGACGGCCAGCGACAGGCTCTACGGCGGCAGCGGCAAGGATATCTCGTTCGACGGTGGAGATGGCAACGACCGCCTCTTCGGCGATGACGGAGAGGATAGCCTGTTCTATGGCGCGACGGGTGCCGACCGGCTCTACGGCGGCAGTGGATCGGACAGCTTCCTTTATGGCGGCTCTGGGGCCGACACGATTGCCGGCGGAGACACCTATGACCTCTTCCTCTACGGCCAATCGGGTAACGATATCCTCTATGGCGGTGCGGGGAATGATGCCTTTGCGGGTGGAGGAGCCGGTGCGGACACGCTTTACGGCGGCAGTGGGAGCGATCGCGTTTTCTACGGTGGTGACGGGGACGACATCCTGTCGAACAGCGGCGCCGGCGGTCGGTACTTTTACGGCGGATTGGGATCGGACACGATCTTGGGCGGTAGCGGATCGAACAGCCTGTTCTATGGTGGCTCGGGGGCCGACACGATCAGCGGTGGAGACACCTATGATCTTCGCCTCTATGGCCAATCGGGGGCCGATGTCCTATCCGGCGGCGCGGGGAATGACGCCTTTATGGGTGGTGGAGCCGGTGCGGACACGCTTTACGGCGGCAGTGGGAGCGATCGCGTCTTTTACGGTGGCAATGGGGACGACATCCTGTCAAACAATGGTGCCGGCGGTCGGTACTTTTACGGCGGATTGGGGTCCGACACGATCACCGGCGGCAGTGGATCGAACAGCCTGTTCTATGGTGGCTCTGGGGCTGACACGATCAGCGGCGGAGACACCTATGATCTTCGCCTCTACGGCCAATCGGGTGACGATATTCTCTATGGCGGCTTAGGAATGATGCCTTCATGGGTGGCGGAGATGGTGCGGACACCCTCGACGGAGGTGGCGGAAACGATTTCATTTTCTACGGCGGTGATGGAGACGACATCCTGTCAAACAGCGGCGCCGGCGGCCGATATTTTTACGGTGGGTTGGGAGTTGACACGATTGCGGGCGGCAGTGGAGCCGACAGGAGTTTTTACGGTGGCTCGGGAGCGGACAGGATCTTCGGTCGCAGCGGCCATGACAGCGCCTTCTACGGCGGCTCGGGGGCCGACAGCCTAGACGGCGGCGAAGGGGACGATTCCTCCTTCAACGGCGATGACGGAGACGATAGACTCTTTGCCGGCAGTGGTGCGGACAGCTTTTTCTACGGCGAGTCTGGCGCCGATACCCTCATCGGCGGCAGTGCCGTCGAATTCCGCTTCTTCGGAGGTTCAGGCTCCGACAGCCTAGACGGAGGCGATGGCGACGATCTGATCTTTAAGGGTTTTGATGGGGACGACAGTCTGTCTGCTGGCAGCGGTGCAGACAGCTTCTTCTACGGCGGACAGGGGGCCGACACCATCGATGGCGGCGAGGGTGATGACTACGGTTTCACCGGCGACGCCGGTGATGACGGTCTATTCGGCGCCAGCGGCGGGGATACCTACTTCTACGGCTATGGTGGCGCCGACATCCTCTTCGGCGGCAGCGGTGCCGACGCCCGATTTTACGGTGGGTTGGGGCCCGACACTCTCGACGGCGGCGAGGGTGACGACTCATCATTCGACGGCGGTGATGGAGACGACATCCTCTCCGGCGATGGTGGCAACGACGAGCTCTTTGGCGGCGACGATGCCGACACACTCGGCGGCGGAAGTGGCTACGACACGGCATACGGCGGCAGCGGCGCCGACATCTTCATGGTGACGAGCCAGGGTAACTTCGTCAGCTACCTCTACGACGGCGGTGCCGGGACCGATACCCTGGTCCTGGCTGCAGGTGTTACGATTCCAGGCGGCGGTGTTAGCCTCACTTCCATCGAGGTAACACTCTAAGCCCAGCGGCCCCCTTTACAACCCCTCGGAGGCGCCCTCCAGTTTGGATCTCTCACCAATGTGCAGACGAGAACGGAATTCAGAGCGATTGTCGCTGGCGAGAGCTCTTTGCGGGGATCGGGTCGAGATTAGGCATGGCGCTAGAGCGGCAAAGCGGTCGACGAGATTGATCACTCTGTCGGTCGCACCCAGCAGCAGGGCGCCAGCGTCCGAGGCGATCAGCTCACCGCCGAAGTCGGCAGTCATTTTGCGTCCTTCAAGGCGTGCAAAGAACATCGGCTCTGAGTGACAGTCGGTCGGCACCGTGTGTACCTCCGACTTCAGCATAATTTGTTGTTCCCACTCACACTGATTTGGACGAGCGATGCACTGGCCACTTATGAGACATCCAGGTTGGCTGCATTCAACCAATTGAGCGTTCCGGAACACTTGCGGATCAAGTCGATTCCGATCAAACTCGGCATTCACACGCCAACTTTCTGGCAGATATCTGCACGTATTCGGAGATCGGAAATGACTTCTTCTAACCTATACAGCCGACGGCCTGCTTCGGTGGTTGTTGCACTGTCTGTGGCAGGTCTTTTACTGCAGGCCTGCGCGACCCCCACCCGCCTCGACCCGACACCTGAGTCGGCGACTACGCAAGCAGTCGTTCTTGGCATCCCAAATGCGCGATTCTTTCCAGACGAGCAAAGTGCGGAGTTGGTTGCCGAAGGCATTGCCTCTGTCCAACGCGAGGTCGAAGCAAACAACTATAGCTTGGACAAGCTACCGCCCGCGAACTTCCTGGCCATCTCCGGCGGCGGAGACGATGGCGCCTTTGGTGCAGGCCTCTTGACGGGCTGGACGCAAACCGGGACCAGGCCCGAATTCAAGCTCGTTACGGGGGTCAGTACCGGATCGTTGATTGCCCCCTTCGCCTTTCTCGGGCCCACTTACGACGAACAGCTCAAAGAAGTCTACACGACCATATCGACCGTCGATGTCTATGAAGAACGCGGATTGCTTGCTGCGATAGACGATGATGCCTTAAGTGATACGAGTCCTCTTTTTGCGACCATGTCGAAGTACATGAATGAGCAGATGTTGAGCGACATCGCTAGAGAGTATGAAAAAGGGCGTCTCTTGATTATCGGATCGACAAATCTGGACGCACAGCGGCCGGTGTTATGGAATATTGGAGCCATTGCGAGCAGCGGCCACCCGGATGCGCTCAATTTGGTGCGAAAGATTCTCTTGGCATCGGCAGCGGTGCCGGCGGCATTTCCCCCAGTCCTGATCGATGTCGAGTTTGATGGCCAGCAGTACCAAGAATTGCACGTGGATGGAGGCGCAATCGCCCAGCTCTTTCTCTATCCGCCCGCCGTCGGGGCGGCGATGCGGGAACGCAAGGAAAGCGATCATCTGACACGCGAAAGAAATGCCTATATCATCTTCAATGGCCGGCTGGACGCCCAGTGGACCAAAGTCGAGCGCTTGACCCTTTCAATCGCGGGCCGCGCCATATCGACCATGATACACTTCAGCGCTTTGAACGACTTGATCAAAGTCTATGTCACCACACAGCGCGACGGGGTGAGCTTTAACTTGGCTTCAATCGGAAAAGACTTTACCACGCCGCACCCCGATGTCGATTTCGAACAGGCCTACATGATATCCCTGTTCGACTATGGGCATAACCTGGGTCAGGCCGGCTATCACTGGCAGAAAGTGCCGCCCTTTTTGAGCGCGCCATCGGACGTCGCCGCTAAGAGCAATTGAGTGACCCGGATCGCCATCGGAGAGCCTCCATGCCGCGGTGCCGTCAGCTGGTCGCTCTATCCGCTGTTTCCGAGCTGACGCCCGGCTGAAACAACGTCTGGCAAAAGGCCTGGAAGCTGTCGAGGAGGCCGGAGGGCGCCTGGCCCTGCTTTCGGACCAAGACGATCGGCAGCCGGTCCACCTCTCCCGCAATCGCGATAGAGACCACACGGCCGCCGCCGTAGGTCTCGTCGTGGTCCGGCTTCATGACGCTCAGCGAGAAGCCTAGGCCGTTGGCGACGGCGCTGCGGACCGATTCGATCGATCGTGCATTGAAGGCGATCGGCGGTGCGACGCCTTGAGAGGCCAGGAGGTCGTTGAAGTAGCCGCGGCTCGATGGGTGATCGAACATGACGAGCGGCTGGTCCGCCAACTCGGCGAGCCTAAGCGACGGGCGGCCTGCCAAGGGGTGGTTCTCGCTCACTATGATGAAAGGCTGCAAGCGCGCTACGACCAGCTGTTCGAGCGGAAGGCCTTGCAGGGACATGTCGTAGGTAAGCGCCAGGTCAAGTTCGGAGGACGTCAGGCCGGCGATGATCTCTTCCTGTACCAGTTCCGAGGCCAAGACCTCGACCCCCGGATGGGCGTCGCGGTAGCCGCTGACGACGCGGGCCAGATAGAAGGGGGCAAGCGTGTGAAAGCAGCCGAACCGGATGGTGCCGGCAAGGTTGGCGGAGATAGCGCCCGCATCGCGTTCGGCGCGCTCGGCTTGGCGCAAGAGGTCACGCGCCGAACGATAGAAGGCACGGCCTTGCGGTGTCAGCTCGGCACCCTTCGCATGGTGCCGCACGAAGAGCCGAAGACCGCAAAGCTGCTCAAGCTTCTCCAGGCCCTGGGCGACGGCAGGCTGCGATATGTTCAAGGCCCGCGCTGCCTGGGCGATACCGCCATTGTCGGCTATGGCCAGGAAGTAGGCGCATTGCTTGAGCGTGAGGCGAACCATAATTTTCCTTTCTTAATGGAAAGATAAATAAACTTTTCTCGAGGTTCAATCGAGAGCATCCTCCTTAGAGTTGAGTTGCCGGAAGGGACCCCGCAGATGGCTGTGTTGAGCAAAGGTCAGAAGGAGCAGTTTTGGCGTGACGGCTGCCTCGTCGTGGAGAACGCGGTCGATGGCCGGGCGCTCGAGGCAATGCAGGCGGACTTTGCCGGCTGGGTCGAGGAGAGCCGCGGGCACGACAAGCCCTACGGCGATACCTTGGACGGACGCCCGCGCTTCGACCTGGAGCCGGGCCATAGGCCCGACAAGCCGGGCCTGCGCCGGGTCAATGCGCCGGTCGAGGTCTCCAAGGCCTACTTCGATGCGATGGCGTCGAGCCGCATGACCGACGTCGTCGCCGAGCTAATCGGGCCCGACGTCAAGTTCCACCACTCCAAGATCAACGCCAAGCTGCCGGGCGGAGACACCGCCGTGAAGTGGCACCAGGACTTTCTCTTCACCCCGCACAGCAACGACGACGTGATCACAGCACTGCTCATGGTCGACGAGGTGACGCCGGAGAACGGCCCGTTGGAAGTCGTCCCCGGCTCGCACAAGGGGCCGCTCTATGGGCTCTGGCACAAGGGCGTCTTCACCGGTTCCATAGCGGATGGCGTCGCTGCGGACTGCCAGGCCAAGGCGGTGCGATCCGTCGGTTCGGCGGGCTCGGTCTGTCTGATGCACACCCGCTTGCTGCACGGCTCGGCACCCAATCTCTCCAGCCGCTCGCGCAACCTCTTCATCTGCGTCTACTCGGCCGACGATGCCGTGCCGCTCTCACCCAATCCCATGCCGACAGAGTACCAAGGGCTGATCGTGCGGGGCCGTAAGACCAACCGAGTGCGCTCGATCCCCTACGACATCGAGCTGCCGCAGTTGCCCACCACGGCCTCCTTCTTCGACCAGCAGGCCAAGCATGGAGAGGCTGCTTAGGCGTTAGAAAGCCGTCGCCGGCAGGAAGAGCGAGAGCTGCGGCAACAGCAAGATCGCCAGCAGCACCAAGACGTCGAGCGCCAGGAACCAGGCGACGCCGCGGAAGACCTGCTCCAAGGTGACGCCTTCGGGCGCCACCGACTTGATGACAAAGACGTTGAGGCCGATGGGCGGGGTGATGAGGCCGATCTCCAAGAGCTTGACGACGACGACGCCGAACCAGATGAGGTCCAGGCCGTAGCTCTCGACCAGCGGCACGGTGAAGGGCAGGGTCAAGACCAGGATGCCGATGGAATCGAGGAACATCCCGATCACCAGATAGAAGACCACCACGCCGGCAATCACCAGGACCATGGTGGCGCCGGAGCCCTGCACCCACTCCAGCGCCATCGGCGTGATGCGGGTGAGCGAGACGAAAGCGACAAAGATCTTCGCCGCCATGGCGATGGCGAAGATCATCGCCGTCTGGCGCACCGCCGTGCGCCCGGCCTCCAGCAGGCCTTGCCAGCCCAGCCGGCCGGTGAGGATACCGATCAAAACGGCCAGCAGCAGGCTAACGGCGGCCGCCTCGGTCGGCGTAAAGACGCCCAGATAGATGCCGCCCACCACCACGGCCAGGAGGAGAAAGGTGGGCCAGGTGGCGATGAGGGCGGGCAGCAGGGCCGCAGGCTCTTCGGGCACTTCGGGCTTAGGCGCATCGGCAGGCCTGAGGCGCGACCAGATGAGGATCGTGGCGAGGAAGCCGACCAGCGAGAGCAGGCCCGGCAGGATGCCGGCGAGGAACAATGCCTTGACCGACTGCTCGGTGAAGATGGCGTAGATGACGAAGAGCAGGCTGGGCGGGATCAGCGAGCCCAGGGTGCCGCCCGCGGCTACCGCCCCCGTCGCCAGGCCCGGGTGATAGCCGTAGCGCAGCATCTCCGGCACGGTGATGCGGCCCATGGCGGCCGCGCAGGCGACGCTGGAGCCGGTGATGGCGGAAAAGCCGCCGCAGCCCATCACCGACGCCATGGCGAGCCCGCCCGGTGTGCGGCCGAGAAGCAGACTGAGCGCGCGATAGAGGTCAGTGGTGATCCCGGCCTGATAGGCGACATGACCCAGCGCGATGAAGAGCGGGATCATGGAGAGCGGATAGTTGTGGATGAAGCCGAAGGTCGTGCTGCCGATGATCGAGAGCGCGGGCCTTAGGCCCTGCTCCAGATCGAAGGCGCTATCCGGCCGCCAAGAGAAGAAGACGATCAGGCCGAGGCAGGCGACTGCGCCCAGGCAGTAGGCGATGGGTACCCTTAGAACGAGCAGGACGAAGACCGCAGCCAGCGCCAGCCCGGCCAGCAGCAAGGGGTCCATGGGGCTAGGCTCTTGGGTTTAGGCTACAGAGCAACGGCTTCTCCGGGCCATCTCGGCGCTGTGGCACTTTCCCCACCACCACCATTTGCGTCGTCCTACGGCTTGACCGGAGGACCACTATCCACAGGCTCGGGAGAGCGGCGATCGATCCTCCGGTCGAAGCCGGAGGATGACGTCTTGTTGGGTTAGTCACACTGAATCCCAGGCACCATCTCAGCCCGCTCCGCCACGGAGGTCCCTGACCAGCATGGCTGCCAGCCTGAGGCCGAAGGCCAGGAATCCCAGGAGGAAGAGGCCGTAGCCGATCCAATGCGGTACCCGGACGTCGCCTTCGTAGTATTCGCCGGAGGCCCAGGCGGACGCGAAGAGGCGCCAGGCGGCAAGCACCAGGATGGTGACGAAGAACAATCCCACCGCGTGCCCCAGGCAGGTCAGCCCGCCGCTTGGCTTTGTGGCCGGCTTTCTCGGTGAAGATGGTGACCTCGATGTGCTCGCGCGCCGCGGTCACCAGGCCCAGAGGCGCCAGCACCACCACCAGCATCAACTCCTGCACCCAGAGAACGTCGTCCGGAACGATCCCGCGGTAGAGCCAGCGGCTGATCACCGTGACCGAGACCACCAAACACAGCAGGGCCAGGCCGAGCGACGCCAAGCCACCGAAGCGTCGCTCGAGCCATAGCGTGTCAGCCGGCGGCAGCGGCCGGCTTAGCGGGTCCATGGATAGCCCTTGGCCTCCTTCTCCGCCCGGTACTTGTCGATCTCCTTCTGATAGGCATCGAGGATGGCGTCGCCGGCCAAGCCGTCGCCGTCCGCGTCCGCGACCCAGGCGGCGATCTGCTCTTTGCTCGCATCCAACAGCTTCTGGCGTTCCGCGTCGGAGAGACGGGTGACGGTGATGGACTTGCCGTCGATGCCCTCGATCATCGCCGTCTTGTCGGCCTCCTTGGTTTCAATCATGGCCTTGGCGAAGTGGTCGACGAAGTCGCTGGCGACCTGGTGCAGGATCTTGCGCTCCTCTTGGGAGAGGCTGTCGAAGGTGGCCTGGTTCATGATGATGCCGAAGGACATGTTCTGCCCCCAGTCCAACTCCAGCACGAAGGGCGCCACCTCGTACTGCTTGTAGGCCTTCATGGAGTAGTAGTAGTTCTGGTTGCAGTCGACCAGTCCACTCTCGAGCGCCTGATAGACCTCGCCTTGGCCCATGCGCACGACATCGGCACCAAGCTCGGTCAAGGTCTTGCCATAGGGGCCCGATCCACGGATCTTCTTGCCTTTCAGCTCCTCCAAGGTGCTGACCTTGGTGGTGCAGATCAGCTGAATCGGCCCGGTCGAGTAGTTTGAGATATAGATCACGCCTGCGGCTTCGAACTCCTCCAGGAAGACAGGGTGCGTGTTGGCCAGGTGGAAGAGCGCGCGCATGCCGACCCAGACGTCGGAGTTCTCGACCGGCAGGTCGCCGATGTTGTAGGCGCGCAGTTCCTTGGGCGTGAAGAAACCGATGACGGAGCCCATGTCGGCCACTCCGTCGGCCACGCCTTGCAGCACCGCCTTGGTGCCCAGAAGCGACTTGCCCCAGAAGAACTCGATCTCCAGCGCGCCCTCGGAACGCACCTTCAATTCGTCGGCGAACCACTGCAGCGCTGCCGCGCGGGTGCCGCGGTTGGGGCCGAACTCGGCAAAGGTCAAGGTGCGCGCCGCCGCTTCGCCGGCCAAGGCAAGCGAAGCTGCCAAGAGCGCCGCAGCGCCCCAAAATCGTCTCCTCATCGTCGTTCTCCTCGCCTGAACTTATACTTAAGGCTTTGTCGTTATCCGCAGCAGTTGCCCTTCAGCAGCGGTGCCATGACGCCGCTATGTGCGCAGCAGCCGCCTTTCCAGAAGGCAGCGCCCTTGCCGCTGCAGTACTTGTCGTCTGCCCCCACCATCTGCATGAAGAGCGGGTGATAGTGCCGGCAGATGTTGAGCTCCGAGGTCACCCAGTGCAGCGGGTCCTTGCCATAGTGCTCCCAATAGTCGCCGGCCATGTTGAGGCCGGGGACGGCGGGATTCCAGGACTCGTCCAGCCACAGCTCCGGGTCGCCGTAGTTGGCGGCGATGCGCCTGATCCCGGGATCGTCGAGCCCCAGCAGCCGGCCGTTTTCGATCAAGAGCTCGTTGTCGCCCTCGCGTTCCAGGCTGTAGGTCGGAAAATAGAGGTGAAGGTGCCAATGGCCAACCAGGTTGCCCAGTCGTGCTGCCCGGCGCTCGTCCATCGAGGAAATGATGGTGCCGAAGCCCATGTGGATGACGCCTGAGCGCACCCGCTCGTAGAGGCAGTTGACGAAGCCCGAGGGGAAGTCCTTGCGCGGCCGGTGGATGTGGGGGTTGGTGCCGATCGAGGCTTCCCACCAATAGAGCAGGCCCTTGCCGGGAAAGCCGGGGTAGTCGACGTCCTTGGTACGCTCCATCACGTCACGCAGCTTGTCGCCGAATTCGCCGCCGGCATTGATCTGGGTGATCTTGGACTCCTCCACCACCAGCTGGGTCCAGTCGCAAGGCGCTATGTGGTTGGTGGTGCCGGCGATCACGCCGTTGCCGTCCTCCTTGCCCTTCAGATAGATCCAGGGCCGGCCGGTGATGTGGCCCGGCAGGTAGGTGGCGCCGAACTCGGCATTGCCTTCCCAGGTGCGGCCGACGATGTCGGCGTTGTAGCGTTCGCGCCGCTGATCCCAATAGCCGTCGTGGTTGGTGAACTCGATGTCGGTGCCTTCCGGGTCGACGATGCGTGCGCGCCGGCAGCTGCGCACGCGGTCCCACGTCCAGCGGTCCAAAGCCGTCAGCAACTCCGCTGGCATGGCGTGCGCCGGCGAGGCCAGGATCTCCGGCGTGATGAAGGGCATGCGCTGGATCTTTACGAATGTGTCGGTCAGGACCGGGCCGCCATAGCCCATGAAGATCTTGTCGTACTCTTGGCGGGCGGCGATCTCCTCCCACTGGTCCATCCATTCTGCCAATTCCTTGGTGCGGAAGAGGTAGTAGTCGACCTCGTCCGCACCGACCCATTGGCGCGGGGGGCCGCGGTCGATGTACTTGACGTCGAATGTGATGCCGTACTTCTCGAGGATCCGTTTGCAGGCCTCGATCACCATCTCGCTGTGCCAGTTGTCGACGCGCAGCAGCACGCGCTCGCCCGGCCTCAGATCCCAACAGGCGTTGAGGCCGTGGTTGTAGGGGCGCCTGGCGACATGCTCCAGGTAGGGCAGCAGCTGATCGGGGTCCGTTACCTCCACGAAGGGCGGGCAGCGCGGCGGGCGAGAGGCCGCCAGCGGCGGCGCATCGAAGTGGGGTCTCATCAAGTCACCGGCCAGCGGTCCTTGCCCATCGGCCATTGGCAGTCCCCTTTTGCGGTATCTGCGATCCTCAACTCAAGGAATGCATGCAATATTTTGCCAGTCAAGGGTGATTTGCTTGATTCGAGCCAAAGTTTTGGTCAAATTGCATGCAAGAAACTGCGGATCTTTCATGAGCGTTCAGCTGGAAGCGGCCACGGGCGCCTTGCGCCAAGCCATATTGGACGGCGCATTCGCGCCCGACGAGAGACTGCGCGAAGTGGCGGTCGCCGAGACGCTGGAGGTCTCCCGCACCTTGGCGCGCCTGGCGATGAGCGTGCTGGAAAAGGAGGGGCTCTTGCTGCGCGAGCCCAACCGCGGCTCGCGGGTCAGGGCCTTCTCTTTGAAGGAGATCGCCGATGCCATCGAGGTGCGCGGCGAGCTGGAGGCGATGGCCGCCCGCCTGGTCGCGGAGCGCGGCCTCGGCAAAGGGCAAAGCGATCGCTTGCAGGCCTGCCTTAGCGAGGCGGAGCACCTCCTTAGCCAAGGTGTTGGCGGTGCCGGGGCGCGGGCAGCCTGGGTGGCGATGAATCAGAGCTTTCATGACAGCCTGGTCCAGGCCGCCGACAATCGGGCGATCGAGGTGGCGGTGCGCCAGATCTCCCTGCTGCCCTTGGCCTCCGCCTCGGCCATCATCTTCGACCTCTTCGATGCGGCCGGCAGCGCGCTGCAATTGCGGCGCTCGCATGACGACCACTGCCGCCTTCTGGATGCGCTTGGCGCGCGCCAAGGCAGCCGCGCGGCCGCAATCATGCGCGAGCATGCCTTCCGCAGCGCCGAGAATCGCCGCCTGAACCTTGGCAATTCGAGCAATCTTGCCGCCGCAGAGGGCTTGCCCGGCGCCAGGCTCGTCCGCTTGGATTGAATTCCGAGGGTGGCGGTCCCTCTTCTGCCGCAGGGTGTCCGCAATTTCCTCGATTTCACGGCTCATCATCTCTGGCGAAAGCGCCTATATGGACCTGATGGTGAATGAGCGCTTGGAGGACGACTGCATGGTGAGGGGCAGCGACGGTGATGGGGGTGAAGCGCGCCCGCGTCCCGTGGTTCTATGTATTCTCGATGGTTGGGGTGCGCGCGAGGCGGCGCCCGACAACGCGATTGCGCTGGCGAAGACGCCTTACTTGGACCGGCTCTACCGGACCCGTCCGCATGCCTTGATCGATGCCTCCGAGCTGGAGGTCGGCCTGCCCAGCGGCCAGATGGGCAACTCCGAAGTGGGGCACATGAACCTGGGCGCCGGCCGCGTGGTGATGCAGGACCTGCCCCGCATCGACCGGGCGCTGGCCGACGGCAGCCTGGCCGCCTCTCCGGTCTTGGCGGATTTTGTCGCCGCCATGAAGGCGAGCGCGGGACGGGTCCACCTGGTTGGCCTGCTGTCGCCCGGCGGAGTCCATTCGCATCAAGACCAGATGGCTGGCCTGGCGGAAATCCTGCGTGCGCAAGGCCTGGAGGTGCTGGTGCATGCCTTGCTGGACGGCCGCGACACGCCGCCCAAGAGCGCCGGCAGTTACCTTGCCGGGTTTTCGAGCCAAACCGGCGCGCCGCTCGCGACCATCACCGGCCGATTCTATGCGATGGACCGGGACCAGCGCTGGGACCGGGTGAGCCGCGCCTATCGCTGCCTGGTCGAGGGCGAGGGCGAGCGCGCGGTCGACGCGGCCACCGCCTTGCAGCTGGCCTACGAGCGCGGCGAGAGCGACGAGTTCGTCTCGCCCACCGCACTCGGCGACTATGCCGGCATGGCCGAGGGTGACGGCCTGATCATGGCCAACTTCCGGGCCGACCGGGCACGCGAGATCCTGACCGCGCTTCTGGACCCGGACTTCGAGGCCTTCGAGCGCGGCAGGCAGCCCGCCTTTGCCGCGGCCCTGGGCATGGTGTCCTACTCTGGTGCGCTCGACCGCTTCATGACCACGCTCTTCGCGCCGATGGACCTGGCCGAGACCTTGGGCGAGGAGGTGGCGGCCCGGGGCTGGCGGCAATTGCGCATCGCCGAGACCGAGAAGTATGCGCACGTCACCTTCTTCTTCAACGGCGGCCGCGAAGCCTTTTTCGAAGGCGAGGACCGCCTGCTGATTCCCTCGCCCAAGGTCGCGACCTACGACCTCAAGCCCGAGATGTCGGCGCCCGAGGTGACGGATGCCCTGGTCGAACGAGTGGCATCGGGCACCTACGACCTCATCGTCGTCAACTATGCCAACGGCGATATGGTAGGCCATACCGGCGACCTTGCGGCCGCCATCAAGGCTGCGCAGACGGTCGATGCCTGCCTGGCGCGTGTCGGCGAGGCGGTCGAGGCGGCCGGTGGCGCGCTCTTGGTGACCGCCGACCACGGCAATGCCGAGCGTATGAAGGACGAGGCCAGCGGCCAGGCACACACCGCGCACACGATGAACCGGGTGCCGGTCATCCTGGCCTGCGGGCCGGCGGGCGTCGCAAGTCTCCACGACGGCCGTCTGGCCGATATCGCCCCCACGTTACTGGAGCTTCTGGGGCTGCCGCAGCCAGCGGCGATGACCGGTCGCTCTCTGCTACACCCTGCCGCCGCGACCGAGGCGGCCTGATCGAGGACGGCTGTGCTCTTGCAATCGACCCGCATTTCTTCAGTCCTCTTGGCCGCCCTTCTGCTGGCCTCCGGCCCGCTATCGGCGCAAGACACGGACCAGGCTGCCGAGCTTGAGGAGGTCGAGGCGGCGATCGAGGCGACGCAGGAGCGTGCCGACCGCTTGGCCGCCCGCCAGGCCGCGCTTGCCCGCGAGAGCCAAACGCTCAGCGAAGAGTTGACAAGGGTCGCCGCCGAGGCCGCGCGTTGGGAAGACGAGGTGAACCAGGTCGAGTTGACCTTGCGGGCTCTCATCCAGGAAGCGGAGGCACGGCGCAAAGACCTGGTCGATGCACGCAGTCGCTTGAGCGTGCTGACCAGCGCTCTGCTCCGTATCTCGCTGCTGCCGCCGGAGGCCCTGGTGGCCCGCCCCGGCGCGCCGACGGAGATGGTGCGGGCCGGACTGCTGATGCGCCGGCTGATGCCGCAGCTGGAGGCCAAGGCAGCCCGTCTGCGTCATGAGGTGGAAGACCTCAAGAGCTTGGAGATGCAGATCGAGTCCGAGAACAGCGAGGCGCTTGCCGCACGCCGCAACCTCGAGACGGAGGAAGAGCGCCTGCAAGACCTGCTGGATCGCCGCCGCACGCTGTTGGCGGTGACGGAAAGCGAACGCGAGCAGGCCGAAGAGGAAGCCAAGGCCCTGGCCGCCTCTGCCAAGGACCTGCGCGAGCTCGTGAGCTCGGCGGCCCGGCGCGTCGGCCTGGGGCCACCCGAGGTACCGCCGATCCCGCCCAAGGAGCGGCAGGTGGCCTTGCTCGCCGATGGGCAGCTGGCTTCCAGCTATGTGGCCCCTGCGGTGACGGCCAATCCCGCAGCGACCGGCACGGCCGCCCCCTCGAGCAACAGCGCTGCCTCGCAAAGCGCGGCCGCAACGCGCAATCTGCGCAGGTTGCCGAGAGAGCCGGGCGGCCTGACGCTACCGGTCGCCGGCAGGGTGGTGAGCCGCTTCGGCGAAGCCAGCGGCGAGCGGCTGGGCATGCGCGTAGCCGGCCGGCCGGGCGGGACCGTGGTGGCGCCTTACGACGGTGTGATCGTCTATGCGGGAAACTTTCGTAGCTATGGCCTTGTCTTGATCCTAGATCACGGCGAGGGATATCATTCCGTGCTTGCGGAGCTTGGAATAATCGACGCGTTGCTTGGGCAGCGGGTCTTGGCAGGTGAGCCCATCGGCACCTTGCCAGCTGGGTCTGAGGAACCCCCACAGTTGTATGTGGAGTTGCGGCGCAATGGACGGCCGATAGACCCCGGTCCCTGGTTTGCGCTCGCCAAGGAATGAGGATTAAAGCGAGATGAGCTTGAGATATCTGGCAGTGGCCGCGGGCATCGGCGTTCTGCTGATTACTGCCAGCAGTCCCCCGGTGGCCGAGGAGCCGACGAAGGAAACCTATCGCCAACTGAAACTCTTTGGCGATGTGCTGGAGCGCGTCCGCGCCGACTATGTCGACGAGGTCACCGACGAAGAGCTGATCGAGGCTGCCATTCGCGGCATGCTGACCGACCTCGATCCGCACTCCAGCTACCTTGATCGCGATGAATTGAAGTCGATGCAAGAGCAGACCCGCGGCGAGTTTGGCGGGCTGGGCATCCAGGTCACGATGAAGGACGGCTTCGTCGAAGTGATCGCGCCCATCGACGAGACGCCGGCGGCCCGTGCCGGGCTGAAGGCCGGCGACCTCATCAGCCAGATCGAGGGCGAGACGGTGCAGGGCCTCACCTTGAACCAGGCCGTCGACCGCCTGAAGGGCAAGGTCGGCAGCGAGGTGACCATCACCATCCTGCGCGGCGAGGAAGAGCCTTTCGACGTCACCTTGGTACGCGATATCATCACCGTGTCCTCGGTGCGCCATCGCCTGGAGGGCGACATCGGCTACATCCGAATCACTCAGTTCAACGAGCAGTCGACCTCGGGCCTGGAAGAGGCGATCGAGAAAATCGAGGAGGAGTTGGGCGACGACCTGATCGGCTATGTCCTGGACCTGCGCAACAATCCGGGCGGGCTCTTGAACGAGGCCATCTCGATCTCCGACACCTTCCTCGAGCAGGGCGAGATCGTCTCCACCCGCGGCCGCCACGAGGACGAGATGCAGCGCTTCAATGCGCGTCCGGGCGATTTGACCGACGGCAAGCCGATCGTGGTGCTGATCAACGACGGCTCTGCCTCGGCATCGGAGATCGTGGCCGGCGCCTTGAAGGACCATCGCCGGGCCATCCTCATGGGCACCCGGACCTTCGGCAAGGGCTCGGTGCAGACCATCGTACCGCTTCCCGGCCACGGTGCCATGCGGCTGACCACGGCTCGCTACTACACGCCGTCGGGCGTCTCCATTCAGGCGACCGGCATCGAGCCGGACATCGAGGTGGAGTTGGCGACGATCGAGGCCATCGAGCGCGGCAACGTGCGCCACGAGGAGGATCTGCGCGGATCGCTGGAGAACCCTCAGGAAGACGGCGACGAGGAAGATCCGGCGGCAAGCAGCGACGACGGGGAAGTCAGCGACGACAGCAAGCCGGAGGAGCCGAGAGTCGGCGGTCTGGGTCCCAGCAACGACTATCAGCTGAGCCGCGCATTGGATCTCCTACGGGGCCTGGCGCTCTTCAACACCAAGACCAGCGCCGTTCAATAGAGCAGAGCGTCAAGGGCCCGCCCGAGGGTGAGACAAGCGGCGGGCCGCAGCGCCATCATGCGCCAGGTCTTTCCACCAAAATGACCTGAAGGAGGGCGATGTGGCCGAGGACATCTGGCGATGGAGCGCGACAGAGACGGCAGCGGCGATCCGCGGCGGCCGGATCAGCTGCCTTGAGGCGGTGGAGGCGGCGATTGATCGCCTCCAAAGCGTGAACCAGGCCGTCAATGCGGTAACGCTGGATCTCTCCGAGAGTGCTCGGGCCCAAGCGCGCCGCGCCGACGACATGGTCCGCTCCGGCGTTGGCCTGGGGCCGCTCCACGGTGTGCCGGTAACGATCAAGGAGAACGTCGACCAGAAGGGGGTGAGCAACACGAACGGCGTGCCGGCCTTTGCCGATGTCATTGCCACGGAACACGCGCCGGTCGTCGCCAACCTGCTGAAGGCCGGCGCAATACCCGTCGGCCGCACCAACACGCCGGAATTCAGCCTGCGCTGGTTCACCGACAATCCCTTGCGCGGCATGACCCACAATCCCTGGAAGGCTGGGGTTACGCCGGGCGGCTCTTCGGGCGGCGCGGCCGCCGGGGTTGCGCTTGGGATCGGTGACATCGCTCACGGCAACGACCTCGGCGGTTCGTTGCGCTATCCTGCCTATGCTTGCGGCCTGGCCACCATCCGCCCCAGCCTCGGCCGTGTCCCGGCCTTCAACCCCAGCGCCCCGGCGGAGCGGCCTTTCGGGCTGCAGCAGATGAGCGTGCAGGGCCCGATCGCCCGCGAGGTCCGTGATGTTAGATTGGCCTTGAGCGCCATGGCGGCGGGCGACCCGC
Source organism: Rhodospirillales bacterium (assembly GCA_963669385.2). GTDB lineage: Bacteria > Pseudomonadota > Alphaproteobacteria > Kiloniellales > JACOMY01 > JACOMY01. The sequence continues at coordinate 129,183 of CAXXGD010000011.1, forward strand.
GCGACCCCTTGTGGGTGCCGGCTCCCTTGCAGGGTCCGAAGCCCTCGGAGCCCTTGCGCGTCGCCGTGACCAAGACGCCGGCCGGCATCCCCTGCGATCCGGCGGTGGCTGCGGCGGTCGACCTTGCCGCCGATCACTTGGCCCGAGCCGGCTATGCCGTGGAGATCACCGATCCACCGCTGGTCGCAGAGATAGCGGCTTGCTGGCGCGCGATCTTGACCACCGACGTGCGGCTAGGCATGGAAGCGGCGATTCGCGAGCACGGCAGCGCCGACCTCAATGCCGTTTGCGACGGCTATCTGGGTGGGCACGAAGAATGCGACCTTGCCGGCTATGGTGCGGCCTTGACCGAGCGCATCACGCTTCAGCGCGCGTGGACTCAGTTCTTGGAGGACTATCCCCTGGTCTTGGCACCGGTCTCGCAGGTACCGCCCTACGCGCAGGGCGAAGACCTCAAGGGACCCGAACGGGTCCGCCAGATGTTGGACGAGCAGTCCATGCTCTATGCCGTCAACCTCTTGGGCCTGCCCGCTTCCTCAGTGCCCACGGGCCTTCACGAGGGCGTGCCGATGGGTGTGCAGATCATCAGCCAGCGCTTCCGCGAAGACCTCTGTTTGGATGCTGCGCAGGCAATCGAGACCGCCGTCGGCGTGTTGTCCCAACAGCTCTGGGATCGGGGGCCAGACAGCGCCGGCTAAACCTCCATCCCCAGTGCGCGCTTGTAGAGGTCCAGGAGGTGCTCCTGCTCCTGCCGGTCGTCATGCTCCATTTTTCTTAGCTTCAGCACCTGGCGCATGATTTTGGTGTCGAAGCCGGCGCCCTTTGCCTCGGCATAGACCTCTCGGATGTCGCCCGCCAAGGCCGCCTTCTCTTCTTCCAAGCGCTCGATGCGCTCGATGAAGGACTTCAGCCGATCGGCGGCGATGCCGCCCACCGAAGGTGCGCGCTCGCTGCTGCTCTCCGTCGTCTCCGGCGCGAAGCCGCCGCTCTCTTCGTCCATCTTGCCCTCCTCGAAGGCGACCGGTTTTATGAGTCGCGGAGCTTAGTGAGGGCGGCCCTCTCCGGGCAACGCCCAGGCCTGTGGATCGCTGTGGATAAGAGAGGGGCGTGGGTCAGTGGTCCTTGCTGGCCTCCGCGAAAGCGGCCTTTTGCGCTTCGCTCGCCTCGGTCTGATACTTATCCCGCCACTCGCCATAGGGCATGCCGTAGACGATCTCGCGGGCGGCCTCCTTGCCGATCTCGATGCCTTGGCCCTGCGCTGCCTCGTCGTACCAGCGCGACAGGCAGTTGCGGCAGAAGCCGGCCAGGTTCATAAGGTCGATGTTCTGCACATCTGTCCGGGCGCGCAGGTGCTCGACCAGGCGTCGGTAGGTGGCAGCCTCTAGCTCGGTGCGGGTCTTGTCGTCCATCGGGTCACTCTCTCTAGAAGGGTCCGGCCAGGGCCGGTGGAATGTGCTTATGGAGAAGTGGTGCGTGGAAAGCCGCCTGCAAGCAAGGGAATCCCTTGTTCCATGACGGTCAAGATCATCGGTGCAGCCCGCAGCCGTGCCTATCCCTGCCTTTGGTTGGCAGAGGAGATCGGCTTGGACTACGCGCGCCTGGACTTGGACGACCCGGAGCTGGCGCGCCAAGCGGGGCTCTTGATCCTGAACCCCGAGGGCAGCGTGCCGGCAATGGAAGACGGCGCGCTTCGGCTTTGGGACAACTACGCGATCAGCCTCTATATCGCGCGCAGGTATGGCGAGGCCCTGGGACCGCGCGATCTGGCCGAAGAGGGTCAGATCCTGAGTTGGACCTTCTGGACCGCGACGGTGGTGGACCCGCCCGCCTATGTCATCTTGATCAACGGCTTTCTCGGCCCCGAGGAGGAGCGGGACCCGACGCTCGTGGCGCCGGCGATGCAGCAGTTGGAGCGGCCGCTGGCGCTGCTGGAGCGGCATTTCGGCTCTGCTGCCTATCTGGTCGGCGAGCGCTTCACCGTCGCCGACGTGAATCTGGTCTCGGTCTTGGCCTGGGTGGCGATTGCCGGCGGTGACCTCTCGGCTTTCCCCAGCACGACGGCTTGGCTGGCGCGCTGCGGGGCGCGCCCCGCAGCAAAGCGGGTTTTGTCTTGGATGGGATTTTGAGGGGGGCTCGTCGCCTTGTACACCTTGATGGAAACGCAAGATCCGGTGCTCTTGAGCTTCGCCCAGGCGGTCTTGCGCGACGCCGGCATCGAAAGCCACGTCTTCGACAGCAACATCTCCTTCACCGAGGGGTCTGTCGGCATCTTCCCGCGGCGTCTCTGCGTTATCAAGGAACAGGCTCTTGCGGCGCGCCAAGCCTTGCTGGACGCCGGCCTCGACAAGGACTTGGCGCCGGTCTGAGCTGCAGAACTAAGCCTTGCGGAGCAAGCCGGCGCCCTCTATATAGCGCGCTTTCCCGAAGCAACGCGCGGTCGGGCTCCAAGGCATGCCTTGGCTGCGCCAGCTAGTGCCGGGACACCGGCGCCTGTCTCCAAGAAGAAGGAGCTAAAAATGCCTAAGATGAAGACCAAGAGTGGCGCCAAAAAGCGCTTCAAGCTGACGGCGACCGGAAAAGTCCGCGCCGGTGTCGCCTACAAGCGGCATAACTTCTCTAACAAGCCGCAAAAGATGAAGCGGCAAGCCCGTGGCACCTTCCTTCTGACGAAGAGCAACGCACGTACCGTGCGCCGCTACTTTATGCCGAACGGCTAGACCCAGTTAGATAAGCAGAAGGAATCTACAGACATGGCACGCGTCAAGCGCGGCGTCACCGCACACGCCCGTCACAAGAAGGTACTGGGCCAAGCCAAGGGCTTCCGGGGCCGCTCCAAGAACACCTACCGCGCCGCCCTGCAGCGGCTCGAAAAGTCGCTGCAGTATGCCTATCGTGACCGCCGCACCCGCAAGCGCGATTTCCGCGGCCTGTGGATCCAGCGGATCAACGCCGGTGCCCGCCAGTACGGCATGACCTATTCCCAGTTCATGCACGGCCTGAAGACCGCGGGCATCGTGCTCGACCGCAAGATCCTGGCCGACCTCGCCGTGCGCGAGCCCGAGGCCTTTAAGAGCCTGGTCGAGCAAGCCGGCGCGGCTCTGGGCAAGTAGGACGGCTGACTGCTTTTCTGCGGTCCGCTGCGGCTGACCCTCCGATAGCAGAACAAGACACGGCCCCCCGGCAGTCGCAGGGGGCCGTGCGCGGTTTTGAGCCAAGGATTACGAGGGCGCCTCGGCCCGATCTATCGCAGATCTACTCCGAGAACAGGAAGTCGGTGGAGGTCAATTGCTCGGCGCTGCTGACGCCCAGGATCTTGATGTCGAAGTTGTTGATCCCGTTGCCCGAGCCATCGACTTCGACCACCTCCTTCTCCTCGTCGAAACGCGCTTGCGGCGTGCCGCTGCTATCAAACTCGGCAGAACCGATCCATTCGCCCGTGCCCGCCAACAGTGCGATCTCGACGAAGTCCGGGTTCACGGCATCGCTTGCGTGCGACTCGAAATCGGTGATGACGGCTTCCAGTCCATAGAAGCTGTCCGACGGCGGGCCCGGCGCGGGAGCGATAAAGAAGAAGTAGTCCTGCCCCCCTCCACCGCTCAGGAAATCCGTCGACGATCCGCCGCTCAAGACGTCGCCTAGCCCCGGTCGCCGTAGAGATGGTCGGTACCAGCTGTTTCCGCCGATGGAGTCGTTGGCCATACCGCCCCAAGGCCCAGTCTTCCTCGTTCGATCCGTAGAGCGTGTCGCCGCCAGTTCCGCCAAACATGATGCCGCTGCCCGCCCCGGCCTGAAGCTCGTCGCGTCCGCTGCCGCCGAACAGGAGGTCAGTGCGGTTACCCCCTTCCAGAAGGTCGCCGCCGTCGCCGCCGAAGAGAACGTTGCTGCCGGGGCCACCGTAGAGTCGATCCTTGCCCTCGCCTCCGTCCAGGAAGTCACTGCCAAGGCCGCCATAGGCACTGTCGTCTCCGGCGCCGCCGAAGATTGCATCGCTGCCTCTCTCCCCTTTCAGAGATCCCGCTGCCCAGGCCCAAGAGAAGGTCGTCGCCGGCGCGTCCGAAAATCTCGTCAGCCTCCGGCGTTCCAATGAGCAAGTTGTTTCCGGAGGTTCCGATGATGATTGCCATGACAACTGCTCCTTTTTGACAAAGGCGGGATTATGCTGAATCCTAAGTGATTTTGAGCTTCGGTACAAGCAGACTTCTAGTGAGTATGTTCATGCTTGAGGTTGGTACATAGTGGATGTCAATTGCACTGCCGTCGCCAAGCCTTTCGTCAAAGTTCAAAAGCGCTTCTTAGGTCTCGGCGACTTTGAGAACAATTGGCGCGACAGGGGTCAACCCAGATGTCTGCCGCGACGAACCGAAAGACAACCCGGATGGGTCGTCCGAGGTGACAGATCATGGGGTCCAGCGGCCGCTTGTCTGAAGGCACCAGCCGTCAAGCGCTTTATGCAGACGTGCCTTTCTCAGCCTGGCTCTTGGCTTTGCAGCCCTTCGGCGCTAAGCATCCGCTCCATATCCGAATGAGAGGCCAGAAATGCAGGAATGGAGCGCCGAAGCGCTCGGCGCGCTTGAGACGCGCCTGCTGGACCAGGTGGCGACGAGCAGCGACAGCTCCGCTTTGGAGGCTGCGCGTGTCGCCATTCTGGGCCGCAAGGGCAGCCTGACCGAGCGGCTGAAGGGACTGTCGGGGCTGGCGCCGGAGCATCGCAAGGATGCCGGCCGGGCCTTGAACCAGCTGAAACAGGCGGTGGAAGCCGCCATCGAGGCCCGCAAGGGCGCGCTGGCCGAGGTCGAGCTGGAGGAGCGCCTGGTGCGCGACCGCCTGGATGTCTCGCTGGCCAGCCGCGCCAAAGCCATGTCGGCCGTCTGCACCCGCTGCCGCAGACCGTCGAAGAGCTGGTGGCGATCTTCGGCGAGATGGGCTTTGCCTGGGCCGAGGGGCCGCACATCGAGGACGACTTTCACAACTTCGGTGCGCTCAACATTCCCGAAGACCATCCGGCCCGCCAGGAACAGGACACCTTCTATCTGACGCCCGATTCAGAGGGGCGACAGAAGGTGCTGCGGACCCATACCTCGCCGGTGCAGATCCGCACCATGATGACCCAGAAGCCGCCGATCCGGGTGATATGCCCGGGCCGGACCTTCCGTTCCGACCACGACGCGACGCACAGCCCCATGTTCCATCAGGTCGAGGGTTTGGTGATCGACGAGGCGACCCACATGGGCCACCTCAAGGGCACCTTAGTGGACTTTCTGCGCGCCTTCTTCGGGATCGATGACCTGCCGGTGCGATTCCGGCCCAGCTATTTCCCCTTCACCGAGCCTTCAGCCGAGGTCGATATCGGCTGCTCGCGCGAAGGCGGCAGGCTCACCATCGGCGCCGGCAAAGACTGGCTCGAGATCTTGGGCAGCGGAATGGTGCATCCTCGCGTGCTGGAGAACTGCGGGATTGATTCTGACCGCTACCAGGGCTTCGCCTTCGGCATGGGGATCGAGCGCATCGCCATGCTGAAATACGGCATTCCCGATCTCAGGCCCTTCTTCGAGAGCGACATCCGGCGCATGCGCCACTATGGCTTCCTGCCCTTGGAGGTCCCCTCCATGGTGCGTGGACTCTAGGGGGCTGTCATGAAGTTCACTCTATCCTGGCTCAAGGACCACCTTGAGACCGACCGCAGCTTGGCCGAGATCACCGCCGGGCTCTCGCTCATCGGCTTGGAGGTCGAAGGCGTCGAGAACCCGGCCGCAGCGCTTGCGCCCTTCCGTGTCGGCTTTGTGCAGAAGGCCGAGCAGCACCCCAACGCGGACCGCCTGCGCGTCTGCATGGTCGAGCACGCGGACGGCGTCTCGCAGGTGGTCTGCGGCGCGCCCAACGCCAAGACCGGCATGCTGGGCATATTCGCTCCACCGGGCAGCTACATCCCCGGCACCGACATGACCTTGAAGCCCGGCAAGATCCGCGGCGTGGAATCGAACGGCATGCTGGTCTCGGAACGCGAGATGGGCCTGTCGGACGAGCACGAGGGCATCATCGAGCTGGCGGAGAAGCACGAGATCGGCACGCCCTTGGCCGAGGTGCTGGGCCTCAATGACCCGGTGATCGAGATTGCAATCACGCCGAACCATGCCGAGGCCTTGGGCGTGCACGGCATCGCCCGCGATCTGGCGGCCGCGGGCCTGGGCCGGCTGAAGCCCTTCGACCCGCCGGCGATTGCCGGCAGCTTCGAGAGCCCGATCACCTGGCACATCGAGGACGGCGAGGCTGCGCTTTTCTGCCCGGCCGTGGCCGGCCGCTACTTCCGCGGGGTCACCAACCGCGAGAGCCCGGATTGGCTGAAGCGGCGGCTGAAGGCGATCGGCCTGCGGCCGATCTCGGCCCTGGTCGACATCACCAACTTTGTGACCTACGACCTCAATCGCCCCTTGCACGTCTTCGACGCCGACAAGGTCTCGGGCGACGTCACCATGCGCATGGCGCGGACCGGCGAAGAGGTACTGGCGCTGGACGGCAAGACCTACCAGCTCGATCCCGAGACCTTGGTCATCGCCGACGAAAAGGTGCCGGAGGCCATTGCCGGCATCATGGGCGGCGAGGAGAGCGGTTGCACCCTCGAGACCCGCAACGTCTTTCTCGAAGTGGCTTACTTCGATCCCGTGCGGGTCGCGCGGGCCGGCCGGCGATTGGGCCTCAGCTCGGATGCGCGCTACCGCTTCGAGCGCGGCATCGATCCCGAGGGCCTGCGCTGGGGTGTGGAGGTGGCAGCCAAGCTGATCCTCGAGATCTGCGGCGGCGAGGCCAGCCATCCGGTCCTGGCTGGAGAGATCCCGGCACCGGACCAAGTGGTGAGCCTAAGGCCGGATCGGACGGAAACTTTGGGCGGTGTGGCCGTGCCCAAGGCGCGGCAGTCGGAGATCCTCTCGACCCTGGGCTTTGCCGTGAAGGACGAGGGCGATCGCCTGACCTGCAAGGTCCCCAGTTGGCGACCGGACATCGACGGCGAGGCCGACCTTGTAGAGGAGGTCTTGCGCATCGAAGGCTACGACCTGGTGCCGGTGACGCCCTTGCCGCGGACCAGCGACCTGCCGAGCGCCGTGCTGACTCCGCAGCAGCGGCGGCGCACGCAGGTACGCCAGACGCTCGCTTGGCGCGGCCTGGAGGAGGTCATCACCTTCTCCTTCATGGACGCTCGCCAGGCCGCCCTCTTCGGCGGCGTGGACGAGAGCCTTAGACTGGTGAACCCCATCTCCAGCGAGCTCGACGTCATGCGGCCCTCGGTGCTGGGCAACCTGGCCGCGGCGATCCAGCGCAATGCCGACCGCGGTTATGCCGACATCGGCCTCTTCGAGGTCGGGCCGGTCTACCGCGACGACACGCCGACGGGCGAGCCCTGGCTGGCCAGCGGCCTGCGCCACGGCATGGCGGTCGAGCGCCACTGGGCCGGCGGCAGCCGCCCGCTCGATGCCTTCGACGCCAAGGCCGACGCCGTGGCGGTGCTGGAGATCTTGGGCGCGCCTGTCGACAACCTGCAGACCAGCACGGATGCGCCCTCTTGGTATCATCCGGGCCAGTCCGGCCAGTTGCGGCTGGGCCCCAAGGTGCTGGCGGCCTTCGGGGCGCTGCATCCCAAGGTGGCTGCGGCCTATGACCTCAAGGCTGCGCTGGTCGGCTTCGAGCTTTTCTTGGACGCCGTCCCGCTGCCAAAAGCCAAGGGCAAGGCCAAGGCCCCGCCCGAGATCTCGCCCTACCAGCCGGTGGAGCGCGATCTGGCCTTCGTCCTGGACCGGGAAGTGACGGCGGAAAGCCTCTTGAGGGCTGCCCGCGGCGCCGACCGCAACCTGGTCTCCCGCGTACGTCTCTTCGACCTCTACGAGGGCAAGGGCGTGCCCGAGGGCAAGAAGTCGCTGGCGATCGAGCTGACCCTGCAGCCCAAGCAAGCGACCCTGACGGATGCGGAGATCGAGGCCACGGTGGCCAAGGTCGTGGCTGCCGTCACCAAGGCGACCGGCGGCAGCCTGCGCGCTTGAAAAAAAAGGGTGGTGGTGCGGCCCCCTGACTGAGAGGGGGGGAATGATGCAGAGGACCGCACCACGCGAGTGGGACCAAGCCGTCAGTGGTTGGGGACCATTTGCTTGCTCCTCTTTACTATACGTGGCGGGGTCTCCCGGTGTGTCCCCGGCCGCCGAAGAAATTTTGCCCGCCGTCGGCAGCGGCTCCGGCTCTTGCGCGGACGGCGGCTTTTTGCGAACGAAGGCCACATGAGCGACCTCTCCCATATCCGCAACTTCTCGATCATCGCCCACATCGACCACGGCAAGTCGACCCTGGCCGACCGCATCATCCAGCTCTGCGGCGGGCTTTCCGATCGCGAGATGAAAGAGCAGGTGCTGGACTCGATGGAGTTGGAGCGCGAGCGCGGCATCACCATCAAGGCCCAGGCCGTGCGGCTCACCTACAAGGCCAAGAATGGCCAGCAATTTCACCTGCACCTGATCGACACGCCCGGCCACGTCGACTTCGCCTACGAGGTCAACCGCTCGCTGGCGGCCTGCGAGGGCTCGCTGCTGTTGGTCGATGCCAGCCAAGGCGTCGAGGCCCAGACCTTGGCCAACGTCTATCAGGCGATCGAGAACGACCACGAGATCGTGGTGGTCTTGAACAAGATCGACCTGCCGGCGGCCGAGCCCGAACGGGTAAAGCAGCAGATCGAAGAGGTGATCGGGCTGGATACCACCGACGCGCTGGAGATCTCGGCCAAGACCGGGGCCGGCGTGGTCGAGGTCCTGGAGGCCCTGGTGCAGCGCCTGCCGCCGCCCAAGGGCACGGCCGATGCGCCGCTGCAGGCCTTGCTGATGGATTCCTGGTACGACCCCTATCTGGGCGTGGTCATCCTCACCCGCGTGGTGAACGGTGTCCTGAAGAAGGGCGCCAAGGTCCGCCTGATGGGCACGGGGGCAGCGCACGAAGCGCAGGAGATCGGCCTCCTGACCCCGCGCAAGGCGCCTCAGAAAGAATTGGGCCCCGGCGAGATCGGCTATCTGGTGGCCGGCATCAAGACCATCCACGAGACCAAGATCGGCGACACCATCACCGAGGACCGCAAGCCGGCCGCAGCCCCCTTGCCGGGCTTCAAGCCCTCGGTTCCGGTGGTCTTCTGCGGCCTCTTTCCCTCCGAGGCGGCCGAGTACGTGGACCTGCGCGATTCCCTGGCCAAGCTGGCCCTGAACGACTCCTCCTTCCAGTTCGAGCCGGAGACCTCGGCGGCCTTGGGCTTCGGCTTCCGCTGCGGCTTTCTCGGCCTTCTGCATCTGGAGATCATTCAGGAACGCCTGGAGCGCGAGTTCGACCTGGATCTGGTGACCACGGCACCATCGGTGGTCTACCGCGTGCATCTGAACGACGGCAGCATGATGGAGATCCACAATCCGGTCGACCTGCCGGATCCGGTGAAGATCGACTTCATCGAGGAGCCCTGGATCCGTGCCACAATTTTGGTGCCGGACGACTTCCTGGGTCCGGTGCTCAAGCTTTGCGAGGACCGCCGCGGCGAGCAGATCGAGCTGACCTACGTCGGCAGCCGCGCCATGGTGACCTATCTCCTGCCGCTGAACGAGGTGGTCTTCGACTTCTACGACCGCCTGAAGTCGGTCACCCGCGGCTATGCCTCCTTCGACTACCAGATCGAGACCTACCGCGAGGGCGACCTGGTGAAGGTGGCCATCCTGGTGAACCAGGAGCCGGTCGACGCGCTTTCCATGATCGTGCATCGCGAGCAGTCGGAGACCCGCGGCCGCCAGCTCTGCGAGCGCCTGAAGGACCTGATCCCCCGCCAGCTCTTCAAGATCGCGATACAGGCCGCCATCGGCGGGCGCATCATCGCCCGCGAGACCGTCTCGGCCATGCGCAAGGACGTCACCGCCAAGTGCTACGGCGGCGATATCAGCCGCAAGCGCAAGCTGTTGGACAAGCAGAAGGCCGGCAAGAAGCGCATGCGCCAGTTCGGCAACGTCGAAATCCCGCAGTCGGCCTTCATCGCGGCCTTGAAGATGAAGGACGATTAAGTCGGGGCTACTCTGGAGGCGAAGCGGGGGCACAGGCCTCCTGATCCTTGCCGGTTCCTCCAAAGCCACCGTCGATTGGGTCGCCATCGGCCGGTCTGGCGCAAGGGACTTCGTCGGGTGGCGTGGGCTGCAGCGTCGGGGCGCAGGCCGCTGCCAGGCAGAGCAGGATGAGCGAAATCGAGTTCCTAATCATGACTCTGCCTCTTCGTGGGTGACCGCCTCGCGGCGGTAGATGAAGGCGCCGCAGCGGAACCGACCAGTTGCATCGGCCTTGCCGCGGTCTTGCTGTTGCAAGGCAAGGGCTTCGGCGTTGAGCCGTAGCAGGGCGTCTTGCTGCAGCCGGCGTGCCTTTTGCTCCAGCGCCTCGAGCGAGCGGGCCGTCAGCCGATTGTAGTGGACGGCACGCTCGAAGAAGGGTCCTGCCTCGGGCGCCGCCAGCACGTTCGCTGCCGAGGCCTCCGCATGATCGCCCAGGTTGGCACCGAAGTAGCCGAGCAGCGCTTCGTCGTCGCGGCTGGGCAGGAAAGCCTCCGAGGTGGGTTGCAGCAGGCCGCTGATGTGATCCAGCTCCACCAGGCCCAGGCGCAGCAACTCGTCCAGAACCGTCCGCGGATGAATGTCCCGGCTGACCTCGGCCACCAGGGTTTCGAAGGAGGCCTTGCCCGCCTCGGCGTAGCGGGGCAAGGGGCTGGGGTCTCCTTGAGGCGTGCAGTAGCGAGATGAGGCTTGCCAGCGGGTCATCACTCTGGGCAGGGGCCCGGCGCCGGCATCTCGCCCTTGGCGCGCGCCCTCGAGCCGCGCGCGAACGGCCTTGACGTCCTTGCGCTGCAAACCGGTCATCAGGCTGACGCGGCTGTCGGTCACCCGCTTTCCGTCTAGCCGGTAGTCGCCGGCGGCGACGGCCACATAGAGGTCCTTGAGCCAGTCGGCCAGCTCCGGGAAAGGCACTCTGCGCCCGATCAGCACCCGCACCAAAGGCCTCAGGATGCGCATCACTGCTACCTGCAAAGGCGTCTCTGCCATCAAGGGGTCTGCCTGTTCATGAAATGGAGTTTTTACCCATTTTAGGCTTGAAGTCAATCCATCACTCTGCTACTCGGAAGCAAGGAATGGGATTTTTACCCATTTTTATGAAGAGGAGAGATCCTATGAAGCTGATCCTGGCTGCTCTCACTGCCGCAGCGTCCCTATCTGCCTGCGGTTCCTACAGCGCGCAGACCACCTCGGGCGCCGACTATCTCGCCCGCTATGACGGGCCGAAAGCGGCCGCCCAGCAGGTCGTCACCCGCACCACCAAGAAGGACGGCTCCACCGTCGAAGAGATCGTCACGCCGGAGCCTAGTCTGGAGGAATTGATCCGCCAGGCGGCCGCCGTCGAGCCGCTACTGAAGTTCCCTGCGCGCATCGGCCTGGCGCGCATCGAGAACGGCGCCATGACCGCGATCCCCGTGGGCGAGTTCGACGTCTGGTTCACCCTGGTCCAGGCCCACGGCGACATGGGAACCTTCGTTCCGGTCGACCCCTTCGTCGCCGAGTACACCGCACAGACGGTCATCTCCGAGGATCGGCGCCGCAGCGCCAGCCGCGCCACCGACGCGGTCAACCGCATCCGCTTGGGCGCCGCACGCCAGCACATCGATGCTGTCCTGATCTACGAGGTCGGCGCCAAGGCAACCAAGGAGAACACGGCACTGGCCTTGGCCGACCTCACGGTGCTCGGCGGCGCCTTCCTGCCGACCCGCGCCATCGACGCCGAGGGCCGTGGGCGGGCGCTCTTGATGGACGTCCGCAACGGCTATCCCTACGGCACGGCCCAAGCCACCGCCGCGCTTTCGCGCAAGACCGGCTCCTGGGGCTCCGACGAGGAGACCGATGCGCTGCGCGAGGCCGCCACCTTGAAGGTCACGCGAGAGCTCGCCCGCGAAGTCGAGGCCATGATGGGTCAGCTGGTGATGCAGACGAAGGCCCGCGAGGTCGCCTCCAACTAGTGCCCGATCGCACAAGAGCCTGATTCGCGGCGAAGCAGGCTCTTCATGCGTGAATCGGCCACTTCACTCAGAACGGCCAGTGTCTGCTTTTGAGAAAGCAGACACTAGGCAAGGCTGCATCGGGTGAGGTCAGCCCCGTCCGCTCCCTTCTTCCGCAGGTTCCTCCCTTTGCGGAAGGATGCGCGGGCGGGGCAGGCTGAAACGCTCGTCCGCTTCGAGCCTGCTTGCGATGCGCAGGACCGTGGCCTCGTCGAAGTAGCGGCCGACAATCTGGACAGACATCGGCAGGCCTTGGCTGTGCAGGCCGCTCGGCAGGGTGATCGCCGGGTGGCCGGTCATGTTGAAGAAGGTGGAAAAGCGCATCATGGCATTGCCGACCGGTTCTTCGATGCCGCCGATCTTGCTGGTGACGCTGCCGAGCTTGGGGGCGATCAGGGGCGTTGCCGGCGTGAGCAGGGCGTCGACCTGGTCGAAGATCGCTTCCGTATCGCGCCGATAGAGCGTCATGATGCGCTTGGCGCGGATGTAGTGCTCGGCGAGGATGAACTGACCCAGCGCCAGTCCGGCGCGGAAGTCGTCGCTGTAGGCCTCCGGCGCCCTGTCGAGGTGTGGCGCGTGGGCGCTCAAGGCCTCCGGCATCTGAACGGTCAAGGCCACCGTGCGGGCATGGCTCATGTCGGGCAGATCCACCTCGATCAGCTTTGCGCCAGAGCCTTCGAGAGCCATCAGGACAGCCTCGGCGGCGGCCAGGATCTCGGCATCGGCGCGCTCGAAGTAGAAGCGGCGGGGAACGCCGATCAGCAAGCCGGCCAGGGTCTGTCCGTCCTCGAGAGGGGCGAGGTAGTCGCCGAGGGGTTCCTGCGCCGAGGCCAGGTCCTCTGCGTCGAAGCCGGCGACGACCTGCAGCAAGCCAGCGGCGTCCCGGACCGTCCGGGTGATCGTGCCGAGGTGATCCAGCGACCAGGAGAAGGGGAGGACGCCCCGCAGCGAGACCCGGCCGTAGGTCGGCTTCAGGCCGACCAGGCCGCTCATCGCCGCCGGCACGCGGACCGATCCGCCGGTATCGGTGCCGAGTGCGGTCGTGGCCAGACCGAAGGCGACCGCCGCCGCAGAGCCGCTGCTGGAGCCGCCGGCCAAGCGGGTCGGGTCGTAAGCGTTGACGGCGGTGCCGAAGTGGGTGTTCTCGCCCGTTGCGCCATAGGCGAAGGCGTGCAGGTTGGCCTTGCCCAAGCTCACTGCCCCTGCGCCGCGCAGACTGGCGATCACCGGTGCGTCGGCTGCGGCGGGGCCCGTTGCGAAGCCGCGTGCGCCGCCGGTCGTGGGCAGTCCGGCGATGTCGATCAGGTCCTTGGAGGCGAAGGGGACGCCCAGCAGGGGAGCCACTTCGCCGTCTCGCGCCAGGGCGGCATCGCGGGCTGCGGCCTCTTGGCGGGCGTCTTCTCCGGTGACGCAGGTGTAGGCCTTGGCCAGGCCGTTGAGCGCTTCAACGCGCCCAAGGAAGAGTTCGGTCAGCTCCAGCGCCGAGACCTTGCGTGCGCGTAGCTGCCGTCCGAGCTCCTGGGCCGAGGCAAAGGCCAGATCCTCATCGCTCATGATCGGGCCCGCTGCGCCGCACGCCCTGGGCCGGCGCCAGGCTGCCGAGATCGAGCCGGCGCAGGGCCTCCTGCTGATCCAGGAGCTGCTGGAAGCCGGTGATGATGCCGAAGCGCGGGGCCACCAGCTCCGCCAGCTCCGCATCCGACCAGTCATGACAAGCCATCTGTCGACGGACGAGCAGCAGGGTTTCTTGCGTTAACGGATCCATGGTGCACCTCGGCTGATCAAGCTGCCTTTGGCTGCTATGCCCGGCTTTGGATCGATCGGTCTAGCGCCTTAGAGGACAGCGAGCTCGCGCGGATAATCGGTGAGATAGGCGAACCCGCCGTCGGTCACCTCGATCGAATCGCCGATCCGCGCGCCGAAGCGGCCGGGAAAGCCGAGCCCGCCGTCGACGGCGAAGGTCATACCGGCCTGCAAGCGGGTGTCATCGCCGCGCTTCAGTTCGGGCCGCTCCAGGAAGGAATAGCCGATCGCCCGGCCGGTGCGGTAGGCGGGGCCGTGCCCACCGGAGAGATAGACCTCCTCGGCGGCGGCGTGGACCTCGGCGGCGACGGCACCGGGGCGGATCTCGGCCAGCGCCGCCTGCTGGGCGCGCCGCACGGTCTCATGCGCCTTGGCCTCCTCGTCGGTGACCGAGCCGACCCAGAACTCGCGGTCGAAGCCCAGCTTGAAGTGGCGGAAGTTGGCGATGCCGCAGAAGCAGAGGTAGACCGGGTCGCCGCGCCGGATCCGACGCGTGGAGGAGCGGCGGTGGACCATGCAGGTGTGCCGCCCCGACTGCAGAACCTGCAGGTTGTAGATGGTCGGCGAGCAGAAGACGTCCGGCCCCTCTTCGCCCAGGAACTCGGCCGCCTTGCGGGTTCCGCCGGCGATCACCGCCAGCGCCACTTCGTACTCCGGCACGCCCTCGCCGATCGCCGTGCGGGCCGCTTCGACCATGGCGACCGCAACCTTGCCGGCCTGGCGCATGGTGGCCAGTTCCTCGGTTGTCTTGACCATGCGCATGGCCGAGACGATCTCCGCCAGATCGCAGAGTGCGGCGTCATGGCTGCGGGCTAGCGCTTCCACTGCCCGGCCGATCACCGGATGTGTCTTGTCCAGCTCCAGTCCGATGCGCCGAGCCTTGCCAGCCTGCAGCAGCGCCTCGAAGGGGTGGCGCCACTCCCCGTCGATGCCGTCGCTCCAGCCGCGAATGTCGGCCAGTCCGCTCATCTCGGCCGCCATCTCGGCTTCCGCCTGTGGCGTGATCAGCAGCGGCTCGCCACCTTGTCCGACCGCCAGCAGGGTCGGCCGACCGAAGTCCATCGCCAGGTAGTTGGCATAGCCGCTGAAGTAGAAGACGCTGTCGGCGTCGCTGAGCACGGCGAGGTCGATGCCTTCGTCGGCCATGCGCCGCTGCAGCTCGGCGATGCGCAGGGCGCAGGTTGTATCCATGCCGGCTCCTCCCCAAAGCACTCCATAGAGATATGTTTCCTTTGACCGAAGTTGGATCTGCAGTCAATAGGACGTTGGATGCTTAAGCATGGTTTTGGGTTGGGTATTTTCGCACCAGTACTTGCGAAGTGCGCACTCAGCCGTTGCGGGGTTCGTCGCGGAACCGGCTTGCGTGGCCCAACGCAGATGCTGTAAAGATATGTCTTTCTGCCAACCGCTCCGCTGCAGCAGACAGGCATCAAGCAAGGACAAGGCCCTCCATGCCTCTCTCGACCCGCTCGCGCAGTTGGGATGTGCGCTTCGATGCCGGCCGTAACGCGCGTGCCAAGATCGGCTTCGTTCTGATCCCCAACGAACAGACGATCGAGTCCGATATGCTCTCGCGCATGCCGCCGGGCGTCGGTGCCTACTTCGCGCGGGCGACCATGCCGCGGGAGATCTCCACCGACAGTCTGGCTCAGCTGCGAACAAGCCTGGCAGGTGCGGCGGCGCGCATTCTGCCCGATGATGGCCTGGACGTCGTTTGCTTCGCCTGCACCTCGGGCACCATCGCGGTGGGCGAGGCGGTCGCCATCGCTGAGCTGGAGCGCGGCGCGCCGGGCGTCAAGGCGACGACTATGGGCGGTGCGGTGCGCAAGGCGCTCGCCGCCATGGGCGCCAAGAGCCTGGCCGTGGCGACGCCCTATCTCGACGAGCTCAACCTTGGCATCGCGCGCTATCTGGCGGCGGCCGGCTTCGAGGTGGTCGAGATCCAAGGTTTGAACCTCTCCTACGATGCCGAGATGATCCGCGTTGCGCCGGACTTCTTGTTCGAGTTTGCCCGAGCCGTCGACCGGCCGGAGGCCGATGCCCTGCTGATCAGCTGTGGTGCCTTGCGCACGATCGAGGTGGTGGACGAGATCGAGCGCGCGCTCGGCAAGCCGGTGGTCTGCAGCAATCAGGCGATTCTGTGGGATTGCCTGCGCCTGGCAGGCGTCGATGACAGGCTGCAAGGGCTTGGCAGGCTGTTGAGAGAGCACTAGACGAGCAAGCAGGGATCCCCCAGCCGTTGGAAGAGATGCCAATACCGCCATCCCAAGCAGAGGGCGAAGCGATCATACGGCCGCCAGCCGCGAGGGACGATGCGGCCTCTCGAAGAGCCGTCATCGCCTCGATCTACGGTGAGCTGAGGCGCCGCATCTGCACGGTCCACTATCCCTTCGGCACCATCTTGCGAGAGCTGGAGCTGGCCGGCGAGTTCGGCGTCAGCCGCACGCCGGTGCGCGAGGCACTGCAGCGCCTGCAGGTGGATGGCCTGGTCGAGACGCGGCACGGTGTCGGAAGCCGGGTGATTGCCGGTGACCGCGCGAGCTTCGAGGACATCTTCGCGCTCAGGATCGAGATCTCGGGCCTGATGGCCAAGCTCGCACCCAAGCCCATCGACGAGAAGTCGACCGCAGCCATAGCGGAGCTGCTGCAGCGCGCGCGCTCGCTCAAGGCCAGCCGCGACCAGCAGCGCTTCTGGGAGATCAACGAGAGCCGCCATCAGATCATCAACGGCCTGATCGGCAATCGCGAGCTGGCGCAGTTGCACGATCACTACTACCACAAGGTCGCGCCCTTCTGGTTCGGCCTTTGCACCAGGAACTTCGATCTCGAGGTCGACACCTTGGAAAAGGAGCTGCAGGATACGCTCTTCTGGATGCGTGCCGATGACATGGAAGCCATCGCCAGCATCAACCGCCACTACGTCGCGCTGGCCAGGGTTCGGATACGAGCCTCGCTCGGCGCCAAAGCGACCGAGGCTGAGTGAGGCGACGTCCGGTCGGCCAGGTCCGGCCTGCCTCACTTTGCGTTCGACAAGCCGCTGGACTTGGGCGATCCTTGGTTAGTTGAGCATCTGCTTGGCAAGCAGGCAGGCGGTGAGCGAAGAGGAGGAAACACCATGGCACTGTCGGACGAATTGGCCCAGATGTCGGCCGCCGAGGTGGCGTTGAAGATCCGGCAGCGGCAGCTGTCCCCGGTCGAAGTGGTAGAGGCGGCGATCGCGCGCATTGAGGCCCGCAACCCCTCCATCAACGCCTTCGTCATCATGGGCTTTGACGATGCCCGAAAGGAGGCGAAGGAGGCCGAGACGGCGGTCATGTCGGCGGAGCCCCTGGGCTTGCTGCACGGCGTGCCCGTGGCGATCAAGGACCTCTTCGACTTCAAGCCGGGTTGGCGGGCCACCTTCGGCGGCATTCGTGCGCTGGAGAACTTCACCACGGACTTCTACTCGGGGTTCCCGGAACGCTTGGACAAGGCCGGTGCGATCATCTTGGGCAAGACCAACAGCCCGGTCATGGGCTTCCGGGGGACGTGCGACAACTACCTCTTCGGCCCGTCGCGCAATCCCTTCGACACCAGCCGCAACACCGGCGGCTCGTCAGGCGGCAGTGCCGGGGCGGTGGCCGACGGCCTGGTGCCCTTGGCCGAGGGGACGGACGGCGGTGGATCGATTCGAATTCCCTCCTCCTTCTGCGGCGTCTACGGCTACAAGGCCTCTTTCGGGCGCTTGCCCTTGTTGGCAAGGCCCAATGCCTTCTCCATGGACACGCCCTACATCTTCGAGGGTCCGATCACGCGCACGGTGGAGGACGCCGCCTTGGCGCTCAGCGCGACAGCCGGATACGACGTCCGCGATCCCTATTCGGTGGACGGCACGGTCGATTTCCAGGGCGCGCTCAGGCGCTCCATCAAGGGCTGGAAGATCGCCTATAGCCCCGACTTCGACATCTATCCGGTGGACTCGCGGGTCACCGAGGTGGTCGGCAAGGCAGTCCGCGCCTTCGAGGAGGCCGGTGCCGTGGTCGAAGAGGTCAAGGTCGGCATGCCGCGCAGCCAGAAGGAGCTGAGCGACCTTTGGTGCCGCCTCATCATGCCATTGAACCTGCAAGCCTTCGAGAGCTTCAAGGCGGGCGGTTACGACCTCTTGGGCGAGCACCGGGGGGATCTTCCGCCCGAATACCTGCGCTGGATCGAGGTTGGGCAAGAGATGTCCGCCTTGGACTTCTTCCGGGATCAGGCCATACGCACGGAGGTCTATGACGCCATCCAGGGCGTGCTCGACAGCTATGATCTCCTGGTGACTCCCACCTTGGCTTGTCTGCCGGTTCCCAACGCCGACGACGGCAACACCAGGGGGCCTTCGGAGATCAACGGCGAAGAGGTCGATCCGCTGATCGGCTGGTGCATGACCTATCCGGTGAACTTCACCGGCAATCCCGCCGCCTCGATTCCCGCGGGCCTGGCCGAAGGCAATCTGCCGGTGGGTATGCAGCTCATTGCCCGGCGCTATGCCGACAGCGACTTGCTGGCTGCCAGCGCGGCCTTCGAGCGTTTGCGGCCATGGCGCGACAGCTACGAGGTCTGCGCCGCCCGTCCGATCGGATAAGACCGAAGAAGACCGGGGACCTTGTGACCTGGGGCCACTGGCCTTCGTACCAATGTGCCCCAGATCACCGAATGGTTCTGTTCGGCTTTCAGCACTGGCCGGAAATTTACAAGCTTGGTGATCGTGTTTGTGTCGATGTTCCTGGTATGAAACTAAACACTCGTTGGAGGAATCTTCATTCCAAAACGTTTGCGAATTCGACGCCGCTAGGCGATCATCGATGGGTCGACAGCAAGGGACTGCGCAATATGGGGATCAGGCTATCGAAAGGCGATTACCTGAACCTGCGGGCAGAAGGGGCATGTTGGCAGGGGCGTGGGTGAGCGAAAGCGCTTTGAAGAGCCTGGCAGGCGTCGCAGCGGCGCTGCTTTGGACCGGGGTGATCGTGCTTGCATTGACGCTGGACGCCTTGGCCGGCGAGTCCTTGCCTGAACCCAGCGGTCCGGTGCTGCTGACGGTCGACGGCCGGATCCTGAACGCTCAGAGCGACGGAGTAGCGCTATTCGATCGCGCTATGCTGGAAAGCCTGCCGCAACGGACCGTCGTCACCTCGACGCGCTGGACCGACGGCGCACAGACCTTCGAGGGCCCATTGATACGTGACCTGCTCGAGCGGGTCGAGGCCCGGGGCAGCCGTTTGTTGCTGCGTGCCCTGAACGACTTCGAAGCCGATATGCCGGTGTCGGACGCCTACGACTTTGACGTCATTCTGGCGCTCTCCATGAACGGCGAGCCCTTGCTGCGCCGCGACAAGGGGCCGATTTGGGTGATCTATCCGCGCGACACGCAGCCGATTCCCGAGACCGCCGTCTACAACGCACGCTGGGTTTGGCAGCTCTCCGAGATCGAGGTGCAATGAAGCAGAGATCGACCAGGCTCGTCGTTGCCCTGCTGGTGTTGCTGATCGCCGGCTTTGGAATCGGCACCCTGACTAACGTCCTGCGCCTCTTGGATACCCAAGATGTCGTCGCCGCGGGGGCGCGCGAGAACCTTCTTTGGAATGTCTTCCAGGCCGAAAAGGAGGCGATGCGCCTGCACATCGCCATCGACCACGTTGCCATGGCGTCGACAAGCGGCGAGACGTTGGACCAAGCGGCGCTGGAGGGCCTCGCCCTGCGCGCGGACATCTTTCGCAGTCGCTTGGTTTTGCTTCGAGAAGGCGAGATCGGTGCCGCCCTCTCACTTGATGGCGAGCAGCAGCGCGAGATCATTCGCCTGGAGCTGGAGCTCGACCACCTGGACCGCTTGATCCAGCAGAAAGCGGTTGGCAAGGCTGCCCTAGACCCTGTCGAGGCCTCGGTCGACTCTGTCATCGCGATCTTGCGCAGGCTTTCCAACACGGTCGTGCGCGGGGATAGCGAGAGACAACAATCGCTCATGCAGCAGATCGAGGCCGCCTACATCAGCATCGGCGTTTCGACTGCGGTGGTGGCTGCCGGACTCTTCGCGCTGATCTTGATCTTGCTCAACTCTCTGCGCCGCGCCGATCGCTCGGCTGAAGAGGCAGCCGATGCCCGCAGGGTCTTGCGCCATGCGCTGGACAGCATCGATCAGGGCTTCGTCTACTTTGATGCCAACGACCGACTGGCGATCTTTAACGAGCGCTACCGCCAGCTCTATCAAGGGAGCGGCGATGTTTTTCACATCGGCATGCCCTACGAAGAAGGCATGCGGGCCGGCCTTGCAGAGGGCGTGTATCCCGACGCCATCGGACGCGAAGAGCAGTGGCTTGCCGATCGCATGGAACGGCACCGCAATCCAAGGGGGCCTTTCGAGCAGCGGCTTGTCGACGAGCGCTGGATCCTGGTCGAAGAGCGGCGAACCGACGACGGCGGCATTGCCGGCGTCAGGATCGACATCACGGACCTGAAACACGCGCAGGAGGCAGCGGAAAGCGCCAGCCGTGCCAGATCCCAGTTCCTTGCAGTGATGAGCCATGAGCTCAAAACCCCGCTCAATGCACTCTTGGGCATGCTCACTCTTCTGCAGGAAGAGCGCTTGCCGGCAGGCTCGACCGAAAAAGTGCGTTCCGCGCTGGAAGCCAGTACGTCGCTGCGCGGCATCATCGACGCGGTCTTGGAGCTGGCAAATCTGGATAGCGGCAAGATCAATCTGGAAGAGGTCGATTTCGCCACGGAGACTGTGGTGCGAGGTCCGGCTTCGCTGGTGCGTGGTAAGGCAGCCGCGAAAAGCCTGGGGCTCGACGTGAGCCTCGACCCCACTCTGCCGTCCAGGCTGAGGGGCGATCCGGCGAGGATTAAGCAGGTCATCGCCAACATTATGGACAATGCCGTCAAGTTTACCGAGCGGGGCGAGATCTCCCTGACTGTCGTGCGAGGTGAGAATCGCTCGATTGGCCCGCTGACCCTGCTCTGCTCGGTGCGCGATAGCGGTGTGGGCATTCCGGAGGAGCAGCAGAGAACCCTGTTCATCGATTTCTCGCAAGGAGAACGGGCCTATAGCCGCACGGCCGGCGGCCCGAGGCTGGGCCTTGCCATCTGCGCGCGCCTGGTGGAGGCGATGGGCGGACGAATCTGGGTCGAGAGCCGCCAGGGCCATGGCAGCTGCTTCTCGTTCGAGATTCCGGTCGCTCTCGCCAAGCAGGACCTGGAGGCCGAGGCCTCCCCAAGCGACGGCATCCAAGACGACGCTCGTATCCTGGCGGTCGAGGACAATATGGTGAACCAGCGCCTGATCCTGGCCTATCTGGACCGCATCGGTGTCAGCGCGGAGGTTGCCGAGAACGGCGCAGAGGCGATCGAGCGCGCCAATCAGAGCTACTTCGACCTCATCTTGATGGACATTGCGATGCCCGTGCTGGACGGAGTGAGCGCCACGGAGGCGATTCGGCGAAGCAATGGGCCCTGTTGTGACGTGCCTATTCTGGCGCTGACGGCCAACGCCATGCAGGAAGACGTGGAGCGCTGCCTGGAAGCCGGCATGAACGGGCATATCGCCAAGCCTGTCGATCCCGTCCGGCTGGCCCAGGTGCTGCGGCGCTGGCTGCCGGCCAAGATCGGCCAGGAGGAAACCTTTCCCGTGGTCGAGGCCGAGGTCGACAATGCGCTTCTGGACGAGACCGCTTTGGCAGACCTGGTCCGCGGGGCAGGCGCTGCTGTCGCATCGGAACTGGTCGTGGACTTCTTGGCCGATCTGAAGGATCGGATCGGCGACCTGGTCGAGGCGACCGATCAGTTGGACCGCGAAGCCTTGGCCAGGTCGGGGCATGCTATTCGAGGCGCTGCGGCGCTTTTCGGCGCCAACGAGATCAAGGAGTTGGCTCAACAGATCGAGAGCGAGGCCGAGCAGCTCTCTCGCGGCGAGACCTACCGTCTGGTTTCCGAGATGGAAGCGGCGAGCGAGCGTGCCAAGGACGCCTTTGCCGCCTGGCGTGTCGGGCTTGGCGTCAACCTTGAAGCAATCGATCCGGGGCAGCCGGACAAAGGCAGCTGACGTTAGAACAGCGCTGCTCTCGGAGTTGGACCGTCATGCCCCGTCTTGGCGGCGCGCTCTCAGGCGCTCCAGAACCGCCTGCTTCTCCGTGGCGGTCATAATCATCCAGTCGCGAATCTCGTCAAGGCTGCGCCTGCAGCCGATGCAGTAGCGACTATCGGCGTCCATCTGGCAGACGGCGATACAAGGCGACGGAATCGTGGTGTCGAAGCGCCCTTCGCGGGCCCGCCGGCGGCGCTCGGCGCGTCTGGCCCTGCGATCGCTCGCTGCCAAGGATGCGGCAGAGGTCTCGCTCGTGTTTTCTTCCATCGTCGCGGCCTTCGCTTCCCGAGCTTGTGATGGTGCCTTGCAAAGCGTCTATTTGGCGCTTCGGAGGGCTTCGGTCTAGAGTGCGGCCACCAGATTGACGGTTGCCGGAGGGCTGCTGCGCAGAGCTGTCGCAGGGGCGGGCCTGCGGTGCCGGCTCAGCGGTCGGGCAACAGACACGGGAAGGAAGGGTCGAGGGTCGTGCTGCGCCGTCTCCGGTTGTTCACCGGGCTCTTCCTGCTGTTCTTCGTGTCCACGCATCTCTTCAATCATGCGCTGGGTATCTTCGGCCGCGGCGCGTTGGCCGAGGGGATGGCGATCTTCAAGCTGGTTTGGGCGAACCCGCCGGCGCAAACGCTGCTGGCGAGCGTCGCGCTCATCCACATGGCCTTGGGCATCTGGGCCTTCTATCGCCGCAAGCGGCTGGGCGGCCTGCGCCTGTCGGAGGCCTTCCAACTGGGCCTCGGCCTCCTGATCCCGCCCTTGCTGCTGGTGCATGTGCTGGGCACGGCCTACGCCGCAGATGTCTATGGCCTTAACGCGAGCTACGACTACATCCTGCTGCTCTATTTCGTTTTCGATCCCTGGGCCGGGCTGCAGCAGCTGGCCGTCCTGCTGATCGCTTGGGGGCATGGGTCGCTGGGGCTTTGGTTCTGGCTGCGCTTGAAACCCGGCTTTGGCAAGTGGCGCGACGCTTTGCTTGGCTTGCTGCTGGCCTATCCCCTGGTCGCCTTGGCCGGGCTTCTTGCGGCCGGGCGCGAAGTTATGCTTCTGGCCGGCAGGCGGTCGTGGCTCAATCGCCAGATCGCCGAGATCAATCTTCCGGACGAGGCTGGGATCGAATCGATCTATCGGCTGGAGGAGAGCCTGCTGATCGCCTATGGCGTCCTCTTGGCCCTGGTGGTGGTGTCCCGGGCTGTCCGGCACCATCTGCAGAGCCGCTCCGGTCAGATCAAGGTTACCTATCCCGGCGGAAGGGTCGCCACGGTGCCGCTGGGTACCTCGATACTGGAGGCCAGCCAGCTCAACGACATTCCCCATGCCTCCGTGTGCGGCGGCCGCGGGCGTTGCTCGACCTGCCGGGTACGCATCATTCAGGGCGTCCGCCAACTGCCCTTTGCCCAGCCGGAAGAAAAGCGGGTGCTGAGGCGCGTGAACTCGCCGCCCGATGTGCGGCTCGCTTGCCAGACCCGCCCCCTGGCCAACGTCGAGATCGAGCCCTTGCTGGCGCCCAGCGTCGGCCCCAAGGAGGCGGCCCGTCGCCCGGCGCCGCGCCCCGGGGAGGAACGGGTCATTGCCGTACTCTTCGCCGACATCAGGGGCTTCACCTCGATCAGCGAGGACATGCTGCCTTACGACGTGGTCTTCATGCTGAACCGCTATTTCCGCGCCATCGCCTTGGCGCTCGAGGGGGCGGGCGGCCATGTCGACAAGTTCATCGGCGACGGCGTCATGGCGCTGTTCGGGCTCGATCAGCCTGCCGAGCTTGCCTGCCGGCAGGCGCTCGGCGCGGCCAAGGCGATGGGAGAGGCCGTTACCGACATCAATCGCGCGCTCTTCAAGGACCTGGAAGAACCGCTGCGCATCGGCATTGGCATCCATGTCGGCACCGCGGTCATCGGCGAGATGGGCTATGGGCAAGCCAGGGCCCTAACCGCGATCGGCGATACCGTGAACACCGCCAGCAGGCTGGAGCAACTGACCAAGGAGCATCGCTGCGTGCTCATCATCTCCGATGATCTTGCCGCGAGCGCCGCCCTGACTTTCCCGCGCGCCCAAAGTGCCTCCACCCCAATTCGCGGGCGAAAGGAGCCCCTCAGCATCCTTACCTTTGCCGACTTTGCCGACTTGACCCTGCCTGACACAGCGAAGGTTCGGGAGGGGGCGTAGACAGCGTTGTCCGTAATCCGAAGCGACCTCTGGGCCTGATCATTGCCCCGCTCTGACGGGCTGTTACTGCGTTCCGGATTCGTAGGCCTCGATTGCCGCCTTTAGCTGGTCGAACTCGGGGCAACCGGCGGTGCAGGCGTCATCGACGATGCGCAGCTGCGCCTTCGCCTTCTCCAAGTCTCCCACCTGCAAATAGAGCTCGCCAAGGTATTCGTTGGCGCCAACGTGATCCGGCGCGATCAGCAGGGCCTTGTTGTAAGCGGCGAAGGCCTCGTCGGTCTCGCCGATGTTGCGATAGGAGAAGCCGAGCAGGCTCCAGACATCGGCGCTGTCGGGATCGACTTCCACCACCTCTTCCAAGAGCTCGATAGCGTCTTCGAAGCGATCCTCGTCGATGAGGGCGATCGCCTCTTCGAATTCCTCACTGGGCGTGGCGTCGCTGGTGATCATGCGCACGGCTGCTGCAGGCGTGGCCAAGGCCAGCGACAGGGCAAAGGCGAAGGCGGTAAGGCAAGGGCGCATGGGTCTACTCTCCGTTGCTCTCCTGCCGGCACGACAGTCCGACGGCTTGGAGAGTGCCGCCAGCCTTGGCTGCTTGTCTAGCCGCTCGTGTCTTCACCCCCTGTCAAGGAGGCGGGAGCGTCCTGTGTGATCTCGCTCTCCGTTGCGTCGACGACGGTCTTGGCGACGTCGAGCCCGAATCCGCGCCTGCTAAGCGCGGCCAGATCGCGCGTCCGCCGGTCGCTGCGCTCGCCTGGCGGCCGAAAGGGGCCCAGCCGCCGCCGCTTGGCATAGCGCCATGCGCGCCTGAGGTCGCAGTCGCCTTCCTCCGCCAAGGCCTCCAGCGCGCCTTTCGCCGTGCTCTCGTCGACACCGGCCTCCTGCAGGCGGGCCGTGAGCCCTCTGGCCGAGAATCCACGCCGCGACAGGCTGTTGGCCTTGGTGCGTGAGAAGGCCCCGTCATCGATCAAGCCCAAACGCTCCAGGTCGTCCAGGAGGAAGGCGATATCGTCGGTGTCGGCTTCGGCTTGGCCTGCGGCTGCCGCTCGCTCCAGGCGGCGCGAGAGAAAGCGGGCGACGGTGGCACGGCTGGCGGCGTAGCGTGCAAGATAGCCGAGCGCCAGCACGCGCAAGGCCTTCGGTGTCATGATCCTGGCCTTGCGGCCGCTGCCGGCGTCAGGGTTTCTTGGCATGGCGGTCATGATAGAGATGACCTGTGGCGCCTTGCACCACTTAGCGCCTGGCCGTATGTCAGGCCCCCATGTCGATGAAAGAAAGCAGCGGAAAGCACGCCACTTTGGGCGTTGGAGAGCGGGCCGATGCCACCAGTCTGCTCGGGCCGCGCAACTTCGGCCTGGTCAACTGGCGCGGTCTCTGGACGCTCTATCAGAAGGAAGTGCAGCGCTTCCTCAATGTCTTCACCCAGACCGTGCTGGCGCCGGTCGTGGTCACCCTCCTGTTTCTGGCGATCTTCACCTTGGCTTTGGCGCGACAGGGCATGGCGGCGGGCTTTAGCTATGCAGAGTTCTTGGCGCCGGGCCTGGTGGTGATGGCCCTGCTGCAGAACTCCTTTGCCAACACCGCTTCCTCCATGGTCATCGCCAAAGTCCAGGGCAACATCGTCGACGTGCTGATGCCGCCGCTTTCGGCCTGGGAACTGGTGGCCGGCTTTGTCGGCGCGGCGGCGTCACCCGCGGGCTCTTGGTGGGCACGGCGGTGACGCTGGCCATGGTGATCTTCGTCGAGCTGCCCCTTCGTCGATCCTCTGGCCATTCTCTTTTTTGCCTTCAACGCTTGCTTGATGCTGGCACTCTTGGGCTTGGTGGCCGGCATTTGGTCGGAGAAGTTCGACCACATCGCGGCGGTCACCAATTTCGTGATCACGCCGCTCTCCTTTCTATCCGGCACCTTCTATGCCTTGGACCGCCTGCCGGAGAACTGGCAGGCCCTCGCTCTCTGCAATCCCTTCTTCTACATGATCGACGGGGTGCGCTACGGCTTCATCGGTCATTCCGACGCCTCGTTGTTTTGGGGAGCGGTCTATCTCCTCACCGTCAACGCAGCCCTGCTCGTGCTGGCGCACCGCTTGGTGCTGCGGGGCTGGCACTTGAAGGCTTGACGGGGGCCTGCCGCCCGTGCTCGTCGTCCGCCACTATGGTCCGGTGAACTGGCGCGGCCTGGCGATCCTCTATCGCCGCGGGGTAGAGCGCTACCTCAGCCAGTGGGTGGAATCGCTGGCCGGGCCGGTGGCCACCTCGCTTCTCTTCCTTGCGGTCTTCGTGCTGGCGCGCGGCGGCGGCAGCCAAGGGCTGTGGCCAGGCGTGGACAGTGCCAGCTTCGTCGGCGCCGGCATCGTCATCTTTTCGGCCTGCCATTCCGCCTTCGAGACGCTGGCCGTCAACATCCTCTACGACAAGATGGAGGGCATGCTGAAGGACCTCCTGGCGTCGCCGCTGACGGCCTTGGAGACGCTTGTCGGCTGGATCGCCAGCGCGATCACCAACGGCTGCATTACCGCCACGGCTGTGGGCCTGGCGATGCTGCCCTTTGTCGAGTGGCGATTGGCCTTGCCGGTAAACCTGATCGGATTCGCCCTTCTTGCCACACTCCTCTTCGGGTTGATGGGTCTCTTGGTCGGCCTTTGGGCCAGCAAGTGGGATCACTTCGCGATGGCCGAGACCTTCCTGATCCTGCCGCTGGCCTTGCTCTCCGGCACCTTCTATCTGCAGCGCGATCTGCCGCCACTGGGTGCTGCCGTGCTGGACGCCAACCCCGTCTTCTACGCCTTCGACGGCTTCCGCTCCGGGTTGCTGGGCCGCATGGACAGCGACCCCACGGTCGGATGGCTCTATCTCGGCGGCCTGTGCCTGGCCCTGGGGATCCTGGCCTGGCGGCTGGTTTCGACCGGCTGGCGCCTCAAGGATTAGGCTTTCGTTGACAGTCCGCTTGGCGCCCGCTTTAAGTCTCTGTTCAGCATCCCCAAGCCGGCACCTGCCGGCTGAACTCGTTTAATGGGGGGTGCTGCCTTTGCAGAAGAAGAGGATGAGAGAAATGACCGGCGGTCTTATGCCGACGTACAACCGGATCGACATCGCCTTCGAGAAGGGAGAGGGCTGCTGGCTCGTCTCCGAGGACGGGCGACGATATCTGGATTTCGCGGCAGGCATCGCGGTCAACCTCCTTGGGGCACTGCCATCCTCACGTGGTGGCGGCCCTTGGAAGAGCAGGGCCGCAAGCTGTGGCATGTCCTCCAACCTCTATCAGATCCCGCAGTCGGCACGCCTGGCCGAGCGGCTTTGCGCCGGCTCTTTCGCCGATCAGGTCTTCTTCACCAACTCTGGCGTGGAGGCCATCGAGTGCGGCATCAAGCTGGTGCGCAAGTATCATGACGAGACCGGTCAGCCGAATCGCTGGCGCATCATCGGCTGCAGCGGCGCCTTCCACGGGCGCACGCTGACGGCGCTGGCGGCGGCTGGCAATCCCAAGCACCTGGCCGGCTTCGCGCCGGAGGTGCCCGGCTTCGATCACGCTTCCTTCGGCAACATGAACGAGGTGCGCGCTGCCATCACCGACGAGACGGCCGGCGATCCTGGTCGAGCCGATCCAAGGCGAGGGCGGCATCCGCGCCGCCGACCTGGGTTTCCTCAAGGACCTGAGGTCCGTTTGCGACGAATTCGGCTTGCTGCTGTTCCTGGACGAGGTGCAGTGCGGCATGGGCCGCAGCGGCAAGCTTTTCGCCTACGAATGGGCCGAGATCGAGCCCGACGTCTTGGCCACCGCCAAGGGGATCGGTAGCGGCTTTCCCTTGGGTGCCTGCATGGCGACTACCAAGGCGGCGCAAGGCATGACGGCCGGCACCCATGGTTCCACCTATGGCGGCAATCCCTTGGCGACAGCGGTCGGCAATGCCGTCTTGGATGTGATCTTGACCGAGGGCTTCCTGGAGCAGGTAACGGCACGCGGCCAGCTGTTGGGCCGCCATCTGGAGGCCCTGGTGGCCAAGCACCCGGCGGTCTTCGCCGAGGCGCGCGGCGCCGGCCTGCTGCGCGGCATCAAGTGCCATCCGCCGGCCGGCGAGATGCTGACGGCGTTGCGCGAAGAGGGCCTCCTGACCGTTCCGGCGGCGGAGAACGTCCTGCGCATCATCCCGCCCTTGATCGTCAGCGAGGCGGAAATCGAACAAGCGGCGGCGATCCTCGATCGGGTCGCCGGTGCCATCGCCGCCTCGACGGCGGCTGCGTGAGCTTGGCCTATGACCCAATTGAAGAACGCTCCCAGACACTTCCTGGACATCGATCAACTCGACAGCTCGGAGTTGCGGTCGATCATCGACCGTGGTGCCGCCTACAAGAAGGGGGAGCCGCCGCGCGGCATCGAGAAGCCCTTGGCCGGCAAGTCCATCGCCTTGGTCTTCGAGAAACCCTCGACTCGCACCAGGGTCTCCTTCGAGGTCGGCATCCATCAGCTGGGCGGCCAGCCCATCGTGCTGGAGCCGTCGGGCACGCAACTGGGCCGCGGCGAGACCATCGCCGACACCGCGCGCGTGCTCTCGCGCTATGTCGACGCCATCATGATCCGCACCACCCTGGTGGAAAAGCTGCTGGAGCTGGCGGACTATGCAACGGTGCCGGTGATCAACGGGCTGACCGACCGCACCCACCCTTGCCAGCTGATGGCCGATATCCTGACCTTCGAAGAGCGCCGCGGGCCGATCACCGGCAAGAAGGTGACCTGGGTCGGCGACGGCAACAACATGGCGGCGACCTGGGTTCAACGCCGCGGTCCGCTTCGGCTTCGAGCTCTGGCTGGCCTGCCCGGAAGGGCTGGAGCCGGGCCTGGAGCTCTTGAACTGGGCCAAGGGGGAGGGCGGCTCCGTCCATGTCACACCCGACGTGACCGGCGGCAGTCGCCGGCGCGAATTGCGTGGTCACCGACACCTGGGTCTCGATGGGCGACGACATGGGCGACAGCGAGCGCCGACGGCGCCTCTTGACCCCCTATCGGCTGGTGAGCGGCGAGCTGATGGCGCAGGCCGCGAGCGATGCTATCTTTCTGCATTGCCTGCCGGCCTATCGCGGCAAGGAGGTCACCGCCGAGGTGATGGACGGCCCGCAGTCGGCGGTCTGGGACGAGGCGGAGAACCGCCCTGCACGCGCAGAAGGGTATTCTGACCTGGTGTCTGGATAGTTAGCCGGTATTCGAGGGGCAGGCCTCGCCCGGCC
This sequence comes from Rhodospirillales bacterium, assembly GCA_963669385.2. Classification (GTDB taxonomy): domain Bacteria; phylum Pseudomonadota; class Alphaproteobacteria; order Kiloniellales; family JACOMY01; genus JACOMY01. The sequence goes on from CAXXGD010000011.1 coordinate 158,551, forward strand.
AAGGACTTGCGGCAAGCTAGAATGATGGAGCGACGATGACCGGTGCCTCTGTTGCGCTCGGCGAGGACAGCGTACTGCCCTTCGTCATCGGCTCGGCCGGTGTGCGCGGGCGCCTGGTGCGTCTGGGGCCGGCCTTGCAGGAGATCTTGAGCCGGCACGACTATCCCCTGCCGGTAGCGCGCTTGCTGGCCGAGTTCCTGCTGCTGGCCGGCGCGCTCTCGTCGATGATGAAGTACCAGGGGGTCTTCACCCTGCAGACCCGCGGCGACGGCCCCTTGCGCTTCATCGTGGCCGACGTCTCCTCGAGCGGGGCGCTGCGCGGCTATGTGGAGATGGACCGCCCGGCGATCGAGGCCCTGCTGGCGAAAGAGCCCAAGCCTTCCTTGCCGAGGCTTTGCGGTTCCGGCCACTTGACCTTCACCGTCGATCGCAACGACGAGGGCCAACGCTATCAAGGCATCGTCGAGCTGACCGGCGCCAGCCTGGCCGACTGCGTTTTTGCACTACTTCCAGCAGAGCGAGCAGCTGCCGAGCGCGATTCATTTGGCAACGTCCGGCGGAAGCAGAAGGATGGCGGGCCGGCGGCCTCATCATTCAGCGCCTGCCGGCCAGCCAGTACGGCAGCGAGCATCCAGACCTCTTGGAAGCGCGCGAAGAGGGCTGGCGGCGGGCAGCCTTCCTGATGTCGACTTTGAGCGACGCGGAGCTGCTGGACCGTGAGCTGCCGCCGGCCAAACTGGTGCATCGCCTCTTTCACGAAGAGGACCTACGCCTTGCACGAGGCCACGACCTTGGAGGATCGTTGCCGCTGCTCGCGCGAGCGCATTGCCACCGTTTTGGCGTCCTCTGGGTGCAGAGGACCTGGCCGACATGCAATTGCCGGATGGCCAGGTTCAAGCGGTCTGCCAATTCTGCAACCGGCACTACGACTTTGGCCCTGCGGAGGTCGGCGCGTCTGCGGGGGCAGACCTCGCGCTGATAGAATAACCCTTGCACAGAGGTTGCGTCGAAGGGCGCCGATCCGCCCCGCAGTGCACGGCGGCAGACCGCGCGCAAAGCGACCCAGGGTACCCCTCGCTTTCCCCACATTCCCTCGCGCCAACCTCGACCTTAGTACAGTAGTTGTGGTGCACTATTGTGCAAGCTAGTCATTCGTGATAGTCTTATATCTCGTATCTGTCATCCAGTGGCACGGGATGCCGAATTGAGGTGTGAACGACCTCTAGAACTGGCAATAAAGCCGCTCGCAAAGAAAGTAGAAGAATCTGCGTAAAGCAACCTAAAAGAAAGCAGGGGCAATGGCTTTCATACCGGGGACACCAGGTCCGGACACGCTGTTCGGGACCAGCGATGCTGACACTATCCTAGGATACGGCGACGCGGACAGCCTCTATGGGGCAAGCGGTGCCGACAGCCTCTACGGTGCCCAGGGGAACGACACGCTGTTCGGCGGCAGCGGTGGCGATGCCACGCTCGATGGGGGGACTGGCCAGGACTCGCTCTCCGGCGAGGGCGGGGACGATAGCAGCCTCTCCGGCGGCTCCAGGGCCGACAGCATTGGCGGCGGTGACGGCGCGGATGCCTTTCTCTTCGGTGGAGTAGCCAACGACATCCTTTCCGGTGACAGCGGTGATGACAGCTATCTCTACGGCAGCGCCGGGAATGACACGCTCTTCGGTGGCAGCGGGATCGACGGCTATTTCGACGGCGGGATCAATGCCGACCTGATCTACGGCGGTGATGGCGCGGACGTTTCACTGGACGGCGAGCGGGCGAACGATCGCGTGTTCGGCGACGCTGGTGACGACAGCTTCGTCTATGGTGAGCGCGGGTCCGACCGGCTCTATGGCGCCTTCGGGGCCGACGGAACCTTCTTTGGCGATGTCGGTGCAGACCGCCTCTTCGGCGGCCTAGGCGATGATGTCTCCTTCCACGGCGATGCGGGGAACGACGCGCTCTATGCCGGCAGCGGCAGCGACCGCGCCTTCCAAGGCGGTGGCAAGCGTGACACGCTCTACGCCGGCAGCGGTTCGGACGTCAGCTTCTATGGTGGCGGCGGGATCGACACGGTGATGGGCGAGGCCGGCGACGATGCCGCCTTCTTCGGCCGCGCCGCGGACGACAGGCTCTACGGAGGTGAAGGCGCCGACAGCCTCTTCTACGGTGGCAACGACCAGGACAGTCTCTTCGGCCAGGATGGAGACGACAGCGGCTTCTTTGGGGGCAGCGGGGACGATTCACTCTTCGGCGGGGGCGACCGGGATTCCGGTTTCTACGGCGAAGGCGGGTCCGACAGTCTCAACGGCGGCAGTGACGACGACAGTGCCTTCTTCGGCGGCTCGGGGAGCGACAGCCTCTCCGCCGGCGGTGGCGGCGATGTCGGTTTCTACGGCGGGACAGCCGCCGACAGTCTTGCTGCGGGTGACGGCAACGACAGCTTCTTCCACGGCGACAACGGCGACGACAGGCTTGCTGCCGGCAGCGGCAGCGACGGCTACTTCTTCGGCGGCTTAGGGGCCGACAGCCTCATCGCCGGCAGCGCGGACGACAGTTTCTTCTCCGGCCGACAAGGCGCCGACACCCTCGAGGGCGGCGACGGCGACGACCTCGTCTTCCGAGGCGAGGATGGTGACGACAGCCTCTTCGGAGGCAGCGGGAAGGATCGCGACTTTTTTGGCGGCGCGGGGTCCGACAAGATCTTCGGTGGCACCGGGTCGGACGTCCGTCTGCATGGCGATGACGCGGACGATGCGCTCTACGGCGACGACGGCCAGGACAAGCTCTACGGCGACGAGGGGGCCGACAGGCTCGCGGGAGGATCCGGAAGCGACAGCCTCTTCGGCGGCAGTGGAGCGGACAGCTATGTCTATGGTGGCACCCTGAACGACCGGCTCGAGGGAGGCGAGGGAGACGACAGCCTCTTCAAGGGCAACCTTGGAGACGATCGCCTCTATGCCGGCAGCGGCAAGGATCTCGACTTCTACGGCGGATCGGGGGCCGACAGCCTGGCTGCCGGCTGCGGCGCCGACAGCTTTTTCTTCGGCCGCTCGGGAGCCGACTTACTTTCCGCCGGTGAGGGTGACGACATCTTCTTCCGTGGCAATGACGGCGACGACAGCCTCTCTGCCGATGCCGGCGGCGACCGGAACTTCTATGGCGCGACAGGGGCAGACAGCCTCTTTGGCGGTAGTGGGGATGACAGCCATTTCTACGGCGCGTCGGGAGCCGACAGGCTTGACGGTGGCAGTGGGTCCGACAGCTATTTCTACGGTGGTTCGGGGCAAGACTACCTCGCGGCCGGTGCCGGGAACGATCGTAGCTTCGTCGGGTTCGATGGTGATGACAGCCTCTTCGGTGGCGATGGGAGTGACAACGCCTTCTTCGGTGGGGCCGATGATGACTCTCTGCACGGTAACAGTGGCAGCGATGGCTATTTCTATGGTGGAGCGGGTGCCGACAGGCTTTTCGGTGGCGATGGGGCCGACTCGCGAGTCTTCGGTGGCGATGGTGACGACAGCCTTGATGGCGGTGAAGGAGATGACAGCTCTTTCTTTGGGCACGATGGTGCCGACACCCTCGCCGCCGGCAGCGGCAGCGATGGTGCCTTCTACGGCGGATCTGGGGTCGACCACCTCGGCGGCGCCAGCGGCGATGATTTCGATCTCCACGGTGCATCTGCAGACGATACACTCGACGGCGGCGATGGTGATGACGCTTCCGTCTTCGGCGGTGACGGTGATGACAGCCTCTCCGGTGGCAGCGGCAGTGATCGGGTCCTCGACGGCGCTTCGGGGGCAGATCGGGCTTTCGGCGGCGGCGGTAGCGATACCCTCATCACAGGTGGGACCGGCACCGACACTCTTTCGGGCGACGGCGGCAATGATACCTCCGTCAGCGGCGATAACGGAGACGACAGCCTCTTTGGCGGTGAAGGAGACGACAAGTCTTTCTTCGGCGGATCCGGCGCAGACTTCCTCTCAGGCGACGGGAACGACTTCCTGATCTCTGGCGATTTAGGATTTTATGGCGGATCCGGAGACGACCTCCTCTTCGGCGGCGACGGAAGTGACATCCGTTTCATTGGTGGCGAAGGCAATGACTCGCTCTATGGGGACAGTGGCAGTGATGGCTTTTTCTACGGTGGCTCGGGTACCGACATGCTTTTCGGCGGTAGCGGGACGGATGGTGATAGAACTGGCATTATTTACCATCAATTCTACGGCGGATCGGGCGCTGACATCCTTGATGGCGGCGATGAGAGTGATCGCCGCTTCTACGGCGACGAGGGAGACGACCTGCTCTTTGGCGGCGACGGAAGTGACAGATACTTCTTTGGTGGCGAAGGCAACGACTCGCTCTTCGGGGACAGCGGCAGCGACGGCTCCTTCTACGGCGGCTCGGGATCCGACATAGTTTTTGGAGGCAGCGGGGCGGATGGGGACACATCTTACCTCCTCCAAAGACAATTCTACGGCGGGTCGGGAGCCGACACCCTTGACGGAGGCGAGGGGGGGTGATACCCGCCTCTACGGTGACGATGGAGACGACAACGTCCTCGGCGGCAGCGGGGATGATGAATGGCTAGAAGGTCGATCTGGGGACGACAGGATTTTCGGCGGCAGCGGTGACGACGAAGATCTTCTAGGCGGGACAGGCGCCGACACCGTCTATGGCGGCGATGGCGCCGACCGGCAACTTGGAGGCTATCGCGGTGACGGAATCGTGTTCGGTGGCAGCGGCAATGACGTTGGACTGTTCGGTAGCTCGGGGGCGGACGCACTTTCCGGTGATAGCGGCAGCGATAGCTTCTTGGGTGGGGGTTCCGGTGCGGACAGCCTGTTCGGTGGCGACGGGGATGACTTGGAGATTTTCGGTGGAGATGGTGCCGACAGCCTGTTCGGAGGTGATGGAAACGACGCCTCCCTCTACGGCGGGACGGGTTCCGATTCGGTTTCAGGTGACGGCGGCAACGACACCCTCTATGGCGATGATGGCGCCGACACCCTCGCCGGAGGGTCCGGCTTCGATTCCGCCTTCGGCGGCAGCGGCGACGACATCTTCATTGTGGCGAGCCAAGGCGACTTCGTCAGCTACACCTATGACGGTGGATCCGGGACCGACACTTTGGTGCTGGGGCGGGGGGACGACCATTCCAGGTGGTGGTGCCGGCCTCTTCAACATCGACGTCACGATATAGAGCCGGCCTCGAATGCTGGTCTCTTGCCCGGGCCAGACGATGCTGGACCATGGTGCAGGGTCGCGGAGCTTGTCAACCTGTGGTATAGTTCTTGTCGCTATAGGTTGCCGGCTGCACGTTAAGGGGGAGGAGCGCCGCCGATGAATGCAGGCGCCCATCCCTTTCCTTCAGGTGCTTCAGGACCTTAGCGGGCAGGCATGGAAGGAGCTTGAACCATGGCTTTTGTTCCTGGGACCAACGGCCCGGATACGCTGACCGGGACCGACGACGTCGACACAATCCTAGGCTATGGGGCGAACGACACGCTCTATGGCGAAGGTGAGGCCGACAGCCTCTTCGGCGCCCAAGGAGACGACACGCTCTATGGCGGTGACGGCGGCGACGTCACACTCGACGGGGACACTGGGCGGGACTACCTCTTCGGGGATGCGGGCGATGACACCAGCCTCTCCGGCGGCTCCAGGGCTGATGTGCTCGCAGGCGGTGAGGGCGCGGACGGCTATCTCTTCGGCGGGGTGGCGGATGACACGATCTCGGGCGACAGTGGTAACGACAGCTACCTCTATGGCAGCGCCGGGCTAGACACTCTCTCGGGCGGCAGCGGTAGCGATAGGCATCTCGATGGCGGCGCCAGCAGCGATGTTATTTACGGTGGCGAAGGAGCCGACCGATTCCTCTATGGCGAGCGCGCGAACGACACGCTTTTCGGCGGTGACGCGATCGATGCCTTCCTTGATGGGGAACGCGGCTCCGACCGGCTCTACGGCGGCCAGGCGGCCGATCTTCTTTTCTACGGTGATGTCGGGGCCGACAGCCTGGCCGGCGGAGCCGGAGACGACGCTCTCTTCTACGGTGGTGCCGGCAACGACGCCCTGTTCGGTGGCAGTGGAAAAGACTCCCTCTTCTATGGCGGTGGCAAGCCAGGGGGGACTTCGTCAGTTACTACTATGATGGCGGTAGTGGGACGGACACCTTGGTGCTGGGTGGTGGAGCCACTGTCCCCGGCGGTGGCGGCACTCTCATCAGCATTGATGTGACTGTCTGAGCATGGCAACAAGGTGATGGCTTTTTCTCCTGTCGACCGCCACCACCTTTGTTGCCTGCTTGGCCTCGCTAGACGAACACGAAGGCGTCCGCCGCCAGGTTATCCCGGTCGATGTCCTCGAACAAGACCTCCGACTTCGGCGCAATGCGCAAGAGCACGTCATCGCCCTCTTGGCTCAATGCCTGGTCGAGATCGAAGCCTGGGCCAGCACCCTTGACCTTAACTGTGTCACCGGCTTCGAAATCGGCTACCCGGTCGAAGCCGGACTTCACGGTGAAGCAGAAGGTGTCTCGACCAACGTCACCCTCCAGGATGTCGTCGCCTCTTCCGCCTTTCAGCACATCATTGCCCTCACCGCCGTCGAGCTGATCGTCTCCGGCCTTACCGTTCAGCCTGTCCCCTGCCGCCCAACCCCAGCAGCAGGTCACGGTCCGAGTCGCCAGTGAGCTTGTTCTTGCCGTCATCGCCTCCGATGCGGTCGTAGGCGAGGAGGACATCGTCCTGAACGGTCCCGACATCGCTGTTGCGCTCGATGATGTCGGACAGCTTGGTGTCCCAAAGCGCGTCGACCTCCCGGTCCTTCAATCCGCCGGCCTGGCTGAAGAAGGGGTCTCCGTCGCGCACCCGCTCGAACTGATCGATGATGACCAGCGCGAAGGTCTCGCCCATCATACCGTCGCCGAAACGGTCTTCGGCCAGACCGCCCACCCAGGCGTCGACGCTATCGACGTCGCCATAGAGCAGTTCCAGCTCGGCGGCCAATGCGGCATTGGAGGTGATGTCGGAGAAGTCGTCCGCACGGGCAAGGCCCAGGGCTTCGCGCAGGTCGTTGTAGGAGGGCACGCCCAGATCGCGCCCGCGCTGGATGTTGAGCGATGCCAGATCGAGTCCGTCTTCACCGGGGGGGGCCGAAGAGGAAGTTGCGCACGTCGTCGACGATCAGGCTGTCGAGCTCTTGCGACTGGCCACTCCCCAATCCGCGCAAGATGGGGTCGATGCCGCCATTGTCGGCGATCTGGTCCGGATTGAAGAAGGCGTCACGCAGCGCCAGGTTTCCGGCGTCGATGACCGAGCCGTCCTCCTCCAGTCGTTCGATCGTGGGCGACAGCAGAGAATGGCCGAAGCGGAAAGCCGCCGTCGAGAACTCTACGGAGACCGCCGGATTGACCGAGGGGTCGTAGCCTTCGTAAGCGGAGATGGCATCCTCTCCGACGATAAGGGGCAGGAACTCCTTGTAGGTGACGGCTTGGATCTCGGCCTCCACCCGCATCCGCGCGGCGTGATAGAGATCGTCGCCGTTGAGCTCGGGATGTGCCTCCTTCAATTCACCGACCCAGCGGTTGTGCTCGCGTGCGAAGAGCGTATGCAGTGAGGTCAGCGCCACGTTTTCGGCTGCCCTCACGTCACCGGCCAAGACGCCGCCGTCGTCCGTGCGCGGCAAGAGGCCGTTCTCGTCGAGCAGCAGCAAACCGCCCTCTCCACGCAGCGCCGCCGCCGTCGCTGCGTCGGATCCATAGACCATGGAGGCGTCGATGAAGGCGGTGATCTCGTTTTCGTAAGCGCGCGGGCCGTCGACGCCGCTGCCCTCTTCCGGCGTAACCCGCATGAAGGAGATCTCGACGTCGCCTTGTCCGAAGGGATCGAACCAGGGATCGCCAAGCGGGACCGCAATCGGGGCTGCCTCCAGACTGCCCGCTTCGGTCAAATCCATATCGTGGTCGATGAACTGACCCCAGGCCCAGAGGAAATCGCTGGCCCCGATCGCACTGGGAATGTCTTCGCTCTGCGCGGCGACGGCGTTGGAGATGACGCGGGCCTCTGGCCGGTCGGCTACCATCTCGCCGATGCCGTCTTCGTAGTCCGCAGGGCCCAGCCGAAGCAGCTCTTGCCCCACGGCGCCCCAGTCCTCGTGCTCTTCGTGCGTCTGTGACCCGTCGATCGGTCGGACGACGATGGTCGGTGCGTTCGATGGCGGCGGCCTGCCTCCGTTGAGGTCGCTGGCTCCGCTCTGCTCCAAGCTCTGTTGCGCTTCTGTGTCGCTTGTCTCCTGTGCGGCGGGGGCGATGGGCGCTGCCAAGGGATCGCTTATGCCGCTGAGATCGATAGTGATTGGGTCGGACATGGGATTGTTTCCTCCTCCGCAATACTAACGGAAAATTGATTCGAATTGATTGATGGCGGAAATGCTCTCTATCGTGGCAGGATTGTTTGCATTGAATGGCAAGAATAGGGCACTGGCGCTGGATGCACGTTCACTCTGCAGAAAAAGTGGCTCTGTATAAAAATGTCGCAGGAATATTTTTTTGCATCTTGAGCGTCAATAATTTTGATTCACTTAATGATTTTTTCAATTTGGCGATATCGTGATGAGAGTGTTCTGACTGGTATTATGGAATACTGTACCTTTTCTGTGTGAGCCGTAGGTCTATTTGAATGAATGACCCTTGAATCGGTGCGGACTCGGGCCAAGGCGTGACGAAAGAAGCGGTGCCTTTCCCGAACAATCGCCCCTTCCTAGGTTCCCAGCCGATCAGGTCAGTGTCGCCGGCACGAATGCGTCTCGCGCGGGCGCTGCGAGCGCCACCTTTAAGCAATCTGCGTGCGTTCATTCCTTCGAGGGTTCTTTTCTGATCCTTTCGATCCTTTGCAAATAGCTTTCCCGTTCGAGCGCGGTGATCGCGCGCAGAAGATGCTCTCGAAGAGGCACCGCGATCTCGATTTCCAACGCGCTGATCGCGGTCAGATGCAGCTCCCACTCGGCCGACAAGCGTCGCTTCAGCGCTTCGCCCTTGTGGGTCAAAGTCACCTTCCGCATGCGGTGGTCGGCTGCCTCGACCCGATTCAGCAGGCCGTCGGCCACCATCAGCTTCACCGTCTGACTGACGGCGCCTTGGGTGATGCGGATCCGCTGTTGCAGCTCGGTGATCGAGAGCGGCTGGTCTGCGAAGCAGCGGATGATCGGGGTGTAGCGCGCCCGATAGCCCGCACTGACGCCCATGCCTTGGTAGATCCGCTCCGCATCGCGATCGAAGAGGTCGCTCAGATGGCGCAGCAGCTCGCCAATTCCGGTGGCTGATGGCTTCGTCATCGGACAGCTTGCATTGGCGTCACCACAGGACTATTACATTAGCGCTAATATAAATTCACCCCGACGATTTGTGAAGCGACCTCCCCCGATGCATGGCTCGGCCCACCAAGGCTCCGTCAGATTGCCTGCGCTGGTCCTGGCACGGCTCTGCACGACGGCGATCTTCATGACCTATCCGGCCTGCTTGAGCACCCTCATGGTCGAGTGGCAGATGAGCGCGACTCAAGCCGGCGCGCTGCAGGGCAGCTTTACCGTCTCTTTCGCCCTGTCACTGCTTGCGGCCTCCTACCTCTGCGATCGCATTGGCGCCAAGCGGGTCTTCAGTGCGGCGAGTGCCGCGGCCGCGCTCGCGGCCCTTGCCTTCGCGCTCTTCGCACGCTCCTTCGAGACCGGAATGCTCGCGATCGCCCTGGTGGGGCTGTCCCAGGGCGGAACCTATACGCCGGCCATCATGGTGGTCTCCGCCAACAGCGACCCCTCGAGAAAGAGCGCCGCGATTGGTTGGGTCCTGGCCGGGATGTCCGGCGGCTACGTGATCTCCCTGGCTCTGTCGGCCGCCTTGTTGGCGCGCTTCGGTTACGAGAGCGCCTTTCTGGCGACGGCATCGATCACGCTCGTCGGCTGGGGGCTGGCCAGGCTCGCCATCCGGGATGCGCGGGACACGTTGGTGCCTGCCGCAAGCGGCCGGGCGGTCTTCACGGTGGCGATGCGCAGGCGCTCTCGTCTGCTGACGCTCGGCTACATCGGCCACACCTGGGAACTCCTCGGCATGTGGGCCTGGATTCCGGCCTTTCTGGCCGCAGCCGCCCTCATGCAAGACAGCATGCCGGGAGTCGAGCTTGGCCTTTGGACGGCACTGGCGTTGCATCTCTCCGGATTCTTCGCGTCCTTTCTGTCGGGATATGCGGCCGACAGGCTTGGGATCCGCATCACCTTGATAGCCTTTGCCTTGGTTGGGTTCCTCTGCTCCGCCACCATCGGCTGGGTGCCGACCCTCACCCTGCCGCTGTTGCTCGCCTTCGTGGCCCTCTACGGCTTCGCGACGATCGGGGATTCGGCCGTCTTGTCCTCGGCCATGACCGATGCCGTGCCGCTTCAGTATCTGGGCAAGATCCTTGGGTTGCGCTCGGTGCTGGGCGTTGGTGCCGGGGCTGTGGCCCCGGTCGTGTTCGGCCTGGCGCTCGACCTCTTCGAGGGCGCTATCGGATGGGGCATCGCCTTCTCGACCTTGGCCCTGGGCGGTCTCCTGGCGACCGGCTGCTCAGTCTGGCTTCGGAAGTGAAGATGTATTAAGAAAAAATCTTAATCAGCGCGCCAGCTCGAAGAAGAGCGTGCTCAGCGGCGGCAGGGTGATCTCCAGGGAGTCAGCTTGGCCGTGCCGGGCCTGCGGACTGCTGTCCACCCCGCCAAGATTGCCCCGGCCGCCGCCGCCGTAGTCGGTGGCATCGCTGTTGAGGCGCTCCAGCCACTTGCCGGCGGCAGGAACGCCCAGCCTGTAGTCGCTGCGCTCGACCGGCGTGAAGTTACAGACCACCAGGACCGGGGCGGCATCGCCGACGCCGTAGCGCATCCAGGCGAAGAGCGATTCCTCGGCCGCGTTGGGTTCGACCCAGGCGAAGCCCTCTGCTTCGCAGTCCCTGGCATGGAGGCCCGGTGTGGTCCGATAGAGGCGATTCAGATCGCGCACCCACCGCTGGACCCCGGCGTGCAAGGGGGCCTGGGTCAAGTGCCAGTCGAGGCCGCGCTCGTGGCTCCACTCCGCGCGCTGCGCGAAGTCCTGGCCCATGAAGAGCAACTTCTTGCCTGGGTGCCCCCACATGAAGCCGTAGTAGGCGCGCAAGTTGGCGAACTGGTCGAAATCCTCGCCCGGCATACGCGTCAGGATCGTGCCCTTGCCATGCACCACCTCATCGTGGCTGAGCGGCAGCACGAAATTCTCGCTGAAGGCGTAATGCAGGCCGAAGGTCATCTGGTGGTGATGGTGGCGGCGGTGAACGGGCTCGCGGCGCATATAGTCCAGCGTGTCGTTCATCCAGCCCATGTTCCACTTGTAGCCGAAGCCAAGACCGCCCTCGTGGACCGGCCGCGAGACGCCCGGCCAGGCGGTGGATTCCTCGGCCATGGTAACGCTGCCGGGGCAGGCGCCGTAGACCGCCTTGTTCATGCGCTGCAGGAAGTCGATGGCCTCCAGGTTCTCGCGGCCGCCGTGGCGGTTGGGGATCCATTGGCCTTCCTTGCGCGAGTAGTCGCGGTAGAGCATGGAGGCCACCGCATCGACCCTGAGCCCGTCGATGTGATGCTCCTTCAGCCAATAGAGCGCATTGGCGATCAGGAAGTTGGCCACCTCCCGCCGGCCATAGTTGTAGATCAGCGTGTTCCAGTCCTGGTGGAAGCCCTCGCGCGGATCGGCGTACTCATAGAGCGCGGTTCCGTCGAAATGGGCCAGGCCATGCGCGTCGCTCGGGAAGTGCCCGGGCACCCAGTCCAGGATAAGGCCGATCTCGGCTGCGTGGCAGGCCTCCACGAAGTGACGGAAATCCTCCAGGCCGCCGTAGCGCGAGGTCGGCGCATAGAGGCCGATGGGCTGATAGCCCCAAGAGCCGTCGAAGGGATGCTCGGAGATCGGCAGCAGCTCCAGGTGGGTGAAGCCCATGTCGCGGACGTAGGCGACCAGCTCGTCGGCCAGCGCGCGGTAGGTGAGGGGCCTGGTGCCCGCCTCGGTCCGTTTCCAGGAGCCCAGGTGAGCTTCATAGATGGCAATCGGCCGGTCGACCCCGGCCCGTTCGGCCCGCCCCTCCATCCAGGCCTGGTCGCGCCAGTCCTGTCGGGAAAGGTCGCGGACCAGCGAGGCCGTGGCCGGCGGCTGCTCGGCGCCGATGCCCAGCGGGTCGGCCTTCAGCGGCTGCAGGGCGCCGTCGCGACCGACGATCTCGTACTTGTAATGGGCGCCTTCGGCGACAGCCGGCAGGAAGATCTCCCAGATGCCGCTGTCGCCGCGCCGGCGCATCGGATGACGCCGTCCATCCCAGTGGTTGAAGTCGCCCACCACCGAGACCCGCTCGGCATTGGGCGCCCAGACCGCGAAATGCACGCCGGCGACAGCGTCCAGGGTCATGGGATGTGCGCCCAGGGATCGCCAGAGGCGGTGGTGCGTGCCTTCCGTGGCCAGGTGCTCGTCCAGCTCCCCCAGAACCGGGCCGAATCGATAGGGATCGTCGAAGCTCCAGCTCTCTTCGGCGCGCGAGGCACGCAACCGGTATCGGCCGGGGTCCTCCGCCAGATGGCCGGCGAAGAGGCCCGGCGCGACCCCTTCCAGTTGCGCGAGGGGCTTGCCCGCTTCGCTGATCGCTTCCAGGGCGTCGGCGCCGGGGACAAGGGCTCGAATGACCCAGCCATCGGCCACGCGGTGCGGACCCAGCACGGCAAAGGAATCGCTGTGGCGGCCAGCACGGAGCGCGTCCGCGTCGGGCTTGTCGATCAGCGGGACAGGCAAGGCCGTTCTCTTGGCGGCGGCTCTTGGCCCAGGTGGTCTGCGGTCGGCACTGCGTCGAATGCGGGTCTCATCGCCGAGCTCTTGAGTGAGAGGGTGGAGACCAAGAGATCCGGCCCGCTACGCCAATGCAAGGCCTTTGCTGGCTGCCGCTGGTTGGAAAGCTCTGCCCGGCTGGTTCTTGCTGTGTCGCTCGCTCGGCAAAGGCCGGCCATGGCGTTGATGTCGGCGCCGAGTTGGTCACTATGATCGCGGTGTCTCTTCTGGAGGTTCAAGCGATGACCAAGCGCGCGATCGTGCCGGCCGAGGTTCGCGCGGCGGCCGAGCAACTGAAGATGTCTCCGGCGATCCTGTCCGGTCACCACCTCTTCCTGACCGGCGTCACCGGCAGTAACGCGCAAGGGCATATGCCGGAGGATCAAGCGGATCAGATGCGCAGCGCCTTCGACAAGATCGGGCTCGTTCTCCGCGAGGCCGGACTGGGCTTTCGATCGATCGTCGAGATGACGAGCTACCACGTCGGCCTGCGCGGGCATTTCGACCTCTTCGACCAAGTCCGCCTCGAGTACCTGCAGGAACCCTATCCGGCCTGGACGGCGGTCGAGGTTGCGGGCCTGAGGCGCCAAGGTGCAATCGTCGAAATCCGGGCCATAGCGAGCAGCGAACCGGAAGACCAAGACCATCCGGCAAAGCGCTGATTTTATTGAACCCTAGCGTTCGCTTGACGATGAGGAGCGACCGGTCTTTGTGGTGGCGTCAATTCGCGACCTTCGTCGGCGGTGCCGCAGGGTTTAAGGTCAGCGAGGAGAGTCTTGATGCCCTCTTTCCCGGTCGACAAGATAACGGTCGCGGACGAGAGGGTTCCGGTTATGGATAGAGCTGGAGACAGCTTCCAGGCGGCACTGCTGGCGGCCTTGGCGGGTTCGCCCTGTCGCAGCGCTTCGCCCCATTGCTGACCAGAGATCAGCGTCAGGAGAGGCCGCATGCCTGGTCGAACAATACCGGTGCAAGCCTTTGATTTGGTTGTCTTCGGTGCCACTGGGGATCTGGCGCGCCGGAAGCTGTTGCCCAGTCTCTACCTCAGGCTCTGCGCCGGGCAGCTGCCGCAAGAGGCCAGGGTCGTCGGAGTCGCGCGCAGTGCCCTGGACGCTGTGGCCTTTCGCGCCATGACCGAGCAGGCGTTGCGAGAGCATCTTCCAGAAAAAGTGATTGATAATAATGTGATAGCACACTTTCTTGCGATGCTGTCCTACGTGAAGCTGGACGCCGCATCGCAAGAGGGCTGGTCCGCGCTTGCAGAGGCTCTGGAGCCTCCTTCCGAGCGGATTCGTGCCTTCTACCTTTCCGTGGCACCGCGCTTCTTCACGGCGATCTGCCATCGCATGGCAGAGAGCGGCGTCGTCACGCCGGACTGCCGCCTGGTCGTGGAGAAACCCTTCGGTCACGACTTGGCCAGCGCCAAGGAGTTGAACCACCAGCTCGCGCGGCACGTCGACGAGCGCCAGCTCTACCGCATCGATCACTATCTGGGGAAGGAGACCGTCCAGAACCTCATGGCGATCCGCTTCGCCAATGCCCTCTTCGAACCGCTGTGGAACGCCAACCACATCGACCACGTGCAGATCACCGTGGCCGAGACCATCGGCGTCGAAGGGCGCGGTGACTACTACGACAAGAACGGCGCCATGCGGGACATGATGCAGAACCACTTGATGCAGCTGCTCTGTCTCACCGCCATGGAGCCGCCCTCGCACTTCGATCCGACCGCGGTCCGGGACGAGAAGCTGAAGGTCATCCGCGCGCTGGAGCCCATCGGTCCGGGTCGCATCTTGCAGGACACGGTGCGCGGGCAGTATCGGGCCGGCGCGCAGGGCGCCAGCTATCAGCAGGACGTCGAGGACCCGGAGAGTTCGACCGAGAGCTTCGTCGCGCTCAAGGCCAGCATTGCCAACTGGCGCTGGGCCGGCACCCCCTTCTACCTGCGCACGGGCAAGCGGCTGCGCGGCCGCATGTCGGAGATCACGGTCGCCTTCAAGGACCCCCCGCATTCGATTTTTACCGGGAAAGCCAACCACTTGCACGGCAATGCTCTCATCATCCGCCTGCAGCCCAACGAAGGCATCACCTTGAGCATGACCATCAAGGAGCCGGGCCCCGGCGGCATGCGCCTCATGGAGACACCCTTGGACATGACCTTCGCCGAGGCGCTGGGCGGCCAGGGCGTCGAAATGCCCGACGCCTACGAGCGCCTGGTCATGGACGTCATTCGCGGCGATCAGACCCTCTTCATGCGCGGCGACGAGGTAGAGGCCGCCTGGGCTTGGGTCGATCCCATCATCGCCGCCTGGGAGGCGGCGGATGCGCGGCCCACCCCCTATGACAGCGGTAGTTCGGGGCCGGAGGACTCCCTCATGCTGATGCACCGCGACGGCCGCCGCTGGCGGGAGATCAAGGCGTGAGCCTAGAGCGGCGCCGCTTCCAAGACCGTAGCGAACAGGCGGAGGCCTTGGCCGGGCAGGTCGCCGCCGATCTGAGCGCCGCCATCGATGCGGGAGAGAGCGCGAGCCTGGCGGTGCCGGGCGGCAGCACGCCCGCTGCCTTTCTCTCTGCCTTGGGCAAAGAGGAGCTGGCTTGGGACAGGGTCTGCGTCACCCTGACCGACGAGCGCTGGGTGCCGGCGAGCTCACCGCGCTCCAACCAGCGCTTGCTGCAGGAACGGCTCTTGGCAAGCGGGGCCAAGCCCCGCGTCTTGCCGCTCTATCGGGCCGGCCTCGATCCGGACCGAGGCCTGAGCGCGCTTGCCGCCGGGCTGGAGGAGATCCTGCCGCTCGACGTCTGTGTCCTCGGCATGGGCGAGGATCGGCACACGGCGTCGCTCTTCCCCGGCGCGGACCGACTGGCCTTGGCGCTTTCCGACGCAGCACCCCCGGTCTTGGCGCTGAGCGCGCCTGCTGCCGGCGAGCTGCGCGTCAGCCTGACCGCGCCGGTCTTGCGTGCGGCGCGCAAGACCTATCTCTTGATCAGCGGGCCGGCGAAGCTGGCGGCGCTGGAAAGCGCGCTCGTGCCGGGCCCGCTCGAAGAGGCGCCGGTGCGCTGCGTTCTGGGCGGGCCGGGTCCCGTCACCCTGTTCTATGCACCTTGAGAGGCGATGGAGGGCCTCGCCATGACGCTGAACCCAACGCTCCAGGCCGTAACCGCCAGGATCGCCGAACGCAGCCGCGAGAGCCGCCAGGCCTATCTCGACCGCTGCCGACGGGCGATCGAGCAGGGTCCTGGCCGCGCCCACCTGAGCTGCGGCAACCTGGCCCACGCGGCGGCCGGCGCCGGGCCGGACCAACTGGCCGTGGCCAGGGGGCAGTGCCCGAACCTCGGCATCGTGACGGCCTACAACGACATGCTCTCCGCCCATCAGCCCTTCGAGCGCTTCCCCGAGCTGATCCGCAAGGCGGTGCACGCGGCCGGCGGCACCGCGCAGGTGGCAGGCGGCGTGCCGGCGATGTGCGACGGCGTCACCCAGGGGCAGCCGGGCATGGAGCTCTCGCTCTTCTCGCGCGACGTGATCGCGCTCGCGGCCGGCGTCGCCTTGACCCATAACTGCTTCGACGCCGTGGTCTTCCTCGGGGTCTGCGACAAGATCGTTCCGGGCCTGGTGATGGCCGCGGCGACCTTCGGCCACCTGCCGGCGGTCTTCCTGCCGGCCGGTCCCATGCCCTCCGGCATGGCCAACAAGGAGAAGGCGGAGGTGCGCCAGCGCTTCGCCGCCGGCGAGATCGGCCGCGACGAGCTCCTGCAGGCCGAGATGGCCGCCTACCATGGCCCCGGCACCTGCACCTTCTACGGCACCGCCAACTCCAATCAGATGCTGATGGAGTTCATGGGTCTGCACCTGCCGGGCGCCAGCTTCGTCAATCCCAACACGCCATTGCGCGACGCGCTGACGGCGGCCGGTGCCCGGCGTGCCCTGGAGATCGCCGCCAAGGGCAACGACTTCACGCCGGTCTCGGCAGTGCTGGACGAGCGCAGCTTCGTCAACGGCATCGTCGGCCTGCACGCGACCGGCGGCTCGACCAACCTGGTGATCCACCTGATCGCGATGGCGCGGGCGGCGGGGCTTCAGCTGGAATGGCAGGACCTCTCCGACCTCTCCGCGGTTACGCCCTTGATGGCGCGGGTCTATCCCAATGGCCTGGCCGACGTGAACCACTTCCACGCCGCCGGCGGCTTGGGCTTCATCATCGGGGAGCTTCTGGAGGCGGGCCTGCTGCATCCCGATACCCGCACCGTGGCCGGCGACGGCTTGGACCACTACACACGCGAGCCCAAGGTGGGCGCGGACGGCGAGGTGCGCTGGGAGGAGGGCGCGCGCGAGAGCTTGAACCAGCAGATCCTGCGTCCCGCCGCCGAGCCCTTCCAGGCCACCGGCGGCCTGCGCTTGCTGCACGGCAATCTGGGCACCGCCTGCATCAAGGTCTCGGCGGTCAAGCCGGAGCATCACGTCATCGAGGCGCCTGCGCGCATCTTCCAT
This sequence comes from Rhodospirillales bacterium, assembly GCA_963669385.2. Lineage (GTDB taxonomy): Bacteria > Pseudomonadota > Alphaproteobacteria > Kiloniellales > JACOMY01 > JACOMY01. Next base: position 175,896 of record CAXXGD010000011.1, read on the forward strand.
GACCAGGAGCAGGTGAAGGCGGCCTTCAAGGCCGGCGAACTGACCGGCGACCTGGTCTGTGTCGTCCGCTTCCAGGGCCCCAAGGCCAACGGCATGCCGGAGCTGCACAGCCTGACCCCGGTCTTGGGCGTGTTGCAGGACCGCGGCCAGAAGGTGGCGCTGGTGACCGACGGGCGCATGTCCGGGGCTTCGGGCAAGGTGCCGGCAGCCATTCACGTGAGCCCCGAGGCGCTCGACGGTGGCGCGATCGCCCGCCTGCGCGACGGCGACCGGGTGCGGCTGGATGCCGTCGAGGGCCGCTTGGACGCCCTGGTCGAGGATGCGCTCTGGGCGGCACGCCCGCTTGCGACGGCCGACCTGAGCGACAGCCGGCATGGCCTGGGCCGCGAGCTCTTCGCCGCTTTCCGCGATAGCGTCGGCGCCGCCGACAGCGGCGCTGCCGTGGCCGTCTAGCCGTCGAGGGGAGGGCAAGGATGAACGACGAACTCAGCCAAGCCTGGACGCGGCTGGACGAGGAGGGCGCACGCCTGCGCCCCCGGCACCTGCGCCAACTCTTCGAGGAAGACCCGACGCGGGCGGGCCGGCTGTCGGCCGAGTTCGAGGACCTCTTTGTCGACTTCTCGAAGGAAAAGCTGGATCGCCCCGCGCTTGACGCCCTGGTGGCACTGGCCGAGGCAGCCGACCTCGCCGGCCGCCGCGAGGCGCTCTTCCGTGGCGAGCCGATCAATCTGACCGAAGGCCGTGCCGTTCTTCACATGGCATTGCGCGACGGTGCCGGTGAGGCCGTAATGGTCGAGGGCAAGGACGTCATGCCGGCGGTCAGGGAGACACGCGCCCGCTTTCTCGCCTTCGCCGAGGCGGTCCGAGAGGGCCGCTACCGGGCCGCCGACGGCGAGCCTTTCACCGCTGTGGTCAACATCGGTATCGGCGGCTCCGACCTTGGTCCGGTCATGGCGGTGCGCGCCTTGGCGCCGGACTGCGATGGCCCCCGCGTGCACTTCGTCTCCAACGTGGACGGCGCGCATCTGAGCGACGTGACCCGCGGGCTGGACCCGGCGCGCACGCTGGTCGTCGTCGCATCCAAGACCTTCACCACCATGGAGACCATGCGCAACGCCAACTCTGCGCGCGCCTGGCTGCAGAGGGCGCTGGGCGAGCAAGCCGGCCATAACATGGCTGCCGTATCCACCAATTTGGAAGCGACCGCCGCCTTCGGCATCCCGGCCGATCGGGTCTTCGGATTCTGGGATTGGGTGGGCGGCCGCTATTCGCTCTGGTCGGCCATCGGCCTGCCCATCGCTCTGGCCGTCGGCAAGGCCCGCTTCGAGGCCTTTCTGGCCGGCGCTGCAGCGATGGACCGGCATTTCCGAGAGGCGCCACTGGCGCAGAACCTGCCGGTGCTCTTGGCGCTGATCGGTGTTTGGCGGCGCAACATCATGGGGTGGCGCACCTTGGCGCTCATCCCCTACGACCAGCGTCTGGAGCGCTTTCCCGCCTATGTGCAGCAGCTCGACATGGAATCGAACGGCAAGCGCACCACGCGAGCCGGCGGCACCACCCGCCATGCCACCGGCCCGGTCATTTGGGGCGAGCCTGGCACCAATGCCCAGCACTCCTTCTTCCAGCTGATCCATCAAGGCAGCAACGTGATCCCGGTCGACTTCATCGCCGCGATCGAGCCGCGCGAGAGCCTGGCCGACCACCATGCCCTGCTGCTGGCCAACTGCTTTGCACAAGGCCAGGCATTGGCCTTCGGCAAGCGTGAGGCGGAGGTGCGCGCCGAGATGGAGGCCGAAGGCAAGTCGGAGGCCGAGATCGATCGCCTGGCACCGCACCGCAGCTTCCCTGGTGACCGGCCGTCCACGACGATCCTGCACCGGCGCTTGGATGCCTACGCCCTGGGCCGGCTGATCGCGCTCTACGAGCACAAGGTCTTCGTTCAGGGCGTCTTGTGGGACGTGAACTCCTTCGATCAATGGGGGGTGGAGTTGGGCAAGGTGCTGGCCAGGGCCTTGATCCCGGGGCTCAAGGGCGGCGAGATTCCGGATGGCCTGGACGGCTCGACCGCCGGCTTGATTGCCAGGGCGACAAAGAAGCAGGGCTGACCCTGCCGCTTTGCTTGCAAGCGGGCTTGCGCAGCGGTGTAAACAGTGGGCGAGGGGATGCCGCTCTCGGCACCCCCAGCTTAGGAGCGGGCGCACATCAAGATGCTGAATGAGATTCGCCAGGCCATGCGGGCCGACACCCTTGCCGACGAGGCCCGGACCGTAGAGGCCCTGATCACACTGGCCAACTTGAGCGAGGCCGAGCGCGCCGCGATCTCCGAGCGCGCGGCCGATTTCGTGCGCAAGGTCCGGACCTCCGGCGAGGTCGGCGTGATGGAGGCCTTTCTGGCCGAGTACGGGCTCTCGACCAAGGAAGGTGTGGCCTTGATGTGCTTGGCCGAGGCCATGCTTCGGGTGCCCGACGCCAAGACCGTGGTGGATCTCATTCGCGACAAGATCACCCCGCACGACTGGGGCGCGCATCTGGGCGATTCCGGCTCGATCCTGGTCAACGCCTCGACCTGGGCCCTGATGCTGACCGGCAAGGTCTTGGACGAGAGCTCGGAGAGCGTGGTGGGCGCCCTGCACAGCCTGACCCGGCGCCTGGGCGAGCCCTTGCTGCGCAAGGCCGTGGGTCAGGCGATGAAGGAGATGGGCGCCCAGTTCGTGCTGGGCCGCGACATGGAGGAAGCCATGCGCCGCGGCCGCCCCATGGAGGCCAAGGGCTACAGCTACTCCTACGACATGCTGGGCGAGGCGGCGCGCACCGACGCCGATGCCTTGCGCTATCACAAGGCCTATGCCGACGCCATCGCCGCCATCGCCAAGGTGGCGGACAAGAGCGATATCCGCGACAATCCCGGCATCTCGGTGAAGCTCTCGGCCTTGCATCCGCGCTACGAGCAAGGCCAGCGCGTGAGCATGCTGCCGATTTTGACGGAACGGCTCTTGGAGCTGGCCCGGGTTGCCGCGGCGGCTGGCATCGGCCTCAATATCGACGCCGAGGAGGCCGACCGGCTGGACCTCTCTCTGGAAGTGATCGAGGCCAGCCTCAAGGATCCCAAGCTTGCCGGCTGGGACGGCTTCGGCGTCGTCGTGCAGGCCTATGGGCGCCGCGCGCGCCATGTGCTGGACTGGCTTTACGCCTTGGCTCGGGGACACGGCCGGCGCATCATGGTGCGTCTGGTCAAGGGCGCCTATTGGGACACCGAGATCAAGTTGGCGCAGGTGATGGGGCTCTCCGGCTATCCGCTCTTCACCCGCAAGGCTCATTCCGACGTCAGCTATATCGCCTGCGCACGCAAGCTCTTGGGCATGACCGATCGGATCTATCCGCAGTTCGCCAGCCACAACGCGCATTCCATCGCCGCCATCCTGGAGATGGCGGGCCAGGAGCGGCGGACCTTCGAGTTCCAACGCCTGCACGGCATGGGCGAAGCCCTGCACGAGACGGTCAAGGCGGCTTCCGGTGCGCGCTGCCGCATCTATGCGCCGGTGGGCGCGCACCGCGACCTCTTGGCCTATCTGGTGCGCAGGCTTCTGGAGAACGGCGCCAACAGCTCTTTCGTCAATCAGATCGTCGACGAGTCTGTGCCGCCGGAGACCATCGCGCAGGACCCGCTGGCCATGGCGGAGTCCTGGACTTGCCGGCCGAACGACAAGATCCCGGCGCCCTTGGAGATCTTCGGCGCGCGGCGCAACGCACAGGGCTGGAACCTGACCGATCCGGTGGACCTGGCCCGCATCGAGGCCGGCCGTGCGCCCTTTGCTGCACCGCATCGCTGGTCGGCGGCACCCATGACGGCGGCAGAAGGCAAGGGGCCGAGGCGGCAGGTCGCCAATCCGGCCAAGCCTGATGACATCGTCGGCGAGGTCGAGGAGAGCGATCCGGAGCAGGTGCGTGCCGCCGTCGGCATCGCACTGGAGGCCTTTCCCGCCTGGTCGGCGCGGCCGGCGGCCGAGCGGCGCGCCATTCTTCTGTGCGTCGCCGACCTCTACGAGGAGAATACGACCGAGTTTCTGGCGCTGGCCTGCCGCGAGGCCGGCAAGACCCTGCTCGACGGCGTCGCCGAGGTGCGCGAGGCCGTCGACTTCCTACGCTACTACGCCGATGAGTCCATGCGGCTCAGCGCCGACAGCGAGGCGCGCGGCGTCATCGCCTGCATCTCGCCCTGGAACTTCCCGCTGGCGATCTTTACCGGCCAGATCGCAGCCGCGCTCGCCGCCGGCAATGCCGTTGTCGCCAAGCCGGCCGAGCAGACAGCGATGATCGCCACGCGGGCCGTGCGACTGATGCATGAAGCCGGTATTCCGACCGAGGTCTTGCAGTTGCTGCCGGGCGACGGCCCCTCGGTCGGCGGGCCCTTGACCGCCGATCCGCGAATCGCCGGGGTCTGCTTCACCGGCTCTACCGAAGTGGCCAAGCTGATCGATCGCCAGTTGGCCCAGAGCGCGCCCGACGCCATGCTGATCGCCGAGACCGGCGGGCTCAACGCCATGATCGTCGATTCCACCGCGCTGTTGGAGCAAGCGGTGCGCGACATCGTGAACAGCGCCTTCCGCAGCGCCGGGCAGCGCTGCTCGGCCCTGCGCGTGCTCTACGTGCAGAAGGAGGTCGAGCCAGCCCTTCTCGAGATGCTCTACGGCGCCATCGAGGCCTTGAGCCTCGGCGACCCTTGGCAGATCTCGACCGACGTCGGTCCCGTCATCGACGGCGAAGCGCGGGACGGCATTGCCGGCTACGTCGCCGAGATGGAGAAGAAGGGGAAAGTGCTGAAGTCCAGCGCGACACCGGCCGACGGCCTCTTCGTGCCGCCTGCGGTGCTGAGGGTCGCCGGCATCGAGGAGATGAGCCGGGAGGTCTTCGGTCCGATCCTGCACGTGGCCACTTTCCGGGCGGAGAACCTGGAAAGCGTGATCAAGGCCGTCAACGCCAGGGGCTATGGCCTCACCTTCGGTCTGCACACCCGCATCGACGGCCGCGTGCAAGAGATCGTCGACAGCCTGCATGTCGGCAATCTCTATGTGAACCGCGATCAGATCGGCGCCGTGGTCGGCTCTCAACCCTTCGGCGGCGAGGGCTTGTCGGGCACCGGGCCCAAGGCCGGCGGGCCGCTCTACGTCCCCCGTTTCCGCAAAGGCAGGCACGCGATGGAGGCCCCATCCGGCCCGGCGCAAGGCGAGGCTGTGAGCTTGGCGGCCTTCGACGCCGCCAGAGCCGGCTTGGAGGGTGCGCCCTGGGCCGCGGCAAAGGATCGTATCGCCCGATTGCGCGCCGCCTTGCGCGGCAAGGCGGCCGAGGCCGTGGCGGCGGCGGCGGCGATCGACGCCGGGCCCGTCGACCTGCCGGGGCCGACAGGGGAATCCAACCAGTTGTCATTGCCGCCGCGCGGTCTGGTGCTCTGTCTGGGACCGGACGGCCAATCGCTATTGGCGCAAGCCGTTCAAGCGCTGGCACTCGGCAACGCCGTGGTCGCGGTGGCACCGGGGGCAGCCGCTGCGCTGAGTCCCTTGAGCGGCAGCGAGGTGCCCCTTGCCGTGCTCGATGGCGGTGCGTCCGACGAACTGATCGAGCAGGCCCATTTCGACGCGCTTGCCTACTGCGGCGGCGGAGAGGAGGCGCATCGCCTGCGCCGGGCGCTGGCCAGCCGCGAGGGCCCCATCCTGCCGCTCATCGCCGAGCGGATCTCGCCCGCCGCCTATTGCGCCGAACGCACGGTCTGCATCGACACCACGGCCGCCGGCGGCAACGCCTCGCTTCTGAGCGCCGTCAGCTGAAGAGGAAGTCGGTGCTGGTCAGCTGGCTGGCGGCGGAGATGCCGGCCAGCTGCACCGCGATGTCGGCGGTGCCGTCGCCGTCGCTGTCGACCTCGAGGCTGCCGCTGCCGCCGCCGGCGGTCTGGAAGCGGGCCTCCGCCGTGCCGCCACCAGTGAAGAGGGCGTCGCCGATCCAGGTGCCCACGGCGCCATCGACCTCGATCGCCAGGCGGTCGAGCCCGCCGGCTGCAGCACCAGTCACATCGGCGATGACTCCCTGATAGAGTTGGGCCGCATCGTCGGCGTCCAACCCGAATGTGTCGGCACCTTCGCCGCCAACAAGCGTGTCGGCTCCCTCGTCGCCGTAGAGAGTGTCGTCTCCATCGCCACCGTCGAGGATGTCACCGTCTGCGCCGCCATAGAGACTGTCGTTGCCGCTTTGACCCTGGATGACGTCGGCACCGTCACCGCCCTCCAATCTATCGCTGCCGCTTGCGCCATAGAGGCGGTCGGCTGCTTCGCCGCCAAAGAGGCTGTCGTCATAGTCCTGACCGAACAGCCGGTCGTTGCCACCCTGGCCGTAGACGGTGGCATCGAAGGACTTGGCATAGAGGGCATCGGCCAGCGAGGTGCCGACAAGATCGCTTCCGGGCTGAACCGTCGCCACCACCAGCTCGACCTCGGTGAGCTCCAGGTTGGAGATATCCAGGCTGCCGCCGAAGCTGAGCGTATCGCTGCCGTCACCGCCGTCGAAGGTCTCGGTGCCCGCGATCTCGGCGATGGTGTTTATCAGAACGACGTCATCGCCGTCGCCGCCGTAGACTATGTCCTCTCCGTAGCCACCCTCGATGACATCGTTTGCGCTCTGGCCTAGCAGCGTGTCGCTGCCGCTGTTGCCGTAGAGGCGGTCCAGGCCGTCACCGCCGAAGAGGTGATCGTTGTGGGACTGTCCGAAGAGGGAATCGTCGCCGCTAAGACCGTAGATCGTGCCGTCGAAGGATCTCGCGAAGAGGGCATCGTTCAGCGAGCTGCCGACCAGGTCGCTGCCGGGCACTATCGTGGCCATCACCAGGTCGATCCGGGTCAGCGACAGATTGGCGATGTCGAGGCTGCCGCCGAAGCTCAGCGTATCGCTGCCGGCCCCGCCGTCGAGCGATTCCGTTCCTGCGATCTCGGACAGTGTCGTGATAAGCAGGAGGTCGTCACCACTGCCGCCATAGGCATTGTCATTGCCGATGTCTCCGGAAAGCCGGTCGGCGCCGCTGTCCCCATAGAGCCTGTCGTCGCCGGTGCCGGAATAGAGGCTGTCGCTGCCCAGGCCCCCGAAGATCGTATCGCTGCCGGCACCGCCATAGAGGTCGTCCGCGCCGTCGTCGCCGAACAAGGCATCGTCGCCCTGCAGGCCGATGGCAAAGTCGTCGCTTTCGCCGCCGTAGATGCTGTCGGCGCCCTTGCCGCCGTTGATGTTGTCCTGATCAAGGCCGCCGAACAGCATGTCGGTCCCGGTGGCCCCGAAGAGCCCATCGGCGTAGGATCCGCCGAACAGTTGATCGGAATAGCTGGTGCCCACCAGCAGCGCCGTGCCGCTCGCCGCGCCCCCGCCATAGGCGATGATCTTCCCGACGCCGATAAGGTCTTGAAATGGAGTGAGCGGGATCGCGGCCTCGACCGGAACGCTCAGCAGCAGGGAATCGCTGCCCGCACCGCCGTCGAAGGTTCCGACGTCGCCGATGGTCTCGACTACGAGCGTGTCGTCCCCCTTTCCACCGAAGGCGTCGCTTTGGCCCTTGCCCTCGACCAGGTAGTCGTTTCCGGCGCCACCGTAGAGATCGTCGCTTCCGTTGCCGCCGTAAAGGCTATCGTCGTCTTCCAAACCGTAGATCTTGTCACCGCCGCCTAGGCCGAAAAGTGCGTCGGCGAGCGACGTTCCGATCAAGCTATCGGCATTCGTGCCGCCCACGCCGACGATGGCCTCGACGTCGATCAGCACCAGGCCTGTGGTGTCGAATCCATCACCGAAGATCAAGGTGTCCGATTGTGCGCCGCCGTCGAAGGTCTCGCTGCCGAGGATATCGCCTAAAGAGGCAATATAGAAGGTATCGTCGCCATCACCGCCGTAGGCATCGTCGCTGCCGGCCCCGCCCTCCATCTGGTCGGCGCCTTCGCCACCCTCCAGCCGATCATCCCCCTCGCCGCCGTACTGCCGGTCGCCGCCGTCGCCGCCGTAGAGGGAGTCGCTGCCGCTGTCCCCGTAGAGGCGGTCGCCGCCGTCGCCGCCAAAGCCGTGATCATCACCGCTGCCGCCCGACAGGAAATCGATCTCGCTGCCGCCGAAGAGGCTGTCGTCCCCCTCTTCGCCGCGCAGGTCGTCGGTGCCCGCATCGCCGTAGAGGCTGTCCTCGCCGCTTAGGCCGTAGATCCTGTCACTGCCATCGCCGCCTGACAATTGGTCTTGGTTTGGGGTGCCGATCAGCGTGTCGCTGCCCTCGCCACCATCGGCGATGAGCCTTTCGATCGATACGAGTGAAAGGCCGGAGAGGTCGAATCCGCTGCCGAAGATGAGGGTATCGCTGCCGTAGCCGCCGTCGAGGGTCTCGATCGCGACGACGTCGCCGAGGGAAGCGATATAGAAGATGTCGTCGCCGTCACCTCCGTAAGCCTGATCGCTACCGAACCCGCCAACCAGATAGTCGTTGTTTTCTCCGCCGAAGAGGAATTGGTCGCTCTTTCCACCATAAAGGCTATCGTCGCCGCTCAGTCCGATAAGCGTGCCGGCTTGATCTGCTTGATCGAATCCCAGCTGATCGTCGAGCGAGGTGCCCACGATAGTTATGTTGGTATTGCCTTCATAGGCGATCTTCTCGATACTGATCAGCTTGATGTCGGACAGATCGGGCGGGATCTCGTCAAAGAACAGCGTGTCGACACCGGTTCCGCCGTCTATGGTGAGTGTTCCGACGAGGCTGTCCGATCCGGTGCTGAGGGAGAACACGTCGTCCCCGTCTCCGCCATAGGCAGTGGTTTCCATTACCAAGAGGGCAATGTCGTCATGACCTTCACCACCAAAGGCGACATTGTCTCCACTAAACACCCTTACGTTGTCATCACCCAATCCGCCGTAGAGCCAGTCACTGCCGCTGCCGCCGTTTACATTGTCGTCCCCGTCGTCGCCGAAGAGGGTGTCATTACCTCTGTTCCCTTTGATGGCGTCATTCTCTACCCCTCCGTAGACGACATCGTTTCCCGTTTCACCCTCGGCGTAGTCGTTTCCGCTGCCGCCGAAGATGCTATCATCACCATCATCGCCCTCGAGGTAGTCATAACCGCTGTTTCCGAAGAGGCTGTCGTTTCCGCTTCTGCCGCTGATGTACTCGGGGTCGGTGTTGCCTTTGGGGTTTACAGCGCCATAGAGTGCGTCGCTTAAGGACGTGCCATCCAGGTCATCGAGGCCGTTGGCATTGTAGGCGACGACCTTCTCGACACTGACGAGAAAGAGATTGGCGAGGTCCGGTATCTCGCCGAAGATCAGCGTGTCGGCACCACCCATGCCGTTAAAGGTCTCGGTGCCGATGATGTCACCCAATGTGGCAATCAAAACGGTGTCGTTGGCGCCGCCCCCGAAGAAATCGTCCGCACCCTGCCCGCCGACCAGGAGGTCCGCACCGGCGGCGCCAAAAAGCTGGTCGCTGCCGGTGGCACCGTAGAGGGCATTGGTGAGGCTGTTGCCGGTCAGCTCGTTGTCGGCGCCGTAACCGATCCCGTCGACGCCGGCCTCGTTCTGCCGGGCTAGGAAGTTGTCCAGGCCGAAGGTGAGGGTGAAGTCGGCTGCAGCGACCACCAGATCGCTGCCGCCGTCGGAGAAAAGGCTCTCGCCGCCGTCGACATAGAAGGTGTCGTCACCCGATCCAGCGTAGAGCAAGTCGTACTCGAGACCGTCGCCACCCTGCAGCACGTCTGCACCCGTGCCGCCGAAGAGCGTGTCACTGCCGCTGTCTCCGAACAGGCTGTCGTCGCCCGCTTGCGCCTGTGGCCCTGTCGCCTCCCGACCCACCGTAAGCGGTAGCACTGCCACTACGATCCAGGATTTCGTCATCGCCTTCGTCGCCGGCCAGGTGGTCGTCGCCGTCCCGTCCGCGCAGCTGATCGTCTTCCAGACCGCCGGAAAGCACGTCGTCGCCAGTGGAGCCGAAGAGCAGATCCTCGCCAGTGCCGCCCTCGAGGGAGTCGCTGCCTGATCCTCCCTTCAGTTCGTCCTCGCCGTCCCCTCCCGTCAGCGTATCATCGCCGTCCGATCCGGCTAAGGAATCGCCGCTACTGCCGCCATAGGCCCGGTCGTCGCCTTTGAGGCCTTGCAGCAGATCCGCACCGCTAAGCCCCCGCAGGAGATTGTCGCCGCTGTTGCCGCGCAGCAGGTTGTCGAGTGCATTGCCGACGCCGGTCAGGTTCTTGTCGTTGCTGTAGAGCTGCAGCGCCTCGACCTCGCCGTCGGGCCCGCTCGGCAGGGTGAAGTCCAAGGGGGCGAGCACCGTGTCGCTGCCCTCTCCGGCGGACTCCACGATGAGATCTCCAAGGGTGTTGACCCGAAGGACATCGTCGCCCAGCCCACCGACCAGCGTGTCGCTGGCGCTGCCGCCGTCGAGCGAGTCATTCCCTAGGCCACCGTAGAGAAGGTCGATGTCGTTGCCGCCGCCGATGCGGTCATCGCCGCTGTCTCCGAAGAGGCTGTCGGCGCCGGCCTTGCCGGCGAAGGAATCGGCGCCGGTGCCGCCGTACGCCCGGTCGTCGCCCTCGCCGCCGTTCAGGAGATCATTACCGCTAAGCCCGAAAAGCCTGTCCGCCCCGCCGCGCCCGAAGATGCTGTCGATCTGTTCCGTACCGGTAAGTGTGTCCGGCCCGTTGGTCCCGGTGATGATCATGCCTCACTCCCCTGCTTGCGGCCGAGGCCTGTTGTCATCCGGCCCTAGTGCATCGCCGTTCCAGCCTGCTTCTCTAGGAGAAGAGGAAGTCGGTGCTAGTCAGCTGACCGGCGGCGGAGATGCCGGTGAGCTCCACCTCGATGTCAGTGCTGCCGTCGCCGTCGGCGTCGACCTCTAGGCTTCCGCTATCGCCAGCGGCAGCTTGGAAGCGGGCCTCGGCCGTGCCGCTGCCGGAGAAGGTGGCATCGGCGATCCACGCACCGATCGTGGTGCCCACTTGAAGGAGGAACTGGTCGCTCTCGCCGCCTTTGGCGCCGCTGAAGTCTGCGATCAGGCCTTGATCCAACATGACCGAGTCGACGAAGTCGAAACCGAAGGTGTCGCCGCCGCTGCCGCCGATCATCACGTCCTGTCCGTCTCCACCGAAGAGAGTGTCGCCGCCGCTGCCGCCGTCGATGAGATCTCTGCCCAGGCCGCCGAACATGCGATCGTCACCCAGACCGGCCGCAAGCATATCATCGCCGGAATTGCCATCCAGCTGGTCGGTTCCGTCTCCACCGTAGAGATAGTCGGCCCCTTCATCGCCATCGAGGCTGTCACCGTCACCGGCACCGAACAGGCGGTCGTCTCCATCGCCACCCCGCAGCGTGTCGGGACTGCCGCCTCCGTAGAGCCTATCGTCGGATCCCAGACCGTAGAGTGTATCTCCGCCGTTGCCGCCAATCAGGAGGTCGGTCAGCGATGTGCCGTTCACCAACCCGCCGGTAATGCTGTCCGCATAGCCGACAACAAGCTCGACGCTGACCAGAGTGGCGCTGGACACCTCGGGAGCACTACCGAAGATCAAGGTATCGCTGCCGTCTCCGCCGTCGACAATACCGGCGCCTTCGATGCCACTACCGTATTGGACGAAGAAGGTATCACTGCCATCACCGCCGTAGACATCGTCTTCTCCCAGTCCGCCGACGATATAGTCATTACCGGTACCGCCGAAAAGCTTATCGCTCTCGCCGCCGCCATAGAGGCTGTCGTCTCCGTCGGTTCCGTAGAGCGTGTCCTGTGTCACAGGAGTGGTGCCACTGCCGCCGCCGACATTGGGCTCGCCTTGGATCACATCGGAAAGCGAGGTGCCGATCAGAGTGTCGTTACCGGAACCACCGTAGGCAAAGACCTTTTCGATGCTGATGAGCTCCAGGTTGGTGGCATAGACGTAAGAGCCGAAGATCAGGCTGTCGCTACCGGACCCGCCATCCAGCGTTTCTGTCGCGACGATGTCGGCTGCGCTATTAATGATAAAGATGTCGGCGCCAGACCCGCCGAAAGCGTTGTCTTGGTTCCTGTCACCATGTAGATAGTCGTCCCCATCGCCGCCGTAAAGGTGATCATCGTCGTCGCCACCATAGAGACGGTCTGCTCCCTGACCGCCATAGAGGCTGTCTGCATCTGTTCTGCCCAGTAGACTGTCGGCACCGGACCCACCCACAAGCTGATCGTCGTGGTTACCGCCATTCAGATAGTCCTGACCGCTACCACCGTAGATTTGATCGCTGTCGTCGCGTCCTACAAGATCGTCGTCTCCGTTTCCACCGAATAGATGATCATCGCCAGTATCGCCAACCAGGCTGTCATCCCCTAAAACGCCATAGAGGCTGTCGCCGCCAGAACCGCCGTACAGGGTCTCGCTTGCGCTCCCTTCGCCGGTCAGGATGTCGCTCAGGGAGGAGCCGTAGAGCGTGCCGCCCTCGATCGACGCGGCGACCTTTTCCACGCTGATGAGCGTGATATCGGTCAAGGGCAGGTTGGTCTGACCAAACCCCCCGTAGATCAGGGTGTCGGTTCCATCGCCGCCGTCCAGGGTCTCCGTTGCTATGATCTCGGACGTGCTATCGACGAAGAAGCGGTCGTCGCCAGCGCCGCCGTGGGCTTTGTCCGCGCCATTGCCTCCCTGGATTAGATCGTCACCGTCGTCACCGAAGATTTGGTCGGCATCATCGCCGCCGTAGAGGCTGTCTGCGCCGGCCAGACCGTAGATCTTGTCGTCGCCGGTGGCGCCGTAGAGCAGGTCGACGACCGGGGTGCCGATCAGGGTGTCGGCGCCGCTGCCCGCAGCCCCGGCGACGATGCTGTCGATCCCGCTCAGCACCAGGTTGGCGGTCTCGAAGCCCTCGCCGAAAACCAGTGTGTCGGAGCCGGCGCCTCCATCCAGGGTTTCTGTGCCGACGATCTCGCCGGCAGATGCGATGTAGAAGGTGTCGTCACCACTGCCACCATAGGCATTGTCGGACCCGGTGCCGCCTTCCAGCAGGTCGCCGCCGCTACCTCCTTCCAGCTTGTCATCACCATCGGCGCCGAACAGCAAATCGCTACCGTCGCCGCCGTAGAGGGAATCACTGCCGCTGTTGCCGTTGAGGCGGTCGCTGCTGGCATCCCCGTAAGCATGGTCCATGCCGCTGCCACCGAAGACGACATCGGCTTGACTGCCGCCGAAAAGAGAGTCGTCGCCATCTTCGCCACGCAGGGTATCGATTCCGCTGTTGCCGTAGAGGGAATCATCGGAGCTCAGGCCGTGGAGATGATTGTTGCTGCCGTCGCCGGTCAAGACGTCGGCCAGCGAGGTGCCGACAAACGTGCCTGCACCCGATGTATGTATGACGATCTTCTCCACGCTGATAAGCGTCATCGCCGAGATGTCGAAGGGTTCGGCTAGGATCAAGCTGTCTGATCCAACGCCGCCGTCTAGGATCTCGCCATCGACAATCTCGCCAGCGGACTTGACGTAGCGCGTGTCATCACCAGACCCGCCATATACCTTATCGAAACCTTTACCTTCCGTGATTAGATCATTACCAGAGTCGCCAAAGAGGCGATCGGCCAGACTTTTCCCGAAGAGCGTGTCGTCGCCGTCGCCTCCATAGATGACGTTCTCGGCGCTGCCCTCCGCTATCAAAACGTCCGATAGCGAAGTGCCAAACAGGACATCACCGGCGCTGCTTACGTCGTTGGAGAAAACCACCTTGTCGATATTGATAAGGCTGAGGCTGGAGATGTCGAGCGTCTCGAGGTCAGTGAGGTCCAGCGTGTCGCTACCTTCGCCTCCATCCAGCGTCGAGACAAACAGTGCCCCGGCGGAGAAGGGTTGGATATAGAAGAAATCGTCACCCGACCCGCCGTAAGCGGTGTCGCCGCCCGCCTCAAGCAGCTCAATCCGGTCGGCGTTGGACCCACCGAAGAGAGTATCCCGGCCGCTCTCGCCGTAGAGGCGGTCGTCGCCGAGATCCCCGTAAAGGTCGTCGTCCCCCGAACCACCAAAGATCTTGTCATACAAATTGGCCGCGTCTTGGCCCGTCGAGAGGGTAATCGTACCGTCGTCTTCCACGATCCTGTCGTCGCCGTCTCCCCCGTAGAGGTAATCGGGTTGCGACTCACTAAAGCCGCCGTTCAGGTAATCATCGCCGCTACCGCCGAAGAGCTTGTCGCTGCCATAGGCACCGAAGAGGGCGTCGGCGGCACTATTGCCGTAAAGGGTGCTGCCATCTTCGGGCAAGCCGTAGACGGTGTCGATCAGCGAGGTGCCGAACAGCGTCTCGCGGCCGGACTTACCCGGCTGGCCGTCGGGGTAGCCGTAGGCCACCACCTTCTCGATGCTGACGAGGTTCAGCTCTTGGGCCGGCAGGCCTTCACCGAAGATCAGGGTGTCGGATCCGTTTCCTCCATTCAAGGTCTCCTGATCGGCGACATTCAGGTCCAAATCGGATGTGCTCGCGATATAGAAGGTATCGCTCCCGCCACCGCCAAAGGCATTGTCCAGCCCCGATCCGCCAACGAGTAGGTCGGCCCCCCCGGCGCCATAGAGCCGGTCGCTGCCGGAAAGGCCGTAGAGCGTGTTGGCCAGGCTGTTGCCGGTCAGGCTGTTGTCGCCGCCGTAGCCGACGGCATCGACGCCCGCCGCATTGCGCAGTGCCAGAAAGTTGTCCAGGCCATAGGTCAGCGTGAAGGCCACCCCGGCTGCCACCAGGTCCGTGCCGCCGCTGTCGAAAAGGCTGTCGGCGGCGTCGGCATAGAAGGTGTCGTCGCCATCGCCACCGTAGAGCAGGTCGTACTCGCCGCCGTCACCGCCGTCCAAAGTATCGGCGTTGGCGCCGCCATAGAGGACATCGCTGCCACTGTCACCATAGAGCTTGTCGTCGCCGCTGCCCCCGCTGACCATGTCGTCACCGTCGCCACCGTGGGCAGTTGCGGCACCGCTGCGATCCAGTATCTCGTCGTTGCCGCTGTCTCCTTGCAGTTGATCGTCGCCGTCGCGTCCGCGCAGCTGATCATCGCCCGAGCCCCCCTCGACGACATCGTTGCCGGTCGAGCCGAACAGCAGATCCTCGCCGTCATCGCCCTCCAGGCTGTCGCTGCCAGAGCCTCCCTTGAGCTCGTCGTCGCCGTCATCGCCTGCCAGCGTGTCATTGCCTTGCGAGCCGGTCAGCGAATCTCCGCCGCTGCCGCCGTAGGCCGTGTCGTTGCCGTCCAGACCCTGCAGGACGTCGCTGCCGCTCAGTCCGTGCAAGAGGTTGTCGCCGGTGTTACCGCGCACGACGTTGTCGAGCGCATTGCCGGCGCCAGCGAGGTCCTGGCCGTTGGTCAGAAACCGCAGCTCCTCGATCTCGCCGTCGGCGCCACCCGGCAGAGTGAAGTCGACCGCGGAGATCACCGTATCCGTGCCTTCGCCCGCGAACTCGATCACCTGATCGGTGGCGGTCTCCACGCGGAAGGTGTCGTCGCCCAGGCCCCCGACCAGGCGGTCGGTCCCGCGCCCACCGTCGAGCGAGTCCTTACCAAGGCCACCATAGAGGGTATCCACCTCATTGCCGCCGCGCAGCCGATCATTCCCGCTCTCTCCAAAGAGCGTGTCGTCGCCCGCTTGACCCACCAGGGAGTCGCCGCCGCTGCCGCCGTAGGCCGTGTCCTCGGCCTTGCCGCCGTTCAGCAGGTCCTTCGCGGCAAGCCCGTAGAGGGTGTCCGCACCGCCGCGCCCGAAGATGGAATCAACCAGATCTGTTCCGGTCAGGACATCCGGTCCGTTCGTGCCTGTAATGTTCATAACGCTTCCCGATCACCCGCTGTCCAGGGCCTTGGCCGCTTGCGCCTTTGACCCTATGCAAGCCGGCCCACATCGCACCTGGGTGTTCTTGGCTGAGCAAATATTACACAGAAATTCTGTCGCCAACATTGACCAGATAGATAGGTTCTCCTGCCCAAAAGGTTAGGTTGCAGCGAAGAGAGCGATGATCAGAGTTTGATTCTCTAACCAGGATTCGCATTCATAGTTGAGGCGTCATGGTTGTTCTTTGGGGTGAGCCAAATGCTGCACTGCATTGCAGGATGGCTTAGAGTTTCAAGGGTGGCCTCTCGACCCGACGTCGGGTTTACTCCGGGTCATGACTGTGCGGCTTACAGGTTGGCACGCGGCCCGGCCTGACGGTGTACGCCTTGCCGTCTGGCGTGCGCTCATCGTCATGCTATGCTGTCGGTGACGACTCCAATCCATGGCGGCGGGCCGATCGGGCAGCCTGTCGCCATAGACCTCATTGACAGAGGTATCTCGAAAAGCAGGTGTGAGGCGCAGCCGACGCAATCGATGGAACCCCATGAAGCTCTTCGCCATTAGCGACTTGCATGTAACCTCGGGCGGGAACCTGGGGCATCTGCGCTTCCTGACGCCGCGGCCCGACGACTGGCTGATCGTCGCCGGCGACGTCTGCGAGAAGGTCCAGCTCTTGGCCGAGACCTTGGCACTGCTGGCGCAAAAGTTTGCCAAGGTGCTGTGGGTCCCGGGCAACCACGAGCTCTGGAGCGAAGGCGACGGC
Source organism: Rhodospirillales bacterium (assembly GCA_963669385.2). GTDB lineage: Bacteria > Pseudomonadota > Alphaproteobacteria > Kiloniellales > JACOMY01 > JACOMY01. The sequence goes on from CAXXGD010000011.1 coordinate 192,468, forward strand.
CACCGCAGCCTGCGCGGGCTCGCCAAGTACGAGGCCCTGGTGGCGGCCGCCCGCCAAGCTGGTGCGCTGACACCGGAGGATCCCTATCCGATGTGGCCCGGGCCCGGACCTGCGACGGTGATCGCGCCCCTCTTTCTGTTGTACGACTACAGCTTTCGGCCGGCCGGCGTGCCGCTGGGCCAAGTGCTGGACTGGTCGGCCGAGGACGGCGTGCTCTGCACCGACGAGATGCTCCTGTCGCCGGAGCCCTATCGCAGCCGCATCGAATGGTGCCATGTGCGCTGCCGCCTGACGGAACAGCGTTTGGAGCGCGAGCTGCCGGCGGGCACGCGAAGCGTGCTGGTCAACCACTATCCCTTGCGCCAGGACCTGGTGCACATCCCCCGCATTCCGCGCTTCAGCCCCTGGTGCGGCACCAGGATCACTGAGGACTGGCATCGCCGGTTCAATGCCGCCGTCTGCGTCTCCGGCCACCTGCATGTGCGTCGCACCGACTGGCGCGACGGCACCCGCTTCGAAGAGGTCTCGCTGGGTTACGCCCGCCACTGGAACCCCGCGCGCGGCATCGATTCCTACCTCCGCCAGATCCTGCCGCAGCCGGAGATGCCGCCCGACCTTGTCGCCTTGCGCGCGCCGAGGATCGCGCGTTGAAAGCCGTCAGGTGAAGATGAAGTCGGTGGTGGTGAGCTGATCGACGGCCGATATGTCGGTGAGGTTGACCTCGAAATCGGCCACGCCGTTGCCGTCGCTGTCGACCTCCAGATCGCCGTCGCCGCCGCCTTGCGCCTGGAATCGGATCTCCGGTGCGCCGCCGCCCGAGAAGGCGGCATCGCCGACGAAGGCACCACTGCCGCCGCCGGCAAGCAGCAGCTTGTCGCCGCCGCCTGCTGCCGCGCCGGTGAAGTCGGCGACAACGCCTTGCGTTCCCGAGAGGCCGTCGTCGAAGCCGAATGTATCCCCGCCTGAGCCGCCTTCCAGAATGTCAAAGCCGCTGCCGCCATAGAGAAGATCGGCGCCCGTACCGCCTGATAGCGCATCGAAGCCGGAGCGTCCGTGCAGCGTATCGGCGCCGCTGCCACCCTGCAGATTGTCGCTACCGTCGTCTCCGTAGAGCTGGTCCGCGCCGCTGTCGCCGAACGCCGCGTCGTTGCCTTGATCCCCGCGCAAGAGGTCGCCGTCGTCGCCACCGTAGAGCCGGTCGGCCCCATCGCCACCTTCCAAGGTGTCTTGGCCCCCGTCCCCGTAGAGGTTGTCCGTTTCCTGGTTGCCGAAAAGCGAATCTTCGCCACTGAGGCCGAAGAGAGCGTCGACCAAGGAACCGCCGGTCAGGGTGTCGCTGCCGCTGCCGCCGTAGGCGATGACGTATTCGACCTCGCTGATCGCAATGCCGGCCAGGTCCGTTCCTTCACCGAAGATCAAGGTGTCGGACGCGGAGCCGCCTTCGAACGACTCGCCGCCGACAAGTTCGCCAAGACTGGCGATGAAAAAGGTGTCTGCACCGGAACCGCCGTAGGCCGTATCCGCTCCGGCGCCGCCGTCCAGGGTATCGTCGCCGTCTTCACCATAGAGCAGGTCGGCTTGCGCGCCGCCATCGATGCTGTCTTTGCCGCTGTAACCATTGATGAAGTCAGAGCCACTGCCTCCGGCCAGCGAATCATCACCATCCTCACCCAGCAAGAAATCGCTGCCGGAGCCGCCGGAGACGCTATCGTCGCCACCTGCGGCCAAGACGGTGTCACTAAGCGTCGAGCCGATCACCCGATCGTCGCCATCGTTGCCGGCGACCGTACTTCCCTCTACATTGACAAGATCGATGGGTAGGGCCGCTAAGTCGAGGTCGAGCGCGTCGGGAAGATAGGACCCGATGATTGCCAGGCCATCCGTTCCGGTGCCACCGTCAAAGGTCTCGCCTGCCAGGAGCTCGTCGGGATCGAGGACCATGAAGAAGTCGTAGTAGTCGCCGCCGAAGGCCGTATCGACCCCGCCTCCCCCATAGAAGAGATCGAACCCGCTGCCTCCGTAGAGAAGGTCGTTTCCATTGCCCCCGAAGAGAGCGTCCCGACCGCTGCCGCCGTAGGCCGTATCGTCGCCGTTCCGCCCGTAGAGGAGGTCCGAGAAGGACGTGCCCGTCAGAGCGTCATCGCCATTGGCCCCCCGGCCTGCCAGATACTCGACTAGGCTCAGATCCAGGTTGGAGATGTCGATGCTGCTGCCGAAGACCAGAGTATCGTCGCCATTGTCGCCGTCGATGGTTTCGATGCCGGTAATCTCGTCAAGCTTGGCGATGTAGAAGGTATCCTGGCCGACGCCGCCGTAGAGCCTGTCGGTGCCCGAACCACCGACGATGAGGTCGCTGAAGCCTCCTTCACCGTCGATCAGATCGGCGCCGCTGCCGCCGTAGAGTTTGTCCTCGTCACCGAGGCCGTAGAGGGTATCGTCACCCAGCTCTCCGGAGAGCTTGTCGTCGAGAGGCGTTCCGGTCAGCGTGTCGTTGCCGGGTCCTCCGTAGGCGACGTAGGATTCAATGCCGTAGAGGCTGAGGCCCGCGGTATCGATACTATCGCCGAAGATCAGCGTGTCGTTTCCCGATCCACCATCCAGCGTCTCGGTGGCGGCGATGTCTCCGGCGCTGGCGATGAGGAACACGTCGTCACCGCTGCCGCCGTAGGCCGTGTCGCTCCCTGACCCGCCTTCGAGGGAATCGCTGCCGTCACCGCCGTCTAGGGTATCCGCGCCACTACCACCGTAAAGCTGGTCGTCGTCGTCGCCGCCGTAGAGCCCGTCCGCTCCTGCCGCGCCAAACACCAGATCCGCGTTGTCGCCGCCAACAGCAAAGTCATCTCCGCTAGCACCGAATAGGAGGTCGGTTTGGCTGGAGCCGCCAAGCGTATCGGCTCCGGAACCGCCATGCAGGTTATCGATGCCGCTCCCTCCGGTCAGTAGGTCGGGACCGTCAAGGCCATAGAGAAAGTCGTTTCCGCCTTGGCCGTCGAGCAGGTCGGAGTAGCTGGTACCGATAAGCGTATCGCTGCCGGAGCCTCCGCCGGCGAAAACGGTGACCTCCTCGATATCGATCAGAACCAACTGTGCGAAGTCGATGTCATTGAGGGCGAAAAGAGTGTCGATGCCGGATCCACCGTCGAGAGTCTCGGTTCCGACGATCTCTCCCTTGGAGTTGATCACAAAGACGTCGTTGCCGGAGCCACCATAGGCATTGTCGTGACCGGCGCCTCCTGTCATCCGGTCAACGCCGGAGTTTCCAACGAGCCTGTCGTTTCCCGAATCTCCATACATCAAGTTGAGGTCTGTGCCAGTCGACACAAAGTCTTGCTGCACCAAGAGGTCGTCGCCACTGCCGCCGAAGAACCTGTCGACACCGCCGTATCCGTAAAGCGTGTCGTCACCGTTCTCAGCGTATAGGAAATTGGTGCTGGAATTGTTCCCGGCAAGGAGAATGTCTGTCGTCTCACTGCCGGTGAAAACGTTGTCGCCGGTGCCGAAGGCGGAAAAGACGGTCTCGACGCTGATCAGCGTCACGTCGTCGAGGTTGGCAAGGCCCGCGACCACTAGCCTATCGCTGCCGCCCCCGCCATCGATGGTGGCATCCCCGGACGGGCCCAGCGCATACTGCGCCAGAGAGTCGTTGCCTTCTCCCCCGAAGAGGCGATTGTCCCCCGTCCTTGCATTCAAGAAGTCGTCACCATCGTCACCGTAGAGGACATCGCTGCCCGATCCGGTCACCATCAAGTCATAGGCGCTGCCGCCGAATGCGGTATTTCCGTCACCGGCTGCGTAGAAGGTATCGCTACCCGACTCGCCGTATGCCCTGTTCGATCCGCTGCTCGCCTGCAGGGTGTCGTCACCGGCGCCGCCTTGCAGGTGGTCGTCACCGGAGGACCCATAGAGCGAATCGTTTCCGCTGAACCCATAGAGCGCGTCATCGAGGCTCGACCCGTAGAGGCTATCGTCGCCGCTACTGCCGTAGAGCACCAGCTTCTCGACAGAGATGAGAGAGAGGTTGGTGGGGTCGATCAGGCTGCCGAAGACGATCCGGTCGTCGCCGGCACCGCCGTTTACGGTCTCGATACCCTGAATGTCGGTGACGGTTGCGATGGTGACCCTATCGTCCCCGCCGCCGCCGTAGACTTGATCGCTGCCGGAGCCACCCTCCAGGAAATCGGCGTCGCCACCCCCATAGAGGCTATCGTCGCCTGAGCCTCCGTAGAGCCCGTTGGCGAGGCTGTTGCCGGCTAGCCGGTTGTCGGCGCCGAAGCCGTGGGCCGTGACGCCCCCGGCATCGGCAAGGGCTTCGAGGTCCTCGAAGCCGGCCGTCAGGCTCCAGGAGGTGCCGGCCACCACCAGGTCGTCGCCACCGGCATCGAAGAGGCTTTCGCCGCCGTCGACCGCAAAGCTGTCCTGGCCGGTGCCTCCGTAAAGGATGTCGTAGGACTGATCGCCCAATCCGTAGAGCGTGTCCGCGCCCGAGCCGCCGGTGAGCGAATCGGCGCCAGAACCGCCGGTCAGACGGTCTTCACCCTCGCCTCCGTAGAGGCGGTCCTCACCCTCGCCTCCATAGAGCCGCCCGCCGCCCTTGCCGTCATAGGCAAGATCCGCCCCCGAACCGCCGTCCAGGCGGTCATCACCGCCCTCTCCCTCCAGGCTGTCGCTGCCCGAGGACCCGAAGAGGAAGTCCTTACCCGTGCCGCCGAAGAGGTGGTCGTCGCCCAGCCGCCCGCGCAGGTCGTCACGGCCGGAGAGACCGCTCAGGCTGTTGGCGCCGCTGTTGCCGCGCAGCAGGTTGTCCAACTCGTTGCCGACGCCGATCAGATCCTGGTCGTTGCCAAGCAAGCGCAGATCCTCCACCGCGCCCTGCGAACCGCCGGGCAGGGTGAAGTCGATGGCCGCGATCACCGTGTCCTGGCCCTCGCCGGCCAGCTCGATTACCTGGTCGCCGAGGGTGTCCACGCGGAAGACGTCATCGCCGAGCCCGCCGGCCATGGTGTCGCTGCCAACCTGGCCATTTAGAGAGTCGTTCCCGTCTCCGGCCTCCAAGCGGTCGTTGTCCGCGCCGCCGACGAGCAGATCCTCGCCGCTGTCACCATAGAGACTGTCCGCGCCGCCCTGGCCGCGCAGCGCGTCATCGCCGCTGCCACCGAAGGCCCCGTCGTCGGCCTTGCCGCCGTAGATCTCGTCGGCCGCCTCCAGCCCGTAGAGCCTGTCGTCGCCGCCCCGTCCTAGGATCGTGTCGATCTGGTCCGTGCCGCTAAGCACGTCCGGCCCGTTGGTTCCCGTGATGGTCATCGGCTCGCTTCCCACTCTGCCCCAGCAAACGGACTTCCTGGGCGGCGCGAGAGTCTCCCCCTATGCGCCAATCCCGTTGGTCGCTCTCACCAGAGCCCTGCTTGGCTGCCGCAAAACACCTGGAGTCAATCGTCGGCAAGAACGACGCTGACAATGTAAGTCAAACGAATGCTGAATAATATCTGACCCGATGATAGTGTGCCCTAGCCAAAAGTTTAGCCCGCCTGGAAGGTTGTGTTTCTTATTTAAATATTCATTTGTGGGTTGGAGAATGTAGCGGCTCGCGGGAATATTGGTGGAAGTTTTCTTGTCACTGCTCAGGGAGAGCGCCGCCGTATTGGAGCTTTACATTTGTGACGGGCCAACGTGCCTGCCAGCCAGCCCTGCACGAAGATGAAGTCGGTGGTGGTCAGCTGGTCGACTGCCGAGATGCCGGCAAGCGTCACCTGGAAGTCGGCGCTGCCGTCGCCATCGCTGTCGACCTCAAGGGTGCCGTCTCCACCGCCGGCGGCTTGGACGCGGGCGTCCGGCCTGCCACCGGTGAAGGCGGCCTTGCCGACGAAGGCGCCGGCCCCACCATCGACCTGAAGCAGGATCTTGTCGCTCCCGGTGCGGCTACACCGCTAAAGTCGTTGATCTGGCCCAAGGCGCCAGAGAGGTCACTGATCGCGAGCCCGCCGTACGCAAGGTTGCCGCCAAGACCTCCTTAGAGGCAATCGCTTGCCGCACCGCCGAACAAGAGGTTGTTACTGTCGAATCCGAAGACTCTATCGACACTGGCGCCCCGATCCGCACCGAGGACGGCCTCGTCGCGCAGTTCCAGTGCCAGTTACCACTGGCACTGTGCAGCAGCTTTGGGCTAGGGCTCTTCCTGGTACTCGTCGTGCTTCTTCTGCAGCTGGTTGAGGAAGGAGGATATGCCGTCGCGGCCCATCACGGCGGTGTACTCCGAGCGCTTGGTCGAGAGCTCGCTGACGCGGGATTCGAAGAAAATGTCGATGGCTCTCCAGCGACCCTGTCCGTCTTCGCGCATGAGGTAAGAGATCACGCGGTCAGTTTTGCCTGGCAGGGTCAAGGTAGTCTCGATCAATTGGGTATCGCGCGGTCCCTCTCGCTCTCCGGTGATCGCCAGGCGGGCGTTGGGCTGGGCCTTGAAGCGGCTAGCCGCGACGTCGACGGAGAGGTCGGTGAAGAGCGAGACATAGCGCTTCTGTTGATCCGGATCGAAATCCTTCCAGAAGCGCCCGGCGGCGATACGCGCCATGAAGGGGTAGTCGAAGGCCTCCACCATCAGCGGGCGCAAGAGACCGACCCTGGTCTTGAAATCCGTGGCGGCGGGCCTGTGCAGGGCCCCCAGGATCGTCTCGTTCAGCTTTTCGACCGCGGCTTCGGCGCCGTCATCGGCCAGGGCGGTGGGCGGCACAAAAAGCACGGTCACGAGAAAAAGCCATGTCAGAAGCTTGCGCACGTTTTTGTCACCTCGTTGGGCTTTGACAGATCTCGATCCGCCGTGGCAGCTATAGCGGTTCAAGAGTGATGCATTGGGGACATGGGCGCCGGGCGTTGTTGGGGCAAGCGCAGTCTTGCATTGCCTGTGATTTGCCACAAATGGAGCCTGTCCTTTCAAAACGCGATACGAAGGAGCGCGTCCAGTCGTGGCTGTCCCCGTAATTCAGCAGGTTCGCGTTGGCGCCTACATCATGAAGCAGCGCCTGAAACGCAACAAGCGCTATCCCTTGGTGCTGATGCTGGAGCCGCTCTTCCGCTGCAATCTGGCCTGTCCGGGCTGCGGCAAAATCGACTACCCCAAGGCCATCCTGGACCGCCGGCTGTCGGTCGAGGACTGCATCGAGGCGGCCGAGGAGTGCGGCGCGCCGATCATCTCGATCCCCGGCGGCGAGCCCTTGATCCACCGCGAGATGCCGAAGATCGTGGCCGAGCTGGTGAAGCGCAAGCGCTTCGTCTACCTCTGCACCAACGCGCTCTTGCTGGCCAAGCGCATGGACGAGTTCAAGCCCACCCCCTATCTCACCTTCTCCGTCCATCTCGACGGGCTGGAGGAGGAGCACGACCAGGCGGTGGCCCAGAAGGGCGTCTTCAAGAAGGCAGTGAAGGCAATCGAGGCGGCGCGCGATCGCGGCTTCAGGGTCAACATCAACTGCACGCTCTTCAACAATGCCGAGGCCGATAAGGTCGCGGAGTTCATGGACTTCGCACGCGACATCGGCGTGGAGGGCGTCACCATCTCGCCCGGCTATGCCTACGAGCGCGCGCCCGGCCAGCAGCACTTCTTGAACCGCGAGCACACCAAGAACCTCTTCCGCGACCTCTTCCGCAAGGGCAAGGCGCGCAAGCAGGGGGGCAAGCCCTGGCGCTTCAGCCAGTCCAGCCTCTTCTTGGACTTTCTGGCCGGAAATCAGGACTACCGCTGCACGCCCTGGTCCAACCCGACCCGTAACGTCTTCGGCTGGCAGCGGCCTTGCTATCTCTTGAACGAGGGCTATGCCAAGACCTTCGGCGAATTGATGGAGCAGACCGACTGGGGCTCCTACGGCACCGGCAACTACGAGAAATGTGCCGACTGCATGGTGCACTGCGGCTATGAGGGCACCGCCGTCGAGGACACGGTCAAGCGGCCCTGGAAGGCCTTGAAGGTCGCTCTGGGCGGCATCCGCACCGAAGGCGCCATGGCCAAGGAGATCCCGCTGGACAAGCAGCGCCCGGCCGAGTTCGTCTTCGACCGCTTGGTCGAGGGCGCGGTCCAAGAGATCCACGAGCAGGGCGGCCCCGCCCGGCCCGGCGACAAGAGGAGCCGCCACGCCGCGGAGTAGGCGGTACGGGTGTGTGTGTTTGCGTCTGGGCGCAGCGGATCCTAACACCTGCCAAGACTGAGTGCTGATCGTTCCGGTCTTTCTTGAATCTCACCTCGCGCGTCATTGCGAGGAGCATTAGCGACGAAGCAATCTAGTGTATAACAGGGCTACGTTTTTCACTGGATTGCCGCGCTTCGCTCGCAATGACACGGGTATACGTCATAAGCAGGGTCCGGACGCACGATTGAGTCGTGCCATGACACTGCCAAGTTCTCTCCGCTTAGCTGTTTCTTTTTTGGGCTCGCCTTGTGCCTAACGATCCACCGGCCCATCAGAAAAACAGAAGCCCGGTGCCGACGCAACGACTTCGCGTAGCGTCGTCATCGCTAGCTTGCTGGACCTTGCCAAGCTGAGCAGGCCGGCGAGGGAGGCCGGCCTGCTCGCAAGACCGGTCAGCAAGGGCGTGAGAGCGAGGCTGCCGTCTGCCTTGGTGGCATGCTCGACGGCGGCCGGGAGGTCCTGGTCGGCTTGGTCGGAGCAAGCCCTGAGCGCTAGGAAGGGCAGGCCACGCCGCTGGGCCACTCGGGCGACAGCGTGGCTTTCCATGTCGATCGCCAGGGCCTCGAGGCTTTGGCCTAAGGCCAGCTTGCGCTCGGAGCGGCTTTCCAAGCGATCGCTGCCTAGCAGGCGACCGACGTGGAGGTGTCGTGAGAGCTTATCCGGCAGAGCCGCCTGAAGTCGGGCGCGCCAGAGGGGATCGCTCGCCATCTCGGCGCTGCGGCCGCCCTCTCCCTCCCAAACGATATGCGTCGGCAGGAGCAAGTCTCCGGCCCGCACGTCAGCCTCCAAGGCGCCGCAGAGACCGAAGGAGAGCAGCGCAGCGACGCCGTTCTCGGCGAGCTGCTCGGCAGCGGCCTCCGCACGCGCTGGATCGGCGCCGGATAGCGCCACCCGAACCAAGCCCGCCATCTCGGCTTTGCGCAGCAGGGCTGCTTCGCGCTTTAGTCCGGTAACGACCCCGATGGGCCGAGCGCTCACCTGGCGGGCCCTAGAGGCCCCAGGCCGTTTGCTTGGAGTTGCCTTGCTTCAGGCTGTGATAACGGGCCAGGGCCCACAGAGGGAAATAGGCGCTGTAGCCGTCGTAGCGCAGGTAGAAGACCCGCGGGAAGCCGACGCCGGTGAAGAGGTCCTCTTTCCACTTGGCGCCCTCGCGCGGGGCGTTCAGCAGGTAGTCGATGCCGCGCGCCACCTCGGGCGAATCCACTTCGCCGGCGGCCATCAGTCCCAGAAGCGCCCAGGCGGTCTGCGAGGGGGTCGAGCCCTTCACTTCGCCGCGCCGCTCCTGCCAATAGGTGGCGCCGTCCTCGCCCCAACCGCCATCGGCCTGCTGGAAATCCTTCAGGAAGGCCACGGCCTTTTTCAGATAGGGCTGGCCCATGTCCTCGCCTGCCGCGTTCAGCGCCGAAAGCGCCGACCAGGTGCCATAGACGTAGTTGGTGCCCCAGCGGCCGTACCAGGAGCCGTCCTGCTCTTGCTCGCGCTTCAAGTAGTCAACGGCCTTGACGACCGCCGGATGGCTGCGCGCGTAGCCCAGCTGCGCCAGCATCGAAAGGCAGCGCGCCGAGACATCCACCGTCGGCGGGTCCAGAAGCGCACCGTGATCGGCGAAGGGGATATAGTTCAGATAGAGATGCGTGTTGTCTGCGTCGAAAGAGCCCCAGCCGCCGTTCTTCGACTGCATGCCGCAAACCCAGTTCGCCGCGCGCTCGATCGCCGGGCGATAGCGCACGTCGTTGGCACGATGCAGTGCTGTGACCACCACGGCCGTGTCGTCGACGTCGGGGTAGTAGTCGTTCCAATACTGGAAGGCCCAGCCCGACGGTGCCAGGTCGGGCCGACGCCAGGCCCAGTCACCCTTGAGATCGGTGATCTCGCGCTCCAGCAGCCAGTCGAAGGCCTTGGTCAAGGGCTGGTCCAGCGGATCGTCGCCTGCCTCCAAGAGCGCATGGCACGCCAGACAGGTGTCCCAGACCGGCGAGAGGCAGGGCTGGCAGTAGACGAACTCGCCGTGGTCCTTCAGGAGCTTCTGGACCGCGCCATAGGCCGTCACGAAGTCGGGATCGTCGCGGCGATAACCGAGCGCATCGAAGGCCATGACCGAGCCGGCGATGGCCGGGAAGATGCCGCCCAAGCCGTCCTCGCCATTGAGCCGCGGGGTGATGAAGTCGACCGCGCGCCGCATCGATCGCTCTTTCCAGCGCCGCGGCATCACCGGGAAGACTCGGCGCACGACGCTGTCCAGGGCGGCGAAAAGGGCACCCATCGCGGTCCTAGTCGCGTTCATCCGGTAGTGGAGCTGGTCAGGATGCTCGGGGAAGAGCTCGTCGATCCTGACGCCGCGCGGATTGCGGGCCTTGGGCCGCAGATGCATCAAGATCAGCAGCGGCACGATCACCGTGCGCGACCAGTAGGAGACCTTCTCCAGATGGAAGGGGAACCAATAGGGGAAGATCATGATCTCCACCGGCATGAAGGGCACGGCGCGCCAGGGGATCATCCCGAAGAGCGCCATGGAGATGCGGGTGAAGACGTTGGAGGTCTGGGCGCCGCCGTGCGCCAGGATCGCCCGGCGCGCGCGGCGCATGTGTGGCGCCTCGGGCTTATCGCCGGCCAGCTTCAGCGCCCAATAGGCCTTCACGCTGGCCGAGATGTTGAAGTCGCCATCCTTGAACAGCGGCCAGCCGCCGTGCGCGCCCTGAATGCTGCGCAGATAGACCGCCAGCTTCCTCTCGAGCTCCGGATAGTCCGGCTCGTCGATGTTGCCCAGGAAGTGGCGCATGAAGATGTACTCGGCGGGAATCGTCGCATCCGCCTCGAACTCGAAGACCCAATGCCCGTCAGGTCGCTGAAGGTCCTTCAAGGACCGCCCAGCGTCTTCGATTGCGCTTTCGACAGCCTGTCGGCGCCTCAGTTCAAGTGAAAGATCCATTCCAGCGTCACAGACAAAAGTAAGGTTTCCCGATCATCGCCACGCTACTCAAGCCGCGAGCCCGGAACAAGCCGACTTCGCACCTGCAGCATTGACCCCAGAGCGTATCGCCCCTTCGATAGTTGCAGGCAGGCCCGTGTCGGTCCAATCACCTGCTAGAAAAAGATTCTTGAGCGTCGTCACCGCTGGTGGTCGCCGTCCTTCGGCGGCCGGCGTTGCGGCGAAGGTCGCTCGCTTCTCACGGATGACCCGCAACTTGGGTTGCGGATCGAGTGGCAGCGACAGGGCACTGGCCGTGTCCCGCCACAGCCTCGTCGCCAATTTCTCTTGTGAAACAAGGTCTAAGGCCTCTGCAGCACTGACCGTCAGGCTCACCACAGGGCCTCTCGCGAAGATCCACTCGGCAGTGCCGCCGAGCAAGCCTAAGAGCGGCCGCTCGGCGGGAAGTGGTGCCAGCGAAGGCAAGACCAAGTGGGCGTTGACAATTGGTCGCGGCTCCAAACCGGGGTCGAGGTCCGGCAAGAGGTCACCCAGGTTCCAAGGAGGCAAGGCCAGGATAACCGCATCAGAGGGGCCCAGTGTGAGCGAATCCTGATCGAAATGGAGGCCGACTGCTGCATTTTTGTCACGCTCCAAACGGCGCAGGCGGGCGCCCAGGTGCAGCCTGCCTCCCAGCCTTTCAATCATGGCGGTTGCCGGCTCGACGAAGGTGGCAGCCAGGCTCGTACGCGCGATCCTGGGGCGGCAGGCAGCGCCGCCTTTGAGAAAAGTCTCAGAGAGAATTCGCCAAAGAAGCCGGGCACTTGCCTCCTCCGGCCGGGTATTGAGCGCGGCCACGGTCAAGGGCTCGAAGAAACCGCGCCACAGGGCATCGCGCTCCGGCAGGCAGTTGGCGACCGTGGCCGACGTTTCGGCGCGGGCAAGGCGCAAGGCGCGCAGGTAGTGTGTCGGACGTGTCCCCGGAAAGCGCGAATCGGCACGCAAAAGCCACCAGGGTATCCTACCGTTCGAAATCTGCACCTTGAAGGGCTTGCCGCTCTCGAGATCGAAGAAGGGAAAGAGCGCTTCTGTAGGACCGATGAGTTCAGATTCCGCGCCGATGCTGCGCAGGTAGTCCTCGATCGCCCAGTTGCCCGAGAGCACCAGGTGGTTGCCGTTGTCGATCGTCACGCCGAGGCTGCGATCGAAATAGCTGCGGCAGCGTCCTCCCGCCTGGGGGGCTGCTTCGTAGAGGTCCACTTGCTGGCCGCGCTCCGCCAACCTCAAGGCAGCCGAAAGACCGGCCAAGCCGGCCCCGACCACGTGCACGCGCGACGCCATGGCGCTAGAAGATACCGTAGCGCAAAAGGACGGCCAGTTTGCCGGCCTTGGAGACCCGCACGCGCGGTTCCAGCACCTCCCAGCCGCGTGCCTCCAGTCGGTCCAATATCTTCTCGTAGATGCCAAGCATCAGCAGCGCCGGGCGCACCTGCCGGCGTGGTACTTGGCGTGAGATCTCGTGACTGCGGTTCAGGCGCTGGCGGGCATGCTCGGCCAGCCAGGCAGCTGCCAGGGGCCGCTTGGGGTCGGCCAGGACCGCCGCCGGTTCGCGCGCGGTGATGCCGGCCGCTTCCAGCGCCTCCAAGGGCAGATAGAGGCGCCCGTCGGCGGCATCCTCGCTGAGGTCGCGCAGAATGTTGGTCAGCTGCAGGCCCTCGCCGAGGGTGACCGCAAGCTCCTCGGCCAACGGGCCCGCTGCGCCGAAGCAATGCACCGAGAGCATGCCGACCGCACCGGCCACGCGCCGGCAGTAGAGCAGCAGGGTCTCCATGGATGGCGCCACGATGGGACCGCGCGCGTCCATCTCCATGCCGTCGATCAGCGCCAGGAACTCGGCTTTGGGCAAGGCGAAGGCCTCGATCGGGCCAAGCAAGGCGCGGCTTGTCAGTCGTGTTGCATTGCCCTGATAGAGCCTCTCGATTTCCTCGCGCCAGGCGGCCAAGCCCTCCAGCTTTTCCTGCAGCGGGGCCGGCTCGTCGGCGATGTCGTCGACTTCTCGGCAGAAGGCATAGACGGCGAACATGGCGTCCCGGC
>CAXXGD010000012.1:0-339547 GCA_963669385.2 Rhodospirillales bacterium
CTGCATGAACCGGGTGACCGTGGTGAGGGACCGGAGAGAACGGCAAGAGACGGTGGCGGCCTGACAGGCTTTCACTTGATGACCCAGCCGTCTGATCCGACAATCGCGCGCCTGCTGGAAAGATGAAGGAGACAGGAGATGCCACGGCGCGCAGCAACCCTAGTTCTTGCATGCGGCCTGCTAACGGCCATTAGCCTGCAGGCGGCCTGGTCGCAGGAGCAGGTCGTGCTGGTCAAGTCATCAACCCCGGGCCAGCCAGTCAAGCTGCTGACCGCCCCGCACACAGGTGAGGCCATCTGCCAGATAGAGGACGAGATGCCCGTCTCTTTCATCAAGCGGGCCAATCACGGTCCGCACAAGTACGCCAAGGTCCAGGTGCAGGATGGGGCCTGCGCCGGCGAGGAGGGCTACGTGGCATGGACAACCCTCGATCCGAAGCCGGAGTGAAATCGCTCGGCTAGAGCAAATCGTGATCAGATGAAATCATCTTGCTTTAGGCCCCACCGGCGCGGTGACAGGCGACGAGGTCACCGTCCAGAGGGCGTAACTCGGGCCGCTCGCGGCCGCATTTGTCAAAGGCAAGCGGGCAGCGCGGCGTCAAGGCGCAGCCCTCCCGCACCACGTCCTCGGTGAGGCCGGAGAGGCGGGCATCGGGCTCGTCGATCAGATCGCTGGCAGCCTGCAGGCCGCGGCTATAGGGATGCAGGCCGCGCGCGTAGAAGGTCGCAGCCGTAGCCAGCTCCACGATCGAGCCGGCGTACATCACCGCGACGCGCTTGGCGATGTATCTGACGGCGGCCAGGTCGTGCGAGATGAAGAGCGCGGCGAAGCCCGCCTGCTCTTGCAGCTCGCGGATCAGATTCAGGATCTGTGCTTGAACCGACACGTCCAGCGCGGAGACCGCCTCGTCGAAAACGATGAATCTGGGATGGGTGACCAGCGCGCGCGCGATCGCCACACGCTGGCGCTGCCCACCGGAGAGCTGATGCGGATAGCGCTTGGCAAGCGACGGCTCGAGCCCGACGCGCTCGAGCATGGATGCCACCACACGCCGCCGTTCCTCGCTTGAACTTGACTGGTTGATGGCCAGCGGCTCGGCGACCGACATGCCGACGTGCAGTCGCGGGTTCAAGGACCACTGCGGATGCTGGAGCACGGCTGCCAGTCGGCCGCGCGTCGTGCGCCGAGACGCGAAGGGTGCGCCGTCGAAAGACACCTGCCCCTGGGTCGGCCTCACCAGCCCGAGACAGACCTTCCCGGTCGTCGACTTGCCCGATCCCGACTCGCCGACGAGACCAAGCGTCTCGCCGGCCGCGATCTGAAAGCTCACGTCCTCCATCGCCTGAACGTGGCGACGCGCCCAGAGCGGACCGCTGGAATAGCGCACGCCGACCGACCGCAGCTCGATGGCTGGCGTCATCGTGGCAGCGGCGGCAAGCCGCCCTCGACCCGGTGACAGATGACTCTGCGCCCGGCTGTGCGCTGCTCGCCGGGACGCTCTGAATGGCAGCTCTCCAGCGCAAATCGGCAGCGCGGCGCGAAGGTGCAGCGCTCCTCTCGGCCGCCGAGGATGGGGGGAACGCCGGGTATGGGCTCGATCCTGCCGCCAAGCCTCTCCTGTCCCGGTGCCGCCTTCATGAGAGCTCTCGAATAGGGATGAAAGGGCTCCGAGAAAACATTGGCCGTGGGGCCGTCTTCGACCACGCGACCGCCATACATGACCGCGACGCGCTCGCAGTAGTGGGCAATCGCGCGGAGGTCGTGGCTCAAGAGGACGAGCGCCGTGCCGTGGCCGGCGCAGAGCGAGACCAGCAGGTCGAGGATTTGGGCGCGGATCGAGGCGTCCAGTGATGCCGTCGGCTCGTCGGCAATCACGACCTGAGGCTTGGCGGCAAGGGCGACGGCGATGGAGACGCGCTGGGCCATGCCCCCCGACAGCTCGTGCGGATAGCTGCGCGCGATCCGCTTGTGGTCCGTCAGGCCGACCTCGAGCAGGGAGGAGGCAACGGCACTGCGTTGCGAGACTCCGTTCAGCACCGAGGAGATCTGGCGGCCGACGCGCATGGTCGGATCCAAGGTGCCGATCGGGTCTTGAAACACATAGCTGAGCGTTCGCCGCCTGACCGCGCGGAGCGAGGCGGTATCCATCGCGAAGATGGACTTGCCGGCAACCGTGAGGTCGCCCGAAACATGCTCGGCATTGGTCGGCAGAAGGCGGGCCAGCGACAGCGCTAGCGTGCTCTTGCCGGAGCCGCTTTCGCCGACGAGGCCGACCTTTTCGCCCTCGGCCACCGAAAGGGAAGCGCCGTCGAGCGCGCGCACTCTCTGCCGGCGCGTTCGAAACTCGATCACGAGGTCGCTGATCGTGACGATCGGGCGGGCCGGAGGCGCATCGTTCCTCATTGGAGCGGACGCGGTTCCAGCGGGTCGACCACCGCTCTAAGGCCGTCACCGAAGAGATTGACCGAGAGGATGGCGGCGGCCAGGAAGGCGCCCGGGCCAAAGGCCAGCCAGGGTGCGATCTCGAGGTAGGTCGCGCCCTCGCGCATCAGAGAGCCCAGAGAGGCATTGGGAGGCTGCACGCCCAGTCCCAGGAAGCTCAGCGCGCTCTCGATCAGCATGCCGAGCGAGATCGAGTAGGCGGTCTGGACTGCGACGACACCGGCAACGTTAGGAAAGAGATGCAGAAACAGACGCCGTCCGAAGGAGGCGCCTACGACCTCGGCTACCACGACGAAGTCGCGGCGGGCTACCTCTAGGGTCGCCGCACGGACCACCCGCACCATCGCCGGCAGGGTGATGAGGACGATCGCTGCGATCGCGCTCTGGATCCCGGGTGCCAGGATCGTCGTCACCAAGAGACCTAGCAGCACCGGCGGAAAGGAGAACAGCATGTCGGCAAAGCGGGAGATGACCTCGTCCAGGACGTGATGGACATAGGCGGCGATCATGCCGATGACGGCGCCGACGACGCCGGCGATCAGCACGGCGATGGTCGAGAGCACGAAGGTCAAGAGGATGCCCTCGAAGATCCGCGCCATCATCGGCCGGCCTAGATTGTCGGTGCCGAGTGGAAACTCAGTCGACGGCGGGCTGAGCCTGGGGCCCGCGCCGATCGCTTCGGGGTCGCCGATCGGCAGCAGCGGGGCGAAGACGCCGAGCGCGATCAGCAGGAGCAAGACCAAGGTGCCTGCTTGGGACAGCCGGTCGTTGGCAAAGGGCAGCTTCATTGGCCGCGCCCTCCGGCCAAGCGGGGATCGAGCACGGCATAGAGCACATCGGCCAGCATGTTCAAGAGGATGAAGACCGCGGCGGCCAGCAGCACGCCGGCCTGCACCACCGGGTAGTCGCGGTTGAGCACCCCGAAGATCAGATAGCGACCGATCCCCGGCACCGAGAAGAGCATCTCGACGATGATCGTCCCGCCCAGCAGATAGCCGGAATAGATCGCCAGGATGGTGATGACGGGGATGCCGGCATTGCGCAGCACGTGCTGGTGCACGACCGTGTAGGGGGTCTTGCCCCGGGCCATCGCCGCCATGATGAAGTCCTGGCCGAGGATAGAGATCGTCGCGTGCCGGGCCGTGGCCATCACCAGGCCGATGCCGAGCAGCGACAGGGACAGCGCTGGCAAGAGGGCGGCGCGCAGGTTCGCGATCGGATCCTCGGCGAAGGGCACCCAGTCGCCGACCGTGAGCCATAAGGAGTAGCGGCTGAAGTAGTAGAGCAGCACGGTGCCGATGACGAAGTCGGGCACGCTCATCGCCAGCCCGCCCACCAGACGGCTCAAGCCGGGAACGAAGCGCCGATGACTGCTGAGGCCGGCTAGAATGCCCAGCGGAACGCCGATGACGATCGCAATCAGGGTGGCGATCCCGGCGATCTCTGCCGTCACCGGAAGACGGCGACGAAATTCCGCGGTCACCGGCTCCTGCGTGATCAGAGAAACGCCGAGGTCTCCCTGCACCGCGCGCGCCAGCCACAGCCCGAACTGCTCGACGATCGGCTTGTCGAGGCCGTAGCGCTCGGCAATTTGATCGCGAAGCTCTTGCGTTGCCTGTGGGACCAGTACTTCCTCGAAGCTGCCGGGCAACGCGTGTATCGAGGCGAAGATAAGGATCGCGACGCCGAACAGGGTCAAGCACGCACTCGCCATGCGGAGCGCCACATAGCGCGCGAGGAGGGACATGAGCCCCCGTTCCTAGAGCGACGCGGGGCTAGGGCGAGACGAGGGTGTATTCCTCCACACCGCGCAGCGTGTTCACATAGCCTTCGACATGGGCGACGCTGGCCTTGATCTTGTCCTTGCGGAAGGCAACGGTATCTTGCCGCGTCACCAGAGGCACCTTGACCGCGATCTCGTCGATCTTGGCGCAGAGTGCCTGCAGGGTCGCATCGCGCTCGGCCCCCTCCGGCAGGCTGAAGCTGTCGGCGATCAGCTGATTGAGTTCCGGAACCGACGGCATATGTCCCGCGGTGAAGCCGGCCTTCGATGAATCCCACCAAAGGGTGGCCATGACCGGGTCGGAATAGCCGGCATACCAGGTCACCATCGCTTCGAACTGGCTGGGATTGTCGATCCAGGCACGCTTCACCCAGGTGCCCTCGTCGACCACCGAGATGTCGGCGGTCAGCCCGATCTCCGCCACGTTCCGCTTGATCACTTGCGCCATCTGGATGTCGGCCGGCAGATTGCGCACCAAGAGCTCGAACTCGGTGCCCTCCGCGCCCGACTCCTTCAAGATGGCCTTGGCCTTCTCGATGTCGCGGTTCCAGTAGGGCAGCTTGCTGGTGTCGCAGGCACCGAAGGCGGGCGCCATGGCCGCGGTCGGCTCGCCGGCACCGCCCAGCGCGATGTTGCGGATGGTGTCCCGATCGATCGTCAGCGCGACTGCCTGGCGCAGCTTCTCGTTGCGGAAGGGCGACTTGTCCCAGACCGCGTTCATCGCGAAGAAGTAGAAGTTGGTCACGTCTTCGACGATCACCTCGACGTCGGGGATGTTCTGCAGCAGCAAGGGCGCATCGGGGCTCGCCTCGAAGCTTGCGATGTCGACCGATCCGTCGCGCAGGGCTGCGATCCTGGCAGGGTCCGACGGCATGATCTTGACATGGAGTTCATCGGCCTTGGGCAGCCCCTCGCGCCAATAGTGCGGATTGCGCACCAGCACCCAGTTGTCGTCCTGGCTGTGGGACTTCACCATGAAGGGGCCGGTTCCAAGCGTATCCTTGGAAGGATCAAGCTCGCCGGACTCGATTTCCTTCATCGGCATGATCGAGGCCATCGTCGGCGACAAGCCATGCAGGATCGGCGTGTGCGGTTCCTCCAGCTCGATCTCCACGGTCCAGTCGCCGGTGGCTTTCACGTCCTTCAAAGAGCCCATTTCCAGCGCCCAATAGGACCCTGTCTTGGGGTCGTAGAGCCGCTTGATGCTACCGACCACGTCGTCGACCGTCATCTCGCGCCCGTTGGAGAACTTCACGCCCTCTCGGATCTTGAAGACGTAGGTGGTCGGCGAGGTCTGCTCCCATGATTCCGCCAGACCCGGCACCAGGTTCAAGTTCTCGTCCTGATCGACGAGAGAATCGTAGATCGTGTGGAGCAGCTGCCACGAAGAGCCGAGGATCGCCGTCTGCGGGTCGAACTCCTTGGTCTCCAGCGGCTTCGCCCAGGTGATGGTTCCGCCCGCAGCATGGGCAATGCCAGGCAAGAGCTGGCTCACGAAGCCGGCGGCGGCAAGGCCTGCCGTGCCGGCGCCAAGGCCCCTCATGAATTGTCGGCGTCCGAGGTGCTGACGCAGCACCGTTTCGAGCAGGTTTGATGGTTGTCCTGACATCGCTAGCCTCCACAATTCTTCGTTGTTAATACACTTCGGCTCGTTTCCCGTCCGGAAAATTATCTGCTTGAGGGTGGCGCACAATCGGTGCTGCGTCAAGTCGGCGCGTGGTGGTCATGTCGAAACCAGGTGAGCTAATCGATTGCAACCGGCAGAGATCTAGTTGCTAAATTGCAAGTTTTTTCTGTGATTTATAAGAGTAGGTCATATGGAGACCAAGGGTGAAGGTCGTGGTATTCCGGCCTATCCCAAGGCGGGAATTCTGGCTTGCCAGTCCGGGTGCAGTCCCAGCCCGATCCGGTCAGGCTGGGACGCTGGCCTTTCGACTTATCGATGGCGGCAGTCCTCGGTGCTTGTCGCTTTTCTCAGGTATCAACTGCGCCACAAGTGGTCTGCCGCGCCTACCTTGGGCTACGCTACGCGCGATGCCGTCCTTGGCCCCTGCGGCTCCTGACGCTGCCCGGTCTGGCGCTTGCGCGCGCCCGAGGAGCGGCTTCGCCGCCGGCGTTGCGATGCGCCGGGATCCCTTTGCTGCTGTTTGAAGCCCCGCCTGGCCCCATTCCGCGCCGGTGAGGGCGCAGGGCCTTCCAAGCGACCGCCTTCCACCCTGATGGTGAGCCCCATCAGCCGCTCGATGTCGCGCAACAGGCCGACCTCGGCGGCGTCGCAGAGCGATACGGCAAAGCCGCTCTTGCCCGCGCGGGCGGTGCGGCCGATGCGGTGGACATAGGCTTCCGGCACGTTCGGCAGTTCGAAGTTGACCACGTGGGAGACGTCGTCGATGTCGATCCCCCTGGCGGCGATGTCGGTCGCGACCAGAACGGTCGCCCGGCCTCTCTTGAAGTCGGCCAAGGCCCGATCGCGCTGGTTCTGATTCTTGTCGCCGTGGATCGCCACTGCCGAGAGGGAGGCCTTCTGCAGATGCTGGCTGATCCTCTCCGCGCCGCGCTTGGTGCGCGTGAAGACGATGGCGCGCTCGACGCCCGGGTCCTTCAGCAGGTCGACGAGGACGCCTCGCTTGGCTGCCGCTTGCGCCGGCACGACCCTTTGATCGATGCGCTCGATCGGCTTTTCAGCCGCTGCAACCGCGATTTCGGCGGGGTTCCGCAGGAAGTCGCGCGCCAGAGCGCGGATCTGTTTCGGCATGGTCGCCGAGAGGAGTGCGGTCTGGCGATCGCCGGGCAGCTTCGCCATGATCCGGCGAATCGCCGGGATGAAGCCCAGGTTCAGCATCTGGTCGGCTTCGTCGAGGATCACCTGATCGACGGAATCGAGGTGCACCAGGCCGCGCGCGAGATGATCCTCGAGGCGGCCCGGCGTGGCGATGACGACATCGACCCCCGGTGCCATCGCGCGGACCTGCGGACCCGGCTTGGCGCCGCCCACGACCAAGGCCGTGGAGGGCCGCGTGAAGCGGCCATAGGCGCGGACTTGCTCGGCGATCTGTGCTGCCAGTTCGCGCGTCGGGGTGAGAACGAGCGCGCGGCAACGCTTGCGCACGCGAGCGACCGGGTTCTGGCTGATGTGCTGCAGCAGCGGCAGCACGAAGGCGGCGGTCTTGCCGGTACCGGTTTGCGCGATGCCGATGATGTCGCGGCCCGCCAGCATGGTCGGGATCACCTCCGCCTGAATCGGCGTCGGCGTGGTATAGCCTTCGCCCGCAACGGCGCGAAGGAGGGGCTCGGCAAGGCCGAGATCGTTGAACTGTTTCAAGTGAAAACTCTCATTGCTCCACGCTGGGGCACAGAGCCAACGGCCGGCGCCCTTGCGAGGAGGGATTCGATTTTGGGGAGCCTTGCGTAGATCAGCTGCCGGGATGATGCGCGCCCGTGAAGGCGCGCCTATGGCAACGATCGATACGAGAAAGTTGCTCACTATCGCCACCGTCAACAACCGCTCGGTCGCCCACGCACAGTGCCGATGGTGCCGGAAGACCACAGATCGGCTGCCCAGGCAAGGCAATTCGCCGAGCCGGCCCCTTGCGGATCAGGATGGCTGCCATGCGGGTTCGCTGCGCTGGCGGCGGTCGTCGCTAGAAAACCCTCCTTGCCGAAGGTGACCGGCATCGGATTTCGCTGGTCCGGGCGGCCGGACTTGAACCGGCATGGGCAAAAAGCCCGAGGGATTTTAAGTCCCTTGCGTCTACCAATTCCGCCACGCCCGGTGGAGGTGGGGCGATCCTAGCGGCTTGGGATCAGGTCCGCCAGAGCAGTGGCGGCAGGACCTGGTCGGCGTCGAGCAGCATCATGTTGATGGCGATCGACATGCGGTCTTCGCCCGATTCGTTGGCCGGGACCGAGTGGTAGAGCCAGGCCGGGAAGATCACGAAGCGGCCGGGCTTCACCGGCACGGGGTGGGCCGAGACGTTGGCCGGCGTGTGGCGCTCGGCCGGCGCGCGGATCGGGAAGGCCTGCTGGCGCGGTTCGTGGAAGGTGATGGCGTTACCGCCTTTCGGCGCCTTCACGTAGTAGGTCGCGGCCAGCCAGTTGTTGGGGTGGTTGTGGGCGACATGGGAGATGCCGGGCTTGTTGACGTTGGCCCAGCAGCCGGTGACGGCCCAGCCCTTGTGCTGCACCTTCAGCTTGGCGATGGTCTGCTCGATCGCGGCCGAATAGGCCTCCAGCAAGGGCTCCATGCCGGGCTTCTTGTGCAGGTCGTGATGGGTCGAGAGGTTCTGGCCCGGCATCACGTTGGGCGGCGGGTCGAAGAGGCGGTAGACCAGGCCCGCGATGGCCTGGTTCAAGGCCTCGGCGCGCGCCGGCTCCAGGTCGTAGGTGAAGATGAAGGTAGGGAAGAGCTTCAGCGGCTCCAGCGCGCCAGGCGCGGCGTTGGTCATCGGCTCATCTCCGGTTCGCGGTCATGCCGGTCCACATGGGCGGCGAGATGGCCTCTGCCATGTTGCGGAACAAAGTCTGGCCGCGCAGCAGCAGAGCGGCGCCGGCGGAACCGCCCTGCAGGCCCTGCGGCAGCCAGCCGGGCAGCAGCAGCAGCTGGCCGGCGACCAGCGGGACGGTGACCTCGCGCGCGTTCAGCTCGTTGGGCTCGCTCACCATCGGTACGATGACCTGCGCTGCCGGCCGCGGGTCGGCGATGCGCAGGCCCAGGCCTTGCGGTGCCGCCAGCGGCAGAACGAAGGCGAAGTGCGCGTTGGGCGCCACCGCGGGCGGCTCGGCAAAGCCGGGCGGGTGGGCCTCCGCCCAAAGCGCGGTCACCACGCAGTCCTGACGCTTGAAATCGGCGGCCGCCAAGGCCTCGGCGGCCAGGCGCTCCAGATGCTGGACCAGGGGCTGAAATCCGGGATCGGCCTGGAGTGTCGGCGGTGATCGTCTACGCTCGCCTTGCGGTACGGCAGCCGGGATCTGCGCCTCGGCGGCGGCGGCCAGGCTTTGCAGGGCCTCGGGCCCGCCCGGCAGCGGGCCGGCGCGGAATGCCAGGCTCGGAAACAGCCCGACGATGTCTTGGGCAGCAAACATGCTATGGTCTCGGTCGGCAAGAGGGGCGCGTCGATCAGCCGACCTAGCCTGTCGGGCCCGCCCTTGGCAAGGTGACAGCCCTGCGACTAAGTCCCTTCGGAAGGCAAAGAGGAGACCAGGCCCCTTGGCAGAGCACCAGCACCAGGCAGCGGGCGCGGAGCATTCCTGCGGCCACGGACATGGCCACCATAAGGCGAGCACCCCGGGACCGGCCGATCCCGATGCGCTCTACACCTGCCCCATGCATCCCGAGGTGCAGCAGGTGGGGCCCGGTAGCTGTCCGATCTGCGGCATGGCGCTGGAGCCGATGGCGCCCAGCCTGGAGGCCGCCGAGAACCCGGAGCTCAAGGACTTCCGGCGGCGCTTTCTGATCGGCCTGGTCTTCACCGTCCCATTGGTGGTGTTGGAGATGGGCAGCCACTTCTTCGGCCGCCCGAGCTGGCTGCCGGTTGCACTGAGCCAGTGGCTGCAGCTGGTCTTGGCGACACCCGTCGTGGCCTGGTGCGGCCTGCCGTTCCTCGAGCGCTGCGTGACCTCGCTCAGGACCGGCAAGCTCAACATGTTCACTCTGATCGGGATCGGCGTCAGCGCCGCCTACCTCTATAGCGTGGTGGGGCTGATCTTCCCCGGCCTCTTCCCCGAGGCGCTGCGCGGCGAGGGCGGGGCGGTGGGTCTCTATTTCGAGCCGGCCGCGGTGATCGTCGTGCTGGTGCTGCTGGGTCAAATCCTGGAGCTCAAGGCGCGCGAGGAGACCGGCGGTGCGATCCGCGCCCTCCTAGACCTGGCGCCCAAGACGGCGCGCCGGGTGACCGATGCCGGCGACGAGGAGATTGCGCTCGACACCGTCGCGATGGGCGATCGCCTGCGCGTGCGGCCTGGCGAGGCGATTCCGGTGGACGGCACGCTTCTGGAAGGCAGCTCGCACGTCGACGAGTCCATGGTGACCGGCGAGTCCCTGCCGGTCGCCAAGCATCCCGGCGACAGGGTCATCGGCGGCGCCGTCAATCAGTCCGGCAGCTTCGTCATGCAGGCCGAGAAGGTCGGTGCCGATACCATGCTGTCGAAGATCGTCTCCTTGGTGGCAGCGGCCCAGCGCAGCCGCGCGCCGATCCAGCGCCTGGCCGACCGGGTGGCCGGCTGGTTCGTGCCACTGGTGCTGGCGATCGCGGCGCTTGCCTTCCTCGTCTGGCTGATCTGGGGGCCTTCGCCCAGCTTCGAGTTCGCCATCGTCGCCGCGGTCACCGTGCTGATCATCGCCTGCCCCTGCGCCTTGGGCTTGGCGACGCCCATGTCGGTCATGGTGGGAGTCGGGCGCGGCGCCGAGGCCGGAGTCCTCATTCGCGACGCCGAAGCGCTGGAGCATATGGAGAAGGTCGAGATCCTGCTGGTCGACAAGACCGGGACCTTGACCGAGGGCAAGCCGGCGCTGACCGCACTTCACGTGCTGGAGGGCTTCGGGCGCGAGGATCTGCTGGTCAAGGCCGCCAGCCTCGAGCAGTCGAGCGAGCATCCCCTGGCCAAGGCGGTCCTGGCGGCTGCCAGCGATGCGGGCCTCGCCTTGGCGAAGGTGGAGGAGTTCGCCGCCCCGGCCAGCCGCGGCGTCAGCGGTCGGGTCGAGGGCACCGCAGTGCTGTTGGGCAATGCCGCCCTCTTGCGCGAGGCCGGCATCGATACGGCCCCGCTGGAGGGGCTTGCCCAAGAAGAGGCCAAGCAGGGAGCGACTGCCATCTATCTTGCCGTCGACGGCAAGCCGGCCGGCCTCTTGGCCGTCGCCGACCCGGTGAAGGAGAGCACGCCCGAGGCCTTGAAGGAGTTGCGCGAGGCCGGGCTGGAGGTGGTCATGCTGACCGGCGATGCTGAGGCCACCGCTGCCGCCGTTGCCGGACGACTGGGGATCACCCAGTTCCGCGCAGAGGTCATGCCGGAAGGCAAGGCGGCCGCGGTCAAGGCCTTTCAAGCGGATGGCAAGGTCGTCGCGATGGCCGGGGACGGCATCAACGACGCGCCGGCCCTGGCTGCCGCCGATGTCGGCATCGCCATGGGGACCGGCACCGACGTCGCCATGGAGAGCGCCGGCGTCACCTTGCTTCAGGGCGAATTGACCGCCATCGTCAAGGCCCGCCACCTGTCCCAGGCGACCTTGCGCAACATCCGCCAGAACCTCTTCTTCGCCTTCATCTACAACGCCCTGGGTGTACCGGTGGCGGCGGGCATTCTCTATCCCTTCTTCGGGATCCTGCTCTCGCCGATCATCGGTGCGGCGGCCATGTCGCTGTCATCCGTGAGTGTCGTCGCCAACGCATTGCGGTTGCGCCGAGCACGAATCTGAGCCGGCAAGACAGGCCGGCCCAGATCCGCTTGGCGAGGGGCTACTTGCGCCAGAAGGACTTGTTCGCTTCCCGGGACAGGGTGGCGGGATCGATGCCCGTGTCGCGCGCGACCGCATGCAGGTTTCCCTGCAGGTATTCGCGCTCTGCCGCTCTCTGGCGTGCCCGTGCAAAGGCCTTGCCGATGCGGGTGAAGACGCGAACGAGACCGCCTCTTTCGCCCTGGGAGCCGACGGCGACATCATAGTTGTGGGTTACATAAGCCATTGAACCCTCCTTATCGTCATCTACTGGCTCATTCGACTGTGACAATATGTGGAAATTGACAGTGTTCGAGTGAAGAGGGCGGAGTGGGCCTTATCGGGGTGATTTGGTGGCGCTTTCTTCGCTTGGCGCCGCAAGTTGGAGAGACTGTGGAGGAGCTGTCAGTGCAAGCGGTGGCGGCTGGTCTCGGGCCTGTTGAGGACGGCAATCAAGATGAGCGCAGCCAGAGCCATCATGTAGTAGACCTGCTCGGGGAGCACCCTGAAAGAGGAGGAGAGAGCATGGCGGGTCGTTTGGAGGGCAAGGTGGCGATCGTGGTTGGCGCCGGCTCGATCGGGCTCGGTTGGGGCAACGGCAAGGCGGCGGCCGTGCTCTTCGCCAGAGAGGGAGCCAAGGTCTTCTGCGTGGACATCAAGCCGGAGGCGGCCGAGGAAACGGTCGAGATCATCCGCGGTGAGGGCAACGAGGCTTCGGCATACGCTTGCGATGCCTCCGATCCGGCCGGCGTTGCCGCCATGACGGCCACCTGCCTGGAACGCTACGGCCGCATCGACGTGCTGGACAACAACGTGGGCATCCTGCACCTGGGAGGGCCGGTCGGCGTCGAGCTGGAAGACTGGAACCGCGTCATCAAGGTCAACCTCACCTCGATGTTCCTGACCTGCAAGCATGTGATCCCGGTGATGCTGCGGCAGTTCGAGAGCGAGGGCCGCGGCGGCGCGATCGTCAACATCGCCTCGATCGCCGGCATCCGTGACACCGGCGTGCCCTATGTCTGCTACAACACGACAAAGGGCGCGGTGCTGCCCTTCACCCGCTCGATCGCCATCGAGTATGCGCGCCACGGTATCCGGGCCAACTGCGTGGTTCCTGGCCTGATGAACACGCCGATGATCGTCGATCCCTTGAAGGCGCACTACGGCCCCGACTTCCAAGTCATGGTGGACAAGCGCGAGCGGCAATGCCCGATGGGCCGGATGGGCGATGCTTGGGACGTAGCCTATGCCGCGCTCTATCTGGCCTCCGACGAGGCCAAGTACGTCACCGCGACGGAACTGGTGGTGGACGGCGGCATCACGGCTCAGTACGGCGCCACCGGCTAGCCAGGCGGAAGGCAAGTGGCGCCAGGATGACGATCAGCACGATGCGCACGCTGTGATGGGTGGCCACGAAGGCGGCGTCCAGGCCCAGGGCGAGCCCGATCAGGCTCATCTCCGCCAGGCCGCCGGGCGCATAGGCCAAAATCAAGGGCTCCAGCGGTAGTCCGGTCGGCAGGGTCAAGAGCAGGGCCGAGAGCAAGGTGATGGTCAGCAGCAAGACGCTGAGGCCGGCGGCGCCCAGAAGCGCGCGCGCCAAAAAGCGCAGGTCGGTGCCAGCAAAGCGCGTTCCCACGGCCGAGCCGATCACCACCTGGGCTGCAGCCACCAGCTCCAATGGCGGTGCTGCCGTGGTAAGGCCGGCAAGATGGACCACGGCGGAGAGCACCATCGGGCCGATCAGGTGCGCTGCTGGCAGACGCAGTAGGTTCGCGAGCGGCAAGCCAACCAGCGCGCAGGCGGCCAGCAGACCGAGGTCTTCAAGCGGAACCTCCAGGAGAGGTTTCCCTGGTGATGAGCTGCTGCCGACCTCGTAGCCGAGCGCCGCTTGAAAGCCGAAGGGGAGGATCATCACCACCATCAAGATGCGGGCGGCATGAGTAAGCGAGATCACCCGCGGATCGCCGCCCGACTGGCTGCCGATCAAGAGCATCTCAGAGAGCCCTCCCGGCATCGCCGAGAAGTAGGATGTGGCCGGATCATAGCCGAAGAAGCGCCGGAAATAGAGATAGCCTGCAAGGCCTGACAGGGCCGTATAGGGCAAGAGACCTGCCAGGCTGATCGACCACAGCGGCATCTGGTCGACCATCTGAGGCGTGAAGCCGCTGCCGAGCATGACGCCGAGGACGGCCACCATGCCGCTACGCAGCGGCGGGGAGGCCCTGACCCCGGCACCGGCGATCGCCAGGCAGGTCACCATCAGCATCGCCCCGATCATCCAGGCGAGCGGCAGCTGCGCCCACACGGCCAGCAAGCCGCCGAGCGATCCCATGGCGAGCGTGGCGGCAATGCGGAGGCTGTCTGGCATCGGAGGGGAGAGAATAGAGCAGCCGGCCGCGCCGCGTCAGGCCACTGGCCGCTGATCTGCCATGCAGTACACGGTCCAGGCCCTTCACTACGTAGTACCTTGAAAGTATGATCAAATTCTCTTTGGCTGGGGGCGTCACCGGCTCTGTGCATGGGAGAGTTCATCGCAATGACACGCCTCACCTCCTCTCTGGCATTGGTTTGCCTCCTGACGCTCAGTGCTTGCGGCGAGGCAGAGGACGAGGGAAGCCTGGACACGGACGAGGGGCCTACCCCGGCATTCACCGAAAGCGATCCGCCGGCGCCATCGGCCGCTGAAGAAGAGGTCACTGCAGCCGAGGCAGTGGATCGGATGCTGACGGAGATGACCGTCATCGCCGATCGATTGGAGAGGGTGAGCGACAAGGAAACCGCCGAAGCCGCCGTGCTCGCGATCCAACGCGCGGCCTTTACCATGGGCGAGACCGCCAAGCACATCGACCGCTTGAGCAACATCGACGTCATCACTGCGGTGGCTGCGAACACCGGTAGCGTAACGGAGCTCCAGGCTCGTATCGCGCGCGCCATGGACTCGATCGCCGCGAGGAACCCGGAGCTCTCTCAGGAATTGCAGCGTGCGCTGGCAGCAGTGCCGACCCTTGATTGACCGCGGTTTTGGGCCGGCTGATAGACCGTACTGACCTCGTGGTTGTACAGGCCTTTCGCTTGACGCATTTCGCTGGATTTACTCAGTCTGCTGGCGTAATAGCGCGCCTGATAACTTGAATTTGTGATGTTTTGTGAAAGAATATAGCCTTTCGGTTAGGTAGACGTATCTTATGGGCAGATGACGCGTATTGTGCTTTGTGAAATAATCTCTTTTGCGGTGTTCGGCTTGCACGACTGATTCTTGGCAAGCCCGGCGATTGGGGTGATCGCCGCAGGGCCTGGTGACCGAGCGGAGGTGTTCGGCGGGCCAGCGGCATTTTCGAGAGGTTTCGGTCTCAACGCCACCGCTGCGGGAGGGCGCGATGGCGACGCTTTATGGAACGGGTGGCAACGACAGCATCGATGGCTCGGCGCTGGCGGACAGCATCTTCGGGCTGGCGGGCAGCGACAGCCTCTATGGTCTGGCCGACAACGACTATCTCTACGGCGGCGGCGCCGGCGACAGCCTCTACGGCGGTGGCGGGATCGATGTGGCCCGTGGTGCGGCCGGGGACGACAAGCTCGACGGCTCGGGCGGTCAGGACACTCTGCTGGGCAATGAAGGGTCCGACAGCCTCTACGGTGGCAACAGCCGGGACCGTCTGGTAGGCGGCACCGGTGTGGACACGGCGGCCGGGGGCGTGGGCAACGACGTCATCCTGGTGGACGACCCGGGCGATGTGATCATCGAGTATGCCGGCGAGGGCACCGATAGCGTGATCGCGTCTGCGGATTTCACCCTGCCGGGTGGAGCGACGGGCGAAGTCGAGGAGCTGCTGCTGGACGGCGATGCCGGGGCGATCTCGGGCGGCGGCAATGAATTGGACAACCGCATCAGGGGCAACTCCAGCGCCAACACCCTGAGCGGGATGGCGGGCAGCGACCGCCTGCTGGGCCGCAGCGGCGACGATCATGCCTTCGGCGGAGACGACGACGATTCCCTGGTCGGCAACGACGGCGCCGATACATTGGAAGGGGGCTCGGGCTCGGACCTGGCCAACGCCGGGACGGGGGCCGACCGCCTCTACGGCGGCAGTGGTGCCGACGAGCTGCGCGGCAAGCGGGACGACGACGTGGCCGCGGGCGGCGATGGCGAGGACTCTCTCTTCGGCGACAACGGCGCGGACACGCTATCCGGGGAGTCTGGCGACGACTTCCTGAAGGGCGGCGCCGGCGTCGATACGGCCTACGGTGGGTCCGGCGACGACACCTTCCGGGTTCTGACCAGCGCCGATCAGGTGGGCGAGGCCGCAGGCGCGGGCAGCGACACGGTACTGGCCGAGGCCGACTTCACGCTGCCGGGCACGGGCACTATGGGCTATGTCGAAGAGTTGCGCCTGGTGGGCGGGACGCCGGCGCTCAACGGGGCCGGCAACGAGCTCGATAACCTGGTGCGGGGCAACACCGCCGGCAACCGGGCTGGCCGGGCAGGACGGCGACGACCTGGTGCAGGGCCGCGACGGCGATGATTCTCTCTATGGCGGCAGTGGGGCAGACACCCTGCAGGGTGGCAGCGGAGACGACGCGCTGTACGGAGGGTCCGGGGACGACGTTCTCGACGGGGCAAGCGGAACCAACACACTGATAGGAGGGAGCGGAAACGATACCTTCTACATCGACGACCTGTTGGATTCCGTCTCGGAGCTCGAGGGCGAGGGCCAAGACCGGATCATTGTCTCCTTTACCTACACGCTGCAGGAGGCCTTGATCGAGGGGCATGTCGAAGAACTGGTCCTGGCGGAGAATGGCGGCGACATCGATGCCTCCGGCAACTCCCTGGACAACGTAATCTATGGCAACAGCAGCGACAACAGCTTGTCAGGCGGTTTGGGTGCCGATCGGCTGTTCGGAGAGAGCGGGGACGACACGCTCGACGGCGGGTCCGGTGATGACGAGCTTTACGGTGGCATTGGCCAAGATAGCCTGTACGGCGGTTCAGGCGCCGACACCGCGATGGGAGCGTCCGGGGACGACTGGCTCTACGGCGGCTACGAGGCCGACTTGATCTATGGGGGCAAGCGGTGACGACACGGTTTACGGCGGGGACGACGACGACACTCTATACGGCACGTACGGCTATGACTATCTCTATGGCGGGGTCGGCTACGATACCTTGGTCGGTGGCAGTGGTGCCGATTCGCAGTTTGGGGGGATAGATGACGATCTGCTCATAGGTGATACGGGGGATGACTGGCTCTATAGTAATCCTGGCGAGGACATACTCCAAGGCGGCGACGGTGCCGACGTACTTTTCGGAGAGGTAGGTGATGACACGGCGTTCGGGGACCAAGGCGCGGATCAAATTTATGGTGGAGACGGGTATGATAGCCTCTACGGCGGCAGCGGCGCGGACTCCCTTAGCGGCGCACTCGGCGATGACTATCTCTTCGGGGGCTTGGACTCGGATCTGCTGGCAGGGGGCACCGGTTTTGACCTTCTCTTCGGGGGTAGTGGCAGTGACACGCTCTACGGTGGCTCTGGATCTGACGAACTCACTGCAGGGAGTGGAGCGGACACCATGGTCGGAGGGGTGGGCCATGACACCTTCTATCTCGAGGACGCCCTCGACTCTGTCTCCGAGCTGACGGGCGAGGGCCAAGACCGGATCGTCGTCTCCTTCACCTATACGCTGAAAGAGGCCTTTGGTCGACGGACATGTCGAAGAACTAGTGCTGGCAGAGAATGCCGGAGACATCAATGGCTATGGCAATTCGCTGGACAACATTATAATTGGAAACAGCGGCGACAATACGTTGTCCGGTGGATCGGGCAAGGATACTTTGTATGGTGCGGAAGGCGACGACGCGCTGTTCGGAGGTTCCGGAAACGATCTCAACTACGGTGGCCTCGGTGACGATAGGGTCTACGGGGGGAGTGGCGCGGACCGACTCTATGGCGGATCGGGAGCTGACACGCTAGACGGCGGTTCTGGTGCCGACACCATGAGCGGGGGTAGCGGCGACGACACCTTCCTTGTGGATCACAGTGGTGACTCGGTTCTGGAAGTATCGGGTGAAGGCACCGACCGGGTGATCGCCTCGATCAACTTCGCACTGCCGGGAACCGCGTCGAGCGGTTATGTCGAACAGCTGGTCCTGGCCACCGGGGCGGGTAACATCGAGGGCTTCGCCAACGAGCTCGATAATCTGGTCTTGGGGAACGACGCCGACAACGGCGTCTACGGCGAGGCGGGCGACGACAGCGTGTACGGGGCTGGAGGAAACGACTGGATATGGGGCGAAGACGGTGCGGACAGCCTCTATGGTGGAGAGGGAACGGACTCCCTCTTCGGCTATAGCGGCGAGGACCTCCTCTACGGCGGCTCAGGTGTCGATAGGCTCGAAGGTGATAGCGGCAATGACACTATTGCAGGGGGAAGCGGCAATGACAACATCGACGGGGGCGACGGCGACGACGACATCGATGGTGGGGACGGCATTGACTACATCTATGGTGGCGAAGGCAACGACATTGCCGATGGTGGAAGCGGAATTGACAAGGTTCTGGGAGATGCGGACAACGACACCCTGATCGGCGCTACGGGCGACGACAGCCTGTTCGGTGATGCAGGTCTGGACCTTCTCTATGGCGGTTCCGGTATTGACTATATAGACGGTGGTGTCGGTGTGGACACCATGGCCGGTGGCAGCGGTGACGACACCTTCGTGGTGGTCGAGGCTGGCGATGTCGTGATCGAGGGCGCGGACGAGGGGACGGACCGCGTCATCGCCTTCGTGGACTTCACCTTGCCGTCGATCGCCGCCAACGGCTATGTCGAAGAGCTGGATCTGGACTACTTCGGAACCGCCCTCATTGGCGTCGGCAACGAGCTTGACAACTACATCATCGGAAACGGGAACAACAACACGCTCTCGGGTCTCTTGGGCGACGACGTGATCATCGGCCAGGAAGGTGATGACAACCTCTACGGCGGCAGCGGCGCCGACAGCCTTTACGGTGGTTCCGGTGACGACGATCTCTACGGTTACAGCGGTGACGACATCTTGGCCGGCGGGTCCGGGGCGGGCACCCTGCGCGGGGGGACGGGCGACGACACCTTCCTGGTGTCGGATTCCGGCGTTTCGATCGTGGAGGCGTCGGGAGAAGGCACTGATAGCGTGATTTCGTCGGTGAGCTTTACTCTGCCCGGGACGGGATCCAGCGGCCACGTCGAGATCCTGATTCTGGCCGACGATGCCGGCAACATAGATGGCGGCGGCAACGATCTGGACAACATGATCTTCGGCAACACCGCCGACAATGCCCTCAATGGCTTCACCGGCTCCGACAAGCTCTACGGTGGCAGTGGCAGCGACAGCCTTTACGGCACGCAAGGAAGCGATAGTCTCTTCGGTGGGTCGGGCGCGGACAGCCTTTTCGGCGGGGAAGATGTTGACAGGCTTTACGGACAGGCTGGTGATGACACCCTCGATGGCGATGGCGGAGATGATCTCAGCCTTGTCGGAGGCTCCGGAACGGATCTCCTCTCCGGCGATGGCGGCTCGGATTCCCGTTTCTTCGGCGGGTCCGGCTCGGATAGCCTCTTTGGCGGAGCGGGCACCAACTACGATCAGTTCTTCTACGGTGGGGACGGCGACGACGCGCTCTTCGGTGGTGACGACAACGACTACTACTTCTACGGCGGATCTGGTGCCGACAGCCTCTATGGCGGTAACGGTAGAGATGAAGCGTTGTTCGGTGATGATGGCGACGACAGTATCTCCGGTGATGATGGTGTCGACGGCCTTCTCGTTGGTGGTTCGGGTGCTGACAGGCTTGCCGGAGACGCAGGCGTTGATCGCTACATCTTTGGTGGAAGTGCAAACGACAGCCTCTACGGCGGCGATGGGAACGACTTCTCCCTCGTTGGCGGCCTAGGGTCCGATCGTCTCTATGGAGACACTGGCGCGGACTCCCACTTCTTCGGCGGGTCGGGCGCCGATAGCCTTGACGGCGGTGACGATAACGACGTCAGGCTCTATGGTGGCAGCGGCAACGACATGCTCTACGGCAGCGACGGGAACGACACCTCCCTCTCGGGTGACCTGGGGGATGATCTCCTCGATGGAGGAGACGGTGCTGACTCCTACTTCTCTGGCGGGTCGGGGGCCGACAGCCTCGCCGGTGAAGCGCAAGATGATGTCAAGTTCTATGGTGGCAGCGGAAACGACAGGCTCTACGGCAGCGACGGGGACGACAATTCCTTCTTGGGCGGCCTAGGGGACGACCGCCTCTACGGTGGCACCGGTGCCGATTCCAACTTCTTCGGTGGATCGGGAGCCGACAGTCTGTTCGGCGGCACGGATTCGGATCAGCTGTCGGGGGACAGTGGCGCGGACCTGCTCTCCGGATCGCAGGGCGACGACAGCCTCTACGGTGACCAGGGTGACGACACCCTCTATGGCGGGGAGGGTGACGACTCGCTCTACGGAGGCTCGGGGGCCGACATAGTGGAGGGCGCGAATGGTGCCGACACTCTCTATGGTGGAAGCGCCGGCGACAGCCTTTACGGCGGCAAGGGAATGGACAGCGTCTTCGGCGATGACGGGGCCGATGTCATCGATGGCGGGGCCGAAACGGACGTCTTGGCAGGCGGCACTGGTGATGACACGCTGACCGGCGCTGCTGGCTTTGACATCCTCACAGGCGGGACCGGTGCTGATAGCCTTGACGGTGGAGACGACTTCGATGTCCTGACCGGCGGCTCAGGCAGTGACACCCTGACCGGCGGATCTTGGGGCGATGTCTTCGCCTTCGCCAGCGACGAGGACGGCAGCGACACGATCACCGACTTCGAATCCGCCGAGACGGTAGGCTTCGGGACCGCTCCCGACTTTATGGAGCTTGGGATCGATACTCCCTTTGGGGTCTGGGTCGGTGCGTCTGCCTTCGCTGGTTTGGGTGTGGCAGAGGCTCGTTTCGACGATCAGGGCTCCAGCAACGGCCTGGTTCAGGTCGACGTGGACGGCGACGGCACCTTGGATTTCGAGATCGAGATGGTGGGCTTCACCGCGGTCTCGCAACTGACCTCCAGCGACTTCATCTTCCTGCCGGCAGGGCCCTAAGGGCGACGACTGTTGCGAAGCGGTGGGCGTGCTCGCCGCACGCTGGCATGACCCGTGGGCGGCAGGCTTGCCCGTCACTCTTGTCTGCGGTTGCTCGCGGTCCAAGGGTCGAGCTCGACTGCGAGCGGACTTGATCCGACGTCATGCTTGCTGACCGCCGGGGACGCTTGGAGAGTGCGCGCATTCTTGGCGGGCCTGGTCAGGCGAGTAACGCCTTGGCATGGCTTAATATAGAAGACGTGTATGACGACAGTATGACAAATGGGAGGTAATGTCGGAACCTCGAATGCCTAGTCTTTTGGTCAGGTATACCTGATCTTATTGGCAGATGACATAGTAATCCAAACTGTTTAATTTTGCTTATCTGAGGACGTTGTCCGATGGCGATTGAAGTGCCAGACCCCCGGAATTGCTCGAGGGAGGGCGAGGGGCCGTCGGATCGGCTGGCTCCGGCTCGAGCCTTCCGAGGGATCGGATTGCACCGCCGGGCGCAGGCTTGGTCGCCCACGGTGAAAGGAGCCTAGCATGGCGACGCTTTACGGAACCGCCGGGACCGACACTCTCTCCGGCAGCGAGCTGGTAGACAACATCTTCGGCTTGGCGGGAAGTGACGGACTCTACGGGCTGGCCGACAACGACTATCTCTATGGTGGAGGGGCCGACGACAGCCTCTACGGCGGCGGCGGGATCGATGTCCTGCGCGGGGCTGCGGGCGACGACACGGGCGAGGGCTCGGGCGGTCAGGACACCCTGCTGGGCAACAGCGGGGCCGACCTCCTTTACGGCGGCGCCAGTCGCGACCGCCTGGTGGGCGGCAGCGGCGTCGACACCGTGGCCGGTGGCGTGGGCAACGACGTTCTTCTGGTCGACGACCCTGGGGACGTGATCCTTGAGGTTGCCGGCGAGGGTACAGACAGCGTCATCGCCTCGGCCGACTTCACCCTGCCGAGCGGAGCGACGGGCGAGGTCGAGGAGCTGTTGCTGGACGGCGACGGCGGGGCGATCTCGGGCGGCGGCAACGAATTGGACAACCGCATTAGAGGCAACTCCAGCGCCAACACCCTGAGCGGGCTTGCCGGCAGCGACCGCCTGCTGGGGCGCAGCGGCGACGATCATGCCTTCGGTGGGGACGATGACGATTCGCTGGTCGGCAACGACGGCGCCGACACCCTAGTGGGTGGCTCCGGGGCGGACAAGGCCAACGCCGGAACCGGCGCCGACAGTCTCTATGGCGGTAGTGGCGCCGACGAGCTACGTGGTAAGCGGGACGACGACGTGGCTTCAGGCGGCGGGGGCGACGACTCGCTGTTCGGCGACAACGGTGCCGACACGCTCTCGGGTGGGTCCGGCGACGACTTCCTGAAGGGCGGTGCGGGGGTGGATACGGCCTACGGTGGCTCGGGCGACGACACCCTTCGGATCGTCACCAGTGCCGATGTGGTGGCCGAAGAGGCCGGCGAGGGCAGCGACACGGTCTTCGCCGAAGCGGACTTCACGCTCGCCGACACGGCGTCAATGGGCTATGTCGAAGAGCTGCGCCTGGTGGGCGGCACCTCGGCCTTGAAGGGCGCCGGCAACGAGCTGGACAATCTGGTCCGCGGCAACACCGCCGCCAACACACTGGAAGGGCGGGACGGCGACGACCAGGTGCAGGGCCGCGACGGCGATGACGTCCTCTATGGTGCCAGCGGGGCCGATACTCTGGAGGGAGGCAGCGGGGCCGACAGCGTTTTTGGTGCGAGCGGTGCTGACACGCTGTACGGAGGCGAAGGGGACGACTCTCTCTATGGAGGGTCGGGTAACGACGACGCCTTCGGCGGGTCGGGCGAAGATACGCTCGGCGGAAACCAGGGGGAGGACGCGCTTTTCGGAGGTTCCGGAAACGATCTCAACTACGCTGGCCTCGGTAACGATAGGATCTATGGGGGGAGTGGCGCAGACCGACTCTACGGCGGTTCGGGAGCTGACACGCTAGACGGCGGTTCTGGTGGCGACACCATGAGTGGAGGCAGCGGCGACGACACCTTCCTTGTGGAACACAGCGGCGACTCGGTTCTGGAAGTCTTGGGCGAAGGCACCGACCTGGTGATCGCCGCGATCGACTTCGCACTGCCGGGAACCGCGTCGAGCGGCGATGTCGAGCAGCTGGTCCTGGCCACCGGGGCGGGCAACATCGAGGGCTTGGGCAATGAGCTTGATAATCTGCTCTTGGGAAACGACGCCGACAACGGCCTCTACGGCGATACGGGCGACGACAGCGTGTACGGGGCTGGAGGAAACGACTCGATATGGGGCGAAGACGGTGCGGATAGCCTCTACGGCGGAGAGGGGACGGACTCCCTTTTCGGCAACAGCGGCGTGGACCTCCTCTACGGCGGATCGGGTGTCGACTGGCTCGAAGGTTATAGCAGTGATGACAGTGTTTCAGGGGGAAGCGGCAATGACAGCATTTATGGGGGCGATGGCAACGACATTGCCGATGGTGGAAGCGGTGGCGACAAGGTTCTGGGAGATGCGGACAACGACACCCTGATCGGCGCTACGGGCGAAGATAGCCTGTTCGGTGATTTAGGCCTGGACCTTCTCTATGGCGGTTCCGGTATAGACCTTCTGGACGGTGGTGTCGGTGTGGACACCATGGCCGGTGGCAGCGGTGACGACACCTTCGTGGTGGTCGAGGGTGGCGATGTCGTGGTCGAGGGCGCGAATGAGGGGACCGACCGGGTCTTCGCCTTCGTGGACTTCACATTACCGTCGACCGCCGCCAACGGCTATGTCGAAGAGCTGGATCTGGATTACTTCGGAACCGCCCTCATTGGCGCCGGCAACGAGCTTGATAACTATATCATCGGAAACGCGCACGATAACACGCTCTCGGGTCTCTTGGGAGACGATGTAATCGTCGGCCAAGAAGGTGACGACAACCTCTATGGCGGCAGCGGTGCCGACAGCCTATACGGTGGTTCCGGTGACGACGATCTATACGGATACACCGGTGCTGATGTCCTGGCTAGCGGGTCCGGAGCAGGCACCCTGCGCGGAGGGGAGGGTGACGACACCTTCCTGCTGTCGGATTCCAGCGTTTCGATCGTAGAGGCGTCGGGAGAAGGCACCGACAGTGTCATAACCTCGGTGAGCTTTACCTTGCCCGGGACTGGATCCAGCGGCTACGTCGAGATCATGGTCTTGGCCGACGACGCAGGCGCCATCGATGGCGGCGGCAACGAACTGGAGAATGGACTCTTCGGCAACACAGCTGACAACGATCTTCGTGGATTCTCCGGCAACGACAGCATCTACGGCGGCGACGGCAGCGATATCGCAACGGGTGGACATGGGTCTGACAGCCTCTATGGCGGAAGCGGCAATGACTCGCTCTTGGGTGGTAGCGGTTCGGATCGCCTCAATGGCCTATCCGGCTCGAACAGCTTCTTCGGCGGCGACGCGAACGACTATGTCGTCGGCGGTGACGGGGACGATGGCTACTATGGCGGCGGCGTTGCGGTCATTGGCGGCAACAATCAGTTTTTTGGCGGTCTCGGCGACGATGTTGCCAAGGCGGTCGTTCCTAACGCTATAGTCGGTAGTGATCGCTTCTATGGAGGCAGTGGTTCCGACAATCTTTATGGTTATGGGGGCAATGACACTCTCTACGGTGGTTCGGGTGTCGATCAGCTCTTCGGCGGCTCGAACAGCGACAGGCTCATCGGAGAGGCGGGCGATGACAGCCTCTATGGCGGCGACGGGAGCGATCTCAGTCTCTTCGGAGGCTCCGGCATGGATCTCCTCTTCGGCGGGAGTGCCGCAGACTCCTTCCTCTACGGCGGCTCCGGCGCGGATAGCCTCTATGGCGGCGACGGGAACGATCTCAGTCTCTTCGGAGACTCCGGCATGGATCTCCTCTTCGGCGGGAGTGCCGCAGACTCTTTCTTCTACGGCGGCTCCGGCGCGGATAGCCTCTTCGGCGGCGACGGGAGCTCGTACGACCAGTCCCTTTTCGGAGGCGATGGCACGGACGCCCTCTACGGTGACGGCGGTAGTGGACTACTATTTCTTCGGCGGCTCGGGGATTGACCGCCTATTCGGCGGTGAGGGAAGCGATATCGATTTCCGCGGCGGTTCCGGTGCTGATAGCCTCTATGGGGGCGGTGTGGCGGACGGCTACCTATATGGCGGCGACGGCGCCGATCTCCTTTCTGGCGACGCGGGCGATGATGGCCACGTCTACGGCGGAACAGGGGCCGATAGTCTTTTCGGCGGTGGCGGCAATGACTATTCCTTCTTCGGCGGAGACGGCATGGACAGCCTCTATGGAGGCAGCGGTGACGACAGCTTCTTCTTCGGCGGTACGGGCGCGGACAGCCTATTCGGCGGGGAGGGGGCGGATAGGCTTTCCGGTGACAGCGGACTGGATCTCTTGTCGGGCTCTCAAGGTGATGACAAGCTCTACGGTGGGGCCGGCGATGAC
Organism: Rhodospirillales bacterium; assembly: GCA_963669385.2. GTDB lineage: Bacteria > Pseudomonadota > Alphaproteobacteria > Kiloniellales > JACOMY01 > JACOMY01. The sequence goes on from CAXXGD010000012.1 coordinate 25,242, forward strand.
ACAGCCTATGGCGGCAGCAGCTTGGATAGTCTGTTCGGTGGTAATGGTAACGATGTTCTGTCCGGTGGGTCGGGGGGCGATGTTATCTATGGCGGTTCCGGTGACGACACCTTCCTGGTTTCCGGGTCGGAGTCGATTGTTGAGAACTCTGGTGGGAATGACCTGGTCATCGCCAGTGCATCCTTTACGCTGGTTACCGGTGTCGAGCGTTTTCTCGCAGCGGAGAATGTGAAGGGCGTCAACGGATTTGGCGATGGCGATAGTGATACGCTCGTCGGGAACAGTCTTGTCAATACTCTGGGCGGCGGTAGTGGAAATGATGCTCTCTATGGGCTAGGCGGGAGCGATGTCCTGATAGGTGATGATGGCTACGATTTCATCGACGGGGGAAGCGGTGCCGTGAGCGCTTATGGAGGCAGCGGTGGCGATACCTTCCTGATCGAGCAGGGCTTCGTTGCCAGCACATCGACGTTTGACGGCGGCAGCGGCGTCGATCTTCTCTTGTTTGGTGTCGCCGACACGGCCTCGCTCTCGCAGTCTGAGGTTCTGGGCATTGCCAACGTGGAAAGCTATGCTCTCTCCGTGGCGTTGGGCAGCGGCGCCGACGTCGTGTCTGGCCTTAACGGCAACGACGTGATGTCGGGTGGCAGCGGCGACGATACCCTTTCCGGGAACAGCGGGGCCGATGCGCTGTCAGGAGAGGCCGGGGACGACCTACTCACTGGTGGCCTGGGCTTTGACGTTGTTTACGGCGACTCCGGAAGTGACTCGCTCTACGGTTCCGAAGGAAATGATTTACTTTTGGGCGGTAGCGGAAATGATAGTCTCTACGGTGGCGACTTCTATGACTTTCTTGACGGCGGCCAGGGGAGTGACAAATTGCTGGGCTTGGCCCAATTGGACTTGCTTAATGGCGGGTCGGGTGCTGATTTGCTTTATGGCGGCGGGACGCGGATGCGCTCTATGGGGAATCGGGGGGCGACAAGGCGGAGGGCGGTTATGGCGACGACAACCTCTATGGCCAGGACGGTGCGGATAGCCTCTATGGTGACGGTGGATCAGACATGATACAAGGCGGTTCAGGCAGTGATCGCATCTACGGCGGGTCCGGTATGGATTTCCTGGTGGGTGACACCGGCGCCGATGTCATCGCGGGCGGCGACGAAATGGACATCCTGGAAGGTGGCTTGGGTGACGACGTCCTTGACGGCGGGGACTCGTTGGATTTCCTGTCCGGAGGCCTCGGCAGCGATACTCTGATCGGTGGATCCTCCGGTGACTTCTTCAGATTCCGGAGCAGCGAGGACGGCAACGACACCATCAGTGATTTCGAGTCCTCTGAAACGGTTGCCCCGGCGCCCGATGCCGACAAGATAGAGCTCGAAATCCTTCCCGTTAATGGCTACTGGATCGGCGCGTCCGCTTTCAGCGGCACAGGTGACGCAGAGGCTCGTTTCGACGATCAGGGGGCCGACAACGGGCTGGTTCAGGTCGACGTCGACGGCGACGGCACCTTGGACTTCGACATCGAGATGGTGGGCTTCACCGCAGTCTCGCAGCTGACCTCCAGCGATTTCATGTTCCTGCCTGCTGGGCCATAGCGGCGATGGTCCCCCGGGGCAGGTGCCGGTTTCTGCATAGGGGACCTTGCCTAAGCCGGCGAGGGGGCAGGGTGTAGTCCCCAATGCCGCCAAGCACCATCGGTCATTGACGGTGACCGATGGCATCTATGGGGACAGCTTGAAATCGACGACGCTGTATCTCGGAAGCGGTTGCAAAAGGACGACCAGGCCCAGCCAGCATCGTTCCTCGGCGTTTTTGGTGGTAATGCAACGCATTGGCGTCTATAAGCCATACTAGTGAGCAGCTGCTCAGCGCTGATCGAGGAGCCGGGCGCGGCGCTGCCGGGGCTATGAGCGAGGGAGAGGACAGTGGCGGTATACTACGGTGGGTCGGGCAGCGATACCTTGTCGGGGACAGACCAGGTCGACACAATTTTTGGGCGCAGCGGAAACGACAGTCTCTTCGGATTGGACGAGGCCGACACGCTGAACGGGAACGCCGACAATGACCTTATCGAGGGGGGCAGCGGTCTCGATCTGCTGCGCGGGGGATTGGGCAACGATACCGCAGCCGGTGATACGGGTGAGGATTCCCTGCTCGGCAACAGCGGTACGGACACGCTTTTCGGCAACAACGACAGCGACCGTCTGAACGGAGGCAGCGGCGCCGACGTCATGTTCGGCGGCGAGGGCGACGACGTCTTCCTCGTCGACTCCTTCGCGGACAACATAACCGAGGACCCTGGGGCGGGCAGCGATACGGTCATCTCGACAGCGAACTCCTTCAACCTGCCGGCCGGCATTGAAATCGAAGAGCTGCGTCTGGCCAAAGACGCCGGCGGCATCAGTGGCGAAGGCAATGAGTTTGATAATCGAATCTTTGGCAACAGCTCCGAGAACGCACTTACCGGCTACGACGGCGGCGATACCTTGGTGGGCAAGGGCGGCAACGACTTCGGCTACGGTGGTGATGGCGACGACAGAGTGTTTGGCGGCAGCGGTGTCGACAATCTGGAAGGGGATTCCGGAGGCGACCTGCTGAACGGCGGAACCGGAGCCGATTTCATGAGCGGTGGCCTCGGCGACGATACTTTCCGGGTCGACAACGCCGGTGACACCGTCAGCGATGCCGAGAACCAAGGCAGGGACACGGTCTTCTCCACCTCTGACTTCACCCTTGCCAGCACCGCCGACTTCGGCTTCATCGAAGAGCTGCGCCTGGTCGGCGGCGCCGGCGACATCGATGGCGCGGGCAACGAGCTGGACAACCTGATGCTCGGCAACAGCGGCGCCAATACGTTGTTCGGTGGTCAGGGCGACGATACTCTGAGAGGCCGGGACGGTGACGACTATCTCAATGGCGGCAATGGCGGCGATGCGCTGTTCGGCGGCACGGGGTCCGATACCTTCGCTTTCGACGACGACCTCAGCGGCGGCAATCGGGTGATTGGCGACTTCAACTGCACCGTCGCGACAGGCGATAAGATCCAGCTGGCAGTGACCGGGAGCAATCCCGAGTTTATCGGCGACAGTACCTTCAGCGGCGGCGGCATCGCCCAGGCGCGCTTTCAGGACAGCGGCGACGCCTTTGGCCGGGTCGAAGTGGATGTCGATGGCGACGGCAGCGCCAACTTCTCGGTCAGGCTGAACGGCATCACCGCGGTGGATCAACTGACCTCAACGGATTTCCTCTTCTCCTGACGAGAGCGGACTCCCATCGCTAGCCGGCGATCTGGCTAGCGACCAGAAGTTCAAGCGCGCGCACCCCGGCCAGCGAGTTGCCTTTGGCGTCCAAGGCCGGCGACCAGACGCAGATCGAGCAGACGCTTGGCACGATGGCAAGGATGCCGCCGCCCACACCGCTCTTGGCCGGCAGGCCGACCCGGTAGGCGAAGTCGCCGGCGGCATCGTAGAGGCCGCAGAGCCGCATGACGGAATGGATCCGCCGCCGCCGGCCGGGGGCGTTGGAGAGCGGCCATTCGCCGTCGCCGCCGACCAGGAAGCGGCCGGCCCGCGCCAGCGCGCGGCAGCTCATGGAAAGCGAGCAGCCGCGGAAGTAGACGTCCAGCGTGTCGTGCGGCGGGCAGGAGAGGTTGCCCTTGGCCTTCAAGAGCCAGGCCATGGCCCGGTTGAGATCACCGTGCCGCCGCTCCGAATGCCAGACCTCTTCATCGTAGAGGACGTCGGCGTCTCCCGAGAGGCGCCGCATCATGTTGCGCAATTGCTGAGTGTAGAAGGGAAAGCGCGCAAGCAGCGCATCGACCACGACGATGGCGCCGGGGTTGATGAAGGGGTTGCGCGGGATGCCGCGCTCCTGCTCCAGCAGGATCAGCGAGTTGAAGCTGGTGCCTGACGGCTCACGCCCCACCCGCTCCCAAAGGCTGTCGCCGATCCAGTCTAGCGCAATTGCCAGATTGAAGACCTTGGAGACGCTCTGCACCGAAAAACGCTCGTCGGCATCACCGACGGCGAACTCCCGCCCATCGTGGAAATGCACCGCCAAGCCGAACTTCTCCGCCGAGACCTTGCCCAGCGCCGGGATGTAGTCGGCCACACGGCCCTCTGCTGCCAGCGGACCGGCCTCCTTGGCCACTCGCTCCAGCAGGGATTGGATGTCCTTGTCGCCCAAGGTGCGCGCTACTGCCCTCGCTGCGGCCTGAAGGGCAGTTGTCTCAGTCATGATGGCGCCTCCTGGTCATCCTTACATTCAGTCTAGGCGACCTTGCAGGGCCAGGGCAGGCTCTTTCTGCAGGTTGGCTCTTGGCTGCCAGCTCGAGCGCTGAGTCGGCATCTATCCGGCGACCTTCTCCTTCATGCGCACCCGCATGGCGCGCGACGCCTCCTCCGTGCCGTTGTGGAAAGAGCCGAACACGCGGTCCCAAGGCATTTCCGCCGTTCCGAAATTGCACTTGAAGAAGCGGTGATGGAGCTGATGGAAGAAGTCGCCGGACTTGAAGAGCCTCTTGTCTCGCAGCAGGAGGCTCTCGTAGCCCGAGTGGCTGAAGGCCGGGTTCAGGCCTTCCAGGTAGAAGTGGAAAAGCACATGCACCGGATTGGAGGGCACCACGAAGTGGATCAGTACCGACGAGAAGTACATCAGGTGCTCGATCGGGTGCATGGAGATGCCGGACCAGGGCCCGATGTTGATGTTGCGGTGATGCAGGCTGTGGACCAGGCGATAAAGCGGCGCCCAGTGCAGGGCGCGGTGAATCCAGTAGAAATGGAAGCTTGACCAGATCGGGATCAGCACGAACCAGAGTGCAAACCAAACCGGGTTCTCCGAGAAGGTTAAGCCAGGCGCATAGCCGTTTGCTGCCGCCCACCAATAGAGCACCTCGAAGCCGGTCCATATCGTCACGCCGCACGCCAGCGACCAGAAGACGTTGTCCAGAACCTGATTGCGAAAGGTGAAAGCCCTGTTGCTGCGGGCAAGGTCGCGGGCGTCGAACTTCAAGCGTTTGGCCTGAGCGGAGACGCGGTAGAACCAAAGATGCAACCCACCGGCAATGGCGGTCAGCAGAACGAGATTGCGCAGCCAGATCTGCACCACCCAGTCCCAGGCCAAGGTCTCCATCACCTCGCTGGCCGGCTGGAGCCAGGCGAATACCGCCCAGGCCAAGAGGAACTCGATTGTTATGGCGCTGATGGTAAGCCAGTAGGAGGAGATCCACTTTAGCCAAGCCAGCGGCCTCGGCGGCCAGTCCATGATCGGCGAGACCGGAATCGGCAGGTCCGGGTGGTAATGCCACTTGGTGGTCTTGGACGTCATTCTCTCTTGGCTCATGGAGGCGCGCCGCCGAGGTCTGGTCTATGCCGGAAAGGGATCGGGCCGGTCATGATTTGTGTTCAGCCAGACCGACTGGGTCTGCGTGAAGCCGCCGTCCGCGGTCGGCGGGGGTCATCCGACCCCAAGAGCCGTCATAGAAGGCGGCCTTGGTGGCGGGTACGGCAAGGCCGACGTCATCGGCATTGCAGTCGGGCACTCTTGCCCAGGCAGCGCCGTCAGCCGGGTTCTCGCTGTCGATCCAGGTTCCGCAGGATGGGTCGTGCCAGGTGCCGTCGGCATAGAACTGATAGCTCTTCATGCGTGCCAGGCCTCGTCTTCCCGGACCACGATGACGCTAGGCCGGTCTGCTTGAAGAGCCTTGGCGAAAGCGGTTTCGAACTCCTCCGGGCTCTGTGGCTGGGTGCCATGGCAGCGGCAGGCCTGGGCCAGGCCGACGAAGTCGGGATTGATGCCTTCGACGCCGACGCGGGCGATGCCGCGCGAGTCCATGTCGTCCTGGATCTGCTTGAGGCCGCCGTTCTCCCAGATCACGATCGGAATCGCCAGGCCAAGCTCGGCTGCGGTGACCAGTTCCTGGGCGGTGAACATGAAGCCGCCGTCGCCGGCCAGAACCGCGACCGGTGCGCCTGGGCGTGCCATCTTGGCGCCGATCGCGTTCGGCAAGGCGTTACCCAGAGCGCAGTAGCCGGCCGGATAGAACCAGCGGCGCGGCCTGCGCGTCGGAAAGGCGAAGGCGCCGGTGTAGACCAGCTGGCAGGCGTCGCCCGACCAGACGGTGCCCTCCGGCGCGACGCGCTGCAGGAGCGAGAGCAAGCCGGCATGCTTGCGCTCCGACGGGCTGAGGTTCGCCAAGATCTCATTGCGGAGTGCCCTGACGCGCTCTTCGCAGGCGGCCCGGTCGGACGCGCTATGGCCGGTCAGTGCTTGCCGCAGGGCCGCCATCGCCGGCGCTGCGTCCGAGACGATGCCGAGGGCAGCGGGATAGAAATCGTTGATCTTGCTCGGGTCGATATCGACCCGGATGAGCTGCCTCGTGAGGCCCATGCGCTCGACGAAACTGTCGGTTTCCGAGAGCTCGGTGCCCACCGCCAAGATCACGTCGGCCTCTGTCAGGAAGCGCTGCACCTCCGGCCTGACGGTCGAGGCGGAGAGCGAGAGCGGATGATCGTCCGGCACGATACCCTTGCCGGCTGTCGAGGCAACCACCGCAGCCCCCAGGGTCTCGGCAAGGGCTGTTAGATCGGCCGTGGCTTCCGCTGCGCCGCCGCCGATCATCACGACAGGCTTGGTGGCGTCCCGCAGCATCTGGGCCGCCGCCTCGATCTGAGCGGGCTCAAAGAGCGGGCGGCGGGGCAGGGTGACCGGCGTCCAGTCCTCCGTGACCTCTTCCGCCTGGACGTCGATCGGGATCGAGATGTGGATCGGCCTTGGCCGTTCGCTTGCGAAGACCGAAAAGGCGCGGGCCAAGAGCTCCGGCACGTCGGCTGCGCGCCGGGCGGTGGCCGAAAAGGCGGTCAAGGGCTCCGTCGCGCGTGTCTGCTCGGTGATCTCGTGCAGGACGCCCCACCCCTTGCCGATGGTGTAGCTGGCCGCTTCGGCCGAGATCAACAGCATCGGCAGGCTGTCGGCATAGCACTGGCCCAGCGCGGTGGCTGCGTTGGTGACGCCAGGGCCCGAAATGACCACCGCCACGCCGACCTCTCCGGTAGCGCGCGCCCAGCCCTCGGCCATGAAGCCGGCGCCCAGCTCGTTGCGGGTTTGCACGTGGGCGATCGTGCCGACATTGTCTCCGCCCGAGAGGCCACGACAGAGGTCGAGCGTATGGACGCCCGGGATGCCGAACACGGTGGTGACGCCGTAGCGGGCCAGGAGGCGCATCGTCGCTTCGCCACAGGTCATGGTCATGCTGCTTTCTCCCTCGGATCCTCGCGCGCAAGCGGTGGGCGCCCCAGTATCATGTCCGCCGCCTTCTCAGCCAGCATCATGACCGGTGGTGACGGGGCGGCAAACGCCCCGGTCGAATTTGGGTTCTCCGAAGTGGAAGCCGTTTCCGGCGGCATACGCGGCCAGCGCGCAACCGGCCGCGCCCGCCCCGGCGATCACATAGCCGAAAGCCCGAGTCATATCGCTAGCTCTTCGACCACGGCTGCGGTGACCGCGTCGGTAGAGGCGGTGCCGCCGATGTCGGGCGTGGCGATGCCGCGCGCCAGTACTGCCGCGACCGCGGCCTCGATAGAGGTGGCAACATCGGGACGGGCGGCGCTGTGCTGGAACATCATCGCGACGCTCAAGATCATGCCGATGGGGTTGGCCTTGCTCTGCCCGGCGATGTCGGGGGCGGAGCCGTGCACCGGCTCGTAGATGCCCTTGACCGGTTCTCCGGGCGCACCGCAGAGGCAGGCAGACGGCAGCATGCCCAGCCCGCCCGAGACAACGGCCGCCAGGTCGGACAGAAAATCGCCGATCAAGGTGCAGCCCAACACCACATCGAAGGCACCGGGATCGCGGACCATCTGGTAGGCGCAGTTGTCGGCATAGAGATGCGTCAGCGCGACATCGCGGTAGTCGGCCGCGACCTCCTCGACCACCGCCCGCCAGAGCTTGTAGCTCTCCATGACGTTGGCCTTGTCCGCCGAGACAAGCTTGCCTTGCCGCCTGCGCGCCAGGCGGAAGGCCGCATGAGCGATCCGGGCAATCTCGTCCTCGTCATAACCGGCGGTGTCGAAGCCGTAGCGCCTGTTTGACCGGGTCTCGATGCCGCGCGGTTCGGCGAACATCACGCCGCCGCACATCTCGCGCACGACCAGGATATCGGCGCCTTCGGCAAGACCGGGCCGGAAGGGCGTCAGCTCGGCCAGGGCGCTCCAGGCTCGCGCCGGCCTAAGCCCGGCATAGGCGTCGAGACCTTTGCGCAAGCGCATCAGCCCGTCCTGCATCTCCGGCCCGCCGGGCACCCGGATATCGTCCCAGGCCGGGCCGCCGACGGCACCCACCAGGACGGCATCGGCCTCTCGTGCGGCCGCCAGGGTCTCCTCGCGGCAGAAGGTGCCATAGACCTCCCACGCAGCCCCATGCAGCATGTCCTGCTTCACTTGCAAGCGGATGTCGCTGCCTCGGCAAGCGGCCGCGGCTACGGCCAGCCCGGCCGACATGACTTCGGGTCCGATCCCATCGCCACCCAGGGCAAGCAGCGCAAGCTCCGTCATGCGGGATTCATCCCTTAACCCTGTGCTCACACTCAACCCAACGGCGTCGGTCGGGCATCCTTATGCATGTCCATTCGCCCCCCATGGAAAGGGATGCTTCATAAACATCAGTCTCCACGGCCAGGGCCGAGCAGGCAAGCTGTTGAAAGCTCACGACTAGCTCAGCCTGACTGCCGCGATCGCCTGGGCCGCGCCGGCCTGGCTGGGGTCGATCACCGGTACCCCAAGGGCCTGGCGCAGGGCCTGGCGCTGGCGGGCCATGCCGGTGCAGCCCATGATCAGGACATCGGCGCCGTGCGCTTCGATCAGCCGCCGGCCGGTCTCGATCATGCGCCGGGTTGCGCCCTCTCCCTCCAGCGCGGTCACCCCCAGCCCGATGGCCAGACTGGCTGCATAGCGCGCCTCCAGGCCTAGCTGGCGCACATAGCGGCGCTGCCGGATGACCGAGTTCTCGAGGATGGCGATCACGCCGAAACGCTCGCCTTGCTGCAGGGCCGAGGCGTAGGCGGCTTCGGCGATGCCGATCACCGGCTTGTGCGTCGCCTCGCGCGCGGCGTGGAGGCCAGGATCTCCGAAGCAGGCGATGACGAAGGCCTCGGTGTGATTGTCCTCGCGCGCGACAAGTGCGCAGAGCGGCCCGCTGACGCCGTCGACGTGGCGCTGACACTCGATGCCGGGCGGCCCCTCGGGCATGGTTACGCAGTCGATTCTGGGTCCGTCGGCAAAACGCAGCGGCTCAAGGGCTTCGTCGATGGCCTCCGTCACCGCATCCGTCGAGTTCGGGTTGATGACCAGGATGCGGTCTTGCCTGCCGTCGCCCACTGTTCTCAGCCCCCGCCTTGGCTATCCGGCAGGAGCTCGGCTGAAAAGTTGTGCGCAGGATCCATCTCCGGCAAGAGCCGCCCGAGAGGCCGCGCCGCCCAGGAGCTCTCGCGCCGCAGATAGCGGCCGGAGCCACGCTCCAGCAGGAGCTGGCCGTCCTCTACCGCCATGCGCCCACGGCTCAAAACCGTCACCGGCCAGCCCGTGATGGTCTTGCCTTCATAGGGTGTGTAGCCGACATCGTCGTGGAGATCCTCCCACGCGATGGTGACCTGCTTCTCGGGGTCCCAGATCGCGATGTCGGCGTCCGCGCCGACTGCCAAGGTTCCCTTCTTCGGATGGAGGCCATAGAGCCTCGCCACGTTGGTGGAGGTCAGCGCGACGAAGCGATGGATGTCGATGCGCCCCTTGCCCACGCCCTCGGAGAAGAGCAGCGGCAGCCGGAGCTCGATGCCGGGCACGCCGTTGGCGATCTGCTTGAAATTGGGATTGGGCCCGGCCTTGAGCTTGCCGGTCTCGTCGAAGCGGTAGGGGGCATGGTCGGAGGAGAAGACCTCGAAGGTGCCGTTCGCCAGGCCGCGCCAGACGGCCTCTTGCGCCGCGGCATCGCGCGGCGGCGGGCTGCAGCAGAACTTGGCGCCCTCCGCACCGTCGCGGTCGAGATCCTCGGCGGTGAGGAAGAGGTACTGCGGACAGGTCTCGCCGAAGACCTTGAGACCGGCGTCCTGGGCCTTGCGGATCTCGGTGATGGCTTCCGCTGCCGAGACATGGACGATCAGGATCGGCTGGTCGGCCAGCTCCGCCAGACGAATCGCCCGGTGCGTCGCCTCTCCTTCGGCGACGCGGGCGTGGCTGACGGCGTGATAGCGTGGCGCCCCATGCCCGCGGTCCAGAAGGCGCTGCGACAGCCACTGGATCATCTCGTGATTCTCGGCATGGATCATCACGAAAGCGCCGTAGCCGCGCGCGGTGGCCAAGACGTCCAGCATCTGCCGGTCGTCGAGCTTGAGCGCGTCGTAGGTCATGTAGACCTTGAAGGAGGTGATTCCGTCCTGGATCAGGGCCGGCAGCTCCTGGCCCAGCACCTGCTCCGTCGGGTCGGAGACGATCAGGTGATAGCCGTAGTCGATGACCGCCTTGGGCCCGGCGCAGGCATGGTAGTCCTCGACCACCCGGCGCAAGGACTGGCCCCTCTGCTGCGCGGCGAAAGGGATCACCGTCGTGGTGCCGCCGAAGACCGCCGAGCGTGTCGCCGTATAGAAGTCGTCGGCGCAGATCAGGCCGTTGGAGCTGACCTGCTCGATGTGGCAATGGCCCTCGACGCCGCCGGGGAGCACCAAGAGGCCCTCGGCATCGATCACCCGTTGCGCCGTGCCGAGGTCGTGCCCCAATGCGGCGATGCGGCCGTCCTTAATGGCGAGATCGCAGCGCGCCTTGTCGCTGGCCGTGACCAGGGTGCCGCCGCGGATCACTGTGTCGAATTGGGCCATGGTGTCTGCTCCCGCTTCCCTTCCGCTCAGTCCGCCCGGGCGCCGACCTGTCGGGTGATGCGGCCATAGTGCTCAGGCCTGCGGTGCGCGGTGAAGTTGAAGACGGTCTCGCGGTTGAAGGTGCAGGCATCGAGGTCGCAGTCTGCCACAACCAGCTCGTCTTCCACGCTTTCCGCCTGGGCCACGATCTGCCCGGTCGGGGCGACGATGGCGCTGCCGCCCATGAGGTCGTTGCCATCCTCCCTGCCGGCCTTGGCGGTGCCGATCACCCAGGTGCTGTTCTGGTAGGCGCCGGCCTGCAGGCTCAGATGGTTGTGGAACATCCTGAGATCGGCGTCCTCGGCATCGGTGAGAGAGTTCAAGGTCGGCGTGTTGTAGCCCAGCGCCACCAGCTCGACCGACTGCAGTCCCATCACCCGGAAGGTCTCCGGCCAGCGCCGGTCGTTGCAGATGCACAGGCCAAAGCGCCCGCCCATCGTCTCCCAGACCGGAAAGCCCAGGTTGCCGACCTCGAAGTAGCGCTTTTCCAGGTGCTGCCACTTGCGCCTCTCGTCGTACTCGGCGTGCCCGGGCAGATGCACCTTGCGGTACTTGCCGACGATGCTGCCCGCTGGATCGACCAGAATCGCCGTGTTGTAGCGATGGATTTGCCCGGCTTCACGGGTAAGCTCCGCATAGCCCAGGTGGAAGCCCATCGAGAGCTCCTTGGCGCAGTCGAAGAGGGCCTGGCAATCGGGATTCGGCATGTCCTTTTCGAAGTAGGCGTCGATTTCCGCCTGGTCCTCCATGTACCAGCGCGGGAAGAAGGTGGTGAGCGCCAGTTCCGGAAAGACGATGAAGCGGCAGCCCTTGCCGTGCGCGTCGCGCATCAGGGCGCTCAGGCGCTTCACCACCGAGGCGCGGCTGTCGGCCCTTTGAATTGGCCCCAGTTGCCCGGCGGCGACCTTGAAAGCGCGTGCCATGCGGATCTCTCCCTCTTGAACTGTGCTCGTTGCCTTGATCACCGATCTCCACTCTAAGGCAAGCGAGCGATTGTTGTGGCGAATTTATCGACGCTCGGATAATCCAAACCGCTCAGCAATCAGCTGGGACGAAAGCATGACCGAGAGCCGCATTGTCCGCCCCCGCCGCAGCTTTATCTTCTCGCCCGGACTGAGGCCGGAGATGTTTCCCAAGGCGCTCGCCTGCGGTACCGACATCGTTTGCGTCGAGCTGGAGGACGGCATCGCGCCCAAGGACAAGGCAGCTGCAAGGGCCAATGCCATCGCGCTCTTCGAAGAGCCGCAAGCCGATGACGGGGTGGAGCGCATTGTGCGCATCAACTGCCTGCGCGAAGCCTTCGGGCTCGCCGATGTCGAGGCCGTGCTGGCTGCCGACAGGCCGCCGCCGGCGTTGATGCTGCCCAAAGTGCGCACGCCGGACGAGATCGTCTGGCTGGATGATTTGCTGAATGAGCGCGGGCATTCCACGCGTCTCCACATCATCATCGAGACCAATCAGGGCTTGGAGGCGGCCTATGAGATCGCTCACTGCAGCCAGCGCATCGACGCCCTCTTCTTCGGCGGTGTCGACATGGCCGCCGAATTGCGCTGCGTCAACGCCTGGGAACCGCTGCTCTATGCCCGCTCTCGCGTGGTGCACGCGGCGGCCTCGGCGGGCATGGACGTGATCGACGTGCCTTTTCTGGACCTGCAGGATCCGGACGGCCTGGAGCGTGCGGCGCGCCAGGCGCGCGATATGGGCTTCTCCGGAAAGGGTTCGATCCATCCCAAGCAGATCGCGGCGATCAACGCGGTCTTTACTCCCGACGAGGCGGCCATTGCGCGGGCCAGGCGGATCATCAAGACCTTCGAAGAGGCGGACACCGGCCTGGTGGTCATCGACGGCAAGCTGATCGAGAAGCCGGTCTTGCGCGAGATGCACCGCATTCTGGCGATTGCCGAACGTGTCGGCCCATAGGGCGAAGGCGATGCAGCTCTCAGCCATGGATCAAGTATGATGACGAACGAAGACTTCCCGACCTTACTGCTGACAACGCCGAAGCCGCAGGTGCTTTTGGTGACGCTCAATCGCCCGGTAGCGGCCAACGCCTTCAACACGCAAATGGCGCGCGATCTCGTCCGGCTGTTCGAAGAGCTGGCGCTGGACCCCGGCGAGCACCGCTGCGTGGTGCTGACCGGTGCCGGCCGGAAGGCCTTTTGCGCCGGCGGCGATCTGAAAGAGCGGAACGGGATGAGCGACGAGGCCTGGGGGCGCCAGCATCTCGTCTTCGAGCGGATGATAAGGGCGATCATTGCCTGCCCGCTGCCGATCATCGGCGCCATCAACGGTGCCGCCTATGGCGGGGGTTGCGAGATCGCCTGTGCGCTCGATTTCCTCTACGCGGCCGAAAGCGCGCGATTTGCGCAGACAGAGACGAAGTTGGGTATCATTCCGGGCGCAGGCGGAACGCAGACCCTGGCCAGGGCGGTCGGCGAACGCCGCGCGAAGGAGCTCATTCTCTCGGGCAAGCCCTTCTCGGCACAGGATGCGCTGCACTGGGGGCTGGCCAATGCGGTCTATCCGCAAGAGCAGCTCCTGGAGGAGGCCTTGGAGAGCGCCGCAGACATCGCAGCGAACGCTCCGATTGCGGTCCGACAGGCGAAACAGGCGATCCAGCGGGGGCTGCAGATGTCCCTCGCCGACGGACTTGCTTTCGAGATCGAGGCCTACAATCGCACGGTGCCGACGGAGGACCGGCAAGAGGGCGTAAGGGCCTTCAACGAAAGGCGCAAGCCGCAGTTTCAAGGCCGCTAAAAAGCGCTGCGCTATGTGACTAGAGAGGGTGAGCAGACCAAGGGGCAGCCACGAGACTGTGACTGCCCCCCACCCAAAAAGTTCCGGTCGCGACCGTCAGCTGTTCTGGGCTTCGCGGATCAGCGCGCGCAGGCGCTTGGACGAGATCGGCAACTCGTCCACCTTCACACCCAAAGGCCGCAACGCATCCTCGACCGCCCCGGCGATCGCCGGGGGCGCTCCCATGCGCCCGCCTTCGCCGCCGCCCTTGATGCCGTATTCGGTGAAGGGCGAGGGGGTCTCGACATGGCCGGTGCGCAGATCGTCCGGCACCTCGTGCAAACCCGGGATCAGATAGTCGGCAAAGCTGGCGTTCAGCAGCTGGCCGTTCTCGTCATAGAAGAAGTGCTCGTAGAGGGCGGTGCCGATCCCGCTGGCCGTGCCGCCGCGAATGTGGCCTTGCAAGGTCATGGGATTGACCATGGTGCCGCAGTCGTGCACCGCGACGTAGTCCAGGAAAGCCAGCTTGCCGGTCTCCGGGTCCACCTCCACCACGACCATGTGGCACATGTGGCCCATGATCGGATAGAAGACGCCGAGGTCCGTGCGGTCCTCGTTCGGCATGGTCGTCAGCGGATGGTCGTAGACGTAGGTGGCGTCCACCCCGCTGGTGAGCTCGGGGTCGTCGGGCATGGAGAGCCTGAAGTAGTGGGCATGAAGCGCCACTTCGGCGATGGTCTTGCCATGCTCGGGCACGTCCTTGAGACAGACGCGTCCGTCGACCAGCTCCAGATCGCTGGGGCTGGCCTCCAGCATGTGACCGCCGACCTTCAAGAGCTTCTCTTTGATCTTGGCCGACGCACCTGCCAGCGCGCCGGCAATCATGACCGTGTAGCGGCTGCCGCCGGGACCGGTGCCGTTGAGGCCGCTGTCCGTATCGGAGTAGTTGATCGAGATGTCGGCCGGATCCATGGTCAGCTGCTCGGCCAGGACCTGCGTCGCGATGGTCTCGGGACTGTTGCCCCAGAAGGGGGCTTGCAGGGTGACCAAGGCCTTGCCGGTAGGATCGATCTTGACCGCCACGCCCTCTGGAGAGCTGGTCAAGGTAAAGCCCGGCTGGTCCTTCGGATTGAGGAACCAGAACTCGGTGGCGCTGAACACGCTGCGTTCATGACAAGTGGCGATGCCGATGCCGACATAGCGGCCTTCCTCGCGCGCCGCCGCCTGCTTCTTTCGCCAGCCTTGGTAATCCAGCAGTCTGGCCGCCTCGTCCAGGACCGCAGCGTAGTCGCCGCTGTCGTAGAGGTTCCCGGTCGGAATCACATAGGGGAATTCTTCGGGCGGGATGAAGTTGCGGCGCCGGAATTCGACGGGATCGTCGCCCAGCTCGTCGATAGCGGCATCGGCCATCCGCTCCAGGAGGAAGTTCATCACCTCGGAGCCAAAGCCCCGGTAGGCGCCTTGCTGGCACTTGTTGGTCAGGACCGCTATCAGGTCCATCTCGATGCTGCTGATCTTGTAGGGCCCGACGGCTTGCGACATGGCGTTGCCGTGGTGACCGACGCCGAACTGGAAATAGGCGCCGTAGTCGTCGATCACCTTGAAGCGCAGGCCGGTCATCCGCCCGTCCTTCACCGCCAATTCCGCGTCATAGATGCGGTCGCAGGCGTGGTGGTCGCAGTTGGTCAGGTTGTCGAGCCGATCCTCCATGAACTTCACCGGCCGCCCGCAGGCGCGCGACAGAGTCCCGGTCAAGGTCGGCAGCTTGTGGATGAAGAGCTTGCTGCCGAAGCTGCCGCCGGCAATGGTCGGGATGATATTGAGCTTGTGCGCCGGGATGTTGAGCGACACCGCGATCAGCCAGCCGACGTAATTATACATCGAGGTGTTGCAGTAGATGGTGAACTTGCCGGTGCCGCTGTCGTAGTCGGCGATCGCTCCGACGGTCTCCATCGGCGTGCCGCCGACCCGGCTCCACCTGAGCTTGCGCCTGATGATGTGGTCGGCGTTCTGGAAGTCCTCCTCGATCGGGCCGAAGACCGAGTGGTTGGTGAGCGCCACGTTGGTGTCGCCGCGCTCGGGATGCAGGACGGCGTCGCCGCTGGAGGTGATCGCCTCCACCGGATCGACCACGGCCGGCAGAACCTCGTAGTCGACGTCGATCAGGTCGATAGCGTCCTCGGCAAGGTAGCGGGATTCGGCGACGACTGCGACTACGCCCTCGCCGACGTTGCGCACCTTGTCGACGGCCAGGCAGTACTGGATGCAGGGCGGGCTGGAAAAGGTCGCGGTCGGGCCCGTCACCTGGGCAGCTTCCGCGCCGGTCATGACCAGGATCACGCCCGGCAGGGCCTTGGCCTTGGCGGTGTCGATGGACTTGATCCTGGCGTGGGCATGCGGGCTGCGTAGCACGGCTGCGTGGGCCATGTTGGGCAGTTGGATGTCGTCGATGTATCGGCCTTGGCCGGTCAAGAGCCGTGGGTCTTCGACCCGCTTCATGCTCTTGCCGATCCAGCTGTAGGTCTCGCGCGGCCCTTCTTGCTGCCGCGACATCTTGAGGAAGTCTTTTCCTTGGGCCAGCTCAGTCATTGTGAGGCCTCCTGCATGCGCTTGGCCGCGAATTCCACGGCTTCGACGATGTTCTGATAGCCGGTGCAGCGGCAGAAATTGCTGGAGATCGCCTCGCGGATCTCCTCTCGCGAGGGATCGGCATTCTTCTCCAAGAGCTCGACCGCCGACAGCAGCATCCCCGGCGTGCAGAAGCCGCACTGCAGGCCGTGCTTCTCCCAGAAGGCCTCCTGGAGGGGGTGCATCTTGTCGATCGTGCCCAGGCTTTCGATGGTCCGAAGCTCTGCGCCGTCGCACTGCACCGCGAAGATGAGGCAAGAGCGTGCCGTCTCTCCATTCAGCAGCACGTTACAGGTGCCGCAGACACCGTGCTCACAGCCGACGTGCGTGCCGGTCAGCGCCAGATCTTCGCGCAGGAAGTCGCTCAGCAGCTTGCGCGGCTCGACCTCGCGCTCATAGGCGACGCCGTTGACCTTTAGGGCGATTGGGATGCGTCCGTTCGAGGATGCAGTAGCCATGGTCTTCTTCCTCCCCAGATCCGGCCTTAGGCCCCGCAGCGGCCGTGAGCTTCGCTCAGCGCCCGCTTGATGAGCGCGCGAAGCAGGTCGCGCTTGTGGTCGCCATCGGCATGATAGGATTCCGTCGGATCCACTGCTCTAGCCGCCTCGTCGGCAGCGGCGGCGAACAGCTCTTCGCCGGGCGCGTGGCCCTCGATGCCTGCTTCGGCACTGCCGGCGCGTGCTGCGCGGTCTTCGACTCCGGCATGCGCGATCCGGACCCTTTGGCACAGGCCGTTCGAGACTTGAAGCGTTGCCGCGACAGCCGCCAGGGCGAAATCACCCTTGCGCGGGCTGACCTCCTGGAAGGACCAGCCGGTCCCCGCAGCCGCTAGGGGGATCCGGATCTCGGTCAGCAACTCGTGCGACTGCAATGCCGTGGTGAGTGCACCTTGAAAGAAGTCGCTCGCTGCTACGCTGCGCTCTCCTGCGTTGCTGCGCAGGACGAGGCTTGCCTCCAGACAAAGCATGACCGCCGGCATCTCGGAGGCGGGATCGGCATGGCTCAGATTGCCGCCCAGGGTGCCACGGTTGCGTATCGTGGCATGGGCGACATGGCGGTAGGCCGCCGCCGCCAGTGGGCAGCGTTCGGCCAGCAGATCGGAGTCCCGAAGCGTGTTGTGCCTGGTCAGCGCGCCAATCCTGAGCATGCCGTCCTCCAGGCGAAGATAGTCCAGCTCAGACAAGCCGTTGATGTCCAGCAAGACCTCCGGATAGACAAGACGCAGGTTCATCATGGGAACCAGGCTTTGGCCTCCGGCCAGGATCTTCGCCCCGTCGCCCTGTTCGGCGAGGGTGGCCAGAAGCCCTTCCACGGAGGTGGGTTTCTCGTATCGGAACGGAGGCGGTTTCATTGTTGCGTTTCTCCCTCGCGGTGATTCCGTCTGTTCCCTGTGAGGCGGGCACCATTCCTGTGCCCCCTTTTCGAACACCCGCCTGTTCACCTTTTTGGTTGGCGACTGGTTTTGCCCAGTCTGCCCTTGCCAAGCGAGTTATTTATCGATAGATAAATTATTGGGAGCCGCTTGTCAAATGGGAAGCTGCGCGCGACGCTGCGCCGCCGCTGACAGAGGACGCGAAGGGGCCTTTCGGGCTATGGCCGACAGAAAAGAGCAGTCCGCAGGGGCGAAGGTGGAACCGGGCAATGAGAGACCGCCCACCCGCCGTCTGGCTCCGGAAGATCGTGAAAGGCTGATCGTCGAAGAGGCGATCCGCTTCTTTGCCGAGGTCGGCTTCGGCGGCCAGACGCGAGAGCTTGCTCAGCGCGTGGGCGTGACCCAGCCTTTGCTTTACCGCTACTTTCCGACCAAGGCCGATCTCATCGATCGGGTCTATCAAGAGGTCTTTCTCGGTCGCTGGGACCCGCAGTGGGAGAGCTTGCTGGAAGACAGCTCACAGACGCTGCGCACGCGGCTGATCACCTTCTATAAGAGCTATTCCAAAGTGATGTTTTCCTATGAGTGGATTAGGATCTATCTCTTTGCGGGCCTGCGCGGCGCCGACATCAACAGGCGCTACATCAAACGGGTTGAAGAGCGCCTGCTGTCACGCATCTGTGCCGCCTTCCGCGAAGAGAATGGCTTGCCGCCACCCGACGTCGAGCCGATCACCAGTGCGGAAACCGAGATGATCTGGATGATGCATGCTGGCATCTTCTATTACTGTGTTCGCAAATACGTCTACGAAACAAAGGTCGAGGAGGACGTTGACGCGATGATTCGATGCTGTGTCGATGCCCTCTTCGATGGCGTGCCGGCGGTACTGAAGTCGCTGCGGCCGGCCGGCGGAGACATCCGAGGAACGGAGTGATAGCCATGCCGCTAGAGAACCTGAACCACTTTCTGGTTTTGGCCGACGACCTGGAAGTCACGCGCGACTTCTACGTCGAGGTGCTGGGACTGCGGGTTGGCGATCGGCCGCCCTTCCAGTTTCCGGGCTATTGGATCTATCTGGGAGATCGGGCCGTGGTCCATCTGGCCAAGCTGAACGCCGACCAAAGTCAGAAAGACTACCTCGGCGCCCACCAGCGCGCGGCAGACACCGGCGCGATCGATCACGTTGCCTTCGAGGCCACCGGTCTGAAGGAGATGATAGCCAAGCTGGCGGCGTGCGACATCCCGGCCCGGCATCGGCGCGTGCCGGACGTGGGCCTCTATCAGCTCTTCATCCAAGACCCCAACGGCGTGACCGTCGAACTCAACTATCCCGCCAGCGAGGGTGCAGAGTTTGGCGGCTGAGCGCGCTGATCCCAACCCAGGACGCCATCATCCTTGCACTCTTAATTATCGATCGATAAATTATACATGTCGTATCGAGGCAATGCCCGAAAGGATACGCAGTGACGGAACGGCAAGACGACAGCAGGGGGCGAATCATCATCTGTGGCGGCTCGATGGCGGGTCTCTTCGCCGGATTGCTGTTGCGCAGACAGGGCTGGCGTGTCGACATCTTTGAGCGGTCCGGTGAGGAGCTCGCCAGTCGCGGCGCAGGACTCGTCACGCACAGGGAGCTTTACGAGGCGCTGTCTCGATGCGGAATTCACCTGGATCGTTCGCTGGGGGTCGAGGTGCCAGGCCGCATCACCTTGCAGCAGGATGGCAGCCTGCTTGGCACGCGCCCTTTGGTGCAGATCATGACGTCCTGGGACCGCCTTTATCGTTTGCTGAGGGAGGCGCTGCCCCGAGAGTGTTACCATTCCGGCGAGTTGGTCTGCGGTTTCGAACAGTCCGACACGGGGGTGACGGTCTTCCTGAGCGGCGGCGATAGTGAGCGAGCGGACCTTTTGATTGGCGCCGATGGCTTCCGATCCGGCTTGCGGGCGCAGCTGTTGCCCGAGGTTGCGCCGGCCTATGCCGGCTATGTCGCGTGGCGCGGCCTTGTCGAAGAAGAGGCCCTCTCGCAGGTTTGCTCCCAGGACTTCGTTACATGGTTCGGCTTTTGCTTGCCCGAGCATGAGCAGATGCTGGGCTATTTGGTCGCCGGTGTCGGCGACGACCTGCGTCCAGGGCACCGGCGCTACAATTGGGTTTGGTACCGACCGGCCGAGGCGACGAGCGCCTTGGCCGACCTGCTGACGGACGCGGAGGGCCGCGTACACGAAATGGCCATTCCGCCCGATCAGGTCAGAGGCGAGATTCTCAGCCGCTTGCGCGCGGACGCCAGGCGGGTCTTGTCATCCCAGTTCAATGAGGTCGTCCGCCTGACCGAGCGGCCCTTCTTTCAACCCATCTACGACTTGGAATGCCCCAGGCTGGTCTTTGGCCGGGTCCTTCTCATGGGTGATGCAGCCTTCGTCGGCCGGCCCCATGTCGGCATGGGGGTTACCAAGGCGGCCGCCGACGCCCTTGCCCTGGCGGATGCCATGGAGGCAGCCGGCCATGACCATCGTGCAGCACTGCCGACATGGGAGGCCGATCGCCTCAGCTATGGCCGCGCCGTGGTCAAGCGCGGCCGAGAATTGGGCGCCGAACTCGAGGCTGGTGCCGCTGCCGAGTCCCCTCCGGAGGTGAGCGCCCAGGCACGCGCCGCCGACCTTATGTCGACGATCGGCGTGGGTCTCGCCCGCGTGGCCTGAGGCCAAGCTTAGGCCTCGCCCGCGTTAGGCGGCGACGGTCTCGCTGTAGAGGTCCGAGACGATCTCGGGATTGCCGTCGTCCCGGTCGCGATAGTAGATGGCCAGGATCGAATCGCGGTCTCCGCAGTCGGAACGCAGCGGCGCGCGGCCGTGCCAGCTCCGCATTTTCATGCCGTTGACCACCGAAAAGGCGAACAGGCTGTTCGGCAGGAAGGGGCGCTGACCGGCCTTTCTGAAGCGGGCAAAGCCGTCCTTGAAGTGCAGCAAGGACAAGGGATTCCAGTTGATGGCATACATGGTCGTGCCAAGGTCAGATTGGGAATCGTCCCTGGCCAGGCAGATCTGCATCGTCGCCACCTTTCGCCGCGTGTCGGGATGAGGGGTGATGACGTAGCCCGCCAACTCCTTCATCACCTCCACTCTGGGATAGGCCTCGAGGTCCGCTGCCTCGCCTGGAGCGATCTTGTGCTGATAGGCGATGCCTTCGGACAGCTTGGCAAAGACGGCGCGCTTGAGGGCGGGTGCGGCGATGGCGTCACGCAAACCGAGCCAGAACGACTGATCCTTCGGCGAGAGGTCATCCAGTTCGCACTGCAACAGCTTGAAGATGAAGCGGGCGGGCTCTCCGTGGACCGAGTTCTTGCCGGCATAGCCATTGTAGTGCTCTCTCGGCGGCAGACGCGCGAGCAGTTCCTCGAAGATCTCCGGAGGAAAGAAGCCATCCGTCCATAAATGTGGATAGGGGCGGCTATGCGGAGCAGTCTTCTCTACCTGCGCGATCATATGCGACAGGCACTTTTCTCCGACCAATTGGCGATAGTTTGGCAGAGCCATTCCCGCCCTCCGGGGGGGTGAATCCAAACGAGGTTGCGATCCTCCTTATCTACATTTCCATAGAGTTCATTTCAATCCGCTGGCCGCTGCGCATGATCGCACAGGCCACACTTGCTTAGCGCGAGATGGCCCTGTTAGGTTCGGCGCCCTGTCGGTTCCGCTCGATACAAGGACGCTTCGCCGTGCCCCAGCAAGTTGAGGACGAATTCGCCAAGAGCATGCGCGGAAATTTTAAGTTCGCCAAACAAATGTTGAAGTGGTCGCCGACGATCGTCGACTTCGGCATCATGTTTAGCGATTTGCGCATAGGCAACAAGCTCTTTGTCGAG
This sequence comes from Rhodospirillales bacterium, assembly GCA_963669385.2. GTDB lineage: Bacteria > Pseudomonadota > Alphaproteobacteria > Kiloniellales > JACOMY01 > JACOMY01. The sequence continues at coordinate 46,746 of CAXXGD010000012.1, forward strand.
CTCTATCAAGAGTGCCTGACGCAGACAAATACTAAGGTCATTAGATGGAAAGTAGTGCGCCGGGCGCTTCGTGCATTTTATCTTGCGCAGTACTATAGATACTCCCTCACGCTGGAGGGCGATCGGGTCGAGTGTGGTGTCCTTAACGGCTTCTCCGCTTACATGATGACCCAGGTGCAGGCCATGAAGGAGCCCGACTTCAAGGGAAAGGGCCTGCATCTCGTCGACAGCTTCGAGGGCCTGCCGGAGTCCTCACCGCAGGATGCCATCGCCTTTCGCGGCAAGATGGGCGCTAGCGACAAGGAGCCGATCTACAACAACCGGCAAGGCACCATGGCGGCCGACATCGACGTCGTGCGCGCCAACTTCAAAGCCTACCCCGAGGTTTCCTTCCACAAGGGATGGATACCCGAGGTCTTGGAGACGCTGCCGGAGGCCAAATGGGCCTTCGTCCACATCGATGTCGATCTCTATGCGCCCACCAAGGGCTGCCTGGAGTACTTCGTGCCCCGCATGGTGCCGGGCGGCGTCATACTGAACGACGACTTCGGCTCGCCGGCCTTCCCCGGCTGCTCGCTGGCTTGGCAGCAGTACTGCAAGGAGAACGGCCTTCTGTTCTCCGTGCTCGACAGCGGCCAATCGGTCCTGATCATCGAGTAGAGCAGATCGTAGTCAGGTGGAATCACCTGTCTGCGTGAATCTGCTCTATTTTTCAAAGCTGTAGAGCAGGATGACGACAAATCGTTTCGATTTGACGTTATCCTGCTCGAGCGCCCCGCGCGGCCGCTACTCAACGACGTCAATCTCCTGGCTATAGGCCTCGATCGCTTGGCGTCGGCGCTCAATCTCCAGGGTCAGGCGTTCGATCTCGGCCCGCGTGGCGTTGTCGTCGGCGCCCTGGTCGAAGGCGGCCTGCGCTTGCGCGAGGTCCTCCTTGAGCGCGTTGAGGCGGACCTGGTCTTCGGCGTTGCCGGCGGTCAAGCCCTCCAACTGCCACCTGAGGCGGTCCAGTTTGAGGTCGATCTCGTCCACCCGCGCTTGCCAGAGCGCGTTGTCGTTCGCCAGTCGTGCGGCTTCGGCCTCCAGGCGCAGGGTTTCCGCCTCGGTGAGGCGGTAGGCTTCGACCTTGGCGTTGACCTCGGCCCGCAGGGCGTCAATCCGCGCCTCAGAGGCGCCAGAGACCTGGCACGCGCCGGCCGTCCATACGCTGGTGAACTGGCTCGGATCGCAATCCTGAGGCTTGGCGCAGCCGGCCGCCAAGAGGAGTCCGGCCAAGGGCAAGGCTGTGACAAGGCCGACCCGGCGCTTGCCGTATAGGTGCTTCGGCAAGGCCGATCTCCATACTGCTGGGGTCAAACCAAGGTCTCCGCGCCTTCGATCTCCGCGGTGAGCGCATTGTACTGCTGGTTGAGGCGCTTCAGCTCTCCAACCAGGGCATTGCGCTGTTGCACCAACTCCCTGGGGATGCGAACGCCGCGCTCTTGGGCTTGCCAGATGCCGCTGTCCAGCTCACTGATCTGGTCTTCCAGGCCGTCCCTTGCCTGGCCGATTTGATCCTGGTCGTAGCGCGCCACCTCGAGCGCCCGCTCCAGCGCCTTCTTGCTGGCATTGCCCGACTTGACCCGTGCCTTCAGTTGGCCCAGGCGCTCGCGATGGCCGGTCACCGCGTTCTCCGCACCTTGGCGCGCCCGGCGCGCATCCAGAAGCTCGAACTCCGCTGCCTCGGAAAGGCCCCGCAGCCGCGCTTCCTCGTTTGCATAGTAGTCGGAATTGGCGCCGACGATGTAGCCGGCGCCACCGCCTAGAAGTGCGCCGCCCGCCGCCCCGGCAGCACCACCGATGGCGCAGCCTGCCAGCGCATTGGAATCGGCGACCAGCACGCCGGCCAGACAGCCGACGGCACCCAGCAGAATAGCGCCGGTGACAGCGCCCTCCGTCGCAAAAGAGCCGGCGTAGTCGTAAAGCGCTTCCTGGTCGTTCGAGGGGTTGGCCGGCCTCGTTCCAGACGACGCGCAGGCCGACAGGCCCAGCGCCGCCGCAAGTGCGAGAGATGCCAGTCGAGCATGTGTCGGCGGCATCTTGACGATCTCTGTGCTCATGATGTCCTCCCGTTAGTCATACGGCTCAACCGGCATCGATCTCCCTCACTTTTTAGAGAACAATGCATCCCCCGGCCGGCCATGACCTGCGCAGAGCGCCACGCTCCTTCGCCAACAGGCGCCAAGAAGCAGGCTAGACTATAGACTTACCTCGAAACCAACGCCAGAGAGCTGATAATCCAGCGGTCTCCAGCGCTTTTGATTGCGCGCGATCGGCTGGCGGTCCGGTCTCCGTCACTCCTGGACGGCTGACAGAACGGCGGTATCGTCAAACGCGGGATTGCCGCGCTTTTCTTCGATCAAGGCCACGAAGCGCCGGGCAAAGATCTCGAAACCGCCGCTCTCGAAGCCGCCGTACTGCTGCAGGACCGCGGCAAGCTGGCTCTCCAGCAGGTCCTGGCGATAGTCCACCACGACATGGCCGATCAGGTCGAGCAGGGCATTGGCGCCGATCTCGGCGTTCAGGATGGCACGCTCCAAGCGGCCGGCATGGGCGGCGCAGTCGGCGTCGTCGCTGCAGAACTGCGACGCCCGCTCGTTGGCCCTGACGCGGCGCATGTCGGCGCGATAGCCGCGGATCATCTGCGCGCCGGCGATGATCGCCATGCGCGCCGAGCGCTCGTCCAGCGCGTTGCGTGCCTGCATCTCGTTGGTGAAGCTGGCTTCGACCCGCTCCAATGCGCGCTTCCGGTCCGGGTCGGGGGTCTCCTTGATCAGGCCCGCCAGGGCGTCCAGGGGATCGGCGCCTTCGCTGGCCTCGCTGCGCTGTCTGCGGGCGCTCTCCCAGTCCTCGCGCAACTGGCTGATGCGCGGCACGCTGGTCTGGACCGGCGCCACCAGGGCGACCCTGAGGCCGGTAAATTGCGGCCGTTCGGCCTTGCCGGTGAAGGGGTCGAAGAAAAGCTCTTCCTGACGCTCGGCGCTGCGCAGCAACTCGCGGCGACTGTTGCAGGAGCCACCCTTGGCGATGAAGCCGCCGACTTGGCCGTGCAGCCTGCCGGCCACGGTCATGCGATAGGGCTCCAGCAGGATCTCCTGCACATTGCCCAGCATATCGAAGAGGCCAAGCGGGTTCGGCCGCTTCAGGCCGACCGGCTGGGGAGCGCCGTCGCAGGAGCCCGGTGCGTCGAACCAGGCGTAGAGGTCGATCTCGCCCTCCATCGGCGGCAGCCGGTCGCGTCGTTGGCTGTCGGTCACCGCCATGCCGCCGCGCGCCGCGAACTCCCACTCCGCCTCGGTCGGCAAGCGCACGAAGGCCGGTACGCCGTCCTCGTGCGGCAAGGCGTCGGCGGCATTGGTCAAGAGCCACTCGGAAAGGCGCCTGGTGAAGTCCACCGCATCGAACCAGGAGAGGTCGTCGACGGGAAAGCTGCCTGCGCCCGACGGCTGCGGGCACATCTCCGCCATCACGGCGGCGAACTGGTCTTTCGTGACCTCGTACTTGGCAAGGTAGTAGAGCCTTTGGTCGGGCTTTCCGTCGCGACTGAGCGAGCCGGAGATGTAGCCCGCGTGCGGAAACTCCGAGAAGGGGGCTTCGGCGTCGGCGGACCCGAGCTCGATCACCATGTCGCTCAGCCAGTTGTCCGCGCTCTTGATCTCCACCGGGCGAAAGGCCATGGAGGCGCCGCAGGGCAGCGGGAGCACCAGGTCGTCGGCCATGGCTTGGCGGTTCCAAAAACGCTCGTCCCAGCGCTCCTGGGCCAAGGCACCGCTTGCGGCGAGTTGCAGGGCGAGAAGGAGGGCCAGGGATTTCAAGGGCTGTCTGCTAGGCAAGTCTCATCCCCTCCGCGGGGTCGATCTTCATGATGCGCCGGGCCGCGGCGGCGGCGGCGGCGAGCGCCACCAGCAGGCAGAGCCCCAGCGCCAAGAGATGATGATGCAGCTCCAAGACGGAGAGGTCGCTGTCCGGGACCGTGTCGCGCGCAATCGTGCCGCCGAGAAAGCCTTCGCCCAGGGCGCGGGCGAAGTCCGGACCCAGCATGCCGTTGATCAGGCTGGCGGCCAGGAGGTAGAGCAGCGTCGCTACCAGCCAACCGGAGAGGCCGATGACCAGGGCCTGGGCAGCAGGGAAGGCGACCGCCGCCTGCCGATTGAGGCCTTGCAGTCGCAGAATGCTGAGGTCGCGCTGCTTTCGCGAGACATTGGCCCAGAGGTTGGCGCTGAAAGAGAAGAGATAGCCCAGGCCGGCGACCACGGCGATGGTAGAGAAGACCACGTCGAGGATCAGGGCCAGGCGCTGCAGGGCCTCGATGCGGCGCACCTGGGTGGCGACGTTGATTCCGCGCGCGGTCAGCTCTTCCGCCAGCGGCTGGACCGCGAAGATGTCCGCCGCGAAGAGGCGGAAGGTGGGGATCGTCGCCTGGCCCAAGGGCCTGCCGCTGTCGCCCAGGGCCGGGACCAGATAGCCTTCGCTCCAGCGGTCGACCGCCATCAGGCTGTCGGGATCGAGCAGCGCGCCTTGCCCCGGCCAACGGGTCGGCTCCAGCACGCCGGTGACGGTGACCGGTAAGGTCGCCACTTCGCCCTGGTTCCGCTCGGCGAGCACCAGGATCTTGTCGCCGGGAGCGACGCCCATGTTGCGGGCCAGGCCGGCCGAGAGCACGGCCTCGTCAGGCCCGGGCGGGGCGATGGCGGGACCGAGCAGAGGGTCGCCGGGACCGGTGCCGAGGATCGTTCCGTGAAAGGTCTGCGCGCCGGGCTGGCCGGCAACCGCAAAGAAGGTGTCGGCGTTGATCGGATGGGGGTGAGGGGAGACGAAACCCACCAGAGGGTTGTTCTGGAGCTCGGCCAGGAGGCTCTCAGGATAGTCCCCGACGCCCTTGATGGTGATTTGCCGGACATCGGAATCGGCCGCGAGGCCTTGCGTCAAGGTGGTGATCAGGCCGTACTTCAGGCCGTAGAGAATGAGCAGCGGCGCCAGGACGGCCGCCATGGCGAAGACATGGCACAGGAAGGCCGTCCGTTCGCGCAGGAGATCGCTGAGGCCGAGCCTGGCGGCGAGCGAAAGCAGGCGGCCTTCTAGCCGTCGAGGCAGGTGAAGCGGGTCCACTGGCTTCTTTCCTCGATGGCGATCTCGGCCTCGATCAGGCGAAATCCGAAATCCTCGGCGAGTTGGCGGTCGTGGGTGGCGATCACCAGCGTGCTGCCCCAGGCATCGGCTGTCTCCGTCAGCTGGCCCATGACCTGCTGTGCCGTTCCCAAGTCCAGGGCCCCGGTCGGCTCGTCGGCCAAGACCAGAGCCGGACGATGCACCAGCGCGCGAGCGATCGCCACCCGTTGGCGCTCGCCGACGGAGAGGGCCGCGGGGTAGGCCTCCAAATGCCGCTCGAGGCCCAGGGTCTCGGCCAATTCCTCGACCGCGCTACTCTCCTTGTCGCCCAGGATCGCCAGGGAGAGCGCGATGTTCTGCCTGGCCGTCAAGAATCCGAGGAGGCCGCCCACCTGCTGCACATAGCCGAAGCAGCGCGCCCGCGTGGCGGAGAGATAATCGTCGTCATCTGCCTCCCAAGCGGCGGCGATGTCTCGCGGCGCCTCCTCTTCGGGATGCTGGATCATAAAGCTCCCGAACGCCTCCGGCCGAAGGGCCGCGGCGAGAACCTCGATCATCGTGCTCTTGCCGCTGCCGCTGCGGCCGAGCAGGGCGATCCGGTCGCCCTGGCGGACCAGGAAGGCGGGTACCTCCAGCTCGAAGCGCCGCTCGTCGTCCAGGCGAACCTTGTGCACCTTCTCCAGCGCCAGGACCCCTGGCCCAGCCGTCACGGCAGCACTTCCATGGGCAGGGGATAGACCTTTTCCCCATCCGCGGCTTGCGGGTGCAGGGCGATCCAGCGGTCGCTGTTCTGATAGTAGTTCTTCAACAGCCGGCGGGCGCTGCGCACGCTGACCAGGATCTGCTCGCGCTCGCTGCCGGGCATGCGGTCCCAGGCTTCGCGGTCGACCCGCATCAGCCTGGTCTTGAAGGGCAGGTGCTGGAAGTACTCGCCCAAGAGGCCGCCGAGGTTGGGCAGGTCCTCGACCTCGAAGCTGACGCCCTGCGCAGGGTCGAGGTTTTCCAGCATGGTGGGATCGTTGGCCGCCTGCGCGATCACCGACTGCAGCACGTCGAAGAAGAGGCCGGGGTCCTGGCCCACCAGGCGGTCTGCGGCCTCCAGCACAAGGCCGAGGCGGGCGTAGAGGTTGTTGACCTGGGCGCGTGTCAAGAGGACGCGCACTTCCAGTGCCTGCGCGTTGACCGGGTCGTTCAGCGCAAACTGCGGCACCCAGGCCTTGAAGACGTCCGGCGCCTGCGCACCGCTGGTGCGGCCGAGCCAGGCCAGCCGCATGGCATAGCCCAAGCACTCGATGGCGTTGGCCACCTGATCGCAGTCCTCTGCAGCGGCTGCCTGGTCATCGGAAGTTCCGGCCTGCGCCTGCGTGTTGCCGCTCACCTGCTCGACGATGCGCTGGGTCAGATTGTCGATGGTGGGCCCGAAGTCTGCCAGGGAACCGCGCGGCACGGCATAGAAGGGCGTGGCCCAGTCCTGGCGCCAGAAGGAGAGGCGGCGCAGTTGGGTCTCCGCCTTGCGGTGATAGGCCGTGCCCTCGTCGGTCTGCAGCAAGAGCGAAATGATGCCGATCTGCCGGTCGCGCGCCACACTGTTGATCGCCTCGATGGTGAGCCCCGTCGTTGCTCTCGGGTCAGGCGGCACCCGGAGCGGCGCATCGGTGATGAAGATGATGTAGCGCCCGCCGAACTCCTTCCAGCTTTCCTGGTTGAGCGCGGCCAAAACGCCGGCCAGACCGTCCTCGCCATAGCCTCGGCTGGAGGTCGCAGCGGCCTCGATGGTCTCGATCTGTTTCAGGAACTCCTTGGGGTCGGAATCGACCGTGAGGGGGGCAAAGACCTTGACCGTGTACTCTAGCTCCTCGACCCCGTCGATGCTGTCGCGGAAGCCGACGATGCCGAAGCTGATCCGGTCTGCGAGATCGGATTGCAAAATGATATCAGAGATTTTTCGGACGGCTTCGCGAGTCCGGTTGATGTAGGGATCCATCGACAGCGTGGTGTCGATCACGAAGACCAGGCCGACGGGGAACTCCTCGGCGGCCGGCTCCTCCTCGGCGGGCGGCTCCTCCTTCAAGGGGATCGAGGCGATCTCGAAGATCTTCGAGCGTTGCGAGGTGGCTGACAGCAGGACCTGCTCGGCGTTCAGGATCGGAAGCAGGTAAAATTCTTCCCTGAAATCAACGTATTCCTCGCCTTCTATTGAGACGATGCCGGAGCCTTCGGGCGGCTGCCCGGCCCGTGTGGCCTCGACATACTGCGGCGCCAGGACCGGCAGCTGCTCGTCCTCGACGAAATCGATGAGAGAGGTTCGATCGCCGAAGAAGAGGGTCGGCAGCCGGCCGGCCGGGTTCTTGAAGGTCAGCACCAGGGTCTGCTTCCAGTCCACGGCATTGGCCGCCGGCATCCAGCCCAAGGGGTCTTGATTGCGGTTGGGGCCGACCTCGATCCACTCTTTTCCGTCGTGGTCCTGGCGGTCGAAGACGTAGTAGAGGGTAAAGGGCGTCGGCTGCTCGACCTGCGTGCCGCCGCCGCGCTCCGCGCTCAAGGTCGCGCCGGGCCGAGACAGCACCCGCTGCGGGATCGACTGCGTGTCCTCTTGCATCAAGGGCTCGCGCGCCAGGCTCGGCGCTGCCTCCAGCGTCACGCCGGCCAGCACGGCCGCGGCGCCTGCGAAGACGATCGCGACCAGCGATCTGATTTTAGGGAGGGTAGGGGCCTTCATTGGCAGATCTCCTCCGTCTCCACGAGTGGTCCCTCCAGTGTTTCGCGCGCCAGGATATCGCCTTCGTCCGCCTTGGCCTTCAGCACTTCGCGCAGGGCGGCGACCGCATCGACGGCCTCTGCGATCTCCGCAGCGCAGGCCTTGGCGTAGAGGCCCAGGGCTTCGATGTCGTCGGGCTCTGCGAAGAGGCCCGCCTCGAAGTCGATCGAGTCCACTTCCTTGGCGAGGTAGAGCGCTGCCGGAGGATGGCCTTGATGCTGGGCCTGGCGCAGCAGCAGCCTGGCCTTGTCGGTCTCCCCGGCGCGATGCGCTTCCACGCCTTGGGCGAAGAGCTCCGCTGCCGTTGGCGGCTGCGGTTCCGGCGGAGCCTCCTCTTCCGGCGGGGCTTCGGCTTCCTGCGTCGGAGGTGGTGTCGTTTCAGGCGGTGCCTCGGCCTCCTCCTGCGGTGGCGGATCGGCCTCCGCGGTCTGGCTGGCGCCCGCTTGTGCGCTGTTTCGCTCATACAGCAGGTAGGCCACCCCGCCACTGATAAAGCAGAACACCAAGAGCGGCAGGACCCAGGCAAAGGCTCGCTTGCTCTCTTCCTGAGGTTCCGCTGGTGTGACCTCGATCTTGGGCGGTTGGACCAGCCGAGCCAGCAAGGTCTCGGGGTCCAACTCGAGCACGCCTTCGCTTTGGGCCGTCAAGTCGGCAGAGGTCAACCCAAAGACGCTTTCTTCCTTGGTCACAGAGGCTTGGTAGTCGGACCCGTTCTCGCCTCGCAGGCGCAAACCGCCGTTCGTGTCCGCTGTGAAGACGATCCGCCCGGGCGGCTCTCCGGTGCGCAAAGGCCGCGCCGCCCCGGTCTCGGGGTCGACCTGTAGCTCGCCCCTGAAGCAGCGCCGAAGCGCTGCATAGTCGACGCCCAGAACGGCGGCTCCTTCCGCCGATCGCTTCGCTGGGGCAAGCGCGCCGAGGGCCTCCGTCGCATCCTCGAAGGCGATCGCACCGCCCGGCAAGAGCTCGAAGGGTACGCGGACCGCTTCCCGGCGCGGCGGCGGCGCCTCGACTGCGAAGGGTTTGGTCACGCCCTCCCAGTTGACGACGCCCGAGGCAGCAAGCTCGGGGAGCATGGCCTGCACCGTCGTGTAATCCTCTATCTGGGCCGACACCTCGGGCCCCAGGACGACGACCAAATCCTCCCCTTCGCGCCGCACCTCATAGGGGGTGAAGGCGTGGTCGCCGGCCTGCCAGCCGCGCGGCCCGAGCCAGGGATCGGCCTCGACGCCACGGCGCAAGGTGACGGTGACGGCAGAGCCGCTGCGCCGCCCCAGGCCCTCGAAGATCAGGCGCGCATAGCCGCCGCCAGGCAGGCTGGCCTCGTCTTCGACCCGGAGCGGAACGCTTTCCAAGGGCCTAGTTCCTCATCCGATCGATCAGCCCGCCGAGGCGATGGTTCTGCTCGGCATCGACGAAGCCGCCCTGGCCCCAGGAAGCATTGCGCTTGGCAAGCTCGCGCAGGGCAGCAAGCCAGGTGGAGATGGTGCGGCCGCGCAGGCGCCCCATCTCGGCCGGGTCCGCAGGCAGGTCTGGCAGCGCGCCCGGCCCGATCTCCTTGGGGCGCTCGAACTGGATCGGGTTGGCCGGCGGCAGCGTTGCGTCGCCGTTGGCTCCCTCCTCGTCGCTCTCCAAGTCCGTGCCCAACTTGTTGACCAGGCCGTTCACCGTCAGCGCTGCCGCCATGGCGACCCGGTCCACGGCCTCGTCCGGCGAGGTGAAGCGCGGGACGGCATGCATCTGCTGTTCGATGGCGTCGCGGATCTTCAGTCTGCGCGCAGCTACGGCCAATTCGTTCACCACCACCAGAAACTGCTCGGAGGAGAGGTTGTAGGCCGAGGCCAAGGCCTCGTCGCCGGCCCTGCGCTCCAACTCATCGAGCCAGGATTGCAGCGCGGCGTCGCCAAAGACCCTTTGGCCGGCATCGGCGATTGGAGCTTCGCTCGGCGGAGGCGCCATGTCCGGTGGCAAGTCGATCATGATGCTGGCAGCTGTCGCCGGCCGCGAGGCCTCGCGATCGTCGCCGCGGCGCACTTGGCGCATGTAGTCCAGATAGGACTGCCCCAAGCGGGATTCATCGGCCATGAGCTCGCGGAAGAAACAGCCGATGCGCTCGGGCGCCGCATGCAGGGCTTGCACGACTTGGCCTGCCTTGGCCAGGCGTTCCTCGACCCGGCTCTGCAGGTCACCGGTTTCATGGAAATGGGTCAGCTCGACCAGAATCTGGCGCTTCAGCTCTTCGGCGCGCGGCAGGATCTGGTCGTACTTGAGATCCGGATTGGAGACCGGCTCCAACGAGCCTGCCAAGTGCGAGATTCCGCCGTCGTTGAGGCGCAGCATTGCCTCCCAGGCGTCGAGCCCCTTTACAACATGGCGCTGCACCATGGGATCGCTCAAGAAGGCCTGCTTGTAGCCACCGAGCCAGGCGACCTTGTCTTCGCGGAGTCTCCTCTCGGGCGGCACGTGCCCTTCCTCGGCCCCTTCGATGCTGCCTTCATAGTCGAAGAGATCGTCGCGCAGAAACTTTGGATTTCGTATGAGGTAGCTGTTGCTAAAGGCTTGACCTGCCGCCCAATTCTCCGTCCAGCCAGGGTAGAAGCCGAAATTGTTGGCAAAGCGGTTGCGGATGCTCTCCTCGGCACTGCTGCCGGTCGCCTGATCGAACAGGCGGTCGGCCTTGGTCATGCAGAAGAAGAGCGAGACGCGGCGGGTTTCGCGGTCGTCCGGCCGGCGGCCATGGGTCCTGGCGATCCAGCCCTCGATCAGCTCGGGCAGCTTGCGGACCTCTTGGTTCTCCGGCCCGACGCAGAGCAGCATGGAGTTGAGGTCGAGGTCGGAGACGTACTTGTCGAAGAGGACCGCGACCTTGCCGCGCAGGAAACACTGCGCGCGGCCGTCCGGCTTCTCCTCGGGATTGCGCAGCCACTGCTTGACCGTGCTGTCCAAGCGCGAGCGCGCGCCGGGGAAGTCCAGGAGGTCGGTGTGCGTGAAGAAGGGCCAGGGCGCCTTGCTCAAGGTCACCCGTAGCTCGGCGGTGAGCGCGGTGACCACCGGCTTGGGCAGGCTCACCGGCGGCCCGTTCTCGACCGCGACCTTGACCTCGGAGGAAGCCTCGCCCCCTTCCTGATCCAAGCCGTAGAGGATCCGGACATGCAGAATGCCGGAGGAGCGGTCGGTAATCGCGGAAAGCGGCACGTAGGCCCACTCGGCATGGCCCAGCTGATCCAGCGCCGCCTTGAGACGGCGGTAAAGCTGGGTGAACTCCTCCAAGCCGCCCCAGAGCGGCGCTAACGCGGTGGCGCGATCGCCGGCTGTCAGGCGGGGCAGCAGGTCTTCGGCGAAGTCCCAGTAGCGCTCGCCCAGGCTGCGCGAGAGCGGATGGCGCGGCAGGCTCTGCTCGAAGTAGTCGCGCAGCTCGAAGATGTCCTCCATCCGCAGCGCATCGACCTGCCGGTCGCTGGCAGCAGCCTGCATCTCCTCCCGGAGTTTTGCCAAGGCTTGGTCGCTGGCCTGCCAGTCGCCTTCTGCGCTGAGGTCGAAGAGGAAGGCGTTGGCGAGGATCTTGACGATGTCGACCTCGTTGAGGAGGCGCAACGCCACCTCGAAGCCGGCGGGCGTCGGATGGGGGGTGATGGAAAAGCGGGTGACCAGGCCGGTGGTCTCGTTACCGCCTTGCGGATTGACCTCGTCGAGGAAGTCCAAGTGCCGGGCCTCGGCGCCCTCGCCGAAAACCACGTCGGCACCGCCTTCGACCGGTGAGATGAGGGCGCCGATCAGGAAGGACTTGCCGGCCTGGCTGGCGCCGAAGGCGGCGACCGACATGGGCCGTTTTGCAGCCGTGGCCAGCTTTTGCGCTTCGACGGCGTGCTTGCGGAAGCTGCGCTGCAGGCCGTGCAGCCGGGCGCCCACCAGCTTGCCGTTGTCGGCGAACCAGCCGAGCGAGTCCAAGGAGACCCGCGCCATCTCGCTGCAGCGCTCCGCCAGCGCCTTGTCCTTATCGCGTAGCATCGCCTAGTAGCGCCCCCTTGTGCGCAGGACCCCGGTGTCCAGCCAATAGCCGCCTTCGGCCTGCTGATCCATGAACATGGTCTGCAGCCTGAGCCCGATCTCGCGGCTGACGTCCTCGCCCTCGGCATCGATCGCTTCCGAAATGCCGAAGTCCTCCATCACCACCTCGTCATTCTCGTCCTTGGGGTCCGCGCGCTCCAAGGTGACCGAGATCGGCGTCTTAAAGCGGGCATGACGTTCTGGGTTCTTGAAGTAGAGAAAATAGAGCGGCGTGGTCTTCCAGCGCTCCAGCGGCAACTGGCGGAAGCCGATGAAGACCGGCGCCTCCATCGGCACGGCGAAATCCACCACGTTGGCGCCGCTCATCAGATCGGCGTTTTCCAGGTAGCAGTTCTGCTCCAGGATCTGCCCGTTGGTTTCCATCATGCCGAGGAAGCGGGCCGTCGACTTCATCTTGATCTCGCTGGCGCGCATCACGAAGCCGGGCGCGATGCCTTCGCAGATCTGGCAGAGCATGGCGCCGACGGCGGTGGTGGTCTTGGGATCGTTGATGCGGAAGTCGACCGAGCGGAAGGGGTACCACTGGCCGACCTCGTAGCCGTCCATCGGCACCACGCGGTTGGCCGGCAGCGGCACGTTGGCGAAGATGAGGTCGCGGATGGCGGGAAAGCGCGAGGGCCGGCCCGACAGCAGCAGCAGGTCGCAATCGTAAGCGCGGATGATGTCGCAGAGGTCTTCGATCATGCGCTGCACGACGAAGTGAATGGCGCCGCTGATCTCGTAGGGGTCCATGACGAGATCGCAGGCCAAGAGGTCGAAGTCCCTGCCGCCGGCCGCCCGGACCGCCTTGTCGAGGTAGGCGAGCAGGCCGGCTGCCGGCCAGCGGTCTTCGGCCAGCAGCGAGGCCAGGCGCAGATGCTCCGGGCTGGAGGGGCGGCGCGGGTCAACCTTCTCGTAGGCCGACAGCAGGCCGATCGCTACCGGCATCAGCACCTGGTTGGTCATCAGCGTGCGGATCGAGCGTTCCGGCTGGCCGACGCCGGCCCGGTCGCCGCCGAAGAGGTCGGAGAGCATGACCTCGGGACGCGTGACACCGGCCTCGCCCAGCTTCTCGCTCAGCTGCGGCAGCACGCAGTGCTCGATCACCGACTTGACGATGTCGTCGCCGGCCTGGCGGAAGCCTTCACGGAACAACTGCTTGGGATGCACGGTCTGCTGCTGGCCCAGCGCGATCTCGTGCTGGATGATCATCAGGTCCGTGGTGCCGCCGCCGATGTCCATGGAGGCAACACGCAAGGCCGGAGCGCCGCCGCTGCCCTTGCCGTCTCGGCCGACCAAGCGGAAGAAGTCATAGGCGTTGCGGCGGAACTTCTGATTGATCTCGTTGTAGAGGTAGACCAGGTGCGTGCAGGTCGCCTCGTCCCAGTCCAGCTTGATCTGCGGGTGTGGGTGGATGGGGTCGTCGGCCGACCAGCCCATTGTCTGCCAGACCAGTTCGACCGCCCACTCGGCGCGGCGGCGCAGGATCTTCTGCTCGGCCAGCGGCGTTGCCGAGGGCAAGGTCAGGATGAAGCTGCGCAGGCGCCTCGGCAGGTCGGCATTGACCCGCTGCTCGCGCACGCCGACGGAGTTGATCTGCCCGACCGCATGGATCAGCAACTCCGCCAGCATGAGCGTATAGAGCGACGAGCGCGAATAGCGCGGGATCATCCCGACCACGGCGCGCGGCCGCCTGGGCGAGACCAGGTCGCCGCTCTCGGTCAACTTTGCCGTCATCGGCCCGCTGATCGCCGGCACCGATCTTGCGGGATCCAGAAGGCCCCGGTTGTTGGTCCAGGGCTGCGGCCTCGGGGCCTCGTCCCAAAGATAGCGCTTGGGGCTGGACAGCCCGCTGGTCCCCTCGGTGCCGTCGGAAAGGGACGCCAGCCAGGCCGCTTCGGGCCCCACCCTGACCGGGCTCGGCCACCAGAAGGCGTCGCGCCTGGGCCGGCCGGAGCGCCTGGAGAACTCCCGGCGGCCGAAGGACACATTGGTAAATTCAACCCTGCTTTCAAAGGGTTCCGAGTAGGCTTGCTCGGGCCGTGTCAGGTCGCGCAGCTCCAGGCGATAGGACTGGCTGATGTCCACGCTGCCTAGCTGCTTCGACAGTTCGATCAGCACCCCGCAGGTGCGGCTGTTGCCGACGTCGATCACCAGGTCGACATCGATGGGATCGCTTTGGATCGACTTGGTGAGCGTGTCGGTGAAGCGGATCCTGGGAATCTTGCAGCCTGCCGCCACCGCCTCCAGCAGCACGATGAAGTTGGCCCAATGCTCGCCCGGATGCTGCAGGTCCTCCAAGGCGACGGGGCGTCCGCGGCGGCGCGAGCGGCCTTCCAGATAGCTCTCCTGCAGCCAGCCGCGCACCCAGTCGAGCGCCAGGAAGGGGCGGTTGGCCTCGGGCGTGCTGACCAGGCAGAACTCCACGTCCTCCAGGGCATCGCTCGGCGCCGGGGCGGCATAGGGCCCGTCGCTGCGCCGCTCCAGCAGCAGCGTGTCGAAGGCGATGACCACGCGGTGGGTGTGGCCGTCCTCGTCGGCTTCCGGCAGGGCGGAGACCCACAGGCGCGCCCAGTTGGCGGGTCCCTTGTCGTAGATCGGCAGGTTGTCCGGCCCGCGCTGGCCTTCGCGCAGGAAGGGGATCGGCAGCCATTGCCGCTCCAAGAGCTCGAGCGCTTGGGGTGCCCTGACGGAGAAGGTCTCTTCCTCGGGCGGCTCGATGCCGTTCGGATGGCTGGGCGTGACGTGCAGAAAGCGACCCTCGGCATCCTTGGTGAGGCTGTGCAGGGTGACCAGCGGTCGGCCTTCCTCGTCGGTCTGGTCTTTTTGCACCTCCGGCCAGAAGGTCCGCGACAGCCGCTCGACGTCCTGGCCTTTGAGGGCAAAGTCCAGGAACTGAATCCCGGTGTTGGGAATCAGGCTGGTGACCGGGCGGAAGTCGTAGGGCGTCTTCAGCATGGTTTTCCCGTCACTGTGAAAAGGCGCAGGCGCATCCAAGCCGCTCCCCCTTGATCGCCGAGCGGCTCAAGGGAGGCTGAACTTGGTGACCAGCCCCATCGGCTGGACGTCTGCGATGCTGCCTTCATAGGTCTCTACTCTATCTCCACGCTTCACATAGACCTTAAAGGGCACCGGGGTCGACGGTCCTGCCGAGCGTCCAGCATAGTTATCGACGATGACGATGTATTCACCCGGTGGCGGTTTGCCAGGCCAGGTGATGTGTTCGCGCGGCTCGGCGTGGATCCGGTCCCGATCCTTGTTGACGTCGACGTCCAACACGCCGCCGCAACTGGCGCTCCTGGGATTGTCGAAATGGATGCGGCTGCCGTCCGGGCAGAGCACGTGCAGATCGAGATCGGCATCGCCCTGCCATTCCAGGATGATCTCAAGCTCGCCCTCCTCGCCGCCTTCCTCGCGGATGTCGTCGAAGGCCTCTTGGCTCTCGGCCGTCTGCTCGGGCGGCGGCTCTTCCTCGACGACTTCCTCGACGACCTCCTCGACAACTTCCTCCACCTCTTCTTCCGGCGGCGGTTCCTCGACCTGCTCCTCTTCCGGCGGCGGCTCTTCCTCGACGATCTCCTCTTCCTGGACGACCTCGACCTCTTCCTCTTCCGGCGTCTCTTCGACCGGTTGCTCCTCGACCTCCACCACGTCGACGGGGCAGCGCGGCTTTCGTGCCAACTCGCGCTGCAGCGCCAGCAGTTCGCGCTCCAGGTCGAGGCCGCGGTTGCGGGCCTCGTCCATGGCTTCCGTGTTGGGGTCGGAGGCGGCCAAGGCGCCCGGGCAGAAATTGAGCCAGCTGGGCCGCTCCAGGCCGAAGGGCCCGCGCACACCGCAGCCGATCAGCAGCAGGTACATGATCGCGATCATGATCAGGCCGAAGAGCAGCCACATGAGCCACCACCAGCTGCTCTGCACCGCGACCTGCTGGACGATGACGCCGGGCGCAGCTTCGCCGGCAGCCGCCGCCGGCGGCGGCACCGCTACGCGCTCACGGTGCAGGCGCAGGGCCTCGCCGCGCAGGAAGTCCTGCAGCACCGCCTGATCGCTCTCCGCGCCCTCGTCGCGGGTGCCCCAGTTGACCAGCACCGGCTCGCCCTCGACCGCGTAGAGGAAGTCGCGCCCCGGCTTTTGCTCCGGCACCGAGAGCGCCCACTCCAGCGTCTGCGCCAGGCGGCGGTCGCTGTCCTGATTGCTCTGGGCCAGGCCCGCGATGTGCTGGCGAATGGCATCGCTGCGTTCTTCCAGCGCGCCCAGAAGGGCCGATTGGGCCTCTTCGTCGAGCTCGGAATAGGCCGTGACCTGGCCCTCGGGGGCGGCGAACCACGACATGCCGCGGCTGCCGGGGACGGGCTCGGCGAAGAGGTTGGCATAGGCCTCGCCCAGCGCGCTGCGCAGATAGGAGTCGATCTCGTTCCAGGAATCCTGGATCCGACGGCTGCCCATGCCCAGCGGGCGCAGGCCCGCCAAGGTCGTTTCGGCAACCAGTTGTCGGTTCATCGCCCGCTGCCCTCTCGCACCCGGTTAGCCCGTCGGCCCGCAGGCTTGGTCGCTGGCATTCGCCGCCACGCCGTGCTGGGTCAGGAAGGAGGCCAGGCTCGGCGTGGCCAAGGCATAGTTCATGCGCCCGCCGTCCTGCTGCTGGTTGCGAATAAAGGTGTTGACGCCCACCACCCGGCCGCAGTGGTCGACCAGCGGGCCGCCGCTGCTGCCGCCGGAGATGGTGGCGGTGTGCACCAGGACCGGGGCGCCGCGGGGCGCCTGCTGGGCGGTGATGACGCCGCTGGTGACGCTGGGGTCGGGCATGGATCGCATGTCGCCGGAGGCGAGGCGGCGGATGTCCTCGTCGGTCTCGTTCAAGAGGCTGGGATAGCCGGCAGCGACGACGTCCTGCAGTCGCTCCGCCTTGGCGGAAAGCCTGAGGAAGGGCATTTCCTCGGCGCCCTGGACCTTGAGAAGCGCGAAGTCGGGGGTGAAGAAGTCCACCGAGCCGGTGCTGGCGATGATGCGTGCCTGCATCGGCTGCTTCAGGCCCTTGCCCAGCACGACGAGCGGCTGCTCGGGACGATTGCCGACCACATGCATGTTGGTGACCGCGATGCCCGGCGCCACGAAGAAGCCGGTGCCCTGGGCCCCCGTCTCAGGTGCCAGCACCATGACCGTGGCGGCATCCAAGAGATCGACGAGCGAGGCCTGCTCTCCGCTGTCTTCCGCCGGGGCCAATTCGGGTGCGGCCTCTTCCGGCAAGGGCAAGTTCTGCGCGGCGCGCGGCAGCAGCGCCTCTTCGGCCGGGCCGAAGGGCTCCAGCTCGCCCTCCTCGTTGCGCCTGAAGTAACCGTCGGGGGCGACGCAGATGTCGGCTTCCACCAGCGCCTTCAGCTTGGCTATGCGCTCTTCCAGGCTGTTGTTGCTCTCCTGCTGGAGGGCCAGCATGCGCGCGCGATCCTCGGCGGTCGTGTCCTCTTCCGGATAGAGCAGCACGCCCGGAATGAGGATCAGCGCCAGCACAACCAAGGCGACGATGGTGGCGATCAGCACCGGCAGCCAAGGCCGGCCAGGGCGTTCCACGACGGTCGTGGGTTGGGTCCCGGTGGGGGGCTCAATGGGACCCTGGGGAGCGCCCGCGGAGGTCTTATCGTCGCTCATCGGCAGTTCTCCGGAATGTCCTGGCCGCTGGCTTGCCGCAAGGCTTCTTGCAGGCCGGCGCTGTTGTCGGGCTGCAGGAAGAGGCCGCCCGTGGCATTGGCGATGCAGCGCTGTTCTTGATGGCTCCCGCCGATCGCGATCACGCTGACGTAGAGGTAGGGATAGCGCTGCTTCAGGCGCCGCGCCTCGGCGCAGGCGTTGCCGCCGCAGCTCTCGCGACCGTCGGAGAAGAGCACGACGCTCACCGGCTTGTCTTCACTCTGTCCGCCGGTGATGGCGCGCGGGACCTTGCGGATCGCCTCGGCCAGGGGCGTGCCGTTGCCCAGCCGCACCCGATCGACCTTGCCGATCAGCGCGGAGCGCTGCGCCGGCGAATAGTTGCCGTGGAACTGGATCGCCCCGCAGTCGCCGAAGCTGACCAAGGCCAGGTTGATGTCGTTCGGCGTGTTGCGGATGGCGCCCTTCAGCGAGGACTTGGCGACGTCGATCCGGTTCACCTTGCCGGGGCTGTCGAAGCCGCGCCAGAGGCGCTGCAGCTGCCGCTCGACCTGTGCCAGTTCGCTTCTGATGCTGGCCATGTCGAAGATGTTGAGCCCGCGCGTCGCCCGGTTGAGCCGCGCCTCCAGCTGCTTGTGCCGCTTGATCAGGTCTTCCGATCGCTGTTCTTGCGCCGGGTCGAGGGCGAAGTCCCAGCCCATGCTGGCCGAGCTGTCGAGCAGAAGCGCGACTTCGACCGGGCGCGGTCGAGGGCAGGAGATGGGCGGCGGCGGCTCTGCCTTGGCCTCTTCCTTGGGCTCGGGTTCCGGCTCGGGCTCAGGTTCCGGCTCGGGCTCCGGCGGAGGCGGCTCAGGTTCCGGCTCAGGCTCGGGCTCAGGCTCAGGTTCCGGTTCGGGCTCAGGTTCCGGCTCGGGCGGCGGCGGGACAGGGCAGCTCGCCGCTTGGGCCAGTTGTAGCTCCAGCTGGACGATATCCCGCTCCAGCCTGAGCCCGCGCTGCTCTTCGGCGGCAAGGGCTGCCAGCGGCGGCTCGTGGCGTTCGCCGCAGAGCTTGATGATCAGCGGTCCGCCGGGAATGCGCAGGCCGCAGGCTTCCAGCATGAAGAAGCCCATGACGGCCAAGCTGGCGACCAGCGCCAACCACAGAACCCAGACAGTTGCCCTTCTCGTCATCCCGGTCTCGCCACCCAGTCATCGCCCTCTGGTCGGGGCACCTCGCATTGCTATACGCCAGTACCGCCCGCCTATCCCCGAGGCGCAATCATGCTTTTGACTTGCCCCATTGGGCGCCTTCGCGCCGAGGAGTGCCGAGATCTGCAAGTCGACACGAGAATACTGGCCAAACGCCAAGACCACCGATCGTCCTGTCTTTCGAACAACCCCAACCCCTTGATCCTGCCTCGAAATCGCCCGAGCGAACAGGCTAGGCCAATGCTTATGCACCTTCAACGTCCTTGCTGGTTTGATCCACAGCAATTCCGTGTCCAGGCGTTGGCAGGACAGAAGCGCCGCTTCGAGCGCGATGACAAAAACGTGATCGCTCCGAAGAGTGCATTCCGACACAGCACAAGAGGCTAGCGTCCGCCGACGATGCGCAAAAATGGGACCTCGGGTGAAGGTGGGTCGGTGATGCTTGTTAGGTAACGATTCTCGCCGTCTGGAATCCCAGTGCAGCCCGTTAAGGGGAGTAGAATCAGCTCTCTCTCGAAGCGCGCCCTCTGGGTTAGAGTGGCGCCTTCTTCGGGAGCGCATCATGTCATCCGGACTCTTCAGCGATGATTTCAAGACGACGCCCTACTGGTGGGATCGCAGCCCTCTGTTGGAGGAGTGTGACGTCGCCCTGCCGGCTGCCTGCGATGTTGCGGTTGTCGGCAGCGGCTATACCGGCCTGCACGCGGCCCTGGAGATGGCGCGGGGCGGGCGGCGAGTCTTGGTGCTGGAGGCGCAGTCGGCCGGTTGGGGCTGCAGCAGCCGCAACGGCGGGCAGATCAGTACCAGTGTCAAACCGGACTTCTCTGCCTTGTCCCAGCGCCATGGTGAGGAGACGGCACGGCGAATCCTGGAGGAGGGGGTGGCCTCGCTTGCGTGGATCGGCGACTTCGTTCAGCGAGAGGGCTTAGACTGCGACTTTCGCGTGACCGGCCGCTTTCACGCCGCGCACAGCGCCAAGGCCTTCCAGGCCATGGTGGCGGGCTACAAGGCTAAGCCTGACTGGCTGGACACGCCGGCACGGATCGTGCCTCGATCGGAGCAGCACCGCGAGCTTGGCACCGACGCCTACCATGGTGGCCTGGTCTTCGAGCGGCACGCCTCGCTCGATCCGGGCCGCTACCACAGGGGGCTCCTGGAGCTCGCGCGCGGCGCCGGTGTGGAGATCGCGACCAAGACCCCGGTGACGGCCCTGCAGCGCGATGGCGACGGCTTTGAAGTGGAGACGCCGCGCGGCAGGCTCAAGGCCGGCAAGGTGGTGCTGGCGACCAACGGCTACAGCGGCCCGCTCTCGCCCTGGCATCGCCGTCGCGTCATCCCGATCGGCAGCTACGTGATCGCCACCGAGCCCTTGCCGGGCGAGCTGATGGAGCGGCTGATGCCGAAGAACCGCATCGTCTCCGACAGTCGAAAGGTGGTCTACTACTATCGCGCCTCGCCCGATCGCCGGCGCATCGTCTTCGGCGGGCGGGTGAGCGCCGGCGAGAGCGACCCCAAGGTCAGCGGCCCACTGCTGCACCGCGCCATGTGCGGGGTCTTTCCGGAGCTGAAGGCGACCCGGATCTCGCACTCCTGGATGGGCTTCGTCGCCTACACCTTCGACAGCTTGGCGCACCTGGGCGAGCAGGACGGGCTTTACTACGCCATGGGCTACTGCGGGTCCGGCGTCGGCATGGCGAGCTATCTGGGCATGCGCATCGGCCAGCGGGTGCTAAACCGGCCCGAGGGCGCCTCTGCTCTGGAACGGCCGGTCTTCCAGACCCGCCCCCTCTACCGCGGCCGGCCCTGGTTCCTGCCGGCCAGCGTCGCCTACTACCGGCTTCGCGATCGGCTCGGGATATCTGGCTAGCGGTCAAGAGGGATTGAGCGCTGCCGCGCCGCAGGGTGGCGTCTCGGGGGTCAGCGTGGCGAGGAGCGGCAGCTTCGCCTCCCGCCCACGCGAATCGGTCTTCGATCACGCGCTCGGCCGACGAGGTGCGGTGTTGCGAGTGACGAGGTTCTTTTGCCCGGATTAGAGGGAGGCTGCCCCGATCCGTTTCCCCAGATTCGCGGCAAGCGTCGAGGGGATGATCGCTCTGCACTCCTGACGCGCGTGGATTGGACAGCGCCCTTTCGGCGCCGCTAGACTGCGCCGCACGGGACGAACGAGGCATCAACATCGGGGGCGATCATGGCATTCATTCCGGGGACGGGCGGTCCGGACACGCTGAGCGGATCGGACAGCGTCGACACCATTCTGGGTTACGGCTCGACCGACACGCTCTATGGCGCGAGCGGGGCGGACAGCCTCTACGGCGGGGTTGGGCGGGACAGCCTCTATGGGGGCAGCGGCAACGACGGCACCCTGGCGGGCGAGAGCGGAACCGACAGCCTCTTCGGCGATGACGGTGCGGACAGCCAGTTCTTCGGTGGCACGGGCGGTGATCGGCTCTACGGCGGCAGCGGGTTCGATACGCAGTTGTTTGGTGACGATGGGCCGGACCTGATCCGCGGTGGGTCCGGCTATGACTACAGCCTGATCGGTGGAGAGAGCAGCGACACCATCGAGGGCGGCGACGGCGTCGACTTCTACCTCTATGGAGAGCTCGGCAACGATAGGCTCTTCGGCGGCAGCGGGACCGACCTCCGGCTTTATGGCGGCGAGGGCGCGGACAGGGTCTATGGAGGGTCCGGGGGCGACGGGGCCCTGGCCGGGAACTCGGGCGAGGACAGCATCTTCGGTGGGGACGGGGCGGACGACGAGCTGCGCGGCGGCACGCGCGCCGATCTGCTGGACGGCGGAGACGGGGCGGACAGCAACTTCTTCGGCGGTCTCGGTGATGACAGCCTCTCCGGCGGCGACGATGCCGACGCCGTCTTGCAGGGCGACAGCGGTTTCGATGCCATCTTCGGCGACGGAGGTGCCGACAGCTATCTCTTTGGTGGCTCGCGCTCGGATTCCGTCTACGGGGGCGGGGGCAACGACGCGACCCTGTTCGGCGGCTTTGCGAACGACGTGATCAATGGCGACGGCGGTTCCGATGTCGGGCTGTTCGGGGATATCGGCGCGGACGTCGTCTCTGGTGGCGCAGGTGCCGACACTGGCCTCTATGGCGGCACGCAGAGAGACACGGTCTACGGGGGCGATGGTCTCGACCGCTCGCTGTTCGGCGGCATCGGGAACGACATCATCGGTGGCGGCGCGGACTCGGACACTTTCCTCTACGGCGACGAGGGCTCGGACGTGATCGGCGGCGAGGGTGGCAACGACCGCACAGTCTATGGCGGCCCGGGTCGCGACACCATCTTCGGGGGCAGTGGCGACGACCGTCGTTTCGAGGGTGGCGGCAGTGCTGACACGCTCTTCGGCGACAGCGGGGCGGACGACCGCTTCTTCGGGCGCAACGGCAACGACCTCATCGAAGGCGGCGACGGGGACGACATTCGCCTCTTCGGCGGCAACGGCGCGGACACGGTCCGCGGCGGTGAGGGTGACGACGTCAGCCTGACCGGCTCCAGCGGTGGCGACAAGATCTACGGCGACAACGGTGCCGACACGCTGCTTTACGGCGGCAGTGGCGCGGACAGCGTCTTTGGTGGCAGCGGCGACGACCAGAACCTGGGCGGTGGCGATGGCAACGACAGCGTCTTCGGTGCCAGCGGTGCGGACTCCTTTGTCTTCGGCGGCTCCGGGACGGACAGGCTGGAGGCCGGCGATGGGGACGACTGGTGGCTGATCGGCTACAACGGCGATGATGCTATCTTTGGAGGAGCAGGCGACGACACCTTCTTGGTCGGCTACAGCGGCGACGATCGTGTCTACGGAGGAGCCGGCGACGACACCGGGCTCTACGGCCAGTCAGGGGTCGACAGGCTCTACGGCGGTGACGGCGTCGACACGCTGCACGGCGACGGCGGTGACGACATAAGCTTGAATGGCGGCTCCGGTGCGGACAGCGTCCTGGGTGACGATGGCAACGACCGGTCGCTGTTCGGCGCTAGTGGCACGGATGCCGTCTTCGGCGGCCTTGGCGATGATACTCTGCTTTACGGCGGCGAAGGCGATGACAGCATCCATGGTGATAGTGGTGTGGATCAAGCTCTCGTTGGCGGCAGTGGCGCGGACCAGGTTTTTGGCGGTAGCAGCAATGATGGTGTCCTGCGCGGCTCCAGTGGTAGCGACAGGGTCTATGGTGGACTGGGTGACGACGGGATTCTCTATGGTGATGCGGGTAGCGACACCGTTTTCGGCGGTGACGGTCGTGAAACCCTTGAGGGCGGCAACGGTGATGATACCCTCTTTGGCGGCAACGGTGACGACTTGGCCCTGCGCGGGGAGTACTTTTTCTACGGCATCGGTAGCCCTGATGTCATTTTCGGCGGCGACGGCAAGGATCGCTTGTTCTATGCTGGAGGCGGCGACGACACCCTCTATGGAGACGACGGAGATGATTCTGTGCACCGTGGAGAGGATGGCAACGACACCATCTTCGGGGGGAGCGGGGATGACTCCGGTATGCGTGGTAATGAAGGGGCGGACACGGTCGATGGTGACACGGGGAACGACACCTGGCTTAGGGGCAACACCGGTGCAGACCTGATCTTGGGTGATCTTGGGGATGATTGGCAACTCTACGGCGGTAGCGGCGACGATAGCGTCTTTGGCGGTAGCGGGAATGATACGACCTTGGACGGCGGCTCGGGGGTCGATGTGCTGGCCGGTGGCAGCGGCGCCGACCGGCGTTTGGATGGTGGAGACGGAGTCGATACGGCCTTTGGCGGTGACGGCGACGACTCAATGCTCTTTGGCAGGAGCGGCAGTGATTCCCTCTTTGGCGATACCGGCGCGGATAGATTCTTCTACGGCGGATCTGGAATCGATCGTCTCTATGGCGGCCTAGGGAACGATAATGATGTGTTCGGCGGCCAGGGAGACGATGTGCTTTTTGGCGGAGACGGGTCAGACGGAGTTGCTGGCGGTAGTGGGAAAGATACGCTTTACGGCGGCGCCGGCTCCGATTTTCTCTTTGGCGGAACAGGCGACGACGTCTTGGTCGTGGCAAACCAAAGCGACTTTAGCGGCTATCTCTACAATGGTGGTGACGGAACCGATACCCTGGCACTCAGTGCCGGCGTGACCATACCGGGCGGTGGTGCTGGCCTTACCTCTGTGGAGGTCACGATCGTCGTGTGAGGCCCCGCTGCCTCTGCCACTTGAAGGACAGGCAAAGGAGGGGACAGGGTAAGACCACCCTGCCCCTTCTCCACCTACTCAAGCGCTGCGATAGAGCTTGGTCATCACGAACTCGCGGTGCTTCAGCGACTCGGCTGCCGTCAGCCGGCCGTTGCAGGTTCGGATCATGATGTCGATCAAGGCGTCGCCGGCCTGATCCAAGGTCATGGTGCCGGCCAAAATCCCGGAGCAGTCAAGGTCGATGTGCTCGGGCATCTCGCGGGCGGTCTTGGGGTTGGCGGAGAGCTTGATCACCGGCTCGATCGGGTTGCCGATGATGTTGCCCTGACCGGTCGGGAAGAGGTGCACGACGAAACCGGCGGCCGCCTGCAGGGTCACGCACTCGGCGGCTGCCGAAGAGGTGTCCATGAAGTAGAGGCCGGCACCGGCAGCGGGCTCCTCGGCCGGCTCCAGCACGTCGATGAAGCTGGTCTTCTTGCCGATCTTCTGCAGGTTGCCGAAGGCCTTCTCCTCGATGGTGGTGAGTCCGCCGGCGATGTTGCCCTTGGTCGGCTGCGAGTCCGAGAGGTCGGAGGTCTTATGCGGCTCGATCACCTCGTCCATGTAGGCCTGCCAGGTCTTCATGAACTTGGCGCCGATCTCCGCGTTGACCGCGCGGGCGGCACAGACCTCTTCTGCGCCGGTAAGCTCCGAGGTCTCGCCGAAGCAGGTGGTGGCGCCCAGGGGGTCGATCTTGTCGATCAGGTTGCCGACGGTGGGGCAAGACGCCAGGCCCGAGGTTGTGTCCGATTCCCCGCACTTGGTCGAGACCCAGAGGTCGGAGACCTTGCAGGGCTGGCGCTGCAGTTCCGAGGCCGCTTGCGAGAACTCCTGGGCCTTGCGCGAGGCATCGGCCACGGTCTTGATCTCGCCGTGACCCTCGATGGCAAAGCCGGCGACTGGCTTACCCGTCGCGGCAATGCCGTCGACCACCCGCTTGGTCCAGGCCGGCTCGATGCCGATGACGATGCAGGCGGCGACATTGGGGTTCTTGCCGGTGCCGATCAGGGTCCTGAAGTGGAGGTCCAAGTCGGCGCCGAACTGCAGGCGGCCATAGTGGTGCGGCAGGGCCAGACAGCCGTCGATGTTGTTGGCCACCTTCTCGCAGGCGGCGTTGGAGAGATCGTCCAGCGGCAGAATGACGACGTGGTTGCGGATGCCCACGCGGCCGTTCTCGCGCCGGTAGCCAGAAAATTCGCGGTCGGCGAGTGCGGTCATCTCTACCACCTCTTGGTTTTCATGTTGTGCACGTGGATATGGTCGCCCGCCTTGGCGGCGGCGACGATCTTGCCGATGTCGTGGCCGTACTTCAGCACGGTCTCGCCGCCCTGGAAGTCGCTCAGCGCGATCTTGTGGCCGAGCGGAATGTCGGCCAGCGCGGTCATCTTGATCTCGGCACCCGTCTCCATCACCAGGCCGGTGAGCGTGGCACCTGCACTCACCCCCTCCACCACCACGACGCCGACGCTGTCGGCCGCGTCGTGCACCAGAAAGTCCGGTCCGCTCATCGCTCACTCCTCATCAGTTCTTTGTCCTTTCGATCGATCAAAAGCCGCCACGAAAGCGAGGCGGCCGGAGTCTCCACTCCAGGGTAACACAGGCGCCGCGCTAGGCCGCCCCTGCCGTAAGAAAGTCGAAGCGGCCCTTCGGCTTCGGTGATGCCTCAGGGCCTGAGCACGATCTTGGCCGCCGGCGTGGCACCGGCGTCGAGGTCGAGGAAGGCCTGGGCACCCTCGGCCAGCGGCCGCTCCTCCAACCAGTCGAGCGCGCCAAGCCGGCCATCGTGCAGGGCTGTCAGCGAGGCACGCAGATCTGCCTCTGTATAGGTGTAGACGCCGAGAAAGGTGATCTCCTGCAGAGTCACGCTGCGGGCATCGAACTCGCCGGCCCAGCTCTGCAGGCCGACATGGCTGATCACCCCGCCAGGCCGTGTCGCCGCGATGGCCGCCGCCCGCGTTGGCGTAGAGCCCACGGCATCCAGCACCAGGTCCATGGAATCGGCCTCTGCCGGCTGAGCCAAGGGGTCGAAGGCCTCCAGCCCGGCCGCAGCGGCGGTCTGTCGGCGAAGCGCGTTGGTCTCAGCCAAGCGCACCTCGGCGGCACCCCAGGCTTTCAGGATCAGGCCTCCCAGCAAGCCCACCGAACCGCCGCCGATCACCAAGCAACGGCTTTCCGACAAGGGCCGCCAAGCCGCCCGCGCGGCCAGCGCCAAGGCATGCCACGCGGTGGCACAGGGTTCGGTCAGGGCGGCTCTAGCAGGGTCCATTCCCTCGGGTACCGGGATCAGGTTCTTCTCGGGGATGACAACCCGCTCGGCGAAGGCGCCGGCCAACCGCATGCCGATCAGCTCGCGGTCGGGACAGAGGTTGCTGCGGCCCTCCAGGCAAGACCGGCAGCCGCCGCAGGAGATCAAGGGATTGACCACCACGCGCGCGCCGGCATGGGCGCCTTCCAGAACCCGGCCGGCCGCCTCGTGGCCCAACACCAGTGGCGGCACGCGGCGCGGATCGTGGCCGTGCCAGGCATGCATGTCGGATCCGCAGATGCCCACCGCCTCGACGGCGAGCAAGGCGTCGCCGGGGCCGGGCTTGGGCTCCGGCTCGTCGCGGTAGGTCGTTTCCTTGGTGGCGGTGTAGACAAGCGCCTTCATGGTCAAACTCACTTGGCGGTGTAGCCGCCGTCAACGAAGAGAACCTGGCCGGTCACATAGTCCGAGGCCGGCGAGGCCAGGAAGATCAAGGGGCCGGTCAAGTCCTCCAAGCGGCCGTTGCGGCCGATGCAGGTCTGCGCGGCATGATGGGCGGCAAGGCCCTCGTCGGCAAAAACCGACTGGGTCAGCTCAGTCGGAAAGAAGCCTGGCGCCAGCGCATTGCAGGTGATCCCTTGGCTGGACCAAGCCTCGGCCATGGCCCGCGTCAGCTGGGCCACGCCGCCCTTGGCCGCACCATAGGCCAAGCCGTTCTTAAAGGCACGTGTCGACTGCAGCGAAGCGATGTTGACGACGCGGCCCCAACCCTTCGTTCGCATCGCCGGCACCAAGGCCTGCGACAGGAAGAAGGGGGCGGCCAAGTTCACGTCCAAGGTCGCCTGCCACTCGGCCGGCGTCAGCGCATCGGCCGGACGCCGCGGGTTCATGCCGGCCGCATTGACCAGTATGTCGGGCGCCCCCAGCGGCCCCGCGATACGCCGGGCCACCTCGCCTAGCGCGGCGACCTCGGCCAGATCGGCCGCGCAGGCAGCCGCGCGTTGACCTGCCGCCTGTCGCTCCGCCAACCAGTCGTCTAGCCGGTCCTCGCGCCGGGCGACCGCGACGACCCCGGCCCCGGCCTCCGCCAAGGCCGTCGCCAGCGCCCGACCGATGCCGGAGCTGGCGCCGGTGACGCAAGCGACCTTGCCTTCAAGGGAAAAGAGGTCTTGGTTCATTCCTGGGCGTTCATCCCCGGCTCAAGCCTTGGGGCTTAGATCGAAGCGCTCGTCCGGGAACCACTTCTCCAGCCGGATGTCGGCGGTCTTGGCATGGCCCTCCATGCCCTCGAGCCTAGAGATGCGGGCGGTCACCTGGGCGATGTCGCGATTGGCCTCGCGGGTCATGCGCTGCCAGGTGACGGTCTTCATGAACTTGCCGACCGAGAGCCCGCCGGTATAGCGCGCCGCCCCCTTGGTCGGCAGGATGTGGTTGGGCCCGGAGGTCTTGTCGCCAAAGGCCACCGTGGTCTCCTCGCCCAGGAAGAGCGAGCCGTAGTTGCGCAAGCTGGCGAGCCACCAGTCGAGGTCGGCACAGTGGACCTCCAGGTGCTCCGGCGCATAGCGGTCAGAGACGGCGACGGCCTCTTTACGGCTGTCGACGCAGATGATCTCGCCGTAGTCGCGCCAGGCGGCCGTGGCATTCTCGCGGTTCAGGTCCGGCAATTCCGCCAGGAAGCGCGGCGCGCGCTCCAAGACCTTGTCGGCCAGGCTGCGGTCCAAGGTGATCAGCCAGGCCGGCGAATTGTAGCCATGCTCGGCCTGGCCCACCAGATCCCAGGTCACAACGTCGGGATCGGCGGTCTCGTCGGCGATCACCATGACCTCGGATGGGCCGGCGAACATGTCGATGCCGACCCGGCCATAGAGGATGCGCTTGGCCTCGGCCACGAACTGATTGCCGGGGCCCACCAGGATGTCGGCGGGGTGGCCGGTGAAGAGACCGAAGGCCATGGCGGCGACGCCCTGCACGCCACCCAGGTTCAAGACCTGGTCGGCGCCGCAGAGGTCGAGCGTATAGAGGATGGCTGGATTGATCCCCTCGCCCGGCTTCGGCGGCGAGCAGGCGATCACGTTCTCGACGCCGGCGACCTTGGCCGTGGTGACCGACATGATGGCGGAAGCGACGTGGCTGTAGCGACCACCCGGCACGTAGCAGCCGGCAGCCGACATCGGGATGTTGCGGTGGCCGGCCACCAGGCCCGGCGAAAGCTCCACCGAAGCATCGGCGATCGCCCCCTTCTGCGCCTCGGCGAAGCGGCGCACGTGATCGTGGGCGAAGCGGATGTCGTCCTTCAGCTTCTGCGGTACCTTGGCCGCAGCCGCCTGGCGCTCCTCTGCGGAAACCATGATCTCGCCGTTCCAGCCGTCGAACTTGGCGGCATAGGCCTTGGCTTTCTCCTCGCCACCGGCCTCGATCTCGTCCAGGATAGCCTGGACGGCTACGCGCACGTCTTCTTCACCGGTGGCGGCCGTTTTCTCCGCCTTCTTTGCATAGTCAATGGACACCGTCGGCAATCCTTCGAGTGAGGGGTCAGTAGATGGGGGGCAAGAAGACCGTCGAAACGAACGGCACATAGGCGATCAAGAGCACGATCACCAGCATGGCGATCACGTAGGGAATGGCCCGCCAGGCGATTTTCAGCACCGATTCACCGGTGATACCGGCAACGACGAAAAGGTTGAGGCCCAAGGGCGGAGTGATGAAGCCGACGCCCAAGGTGGTGATCATGAGCACGCAGAACTGGATGTCGTTCATCCCGATCTCTTGCGCCAAGGGCAGCAAGATGGGCGAGAGCACGACGATGTTGGGCGTGGTCTCCATGACGCAGCCGGCGGCGATCAGGATGGCGATCATCAGCAGAATGATCAGCGCCGGATCGTCGGTGAGCGAGGTCACCGCAAAGACGAAGCCCTGCGGCACCTGCAAGGCCGCCAAGGTCTGCGCCAAGGGTAGCGAAAGCGCGATGATCGGCAGGATGACGCCATTCACCTTGGCCGAGCTCACCAGCATCTTGGGGAAGTCGGCCAAGGTCAGCGTGCGCTGCGCCAAGCCGATGACGATGGTCGTCGCCACCGCGACCGCAGCCGCCTCGGTCGGCGTGAATATGCCGGTGTAGATGCCGCCCAGGATGATGACTGGTACCAGAAGCGCATAGCGCCCGTCCCAGACCGCCTTGCGCCAGCGCGCGAGGGAAAAGCCGGCCTTGTCCCCCTCGAAGCCGTGGATGCGGTTCATCACCATGTTGGTGATCATGATCGAGACCATGATCAGGACGCCGGGAATAGCCGCGGCCAGGAAGAGAGTCGAGGCCGACACGCCCAGGATCAAGCCGATGATGATGTAGGCGATCGAGGGAGGAATGAGAATGCCGGTACAGGCGCCAGCCGCCACCAGCGCGCAGGCATAGGGCCTGGGGTATCCCTTCTCGACGAGCTTGCCAATGGTCATGCGCCCGACCGCGGCGGCACCGGCGGCATCGGAGCCCGAGATGCAGGCGAAGAAGCCACAGCCCAAGACCGTCGCGGTGCCGAGGCCGGCACGGAATCCGCCCGTGGTAGCGTCCGCCACGTCCAAGAGCTTGCCGGAAAGGCCGGTCCGCACCAGCACGTCGCCGGTCAGGATGAAGAGCGGGACGGCGATCAGCGCGAAATGGTCGATGCCGTCGAAGAGCGACTCGCCCAAGAGGCCGATCGGCAGCACGCCGGTAATCGCCAGCATCGCCACGGCGCCGATGCCGAGCGCCGCCCAGACCGGCACCGCCAGTCCGATCAGCACGATGATCAGCAGGACCGGACCATAGAACTCCCAGCCCAGTTCGACCGACTGCTCTTGTATCTGTTGCCAAAGCATGGGGCCAGTCCTCAGTCGAACATCTTGCCGCCCTCATAGACCGGCCGGCCTTGCACGAGATCGGCGAAGTCGCGCCGGATCGACTGGGCAAGGCGGAAGATCATGAGGGAGAAACCGAGTGGAACGGCCATCAGGAACCACACCAGGGAAATCCTGAGGCCATGCGTGACGGAGCCGAAGCGCAAGGAGATCTCGACCGATTCGATGGAGGTGTAGAGCGCCACGCAGGCCAACCCCAGCATGCAGAAGTCGCCCAGCAGATAGAGCAGCGCCTTCACCCGGTTGGACACCATGTGCAGCAGCACGTCGATGCGGATGTGCGCGCGATCCTTCACGGCTGCCGAGGCGCCGACCCAAGCCAGGTAGATGAAGGCGTAGCGCGCGATCTCCTCGCCCCAGAGCGAAGAGTAGGACAGCACGAAGCGGCGCAGGACCTCGACCACGATGGTGGCGACGATCATCGCGTAGAACACCAGCAGCATCCAGCGCTCAGCGTTCTGGTCCAGCCTCTGCCAGAATGTTGGCTTAGAGGACATCAAGCAGACTCCTCTCGACGCCGCCCGGAAGGGCGAACGCACAAGGTCTCGAGTGAAGGTCGGACCGGACGGGCAGGACGCCCGTCCGGTCCGGTTGCCGTGGCGCCTTAGGCGTCGTGCACGTAGAAGCGGCTTTGCTGTTGGACCGCCTCATCGAGCTGGGCGAAACGCTCCAATGAGCCGGCCAGTTCGAGCTTGAAGGGCTCCCATTCAGGCCGCTGATAGCCGCCGGCCTCGACCCACTGGGCCAACTCGTCCTCGGTCAGTGAATAGAACTCGACCCCGGCCTTGCGCATCTCGGCCATGGCGTAGTTGCGGGCTGCCGGTACCTTGGCCAGGTTCTGCTGCATGGTGATGCCCGACGCGAACTCGATGCCGTCCTGCACATCGCCCGGGAGCGAATTGTACCATTCGAGATTGCAGGAATAGACCTGGCTGTCCGGCACCGCGCGGGTGAAGCTGACCCACGACAGGATGTCCTTGAAGCCGAAGACGTAGAGCGCGCCGGCCGCCGGATCGAGCGCATCGGCCACGCCTTGCTTGATCGCCGAGGGCGTCTCGCCCCAGGCCACCGGCGTCGGGTTGGCGCCGATCATGCGGTAGTACTGCTGCAGCATCTGCGAGCCGGGCACACGGAACTTCACGCCGGCGAGGTCGGCCGGGGTCTTGACCGGCCCGTCCATGCCACGGCGGATCGCCACCGTGCGGGGATCGATCACCACGTACCACAGCGCCTTGAAACCCTTGGCCTCGACCTTGGGATGGACGTCCGAGGTCCAGGCCTCGGAGGTCACCAAGTTAACGAAACGCTGATTGGCGCCGCAGAAGTAGGGCAGGTTGATCAGGTCGACCGTCGGCGCGAAGGGCGCGAAGTTCGATAGCGAATGCTGGGCCGCCTGGATGGTGCCGTTCTGCACCTTCTGCGCCAAGGCGCCGCCGGCACCCAGCTGACCGCCCGGTGCGAGCTTCACATAGATTTTGCCGTTGGTCGCGTTCTGGATGTTCTCTTTGAAGTCCAGCTGCATGATGGGGTAGCTGCGCGACGCGCCCAGGATGTAGGCCGTGGCGATGGTCATCTGATGCTCGGCCGCCGACTCACGCTCCCGCTCTTCCTTGGCGGTCTGGGCCGAGGCCTCGCTGCTCAGAAGTGTGCCGCCGGCGGCGGCGACCACGGCGGCGGTAAAGCCGTAGGTCTTGGTAAGCTCAAAAAAACGGCGACGCTCCATCGACGCCGGAGTTTCCCTTTTTGCCATGGTTATCCCTCCCATCAGGCTTCTTCGGATTCATTTGAGTTGGATTGCTCGGCCCGGTCCTGAGCCGCTTCCCGCTCGAGACAGCCGACGATGAACAGCAAAACGGTCACGAACAGCAGCAGGAACTCGCCGACGTCGCCGAGGCCCGGCGGCTGTGTCGCGCCATCCATGATCGCCAGCTTGCCGACCACCAGATTGACCAGGAAGCCGACGAACAGCACCCCGGCTATGGCAAGAGCGGCACCCCCTTTGGTCTTGATCATCGGCACACAATCCATTTGCAAGCGCTTACATTTCGACTAAGCTACGCCCCATGTCGCTTCGAGTCAACCAGCTTTGTTCGAAGTCCAATACTCTTCATGAGTGGCAGCTATCTGGCGACACATGGTGCTGGTATGCGATTGGCGCGTTTGACTTTTGGCGCTAAGCTGACGGCGAAGAGCAAAAGGAAAGCGCTTGCAAAATCTAAGCTCTACTCGCCCTACCCTCGAGGACGTGGCGCGCCGCGCAGGGGTCTCGACCGCCACCGTGTCGCGCTGCCTCAGTCAGCCCGCCAAGGTGCGCCCGGCGCTCAGACGAAAGGTCGAAGAAGCAATCAATCTGCTGGGCTATACTCCGCACGGCGCTGCCCGCGCGCTCGCATCCAGCCGCACCAACGCCATCGGCGCGGTAATTCCGACGCTCTCGAATGCGATCTTCGCCAATGTCGTGCAGACCTTGCAGAGAGAGGTGTCGGCAGCCGGCCGGACGCTGCTTCTGGCCGCCTCGGACTACGACATGGCGCGCGAATCCCAGCAGATTCGCGACCTAGTCGTACGCGGCATCGACGGCTTGATGCTGACCGGCGAGGCACGCGATGGCTCGGTCTATCGCTTGCTGCGCCAGCGCCGGATTCGCTACGTCAACACCTACGTCTATCATCCCGACTCCGAGAACCCCAGCATCGGCTTCGACAACCGGGCAGCCATGTTCAAGCTGGTGGCCTATCTGCACGACATGGGCCACCGGCTCTTTGCCATGATTGCAGGCCTCACGGCGCAGAACGACCGTGCCCGGGAACGCGTGGAGGGAACCGAAGCGGCGCTCGCTGCTCGCGGCCTGGAGGCCGGCACAATCCTGGAGCGGCCCTACGGCCTGGAGGCCGGCCGCGAGGCCTTGCGCCAACTCATGCGGCAAGACCGGCGCCCGACGGCGGTTCTATGCGGCAACGACGTCCTGGCGCTGGGGGCTCTGCTGGAGGCGGAGCGACTCGCCATCGCGGTCCCTGGGGACCTCTCGATCGCCGGCTTCGACGATCTGGATCTGGCACGCGAGATACCGCCGGGCCTGACCACCATCCACGCCCCCTTGGAGGAAATGGGGCGCCAGGCCGCCAGCTACCTGATGCACCAAGAGGAAACAGAGGCGAGCGTGCATCATGTCGAGCTTCCGGCCGAGCTTGTTGTGCGCGGCACGACCGGACCGGTCCCCAAAGAGCCGTCTCCGCCTTAAGATCAGCACTTGTGACAGATCGGCCGGGAAAGGCTGGCCAACGGCAACCCACCTTTGCCGGAAGCGAACATCCAGACAGGGAGCGTGACGCATGAGCGAATCTCTAGTGATCATCGGGGCCGGCTCCGGCCTCTCGGGCTCATTGGCCCGTCTGGCCGCCAAAGAAGGTATGCGCGTGGCGCTCGCCGCCCGCAATGTCGGGAAGCTCGAAGGCCTGGCAGCCGAGACCGGCGCCAAGACCTATGGCTGCGACGCCACCGACGAGGGGCAAGTGCGCGCCCTCTTCGATGCGCTGGAAGCCGATTTCGGCGGCACGCCGGACTGGGTCGTCTACAACGCCAGCGCACGCGCCCGCGGCCCCTTTGTCGAACTCGATCGCGCGCAAGTGCGCAACGCCATCGAGGTCTCCGCCTGGGCTGCTTTCCTGGTCGCGCGCGAGGCAGCACCTCGCATGCTGGCCCGTCCCAGCGGCCCTTCGGGCAGCCTTTTCTTCACCGGTGCCTCTGCGGCGGTGAAGGGCTATGCGCAGTCGGCCTCCTTCGCCATGGGCAAGTTCGCCCAGCGCGGCCTGGCCCAATCCTTGGCGCGCGAACTCTCGCCGCAGAACATCCACGTCGCCCACTTCGTGATCGACGGTGGCATCGCCAATCCGGACCGCGGCACCGTAAACGATGCCGCCAGCCCGGATCGATGGCTGGAGCCCGACGCCATCGCCCAGAGCTACCTTGCTGTCCACCGCCAGCACCGCAGCGCCTGGTCCTGGGAGCTGGAGCTCAGACCCTGGGTGGAGACCTTTTGACCCGTCACCCGAGGGTCAGCACCAGCTGGTAGACCCAGCCGCAGAGCATCGCACCCAGGAGCGAGAAGGCCAGATAGGTCAGGAAGATCGGGCGACGCACCAAGGCGTGCACGGCCACGGCCGCCGGAATGGAGGTGACGGCACCGGCTACCATGAAGGCCAAGGCGGCACCGGCGCTCATGCCCAGGTCCATCAGCGCGCTGGTCGTGGGAATGGCCGCATAGCTGTTGAGGTAGGCCGGCACGCCGACCAGGGCGGCCAGGGGAATCGCAAAGCTCTGCTCCTGCCCGACCAGGGCCATCAGCTGCTCCGCCGGAACGTAGGCCAGCATCAAGCTCTCCAAGAGAAAGGCCATCACCAGCCACTTCACCAGAAAGTGTCCATTGTCCGCCGCCTCGCGCATGAACTGGCCGCGGCGGCCCTCCTCTCGCCAGAAGGCCCAGACCGGCGGCTTGTCCACCAACGCCCCGGCAGCACAGCCGCTGGGCCTGTGCTTCAAGGGATCGGCGAAGCTGCCGACCTGCCGCTGCAGGGCCCAGGTGATAAGGCCGCCGGCCAGCCCCAGGCCGATCGCCGCCACGGTCTTGGCAACGGCAAAGCCGGTGTCGATCCCGGCTGCGGTCAGCACGAAGACCTCCGGATCCATAACCGGCGAAGCGAGCCAGAAGGCCATGACGGCCGGCAAGGGGGCTCCGGCCGCCATTAGGGCTGCGATCAGGGGAATGACCCCGCAGGAGCAGAAGGGCGACAGCGCGCCGAAGAGCGCGGCGGTGACAATCATCACCTCCAGCCGCCCGCGGAAGGCACGCGCTGCCAGTGCATCGGCGCCGCTGGCCCGTGCATAGGCTGCCACCAGCACCGCAGCCGCCAGGAAGGGGGCGATCGACAGCAGACTGTCCCACAGGAAGAGGAGACTTGCCTCTGCCTGCGACCAATCGAAGAATGCCAGACCGGCGACCAGAAGCGCGCTGGCCAACCAAACGCGGTCGAGACTGCCCCAGCTGGACAGCAGTCCGACCCCCCGGTCATCTTTCGGCTGTGCAAGTGATCCGCCGCGCGCCATGAAATTCGATATTCCCAGTTTCATCGTTATAATTCTCCAAAGTTGACGATGCGTTCCTGCACCCTTCTTGAGTGTTCCTAGCTTGCCTCGGCCTTCGGCGGGCTCGTGTCGGCGCAGCACTCCGCCTCAAGGAAGCTCAGCATCTGCGCCATCGCCGCGTAGTTGGCGCGGCAAATGAGGGTCGTCGCCTGCCGCTCTTGCGTGACCAGACCTGCCGCGATCAAGCGATGCAGGTGATGCGACAGGGTGGAGCGCGGCAAGGCCGCTTCGCGCTGAAGGGTACCGACCGAGCGTCCGTCATCGCCGGCCCTGACCAGGCTGCGATAGAGTGCAAGGCGGGTCGGGCTACCCAGCGCTTCGAGTTGAGTGGCAACGCGGTCCAGCATGATGGACGGCACCATGGCACGTCCGGAAGCACCTTGCAACCATAATTCTGGGAATACCGGTGATATGAGCCCTTGAGGACTCTCGCGTTGCCCGCTTAGTGTGGCGCTGCCTCAGCGAAGGGCGGCCACGACGAAGGAATCATGAGCGAAGACGAGACCCTGCCGCCCTATGCGCCGACTGCGCTGATCACCGGTGCCAGCCGGCGAGTCGGGCGTCACCTGGCTCAGTCGCTGTCCGCGGCCGGCTGGCCCTTGGCCCTGCACTATCGCAGCTCGCCCGAGGCGGCCCAGGCCCTGGCGGACGAGATCGCCGCTGCCGGCGGGACAGCCAAGACCTACCAGGCCGACCTATCGAACGAAGACCAGGTGACGGGACTGATCCCACAGGTGATGGAGCGCCAAGGCGCCGTCGGCCTTCTGGTCAACAATGCCGCCCACTTCGAGCGTGACACTTGGGACAGCGTCACCCGAGAAGGCTGGCAGGCACACATGGGCGCCAACTTGAGAGCCCCCTTCCTGCTGTCGCAGAGCTTGGCCAAGCACCTGCCTGAAGAGCGGCGAGGCCTGATCGTCAACATGCTGGACCAGCGCGTGATCAACCCCGGCCCGACCTTCATCAGCTATGGCGCATCCAAGTCCGGGCTCTGGGCGCTGACGCGCGCCCTGGCCTTGGCTCTGGCGCCCAGGATCAGGGTCAACGGAATTGGACCCGGCTTCATGCTGCCCGACACTGACGGCGATCCCGAGCTCTTCCGCCGCCGCGTCAAGCGCCAGCCGCTGCAGCGCGGCGGCTCGCTGGAGGAGGTTGCCGCTGCGGTCGCCTTCTTCGTTGAGGCACCATCGGTGACCGGGCAGATGATTGCCCTAGACGGAGGGCAACACCTTGCCTGAACGCCTCGACTGGCAGATCACCGCGAGCCATCTCCTGATCCGCGACCTCTGTCTTGAGGTGTGCATCGGCGTGAGCAAGGCGGAGCGGTCGCGTCTGCAACGCCTGCTGGTCTCTATCGAAGTCGAGGCCGTTCCGCAGCGGGCAAAAGAGGACGACGTCGCCTCGATCGTCGACTATGGCAAGGTCGTCGCCGCGGTCCGCCAACTGGCCCAACGCGAGACCCAGCTGCTCGAAACTTGGGTGGAGTGGATTGCCGAAATCTGTTTGCGCGATGACCGCATCTTGTCAGCAACTATCACGTTGCTGAAGCCCGACGTCTATAGCGATGGCGTCCAGGTCGGCGTCCGTCAGAGCGTCACAAGACCGAAACAAAATGAGGTCTGACAGCTAAGCCGTTGCACCGGCAGAGATTTCCCTCGCTCCTTCGTGTTCGGGAGTTTTGCACAGGCCACCACAGTGGCCGATGCACCTGCAGGCGTTTCGCAAATCCCTCTAGTTGTCATTGAACCGTTATATATCAGTAATGAACCACTCAATAAAATCAAAGACTTATAGGATTTGCACAAAAAATAGGCAAAGCGCAGAAACCCCAGTACCACTGCGGCCGGGCAGTTTTGATGCCCAGCTTAGTCACAGAGTTATCCACACCATTGGTGGACAGTTTTCTCGGCCCCGAAGCACCGCAGCGCCGGTCGTGCCGGAGGGCCGAGAGCCCGCCCTCTTTTTGCTGCACAGATCGCGTTTCGAATGCCTATCTTCTTCTTTGCAATGACCGACTCAATCAAGACACCATGAAGGGCAAGCGGCGCGAAAAGGACCCGACGCAAGGCGGTAGGCGCGCAGTGCCGCTAGCCGGCCACGAGGGCGAATCGCCGCCGGAGGAACCGGCCGCGGAAGAGGTCGCCGAGAAGCGCGGCGTCGATGTTCTGCGCGACGCCTTGAGGACCCTGCCGGCGAGCCCCGGCGTCTATCGCATGATCAACCGTCGCGGCGATATTCTCTATGTCGGCAAGGCGCGGCACCTGAAGCGGCGGGTGACGACTTACACCCAGCTCCAACGCCTGCCGATCCGCCTGCAGCGCATGGTGGCCGAGACCAGGCGGCTGGAGGTCATCTCGACCGCCAGCGAGGTCGAGGCGCTGCTGCTGGAAAGCAATCTCATCAAGCGCCACCGGCCGCGCTACAACGTGCTGCTGCGCGACGACAAGTCCTTCCCCTACATCCTCCTCACCAAGGACGAAGCCGTACCGCGGCTCACCAAGCACCGCGGCGCGCACAAGCTGGCCGGCGATTACTTCGGGCCCTTCGCGTCGGCCGGCGCGGTCAACCGCACCATCACCGCGCTGGAAAAGGCGTTTTTGCTGCGCTCTTGTTCGGACGCGGTCTTCTCGTCGCGCACCCGGCCCTGCCTGCTCTATCAGATCAAGCGCTGCTCGGCGCCCTGCGTCGGGCGCATCAACCTCGCCGACTATCAGGCCCTGGTAGAGGAGACCAAGGCCTTCCTCACCGGTCGCGCACAGGGCGTAAAGGAAGAGCTCGCCGCCGCCATGGAGGCCGCCGCCGAAGCACTGGATTTCGAGCTGGCCGCGCGTTACCGCGACCGCCTGCGCGCACTTGCCCACATCCAGTCGCATCAGGACGTCAACCTGGAGGGGATCGACGACGCCGACGTGATCGCGGCCCACGGGCCGAGGGCGGCGTCACCTGCGTCCAAGTGTTCTTCTTCCGCGCCGGGCGCAACTACGGCAATCGCGCCTACTTCCCGGCGCACGACAAGAGCCTGGACATCGAAGCGGTCTTGGCCGCCTTTCTGGCGCAGTTCTACGACGACAAGCCGCCGCCGCCCTTGATCCTGGCGAGCCACGCCGTACCCCAGCAAGGCCTGATCGCCGAAGCCCTCACCCAGCGGGCCGAGCGCAAGGTCACGCTCACTCTGCCGCAGCGCGGCGCCAAGCGCAGCCTGATGGAGCAGGCCCTGACCAACGCCCGCGAAGCCCTGGGGCGCCGCCTGGCCGAATCCTCCTCGCAAGCCCGCTTGCTCAACGAGCTGGCCGAGCGCCTGGACCTGGAGGGCCCGCCGCAACGCATCGAGGTCTATGACAACAGCCACATCCAGGGCAGCAACGCCTACGGCGCCATGATCGTCGCCGGCCCGGAAGGCTTTGTGAAGACGGCCTATCGCCAGTTCGGCATCCGCGGCAAGGGCGGCGGCGACGAAACTACGCGATGATGGAGGAGGTGCTGACCCGCCGTTTCAGCCGGGCCTTGAAAGAGGATCCCGACCGCGAGGGCAAGAGCTGGCCGGATCTGGTGATGATCGACGGCGGCCGCGGCCAGCTACAGGTCGCCGAACGGGTCTTGGCCGAGCTCGGCATCGACGACGTGGCCTTGCTGGGCGTCGCCAAGGGGCCGGACCGCGACGCAGGGCGCGAGCGCCTCTTCCAGCCCGAGCGCGAGTCGCTCTTGCTGGAACCGCGCGACCCGGTGCTTTACTTCATCCAGCGCCTGCGCGACGAGGCCCACCGCTTCGCCATCGGCACCCATCGCCACGGCCGCACCAAGACCAGGCTCACCTCGGTCCTGGACGCCGTCCCCGGCATCGGCGCCAAGCGCAAGAAGGCCTTGCTCCTGCATTTCGGTTCGGCGCAGGCGGTCTCACGCGCCGGGCTGGCCGACCTGGAGGCCGTGCCCGGCATCTCCAAGACGGTCGCGCAGAAGATCCACGATCATTTTCATTCCAGTTGACGGCGAGAGCCCACATGCAGGGGATGCGATCCCGGCTTGCACGGTGCTAGGATCGGGCAATGGACTCCTCCTCGCCCGCGCAGATCCCGCTGTTGACCCTGCCCAACCTCCTGACTCTCTTCCGGGTCTTGCTGGTGTTGCCGATCGCTTTGCTGCTGCTGCCGTCGGCCGATTGGGCACGTTGGTGCGCCTTCTTCGTGATGATTCTGGCCAGCCTGACCGACTGGGCAGACGGCTACGTCGCACGCGAGCGCGCGCAGGTCTCGCCGCTGGGCCGCTTTCTCGATCCCATCGCCGACAAGCTGCTGGTGGTCGCCGTTCTGGTGGTTTTGGTCGCGATCAGGGACGTGAGCGGCTGGGAGGTGGCTGCCGTGATCGTCATCCTGGCGCGCGAGATCCTGATCTCGGGCTTGCGCGAGTACATGAGCGAGCACGGGGTCACCGTGCACGTGACCAAGCTCGCCAAATGGAAGACCACGGTCCAGTTGGTGGCCGTCGCCGCGCTGATACTGGTGCCGGTCTTCGGGGCGGGCTGGGGATGGTTCGCCAGCGCCCTGCTGTGGCTGGCGGCAGGGCTGACGCTCGTCACCGGCTGGGACTATCTGAAAGGCGGCATCGAGCATATGCGCCGGCCGGCATGAGCTCTGCCTTGGACAGGCGGCCGGAAGGCCCTATTTTTGGCGTGATGCAGGACGGAAAGGAAAAGGGGCGCCAGCGCCAGCGCGTCGTCGGTTTCGCCGGCTGGTCGGGCAGCGGCAAGACCACGCTGGTGACCCGGCTCATCCCGCTGCTGGTCGCCCGCGGCCTCAAGGTCTCCACCTTGAAGCATGCCCATCACGGCTTCGATGTCGACCGCCCGGGCAAGGATTCCTACCGTCACCGCGAGGCCGGTGCGCACCAGGTATTGGTCTCCTCGGCCAAGCGCTGGGCCTTGATGACCGAAAATCGCGAGGCGCCGGAGCCCAGCAGCACTGACCTCCTTGAGAAGCTAGAGCCGGTCGGACCTTGTCCTGATCGAAGGCTTCAAGCGCGAAGATCACGACAAAATCGAGGTCCACCGACCGAGCCTCGGCAAGCCGCCGATCTGGCCGGAGGACCCACGGGTCCTGGCCGTCGCCAGCGACGCGGCGCTGCCGGACTGTCCCTTGCCGGTGCTGCCGCTCAACCGGATCGAGGCGATCGCAGACTTTCTTGTGGGCCACTGCAGGCTCGCAGAGAAGGAGGGGGCGACGTGGCCCAGCTAAGCGACGACTGCTTCGCCTTCGGCGGCCCCCTTCTGCCGTTGGGTGACGCCCTGGAGATGCTGGGCCAAAGGGTGCCGATCGTGGCCGATATCGAGAGCCGGCCGCTCAGGGCCTGCCTTGGCCGGGTGCTGCGCAAGGCGGTCATCGCCGCCATAGCCGTGCCGGCGCACGACAACGCCGCCGTCGACGGCTACGCAGTGCGCTTCGAGGACTTGAACCCGGAGGGCGACACCCTGTTGCCCGTGACCGGACGTGCCGCGGCCGGCCATCCCTTGAACCGGCGGGCCAAGGCGGGCGAGGCCATTCGCATCTTCACCGGCGCCCCCATGCCGGAAGGCGCCGACACCATCATGATGCAGGAGGACTGCCGCCGCGACGGCGAGCAGGTGGTGATCCGGCCGGGCATCAAGCGCGGCGCCAACCGGCGGCTGGCCGGCGAGGACATCGAGAAAGACAGCGAGGTGCTGCCGCTCGGTCGTCGCCTGCGGCCCTGGGATCTGGGCTTGGCGGCCAGTGTCGGCTGTGCCGAACTCTCGGTCTCGCGGCCGCTGCGCGTCGCGATCCTTTCCACCGGGGACGAGCTGGCCGAGCCGGGCGCTGCGCGCGGCGACGGCCAGGTCTATGACGCCAACCGAAACTCGGTCGCCGGCCTGCTGCGCACCGAAGGCTGCCAGGTCAGCGATCTGGGCATCCTGGCCGATCGCCACGATCTCATC
This sequence comes from Rhodospirillales bacterium, assembly GCA_963669385.2. GTDB lineage: Bacteria > Pseudomonadota > Alphaproteobacteria > Kiloniellales > JACOMY01 > JACOMY01. The sequence goes on from CAXXGD010000012.1 coordinate 87,981, forward strand.
CGCGAGACCTTGGCCGAAGCCGCCAAGCGGCATGATTTGGTGATCTCCAACCGGCGGCGTCTCCGAAGGCGAAGAGGATCACGTCAAGGCGGCCCTGGAGGCAGCCGGTGGCTCGCTCTATTTCTGGCGCCTGGCGATCAAGCCGGGGCGGCCGGTGGCGTTGGGTCAGCTGGGCGGCACCGCCTTCGTCGGCCTGCCCGGAAACCCGGTGGCCTGCATCGTCACCTTCGCTGCCCTGGTGCGCCCCTCTGATCCAGAAGATGACCGGTGCCGCACCCAGGCCGCCCGCCACCTTCCCCGTCGTCACCGCCTTCAAGCACCGCAAGAAGCGCGAGCGCCAGGAGTGGCTGCGGGTCAGCCTGGAGCGCCAGGCCGACGGCCTGCCGAGGGCGCACCGCTTTCCGCGCGAGGGGGGCCGGCATCCTCTCTTCCGTGGCCGAGAGCGAGGGCTTCCTGATCCTCGACGAGGCCTTGACCGACATCGCGGCAGGCAGCACCTTGCCCTTCCTGCCCTTCAGCGAGGTCCTGGCATGAAACTGCTCTACTTCGCCTGGGTGAAGACCAGGATCGGCCTGGCCGAAGAAGAGGTGACCCTGCCCAGCGAGGTCACCACCGTCGGCCAGCTGATGACGTGGCTTGCCGCGCGCGGGCCGGGCTACGCCGAAGCCTTCGCCGAGCCGGAGCGCCTGCGCGCAGCCGTCAATCAGGACTTCGCCAAGCCCGATGCCGCCATCGGCCCCGGCGACGAGGTCGCCTTCTTTCCGCCGGTGACGGGCGGCTAGCGCGATGATCCGGGTGCAGGAAGAGGATTTCGACGTCGGCGCCGAGCTGGCGGCGCTCACCGATGGCCGGCACGAGATCGGCGGGCTCGCCGTCTTTATCGGCCTGGTGCGATCTAGTGTCGGCAACGACGGCGCGCCGGCAGACGTCGCGGCCATGACCTTGGAGCACTATCCCGGCATGACCGAAAAGATGCTCGGCGAGATCGAGCAGGAAGCGACGGCGCGCTGGCCCTTGAGCGCCAGCCTGATCATCCACCGCTATGGCCGCCTGGTCCCGGGCGATCGCATCGTCATGACCGCGTGTGCCAGCGCCCCACCGCCACGCCGCTTTCGAGGCCTGTTCCTTCCTTATGGATTGGCTGAAGACCAAGGCCCCCTTCTGGAAAGTCGAAGAGCAGGACGGGGAGGCGCGCTGGGTCGAGGCACGCGACAGCGACGCCGAGGCAGAGCGCCGCTGGCTGGAAAAGGAGAAGGCCTGAGCGCTGGCAAAGCGCCCGTCCGTCCCCATATCTGCTGCGACTTGGACACGAGCAAGCGAGGGATAGACCAGCCAGATGCGTGGTCTGAACGGATTGCTGGGCCAATTGATGAACGCCGGCGGCGAGGTTTTGAACAAGGGCAACCAAGTGTTGGATACGCCCGGCAAGAAGATGCTGGCCGGCGGCGCTGCGGCGGGCCTGCTCTTGACCGGCACCGGCCGCAACATCGCCGGCGGCGCCTTGAAGTACGGCGGCATCGCCGCCCTCGGCGCACTCGCCTATCATGCCTGGCAGAAGAACAAGGCCGCCAAGGCGGACGAGGGCGCCGCGGGCCCCGGCTCAGCTGCCGCCGGCGCCGGAAGGCAGCGCCTATGTGCCGGCCGACGAGGGCGAGCGCGAGGCACTGGCCAAGCTCTTGATCGCCGCCATGGTGACGGCGGCCAAGTCCGATGGCCACATCGACGAGGAAGAGCAGAAGGCCATGCTGGCGCACGGTGAGAATCTGGCGCTGTCGCCGGAGGAGCAGAGCCTCCTCTTCGCCGAAATGGGCAGACCCTTCGACATGGAGCCCATCGTCGCCGGCGCGCGCTCGCCGGAGGTCGCGGCCGAGGTCTATGCCGCCTCCATCGTCGCCGTGGGTACGCCCTCGCCGGCCGAAACCGCCTACTTGAAGACTCTGGCAAGCCGCCTACAGCTGCCCGACGACGTGGTCTCCAGCCTGCACACGACCTTGGGGGTCAAGCCGGCGTGAGTGCACTGCCACCCAAGATTGGCGTTGTTGACGGGGCGAGAATCCTAGTCAGCTGGACGATCAGGGCACAGTAGAACATGCCCAGGCGGGCCCCTTTCCAAGCTGACACTATGGCGTCCGCCTTGATCTCTGCAGCGCGGCGCAATGCCAAATAGGCGAGCAGATTAGCCAGAGTGTTCAGGGCGGACATGGCGGCTCGGCAAGGGCGCAGGCCCGCGCCGGCTCGTCTTAACCCCGCTCGGCCTCATGCGCCGAGCCTGGCACGTGACGCTTGAAGGTCTCCGGCAAGAGCATCGTTGCGATCAGCGAGATGACGGCCATCGCGATCAGGAGATAGATTGGGGCATAGTCGTCGCTGGTGCGCTCGACCAGATAGGTCACCGCCATCGGCGTCAAGCCCCCGAACAGGCCATAGGCGACGCCGTTGCCGATGGAGATCACCGTGCAGCGCACCCGGGGCGCCAGCAGCTCTACGATGATGACGGCGTAGACCGCCCAGCCGATGGGCGAAGAGCAGGGCGAAGGACAGCTGGCCGACCGCGATGTAGGCGGCGTTCTCGTGATGGATCAGCCACCAGAGCGGCAAGCCCAGGAGCGCGGTGCCGGCCGCCGCGAAGATCGCCAGCGGCTTGCGCCCGATGCGGTCGGAGAGCGCGCCGGCAAAGGGTGTGATCAAAAGAATGCCGAACATCGCGATGGTGTTGATGTCCAGCGCCTTGGCGGTCGAGACATGCATGCGCTGGGTCAAGTCGTTCACCGCATAGATGAAGGCGACGGCCCAGCCGACGCTGGTCATGACGATCATGGCCATGTAGATCAGCAAGGTCCGCCATTCGGTCTTGACCGCATGGACCACCGGATAGTCTTCCTCCACCTCCTCGGTCTCGATCGCCGGGGTCTCGGTCATGCTGCTGCGGAAATAGAACCCCAGGCCGGTGATGATCACGCTCGCCAGGAAGGGCACGCGCCAGCCCCAGGACTGCACCTCGGCCTCGGTCAGGAAGCTGCTGACCAAAGCGCCGACGCCGGAGCCCAAGAGCAGGCCGAAAAACTGGCCGACGGTCGACCAGCTGGAGATATAGCCGCGCTTTCCGGGCGGCGCGTGCTCGATGAGGAAGATCGTCGAGGTCGAGTATTCCCCGGCAACCGCAAAGCCCTGCAGCACGCGAAGCAAGATCAGCAGGATCGGCGCCGCGACGCCGATCGAGGCATAACCCGGCAAGAGGCCGATGGCGACGGTCGCCGCCCCCATCACGCTGATCCACGACGGTAAGCGCGGTCTTGCGGCCGATCTTGTCGCCGACATGGCCCAGGATCACGGCGCCGATCGGGCGTGCGATGTAGCCGGCGGCGAAGGCGCCGAAGGCCGCGATGAGCGAGGTCAGAGAGTTATCCGAGGGAAAGAACTGCTGACCGATGATGGCGGCGAAGAAGCCGTAGCAACCGAAATCGTACCACTCGAGAACGTTCCCCAATCCCGCTGCGAGTACCTTTGTCTTGAGGCCCTGAGCACGTGGTGTGTGGCTTGCTGCTGTCACGACTTATCCTGGCTGGTGAAAGAGAGGTCTAACCGGATGGCACTGCCATCCTTTCAATGGGCGAGAATTGCCTTCTGCACCACGTCGAACCCTGGTCGGTGTGCTTTCCTCTCTTCGCTTCGCCAATTGCAGCGATCATCGCCGAGAGCGCCGGGATTATCCAGCCGAAATGATCTAGAGTTGACCGAAGGCTCCCGGCTTGGGGCCTTGGCGCCTCTGCGATACCGCCCGCCAATCCCTGTCGCTCACCCGAGTCAGCGATCGGAGATCACGCCCGAGCCCGGCGGCATCTTGATCGCGGCTAGAGCGGAGAGCAGAGCGAGAAGGGCAGCGCAGATCAGGGCCGGCCGATAGCTGCTCGAGAGATCGAACAGGAGCCCGGCTGCCCACGGCGCCAAGAGGCCGGCCGTGCCCCAGGCGGTGAACACGCGGCCATAGATCCTGACACCCGCCAAGGCCCCGAAGCGTTGCGCGATCGCGGCCGGATAGACGGCAATGATGGCGCCGTAGGCAAAACCCACGGCGGCGAGACCGGCAACCAGCGCGCCCGCCTGGAGGCCGCTCGCCAGAAGGCCGAGCGCCAAGGCCGAAAGAATGGGCAAGGCGATCAAGAGACGCCGCGGCGCCAGACGGTCGCAAAGCCAGCCGCCCAGGAGCCCCCCCGTCATGTTGGCGACCGCGATGGCGATCGGCGCTACCCGCAGGGCGATGTCGGTGGCACCGCCGGCCCGCGCTATTCCGGTCGCGTGGCCGATGGCCGCCAAGCCGGCCGCAACACCGGCGCCATAGCCGACCCACAGCAAGGCCAATGCACCGCGATCGGAAGCCGCGCGCCCCTGGCCCGACCTTGGTTCCTGCTGGAAGGTGAGCCCGGCGCGCCAGAACAGAAAGGCGCCCAGCGGTGCCGCACAAGCGACGACAGCCGCCATCGTCACCAGGCCGGCCGTCAGGCCACCGGCTCTCAAGGCTTCCCATAACGGCAGCGGGGCCAAGGCCGCACCCAAGGCGTAGACCGCAGTGACCAGCCCCATCGCCATGCCGCCGCGCCGCGCATTGGCCTGGGCTGCGAACTGCAAGGCAAAGCCGTAGCCCAACCCGTTGGCAAAGCCGAAAATCCCGCTGTAGCCCAGCCAAACGACGGCAATCTCCCGGGCGAAGGCCGCAAGCAGCAGTCCGCCGGCGGCACCCAAGCAAAGCACCAGAGTGAGGACCGGCGGCGAGAAGCGGCCATAGATCCGGTGTCCGACCAACACACCGAGCGTCAAGGCCACCAAGGCCAGCGAATAGGTGAGGCTGGCTAAGTCCCTGCCGATGGCAAAGCGAACCTCCAAGGGCTCCAGAAAGACCGAGAAGGCGTGCACCGTGCCCATCACGCAAGACAGCACGATGCAGGCCATCAGCACCGTCAGCCCGGCACGGCGCCGGGAGCGCAAGCCCTGCGGGCCGACCTCAACCTCGCCCGGCGCGCTCTTCACGCAGCGAAGAGCTTGCGCAATGCGGGACAGTCGGACCGGCCGCTGTCGCAGTCGTGGATAAGCGCGACCAGTGCGTCTTCGAGCTCCAAAAGGTCGGCGATCTTCACTCGCACGTCGCGCAGGTGTCTCTCGCCAATCTCCTTCACGTCACCGCACGCGCGCCCGCTGGCCGGGGCAAGCGCCATCAAGGTCTTGATGTCCGCGATGGAAAATCCGAGGTCGCGGCTCCGCTTGACGAAGCGCAGGCGGGCAACGGCGGCGCTATCGTAGAGGCGGCGCCCGGAGGCGGAGCGATCGGGCGGGGGCACGACGCCGTCGCGCTCGTAGTATCTGATGGTCTCGACCTTGACACCGCTCAGTCGAGCTGCCTCGCCAATCTCGTGCATCTGCCGATTTCGCTTGAAGCTGTAGTGGCTACAGGATGCATGAATTGCCGCATGAGCGCAACGCCACCCCAAGCAAGATGGCTCGAGAGGGTTTCCTGGACCAGCCCGGCCCTGCTGCTCGCGAGCGGGATTGCGTTGCTCTCCGCATCCTGTTGCGTCCTACCGCTGGGCCTGGCGTTGCTTGGCCTTGGCGGCGCATGGCTTTCCTTCTTGGGCCCACTGGTGGCCTATCGCACCCTCACTCTCGTCGTGGTCGGCGTGGTGGTCCTTGGGGCGTGGATCAGTCTATTCGGCAGGTTCGGCAGCTGCACCGGAAGGCCCACTCGTGGCAGCGTCGCTCTGCTCTGCCTTGCGACTTTGTTCCTTGCGGTTGCGGCGTCAGCACCGTTGTGGGAGCTGCCTGCCATAGACCTGCTGTCGAGCTACTGGACGGAGTCGTCGTGAAGGACCGCTTGCTCAAGATCGGTCTGCTTGGCAGCCTGGTGACAGCGCTGTGCTGCTTCACGCCGCTGCTCGTCGTTTTGCTGGGTGCGCTGGGCGCCACCGCCATCGTCGGATACCTCGACTTCTTCCTCTTTCCGGCGCTGGCGGTTTTCCTTGCAATCACGGGATACGCGCTGTGGCGACGCAAGAAGACAATCTAGTCCTCAACTCCATCGTCACCTGCCCCGGCTGCGGCCACGCCGAAAGCGAGACGATGCCGACCAACGCCTGCCTGTGGTTCTACGACTGCAAGGGCTGCGGCCGGTTGCTCAGGCCCAAGCCCGGCGACTGTTGCGTGTTCTGCTCCTACGGCACGGTTCCCTGCCCGCCGATCCAGCTCACAGGCAAGTGCTGCGACTGAGCGCCCGAGCCTGGGGCGGCCTGGAGAGCCTGTTCATCCCTGCGCTGAATGAGGCAAGCTGCGCCCCGACCCAGGGTCCCTCAGCACCGGCTAGGGGAGATGCGCGATGCCGAAGGCTCAAGTCATACACGAGCAAGGGCCGCCCGAGGTCTTGCGGTGGCAAGACTGGCCGGTCGCCGAGCCCGGTCCCGGCGAGGTGCGCCTGCGGCACCTGGCGATCGGCGTGAACTTCGCCGACCTTAACCACCGCGCCGGCGTCCCGCACCCTTGGCTGGTGCCGCCCAGGCCTTGCGTCTTGGGATTCGAAGGCGTCGGCATCGTGGAGAGCATCGGAGCCGAGGTCAGCCTCTTCAAGCCCGGTGACCGGGTCGCCTATGGCTTGCCGCCTGTGGGCGCCTATGCCGAGCACCGCACCTATCCGGCCGAGCGCCTGCTGCCTCTGCCGGAGAGCCTCGATTCGGCCCAGGTGGCGTCCCTGCTGATGAAGGGCATGACCGCGCATTACCTCTTGCATCGCACCTATCCGGTGCGGCCCGGCGACACGATCCTGGTGCATGCCGCCGCAAGCGGCACCGGGCTGCTGCTCTGCCAATGGGCGAATGCGCTGGGTGCTACGGTCATCGGCACGGTCAGCTCCGAAGCCAAGGCGGAGACGGCGGCCGAGGCCGGCTGCCACCATCCCATCGTTCGCGGGCACCAGGACTTCGTCGCCCGCGTCAGCGCGCTGACCGGTGGAGAAGGCGTCGACGTCGTCTATGAGTCGATCGGCCGGGAGACTTTGCAGCGATCGCTGGACTGCCTTAGGCCCTTGGGGGTCTGCGCCTCCTATGGGCATGTCTCCGGCCCGCCGGAGCCGCTCGACATCATCGCCGACCTCGGCGCGCGCGGCTCGCTCTTCATCACCCGCCCGGCGATCATGCACTACGTCGCCAAGCGCGCCGACCTGGTCGCCACCGGCGAGGCCCTCTTCGCCGCGATCGGAAAGGGCATTATCTCAGCCAAGGTGGTCAATCAGTATCCCTTGAAGGATGCCGTCGCCGCCCATCGGGCGATGGAAAGCCGGGCCACCGAGGGCGCCACCGTTCTCATCCCCTAGCCACACCGCGGCCCCGGCGTGGAAAAACCGGTGGGGACGGCAGCCCACAATCGGGGAACCACCCCTTCGCAAATTGCACGCTGCAGCCTGGCTGCGATCTTGCAGACTGACCGGCGCAACAATTGGAAAGCTGGTGATGACCATACGCTTCAATCCGCCGGGGCTCTGGCCGCAGAAGGGCAGGGCCTTCAATCACGCCGTGGTCGAGCCGGAAGGCCGTGTCATCCATATCACCGGCCAGGTCGCCTGGGACGCCAAGGGAGAGCTGGTCGGCGCCGGGGACTGCGAGACCCAGATCCGGCTCTGCTTCGATCATGTGGAACGCATTCTGGCGGCCGTCGGCGGCCGGCTCGACGACATCGTCTCGCTGACCGTCTATTTCCTCGATCGGGGCGACCTGCCGGCTATCCAGAAGGTGCGCTCGGAGAATTTCACCAGCGAGACGGCGCCCGTCAGTATCCTCATTCAAACGCCGGGCTTGGTGATACCGGGGCTTCTGGTCGAGCTGGTGCCGATTGCCGTGGTTCCCTTCGCGCGCTACCGCGATCCGAGCTCCTAGCGCAGACTAGGGTATGACGGCAACTCGGTGCCGTCATGCCTTGGCGTCGACCGCGCTCAGCACTTGCACGGCTATGGGCTCGGCCAGATGGCTGCCGATCGCGGCCCGGTAGTGCTTGTAGTGCTCGCTGGCGCGATGGGCCTCCAATGCCGCCGGGCCTTCGTACTTCTCGAAGAGGTGAAAGGAGCCTTCCTCCCCCGCCGTCTGGCTCGCCTCGTAGAGATCGTAAGTCATGTTTCCCGGCTCTGCTCGTGTCGGCTGCACCATTCCTTGCAGTATTTGAAGAACTTGTCTCCTTTGGCCGGCTTTCGGCCGAAAAGATGCAAATACAATAACGGGGTCGGGGGTCTTTTCCGTCACCTAACCGCTCCTTCACACAGCGTGTATCGCCTTGCCGAACATCGCATGGCGTCAAGCCCCGGGCAAACGCCAGGTCATAACGGCGCGGCCGAAGAAGCTGCCTATTGACGCGGGAGATAGGCGGTTTACCGCTGGTAAAAATTATTGCATCTTGCGAGAAACAGCCTAGATCACGGAAGATCCGGTTTTGGGAGGAAGCAAGCCATGTGCGGCATCGCTGGAATCATGCTGAAGCATGTCGGTGACATGCGAAATCGCACCACGGGCCAGGCGTTGATCGACATGCTCGACGGCTGCCAGCATCGTGGTCCGGATTCGACCGGCTTCGCGCTCTATGGCGAGCCATTCGACAACCGCTTGAGATTGCGCTTCTTCGTGGGCGGCGACGAGGGCCGGGAGAAGGCCGTCGGCAAGATCAAGGAGATTCTCGACCGCCACGGCGCCGAAATCGTCGAGGACGAGAGCGTCGGCGGCACCTATCGGGTGGTGGTGGACTTCTCCGGAGATGTGCAGCGGCTGGGCTACGACCTGGAGCATGCGGCCAAGGTGATCTCCATCGGGTCGAGCCTGGAGATCATCAAGGACATCGGCGGCGCGCACGACGTGGACGACGTCTACCATGTGCAGAGCTTCGCTGGAAGCCACGGCCTCGGACATGTGCGCCTCGCCACGGAATCGGATGTGAAGCCCGAAGCCGCGCATCCCTTCTGGGCAACCGGCTTCGCCGATATCGCCATCGTCCACAACGGCCAGATCACCAACTACTGGAAGATGCGCCGGCGCTTGGAGCAACGCGACTTCGAGTTCAACACCGACAACGACAGTGAGTTGATCGCGGTCTATCTGGCAGACAAGCTGAAGCAGGGTATCCCGCTGAGAGAGGCCTTGAAGACCTCGATCGAGGATCTCGACGGCACCTTCTCCTTCCTGGTCTCCACCAAGGACGAGATCGGCTATGCCAAGGATCGCCTCGCGGTCAAGCCGATGATCCTCTACGAGAACGACGAGATGATCGCGATCGCGTCGGAAGAAGTCTCGCTCAACAAGCTTTTCCCTGGCCAGGCGCTCAACACCTTGGAGCCGGCCCCGGGTACCTACAACACATGGCACAGATAGACCTGGCGCGGGTCGACGTCCGCGAGGCCAACGAGCAGATCCGGGCGCTTGGCGAGAAGGGGGAGGATGTCGAGGTCCTGAACCCCGATGCCCGCCATCACATCGGCGTCGGGCTCACTTCCCCGATCACGGTCCGGGTGCGCGGCTCGGCCGGCTACTTCTGTGCCGGCCTCACCGACGGCGCGCGCTTCGAGGTCGACAACAACGTCGGCTGGGGCCTGGGCGACAACATCTACCGAGGCTCGGTGATCGTCGGCGGCAATGCCGGCGCGATCGCCGGCGTGGCCATCCGCGGCGCCGATATCGTCATCAAGGGCAACATGGGCTCGCGCTCTGGCCAGGTGATGAAGGCCGGCACCCTGCTGTGCTGCGGCAATGCCAACTTCATGGCCGGCTACATGATGTACGGCGGCCGGATCATCATCCTGGGCAATTCCGGCGAGCGTGTCGGCGAGGACATGTCGGCCGGCGAGATCTACGTCGCCGGCAAGATCAACTCGCTCGGCTCCGACGCCATGGTCGGGGACATCGCCGCGGAGGAGGACGAGGATATCCGCGCCTTCCTCGATCGCTTTGAGATCCCCTTCCAGGGCCGCTTCCAGAAGGTGGTCAATGCCGGCAAGGGCCTGCGCTACGGCACCTCCGAGCCGCAGGTGCGCTCGATCCCCTTTTTCTCCTTCTCCGGCGGCTGCGACTATTGGAATCCGAAGGTCCAGGAGGACATCTACATCAAGTCGCAGATCGGCCGCTATCGGGTGCGCGGCTACGGCGGTGCCCGCGCGCTGCCGCACCTGGCCGACCTCGCCTTCCGCAAGCCGGTGCGGGCGGACACCGCAAGCGCCGATGTGATCTCTGAGGTCCGCATGGCCACCGAGGTCGGCGGCATCAACGGTGCCGAACCCTTGAAGCTCTCCATGCCGGTGATGATCGCGCCGATGAGCTATGGCGCGCTCTCGGCCTCGACCAAGCGGGCCGTCGGCATGGCCTCGACCCTCTCCGGCATCGCCGAGAACACCGGCGAAGGCGGCATGTCCGATGCCCAGCGCGGCGCGGCCGAGCAGCTGATCTTCCAGTGCCTGGGCGGCCGCCTGGGCTGGAACATCCACGACATGAAGCGCGCCAACGGCTTGGAAATCTATATCTCCCAAGGCGCCAAGCCCGGCTTCGGCGGCCAGCTCATGGCCAAGAAGGTCACGCCAGAGCTGGCCGAGATCCGCGGCATTCCGCCGGGGATCGACCTGCGCTCACCCTCGCGGCATCCCGATATCCTGGGTGCGGACGACCTTGTCATCAAGGTCCAGGAGTTTCGCGAGGCAACGGGCTATCGGCTGCCGGTCAGCGTCAAGCTCGGGGCCGGCCGGGTGCGAGACGACATCAAGATCGCGGTCAAGGATGGCTTCGACTTCGTCGAGCTCGACGGCATGCAGGGCTCCACCGGTGCGGGCAGCGCAGAGGTCCTGGAGTACGTGGGTATCCCCACCCTGGCCGCCATCATCGAGGCCATCGATGCGCTCAAGGAAATCGAGGCGCGCGAGAAGATCCAGCTGGTGCTGATGGGAGGCCTGCGCGACGGCATCGACGTGGTGAAGGCGCTCTGCCTGGGTGCGGACGCCGCGGCCTTCGGTACCGCAGCCATCATCGCCGGGGGCTGCATCGCCTGCATGCAGTGCCACGTGGGCCAGTGCGTCACCGGCATCGCGACGCAGGATCCGGCGCACGAACAGCGCTACAAGCCCTCGCTCGAAGCGCAGAACATCCACCGCTTCCTGGAATCGGTGCGCTGGCAGATCGCTGCCGTGACCAAGTCCTTAGGCTACGACGACGTCACGCAGTTGGGACTGCAGGACCTAGTGGCGCTCACCCCCGAGGCCGCGGCAATCACCGGCCTGCCCTACGAACCCGACCAGCGCGACGAAACCGCCGCCTTGGCGCTGCAGCAGTCGGGGTAGGGCGAACGACGCCTTAAGATCGGTCGAAAAAACCTAGCCAACGGCATGCATCAGTGCCCAGCCAGGCGAGAGTGAAGCTATGAGTGACGTCTACGACATCAACCGCATCGACGTGCCCGACGCGCCGCCCGACTACGAGGACCATGCGCGCGAGAGCCACTTTGTGCCGGCGCCCTGTCAGGTGGCCTGTCCGGTGGGCACCGACGCGCCTTCCTACCTGGCCTACATCTGGGAGGAGAAGTGGCCGGAGGCCTTCGAGGCCATCACCGCCACCAATCCCTTCAGCTCGATCTGCGGGCGGGTCTGCGATGCCCCGTGCGAGCCGGCTTGCCGGCGGGCCCAGTCCGACGGCCCGATCGCCATCCGCAATCTGAAGCGCACGGTGATGGATCGCCTGGGCAAGGACTTTCAGCCCGAGTCCCACCCGGTCACCCGCAAGGAGAGCATCGGCATCATCGGGGCGGGCCCCGCCGGCCTCACTGCAGCGCACGATCTGGCCGTCGCCGGTTTCGAGGTGCATGTCTACGAGATGTCGGACCGCCTGGGCGGCATGATGGTCTGGGGCATTCCCGCCTTCCGCTTGCCGGTTGGCACGATCCAGGAGGATCTCGACCGCCTTTTCGTCAAATGCCCGGGCATCAAGGCGCACCTCAACTGCGCGCTGGGCCGCGACGTAACCCTGGATGAACTCAAGGACCGGCACGACGCCGTCCTGCTGACCATCGGATCTTGGTGGGGCAAGGCAATGAACATCCCCGGCGAGGATGACGACCGGGTGGTGGACGGCGTCTCCTTCCTGCGCCGCGTCAATGCAGGCGAACGCCCGGAGCTGCCCGAGACAGTGGTCGTGGTCGGCGGCGGCGACGTCTCCATGGACGCCTGCCGCTCGGCCTTGCGCATGCCTGGCTGCAAGGAGGTAAAGGTCGTCTACCGGCGCGGCCCGGAGGAGATTCCCGCGCGCAAGGACGAGTTGGACGGCGCCATCAAGGAAGGCATCCAGTTCATCTACAACAGCCAGCAGGTCTCGATCGAGCCGAAGGGCAACGGCCTGGCGCTGACCTGCGTGCGCACCGAAATGGGCGAGCCCGACCCCAAGGACGGCCGGCGCAGGCCCGTGGCGGTGGCAGGCTCCGAGCACGAGATCGACTGCGGCATGGTGATCGCAGCGGTCGGCCAACAGGCCGAGAGCGACCATCTGGCCGAGCGGGGCCTGATGGACCGGGACCGGGTGCGCACCGACTTCGCCGGCATGCGCACCGCCGACCCCAAGGTCTTCGCCGCCGGCGACGGAGCCTTCGGCGGCTCGACCATCGTCATGTCGATGAATCACGGCCAGCGCGCGGCCTACTACATCAAGTGCTTCCTGGACGGCATCGAGAACCCGCTTCCCTACCGCACGCCCTACCGCACGCGCCGCGTGCCGGTCGCCCAGGACATCATGTGGGAGCGCTTTCCCCGCCAGGAGCAGGAGTTCCACGGCGTCGGCGAGACCCCCGCGGCCTTCCCGGAGATCGAGAGCGGATACGACCTTAAGACCGCCAAGGCCGAGGCGGCGCGCTGCTATCGCTGCGACGCCGAGACCGGCTCGGCCGACTATTCGGTCGGGCACCGCGAAGACATCTTCTCCATGGCGCGCACCAACACCCAGGATACGAAGAAGCTGCGCGCCATGCTGCAGCGCCGTCTGGCGCAGCGCGACAACCCCTTCCCCGACGGCCGCCCGGCATCGCTGGACGATCTGGTCTTTCTGCCGGCCAACCTGTCGCGCCTGGTGATCGATCCCTACCGAGAGGCCTGCAAGGTGGAGACCGATCTGGGCGGCAAGCTGGCGCTGGCGAAACCCTTCTTCGTGACCGGCTTCGACCAGACACCGGGCCAGCTTTGGCCGGGACTCGACGCCGGTCTGGCGGCCGCCGGCTGCGGCTACCTCGGCCGGCGCGCGCCGGGCGAAGGCGCGGCTTGGCTGCAGCTGGTCCTGGGGCCGGACGACAGCCCCGAGGAGAGCGCCGCAGGCCTGATCTTCGGCCTCGGCGCCGATGGTACGATCCCGCCGGCCAAACGGCTCAGCGACGACCAGCTCACCGGCTACCTCGTCTCTTCGTCAGGGGATCTGGAGGCCGTCCTCGAACGCTCCTTCGAAGCGGGCTGCGAGCTCTTGGTCCTGGACGGCACCGCCGGCATCGCGACGCCCTGGTCGGAGCTCGGCGGGACGCCGAACCTCTCCCTGCTACGCGACGCGGTTCAGGTGCTGCGCGCCATGAAGAAGGAAGGCTACATCGACCTCGTGGTCTATGGCGGCGCCCGCTCTGGCACCGATGCCGCCAAGCTCCTCGCCATGGGTGCCACGGCCGTGGTCTATGCCATGCCGATCGGGCTGGCCGTGGGCGGGCGCATCGCGGGCGGCTCCCTGGACTTCGATTCGGGGCTAAGCGACGAGGAAAGGGCAGGGGCCGTCGCCAACATCCTGAAGGCCAATGTCGGCGAGGCCTCGATGATGGCGCGCTGCACCGGCAAGACCAATCTCTTCAATCTGGAGCCCGAGGACATGCGGGCCATCACCGTCGCCACCGCAGAGGCCACCGGGATTCCCCTCGTCGGCAAGCACTGACCGGCCCGCGACGCCACTTTCCTGCGCTTCGCTGTCAGCTCCAGGCTAAAGTCGCCGTCTGGCCAAATCGGCACCGGCGCCGAGCGCCTGGAGCTTGCCGGCGGCGACAGCGCGCGGCAAAGGGGCCATCCCGCAGTTGGTGCAAGGCTGGATCTGGGCGGCATCGACGTGATGGGAGGCCTGCTGCAAGGTCTCCGCCACCTCCTCCGGCGTCTCGACGCGCTCGGTGGCGACGTCGATGGAACCGACCAATACCTGCTTGTCCGACAAGAGCCCGATCAGGGACAGCGGCACCTTGGAGGCAGCGCATTCCAGCGACACCTGATCGACCTTGCTGGCGTTCAGCGCCGGGAAGATCTCCTCGTATTGGCGCCACTCGGAGCCCAGGCTCTCCTTCCAGCGGATGTTGGCCTCGATGCCATAGCCGTAGCAGATGTGCACGGCGACCTTGCAGGTGAGGCCTTGTGCGGCGCGCTCCAGGGCGGCGATGCCCCACTGCTTGACCTCGTCCATGAAGACGTTGAAGGCGGGCTCGTCGAACTGGATGACGTCGACGCCGGCGGCCTCGAGCTCACGAGCCTCTTGATTCAAGAGCTCGGCGAAGGCCATCGCCATGTCTGCGCGGCGGCCGTAGTGGGCGTCGGCGATGGTGTCGCAGATGGTCATGGGCCCGGGCAGGGTGAACTTCAGCTTGCGGTCGGTGTGCGCCCGCATGAACTGCGCTTCGTCAACATGGACCGGCTTGGGCCGGCTGAGCGCGGCCGTGACGGTCGGCACCTCGACGACGTAGCGGTCGGCGCGGATGCCCATCTTGGTCTTGCGCTGCCAGTCGATGCCGGCGATGCGTTCCAGGAAGCCGTGCACGAAGTGGGTGCGGAACTGCTCGCCGTCGGAGACGACGTCGATGCCGGCCGCCTCCTGCAGCTTCAGCCAGACCAAAGCGGCGTCGCGCTTGCCTTGTTCAAGCTCGGCGCCCTCCAGCTTCCAGGGCGCCCAAAGACGCTCCGGCTCGGCCAACCAAGCTGGCTTCGGCAGACTGCCGGCAAGAGTGGTCTCGAACATGGCCTTGTCTCCCGGAGAGCTGTCTATGCAGGCAGTCTGCCCGCTAAAGGAGGCGCGTCACAGCCGGAAGTGGCCTGCCCGGCGCGTTCCTTAAGGATCGTCGGCGCCTGACGGCTCCAACTGTGTTTCTTCATCGGCCTGGCTCGACCGATCCGAGGGTTCGTCCGAGTCGGCAGCCCTGAGATACCGGCTGGCCTTTGCCAGTTGATCGATCAAGCGACGGGTATGGCTGAGCGCATCGAGAACGGTCTCTGCGAGCCGGACCTCGATAACATGTGTGGCCGCGCTCACAAGCAGCATTGCCTTGGTTTCTTGATAGCTCGATTCAAATTGCTCCAATGCCGCCCTAAAGGCATCAAGGTCTTGAGAAATTTCACCACGCATCAAACAGGACTCCACGACACGCTCCGCTAGTTTCAGAGTATTTCTAATGCTAATACTGGTGGGCGTGTGATGGATTTTCCAGATGTCACGGCGAAGAGCCTCAGTGGCAGGAATTTGCCGGGCCACTTCTTCCAGATAGCGAGACGTTCTGAGGACCTGGGGGAGTTCCTCAGCGATATCGCGTGGCAAGTTCTCCATGCGAATGGAGGTCGTGAAATTCGCAATTGCCTCAGACAAGGACTGGGCTGCTTCGGACCGCCGCCTTGTTCTCTCCGGTTTCGCTGCTTGGCTTCCCAGAGCAACGACGGCAAGCCCGCAGACGACACTTTGGAGGCGCAACAGCTCCTTCTTCAGCGCCGCCACTGCCAGGACAGGGGCCGCAAGAACGGTCTTGTCCAAATGCTGCGGCCGGCCGAGATCCTCCTCCTCCGAACGAAAGAGGCGGTCTAGACGACGTGCCAGGCGATCGGTGAAGGGTAGTATGAGGGCGACGCCAAGCAGGTTGAAGACGGTGTGGAAAAGGGCCAGCAGGGGAGCCGGCTGATCGCTCATCCCCAAGAGCTTGCTGAAGAAGGCCAGCGCCGTCAGGACGCCAGGCAGGATGACGAGGGCGATCACGCCGGTGACGGCATTGAAGGCGAGATGCCCGGCAGCGACACGCTTGGCGTTCGGCGTTGCGCCGACGACCGCCAGCACTGCGGTCGAGGTGGTGCCGATATTGGCGCCGATGATCGCCGCGGCCGCGGCGTCGAGCGTGATCACCGATTGAGTGGCAGCAGTCAAGATGATGGCAATGGCGGCGCTGGAGGATTGGGTCAGAACGGTGGCGAGAAACCCCAACCCAAGGAACAGCAGAAGGCCGGAGATGCCGGAGGCTCCGCTGAAGGCATCGGCCCCGTAAGTGTCGGTAAGCCCGGCAAAGGCGCTCTTCAGGATGGCCAAACCCAAGAAGAAGAGGCCGAAGCCGGCAAGAGCATCACCCAGCCCCTGTACGCGCTTGCCTGATGCGAGCAGCCGCGTTGCAACGCCGACTGCCAGGATGGGCAAGGCCAGTGCTTCGATCTTGAAGCCGAACCCAACCAGGCTGACGAGCCAGCCGGTCATCGTGGTGCCGACGTTCGAGCCGAAGATGACGCCAAGGGCCTGGCGCAGCGAGAGGACGCCGGCGTTCACAAAGCCGATGGTCGCGACCGTCACCGCGCTCGAGGACTGCACGACGGCCGTCACCAGGGCGCCGGTGAACACACCGCGCGCGGCGTTCGAGGTCCAGTCTCGTAGGAGCACCTTGAGCCCCTGCCCGCCGAAGACCTTGAGACCGTCGGTCATCATGCTCATGGCCAGCAGAAACAGGGCTAGGCCACCGGCCGCAGTGAAGGCTATCTGAAGAACGCTGCCTTCCATCAGTCCTCAGCGAGATAGATGGGCCACCAACGTTGATGTCGCTCGAGAGTACAAGAATCTTCGATTGCTGCACACTTTAATCGGGTCAGCCGGCGTTCAAGACCTGCAGCGAGCCAGAATTGGTGGATTGCGGTGCGTACAGCCTGCGTGCCAGGTGTCAGCCGCCAGGCGCGATCACCATGCAAGGTGCGCCATGCAGGATGCGGAAGTCACAGGCCTCGCGCGCATCACTCTCCGCCAGGCCGGCGACCCGGCCGCGGTAGAGGCGGCTCTCGCCCTTCATGACCTCGACCACTTGTATCCTGCCGGCGGCCAAGGTGCGGCTCTGCTGAAGAGCCTCCGACGCCGCGGCGGTTGCCGCATCGGAGAGTGAGAAGGCGCCGACCTGGATAGACCAGTGCGCGTCGGCGCTGCTCTTTTGGACCGGCTTCGCCGGGGCCGACGTGACCGCGGCAGCGGTCATGGTCAACACGGCCGCGGGCTTCACGGGAGCAGCCTCAACGGGAATAGCCTTCGCTTCCGCCTGCGCGGGAGCCGATGCCGCGGGCTGTGCCGTAGTCTGGACAACGGAGGAAGCCGGCGCTGCGACTGCGGCCACCTCCAGTGGGCGCTCGGCCAGGACAGGCTCGGCCAGGACAGGCTCGGCCAACGGCTGCGGCTTGTGCAGCAAGACGGGCTGCAAGGCGGGAAGCTTTCCACCGCTGCGCGCTTGCGCCACCAAGGTCTTGGGATGGCCCGGATCCGCGCGCGGGAAGGTCATGTCCAAGAGTGCCGCGGCCTTGCGATTGCGCTTCTTGGAGCTGTCGGCACCGAAGACGACGACAATCAGGCGCCGCCCGCTGCGCACCGCCGAGACCGAGATGTTGTAGCCGGCAGCCCGGGTGTAGCCGGTCTTTATCCCGTCGGCCCCGCCGTAGCTGTAGAGCAACCGGTTGTGCGAGTTGAAGCGCTTCCCGTCGTAGCTGAAGCCCGAGGTGGAGAAATAGTGATAGTGCTGCGGGAAGTCGTAGAGCAGCGCGCGTGAGAGCTTGGCCATGTCGCGCGGGGTGGAGAGCTGGCGATCGTCCGGCAAGCCCGAGGCATTGAAGAAGTTGGTCCGCCACATACCGAGTCGCCGGGCCATGGCGGTCATCTTTCGGCCAAAGGCGGCCTCGCTGCCGGCCAATCCCTCGGCGACGACAACGGCGACGTCGTTGCCCGACTTGATTGCCAAGGCATGGATGGCTTGCTCGACCGAGATGGTGGAACCGGCCGTCACGCCGACCTTCGAGGGTGGCTGGGACGCCGCCTTGCTCGAGACCGTGAGCCGCGAGGCCATGGTCAGCTGGCCGCGCTCGACGGCGTCGAACAGGAGGTAGAGGGTCATCATCTTGGTGAGCGAGGCGGGGTAGTGCCGCCGGTCGGCCTGCTCCTCGTGCAGGACCTCTCCGGTTGCCGCGTCGACCACGATGGCGCCATAGCGATCGGGCCCGGCCTGCGCCGGCACCAGGTTCAGCAAGAAAACCCCCGACAAGAGAAGAAGATAGGCCAGGAGGCGCCGGACCAATCCCACCCCTCGCGTTCTCTGCCGAACCTGGTGCCTTGAGTGAGCCATCACCCGACGCTCCCCTCAAACCTGAAGAAACCCATATAACTCTCTATGGAGACGCCGAAATGTATCAGCGCCGTCGCGAATCTGTCTAGGCGAAGGAAAGAGATTTCGACGGAAAGATGGCAGTGATGCCTCGCTGCAACAGCTCCCCACGCGAGGCCTCCTTTACGGGGAGCAAAAATACATCGAAAAAATTATGTTGCACCGCACAAAATTCGCTTGACGGTCAACGAGGCTACCCCTATCTACCGGGACGATGCTGCACTGCACAAAAGAGCGAAGGCAGCAAGTGATGAAACGGCCGCCGCAGGCGCCTTGGGGACGCCGAGGCCAGCACCGAACCGAAACACCCGGGCGGGCGACTTGCGGAGCCAGTGGTCGGCGCTGAGGCCCAGCGCCACTGTACGAACCTAAGAAGGAACACGAGAAATGGCTGCCAACAAGAAGGTTGAAGACACCATCGCCGAGACCCTGAAGCCGGTCGAGGCCGTCGTCACTGCCGGCAAGGAGAGCTTCGAGCAGGCGATGAAGGCCGGCACCGAGGCCGCCCAGAAGGGCTACGAGCAGTATGTCGCCTATGCCAAGGAGAACACCGAGAAGCTCTCCGAGCAGCTGTTCAAGAACTACGGCCAGCTGAGCGACCTGCAGAAGGACAATGCCGAGGCCGTCATGCAGTCCGGCACCATCCTGGCGAAGGGCTTCGAGAACGTCTCCAAGGAGCTGATGGCTCTGACCCAGTCGGCCTTCGAGGCCAACATGAATGCCGCCAAGGCCTTCATGGGCGTCAAGACCATCAAGGAGGCGATGGACCTGCAGAGCGAGCTCGCCAAGCAGCACATGGACAAGGCCATGGCCGACAGCACCAAGGTCGCCGAGATGTCCGTGAAGGTCGCCAACGAGGCTTTCCAGCCCCTGCAGACCCGCGTCAACACCACGATCGAGACCCTGACCAAGGCGACTGCCGCCTAAGGTCGGACCGACCGGAGGCCGGTCTCACCGCCGGCCTCACCCCCACTTGCCGATGAGAGGGCCCGCTATAGCTCGCTATAGCGGGTCTTTTCATTATCCGACTGACATTTTCTTCTTACTGCACTCTAGATCGCCTTTCGTTTAGCGTATTTTGAAAGTCTTAATCTTTATTCGCGACTGTGAGCTTGTCTAGCGAGACAAATATTTTGGCAAAACCCTTTGAATGGCCCAGGCATTACTTGTAGCTTTGCGGCCTTGGCCCCGATGTTTGGGCCGCAACCGAGGTCAGCAAGGCGAACATCATGACTTCCAAACTCCTCACGGCAACGGCTCTAAGCCTGTCCTTCCTCACCGCACCGGTTCTGGCGCAGACCCTGACGGACGCCACCACCGATTCCGCCACCTCCGCGGTCAAGAGCACGGTCCAAGGTGCTGCCTCCGACGCCGCCGGCACCGGCGTGGATCAGGCCTTGGGAAGCGAGGGCGGTGCGGTGACCTCGGCGGTGAAGAGCACGGCGCAGGACACTGCGTCCGAGGCCGCGGGCTCCGCCGTCGACAGCGTGATGGGGAGCACGGATGCGAGCAGCGCCGGCGCCGCTGCCACCACCGCCAGCGAAGGTGCCGCCACGGCGAGCGATGCCGCCTCGACTGCGTCCGAGGCCGCCGACGCCGCCGCACAGACTTCCGCAGAGGGGGCCGCTGCGAGCGCGCAGGATGCGGCGAGCGATGCTGCGACCAACGCGGCTACGGATGCCGCCACCAAAGCCGCTACCGGGGCGATCAGCCAGTAACCCCGGCCGGACAGCCTCTCGGCGGAGCAAGCGCCGGGGACTCTCATATCCATTCGACGAGCCCAGTGTCGACGGCAGGCCCCACAAGCCTGCCGTCGATGCTCTGCCACTCCCACGCAGCTGCAAGCAAAGGTCCATGCTTTCCAGCGGTGGCGCGCTTGGCTAGCATTGCGAGAGACGTTGCACAGCGCGCATCGCCAATCGCGAGAGGAAGACGGGCTCATGGCCTTGGCGGAACTGCAGTCGCTCGACCAGGCCCTCGAGGGGGAAGAGCGCGCGTGGGTGAGCGAGGCCATCGCCAAGATCATGGCCGACTACAACCGCTCGTCCGACACCCACCTCATCAAGCTGGAATTGTCCTGCCTCAAGGGCGTGGATCTCTATCTAAAGGACGAGTCCACCCACCCCTCGGGCAGCCTGAAGCACCGCCTGGCGCGCTCTCTTTTCCTCTATAGCCTGTGCAACGGGCTGGTGCGCGCCGATACGCCGATCATCGAGGCCTCGTCGGGCAGCACCGCGATCTCCGAGGCCTACTTCGCGCGTCTCCTGGGCTTGCGCTTCATCTGCGTGGTGCCGAAGTCCACCGCCGAAGAGAAGATCGCGATGATCGCGTTCTACGGCGGGGAATGCCGTCTGGTGGAGCCCAAGGACATCTACGGCGAAGCAGAGGCGCTCGCTCAGAGCCTCGGCGGGCACTACATGGACCAGTTCACCTACGCCGAGCGGGCGACCGACTGGCGCGGCAACAACAACATCGCCGAGAGCATCTTCTCCCAACTCGCCAAGGAGCGTCACCCGGTGCCCGACTGGATCGTGGTCAGCGCCGGCACCGGCGGCACGTCGTCGACCATCGGCCGCTATCTGCGCTACCAGCCGGAGCTCTACGCCCGCAGCCGGCTCTGCGTGGTCGACCCGGAATTCTCTGTCTTCTACGACAGCTATCAAAGCGGCGACCGGGGGCTGACCTCGCCGCGCGGCTCGCGCATCGAGGGGATCGGCCGGCCCAGGGTCGAGCCCTCCTTCCTGCCTGGCGTGATCGACCGCATGATCAAGATCCCGGACGCCGCCTCGCTCGCCGCCATCTGGTGGCTGGAGGGCCTGCTCGGCCGCAAGTGCGGCGCGTCCACCGGCACCAATCTCTATGGGGCGCTTGAGATTGCGGCCGAGATGATGGCCGCGGGCCGCGCCGGCAGCATCGTCTCCATGATCTGCGATCCGGGCGAGCGCTATCTCCACAGCTACTACAACCCCGACTGGCTCCAGCGGCAGGGGATCGACATCGCACCCTATCGGGCAAGGCTGGAGCGCTTCGCCGAGACCGGCCGCTTGGGCCAGGCCTGAAGGGCAGCCGCCGGCTCGACCGTGATGGTTACACCTACCGCCGTTGAAGGACGACGGTTAAGTGCCAGGTCTCGCAAGCATAGCGCGCCGGAAAATCTCGGTAGAGCTTGTCGAAGCGATTATAGAATTCCTTCGCCAAACGATCCCTGTCGGCCTCGCCTTCAGCGCAAGGCTCAAACAACTGTGTTCGCAGGGTCGAGTCGGCGAAGGCACGCATATATCCGGTATAAAGCGCCGCATAGCTCACGGGGTCGGCAATCGCATCGGCGAAGATGTCGGCCGGGTTCTCCGGCGCCGGTTCGACGCCAAGCTCTTGGATCCTGAAGGCTTGCGACAGGAAGGGATCCCGTTCGATCGGCTCTCGCACCTCCTCCGCGGTCATGAACCACAGGGCGAAGAGAAAGCGGTCCAGGACATCGCGGTCGAGCAAGCCGTCGTTGGCCATATCTTGGGCGACCAGGTTGATGGCGCGGTAGATCCCACGACCGGACACGGCAACGCCATTGACCTCGCCGGCGTCGGGAACAGCGCCCAAGGTGGAGACCAGCAAGGAGCCGCCCGGCCGCAATTCCAAGGCCCGGCAGCGCAGAAACCTGACCCAGTCGGCGCGCGCGACGGCTGCCATCTCCGCTCTCGCGTCACCCTCGAGGTCGGCAAACCAGACCGTGTTCGGCGCCAAGAGCCGAATGGCATGGCTGGACCATTGGCTGGCGACGAAGCAGGTGGCAAGCGCCACGGACGCCGGTGCCACCATCTGGTCGTAGAAGGAACCGACGGCCGCCTCGGTGCGCACGCCGTCTTGGCCGCTGCCGTAACCGGTGGGTCCTGCTGCCAGTGCGAACAAGGCGTTCCAGTCGTTTCCGGGCTGGTCGGCATGGCAGACGGCGATCGGGCTTCGCGGAAAGCGGGCGCGATAGGCCGTCACGGCAGGCCGCACCGCCTCGATCGCGCTCCGTCCCGGGCCGCAGCCGTAATCGACGATCTTCAATTCCGGCTCGACCAGGCCTTGCGCCTCGACCAGCGCGGCAATGCGCCCGGCTTGCCGGGTGACAAGGCCTTGCTGAACGGCCGAATGCTGATCGTAGTCGACCATGCCTTCGGTAGACCGCAGAGGTTCAGGCGCATCGGACGACATGAGCGATCTCCCACGAGAGACACAGGAGATAGGAGACGGAAAGCCTTGCTTGAAGGCGGCAGTTGCGAGCTCGACCTTGGGGACAAACCGGAGAGAAGTTCATGCCGCCCAAAGGGCAAGAAACCCGACACAGCGTCGCTACACCGGGCTTCGTTCTCTGAAAGCCGGGGCGAGAGCCGTCAATCGGTCTCGGGATCGCCGACCTTGATCCAGCGCCGGATCTCCTTGCCGGTGAAGTCCAAGGCCATCGGCATGGAGACGCCGCGCAGCAGGGTGACGTCGTAGAGCTCGACGATATGACCTTCCAGCCAGAGGTGATGGTCGACCTTGCCGGTCTTGAGGTTCACCACCACGAGGCCGCACTTCGGCATCATGTCGGCTTCTTCCAGCACCTCGTCGAGCGGCAGGCCGCCGAAGGTCTTCATATCGCGCGGCATGGAAACGCCGACCACCGCATAGTCGTCGATGAAGGCGAGCCCGCGACCATAGCCCGGCAGCAAAGACACCGGGGTGAACTGCCACTCGGGCGGCTCCAGATAACCCAATTCGCCCATGCCGGAGTTAATCACCCAGAGCCGGCCCTCGTGCCAGCGCGGGCTGTGCGGCATGCAGAGGCCGCGGTAGATGATCTCGTCGTCCTGCACCGACATCAAGAGCCCGCCGTCGCCGCGCAGCTCGCGCCAGCCTCTTGCCTCGTCGCTCTCGGCAATAGCGCTGACGTAGGCGGCGCGGCCGTCCTTCATCGCCAGGCCGTTCAGGTGGCAGCGGTCCTCCGACTTCAGCTTGGAGATGAAGGGCGGCTTCCAGATCGGCACGAAGCTGCAGCTGGGGCTGGTGCGCGCCAGGCAAGAGAAAGCCGTGTTGGCGAAGATGCACTCGCCACGCTCGTTGATCGCCAGGTCATGGGCATCGACGCTGCTGGTGACATAGCCCTGGCGCGGCACGTAGACCCGGTCGAAACCCTTATGGTTCTTGCCCTCGTCCAAGAGGTTGTCCAGCCGCCAGATCTGATAGAGCGTGGCGACCCAAAGGCTGTTGCCGCTGCCCCAAAGCCCCAGGCAGCGCTCGAAAGTCGCTTCGCTGATCCTGACCTTCTCGGTCTTGGTAGCCCCCACCAGCAACAGCCTGCTGGTCTGATAGGTGCTGAAGCCGACCGCTACTTCGTGGCTGCGCATCCATTCGGTGAAGCCATCGGAGGGGATGACGGCCGAAGACTTCTTCTTGTTCTTCTGATCGCCCTTTTGCTTGGCCTGCTTGGCCGGAGCCTGTTCCTTGACCGGCGCTTCGCCTTTGACCGGCGCCTCTTCCTTGGCCTCCGACTGCGGCTTGGGCGAGGGGGCGGCTTGATCCAGAGCGGTCTCCGGCCCGGCCGCGTCCGGTTCCCACACCAAGACCTCCGCCTCTGCTTCAGGCACCTCTTTCTCGTCCATGGCCACCCAAACCCCTTTGCTGCGCCAGGCGCCCTCTTCCCGTTCTGCGACGTGCGCCTCTGCCCTCAATCGACTTTCGGCATTTCCCTGTCAAGAACAAGCAAACTTAGGCCACACCCTTGCGTTCGATCAATTCAACCTTGTTGGAGGCCCGGGCCGGAATCGAACCGACGTACAAGGATTTGCAGTCCTCTGCATAACCACTCTGCCACCGGGCCAAGGTCGACGGTACCGCTGGACCGCGGTGTCGCCGCTATCCGCCGTTGCGATAGCTTGGAAAGGGAGACCCTGGTCGCGTTCGTCACGAGAGGCGCTTTCTAGACGCTAGCTCCTCATCTTCGCAAGCTTTCTGTAAGCTGCTGTTCAGCATATCTCTCGAATGCAGCACCTTCCACCCCGTCACCTAGAGAGCTCAGATCCCGTTGCATTCAGCGTCTTGTCCATGGTCAGCCGGCCGTGCCCCCTGTTGAGAGCTTAGCGGCTTCGTCAAGCAGCCACTGCCGGACCTGTCGCACCGGTCGTGACAGTGCGGTGGTGTCCGGCGTCAAGAGATAGTAGCGGTCGCGGCTTGGAAGGCCGGGGCCGGGCACGGGGACTAGTGTGCCTTTGGCCAAGTGGTCACCGGTCAGCGAGTCATCGCCGATGGCCAGTCCCAGGCCGCGGACGGCGGCGCTGATGCAGAGATGCGAGCGGTTGAAGAAGAGGTGCCCGGCCGCCTCGTCGAAATCGAGCCGCAGCGCATCGAAATAGCGCCGCCACCAGTAGACGCCGCGCTCGTGAATGAGGCGATGGGAAAGGAAGAACGCGGGATCGGCCGGATCGGGGCCGGCGGCAAGCAGGGAAGGCGCTGCCACCGGATAGGTATTGACGGTCAGGAAGGACGTCGATCGAAAGCCGGTGCAGGAGACGGCACCCCAGGCGATGGCGAGATCGACATCGCCCAAGACGGCACGGGGTGGATCGGGACGCACCCGGATGTCGAGCGTAACGCCAAGCCCATCCAGCGTCTCCTCCGTCAAGAGCGGCATCAGCCAGCCGGCGGCCAGATCGGACTCGACATCGAGGACGACGACTCGGCGGCCGCCGCCGCGCCGCAGCCGTCCGGTATCGAGCTCCAGTCGCGACAGCGACTCCGCCGCGGTCCGAGCGAAGAGGCTGCCTTCGCCGGTCAGCACGATATGGCGCGCGTAGCGCTCGAAAAGGGCGGTCCCCAGCTCTGCCTCCAAGGTCCTGACGTGCCGGCTGACGGCCGCGTGGCTGACGCCAAGCTCGTCGGCCGCCCTGGCAAAGCTGCCGTGGCGGGCAGCGGCCTCGAAGGCGCGAACGGCGTTGAGGTTCGGCAGTTTACGCATTGGCCAAGTATAACAAGATCTATCGCTTGCGTTAAAGATCGTCGTTTGAGCAAGAATCCTTTTCGCGCTTAGTGATGGGCTCCCTTCCAGCAAGCGAAAGGTCGAGGGATGAGCTTGTCAGCGCATGCAAGCCGCCGCGTGATCGTGGCGCTGATCGCCGGTCTGCTGATCTACAGCCTGGGGATGGGCACGACCTACCCTCTCTTGGGCATTGTCCTGACCGAGCAGACAAGTGCGTTCCTGAACGGCATCAACGCCTCGGCGACCGGTATCGGCCTCTTGCTTGGCGTGGCCGTCGTGTCCTCAGTCTGCCGTCTTGCAGGCGCCGGGAAGACAACGATGATCGGTGTGGCCCTGATGGCGGCCGCGCTCATGGTGATGGCGGTGACGCGCGATTTCTGGATCCTCTTCGCCGCCCGCGTCCTGCTCGGCTGCGGCGCCAATCTGATGTTCGTCGTGGCCGAGACGGCACTCAACGTCTTCGCCGCGCCCGCGCGCCGCGGGCGGGTGATGGGCCTCTACTCGGCGGCGGTCGCCTTCGGCTTCGTCGTCGGCCCCGCCGGGGTTGCGCTCGCGCACCAGGATCCGGGCGGTCTCTTGCTTGTTTGCACACTAGTCACGCTGGCTGCACTCCTGCCTCTCATGAGGGCCGCAGAGCCGGTCGATCGCTTCGTTCGGCCTGCTCCGGGCAGAGGTTTGCTGCCCGCAGTGGTCGCTGCGCCCTTCGCTTTCGGCTTTGTGGTGGTGGCCGCATTGGTCGATGCCGTCGCCATCAGCCTGCTGCCCGTCATCGCCATGGATCAGGGTTTCTCGGTCGGCCAAGCGGCCCTCTTCGTCACCTTCTTCCACGTCGGTTTGCTGATCGGACAGCCGCTGATCGGATTGGCACTTGACGCCGCCGGCCGTCGCCGAACCGTGCTCGCCTGCTGCCTTGTCTCCTTCGCGTGCGCGGGTGCGATGGTGTTCGGCGAAGCCTTGGCCTTCCCGCTCGCATCGCTCGTTCTCTTTGCCCTGGGCGGCGCGAACTACGGCCTCTATACCGCCGGCCTGGCACTGATCGGCGACCGATTCGACGGCGAGGCACTGACGGCCGCCACCGCCGCCCTCGCCGCCGTTTACGCATTGGCGTCTCTCTCGGCGCCAATCCTGGCCGGTGTCGCGCTCGACGGCGTCGGCGCCGCTGGCCTCTTCGCCGCCGCCGCCTCGCTCTACCTGGTTACCCTCCTCTCCGGCGCGGGCTTCTTCCGGCCGCAGGAGCCCACACTCTGTCCGGAAAGGTGAGGTGCCGCGCTAAGCCCCGAACCGTGGCTCCGGCACACCCCGAACGCCCAGGTCGTAGAGGGCGAAGACGCTGCCGCGTTGGACGCCGTCGCCGGGGAAGCGCGGCAGGGGCGGCTTGGCCATGGAGGTGACGAAGAGGATGTCCATGTCGGGGCCGCCGAAGTTGACGCTGGTGACCTTGTTCACCGGCATGTCGATCACCCGGTCGAGCGAGCCGTCGGGCGCGTAGCGCACCAGCTTGGCGTCGTAGACCTGGGCATTCCACAAGAAACCCTCGGCGTCCACGGTGGAGCCGTCGGCAGCGCCGCCACGGCTGGTATCCACCGTCGTGAAGGTGCGCCGGTTGGCGACCGCGCCGGTCTCGATGTCGTAGTCGTAGGCCCAGATCTCGCCGGACCAGGTGTCGGCGAAATAGAAGGTCTTGTCGTCCGGGCTCCAGCAGGGCCCGTTGGAGACCACGATGCCGCTGTCCAGCCGGTGCAGGCTGAAGTCGGGATCGAGGCGATAGAGCGCCCCGTTCGGCCCCTCCTCCATGGTGTCCATCGAGCCGGCGACGAAGCGGCCGCGGCGGTCGACCTTGCCGTCGTTGATGCGGTTGGCCGGCTTGTCGGATTCGGGATCGGTGATCAGGCTGCACTCGCCGGTCTTGAAGTCCAGCGCATGGAAGCCGGTCGCCAGCGAGCAGATCGCGCCCTCGCCGTCCTTCCTGAGCGCGATGGAGCCGACCTTCGCCGGCAGGTCCCAAGAGCGCACCTCACCCCCCTCGGCGGTGCAGCGGAAGACCCGCCCGTCGAAGCTGTCGATGAAGTAGAGGCGCTGCTGGTCGACGTCCCACAGGGGCCCCTCGCCCAAGGTGGTCTTGAGGTCGATCAGGACTTCTATGCGCATGGTTCTTGTCCTCTCTTGCGTTGTCATCCGGCGAAGCGCGGTTCGGCGATGCCGGTCACACCCAGGCCATGGATCGCGAAGGTCATGCCGGCCTCTCGCTCCAGGTGGTAGCGCCCGCCGTGCGGTCTCGCCATCGAGGTGACGAAGGCGATGTCGAGGTTGGGTCCTCCGAAAGCGATGGAAGTGGTGGAGAAGACCGGCAGGCCGACGACGCGGTCCAAAGCGCCCTCCGGATCGAAGCGCAGCAGCCGCCCGGCATAGACCTCGACACTCCAGAGATAGCCCTCGGCGTCGACGGTGGCACCGTCGGGAAAGCCCTGGCGTGTTTCGAAGGAGGCGAAGACGCGGCGCCCAGCAATCTCACCCGTGGCCGGATCGTAGTCGTAGGCATAGATCCTGGCCTTGCCCGAGTCCGCGAAATAGAGCGTTTTACCGTCCGGCGAGAAGCAAGGACCGTTGGAGCAGATGATGTCGTCATCCAGCTCGCTCACTCGGAGGTCGGGATCCAGCCTGAAGAGCTTGCCGACCGGCCGCGACTCTTCGTGGTCCATCGAACCGGCGAGGAAACGGCCCTGGCGGTCGGTCTTGCCGTCGTTCATCCGCGGCGTGCGTTCGCCTTCCTGGGTCTTGGCGACGAGCGTCAGCGCGCCGCTATCGAAGTCCAGCAGGTAGAAGCCGGACTGCAAGGCCACCACGGCACCGCCCTGTCGTCGCAGCGCGAAGGAGCCCACCGGTTCCGGCAGCGGCCAGGTCTTTGCGTCGCCGCCTTTCAAGTCCGAGCGATGGATGGCCGGGCCGTAGCTGTCGATCCAATAGAAGCGCTCGCCCTCAGGATCCCAAAGCGGGCCTTCGCCCAGCTTTTCCTTGCGTTCTGAGAGGACCTCGATCCTCAGCATGCCGGGCTCTCCCCGCTAGAAGGCCACCTGGTCGCCGCCCTTGAGCGACAGGATCTCGCGCGCCTCGGCCGGATCGGCGAGCTCCAGGCCCAAGCCCTCGATGATCTGGCGGGCCAAGGTAACCTGCTGGGCGTTGGACTCCGCCAGCTTGCCCGGGCCGCACCAGAGCGAGTCCTCCAGGCCGACGCGCACGTTGGCGCCCATGGCTGCGGCCTGGGCTGCGATCGGCAATTGATTGCGCCCGGCCCCCAGGACCGACCAGCGATAGCTGTCGCCGAAGAGCCGGTCGGCGGTGCGCCGCATGTGCAGGACGTCTTCCGGGTGCGGGCCGATGCCGCCCAGGATGCCGAAGACCGACTGCACGAAGAGCGGCGGCTTCACCAGGCCGCGCTCCAGGAAGTGGGCCAGGCTGTAGAGGTGGGAGATGTCGTAGCACTCGAACTCGAAGCGAGTGCCGGCATCGCCCAGGGTGCGCAGGATGTATTCGATATCCTTGAAGGAGTTGCGGAAGACCAGGTCGCGGCTGTTCTCCAGATGCTCGCGCTCCCACTCGTGCTTGAACTCCTTGAAGCGGTTCAGCATGGGGAAGAGCCCGAAGTTCATCGAGCCCATGTTCAAAGACGCGACCTCCGGCCGATAGGTCTGGGCCGGCACGATGCGCTCTTCCACGCGCATCCAGGGGGCACCGCCGGTGGTGATGTTCACCACGCAGTCGGAGCGCTGCTTGATCACCTTGAGGAAAGGCTCGAAGGCCTCCGCCGTCTGGTCCGGCCGCCCGGTCTCGGGATCGCGGGCATGCAGATGGACGATTGCGGCACCGGCCTCGGCCGCGCCGACGGCCGCATCGGCGATCTCGCTCGGCGTCACCGGCAAGTTGGGCGACATGGAGGGCGTGTGGATGGCGCCGGTCACCGCGCAGGTGATGATGACTTTCCGCTGTTTGGCCATGGGACTCTCTCTTCGCTCTTGGCTTTGGATGGAACCTCAGTCGCCGAAGTCTCGGGCGGCCTTTCGCTTGTGCGCGGCTAGCGCCATCAGGCGTCGATCGCGCCAGCGCTGGCGCTCGGCGAGATTCTCTCGTGGCAGCCTGGCCCGCCGATCGGCCTCCACTTGCTCCAGAACCGGGCCGCCCCAGTCGGCGCGTTCGACCATGGAGGGATGGAGGTGATCGTAGATCCCCTCGTAGCGCTCGACATAGTCCCTGACCCCGCCGGGCGCGTTCAGATCGATGGTCTCGAAGGGGCCCATGAAGGACCAGCGCAAGGCCAAGCCCTCGCGGATGCCGATGTCGACGTCCTCGATACTCGCATAGCCCCGCTCGACCAGGCGGAAGGCCTCCTCCAAGAGCGCCCCCTGCATGCGGTTCATCACGAAGCCGTCCAGCTCGCGCTTCATCACGATCGGCGCCATGCCGCAGCGGCGCATGAAGGCGGCGGTCGCGGCGACCGTTTCCGGCGCGGTCCATGGGGCAGGCACGACCTCGGCCGCCGGCACCAGGTAGGGCGGGTTGATGGGATGCACCACCAGGCAGCGGTGACGCCCCGCCAGGGACTCGGTGAAGGCCGAGGGCAACAGGGCCGAGGTCGAGCTGGCAACGACGGTTTCCGGCCCGGCCAGCCCATCCAGCCGGGCAAAGACCGCCTGCTTGATCTCCAGATTTTCCGGCGTGCTTTCCTGCAGGTGCGAGGCGCCCTCGAGCGCGGCTTCGAGCGAGGACGCGATCTCGATACGGGCGGCGACCGCCTCCGGCGCCGCGCCGTCCAGAAGATCCTCCTCCGCCAGGGCCGGCAGCATCTGGCGGGCGAAGGTCAGTGCCGCCTCCGCCGTCGCCGGGTCCTGATCGAAAACCCGAACCCGATGGCCTGCCCTGGCAAAGACGATGGCCCAGGCGCGGCCGATCAGGCCAGCGCCGACGCAGGCCACCTGTAAGGGCTGTGTGTCTTGCTCCATCTCACAGGGTCTCCACGTTGCCGTCGACGCCGAAGGACTGGCCCGAGAGATTGGCACCCATGTCCGACAAGAGGAAGGTGACCAGGGCCGCGATATCGGCCTGCGGCGTCATGCGGCGCAGCGAGACCCGCTCCAGATAGCGGTCCCGCATCTCCTCGTGGCCGACGCCCAGCTGCTCGGCGCGGGCAGCGATCACGCGCTCCATGCGCGGCCCCTCGATGATGCCGGGTAGGATGGCGTTGACCCTGATGTTGTCGGGGCCGAGCTCCTTGGCCAGGCTCTGGGTCAAGCCGATCACCCCCCACTTGGCCGAGGAATAGGGTGTGCGATAGGCGTAGCCGAAGCGACCGGCCGAGGAGGACATGTTCACGATCGCCCCGCCGCCGGCCGCCTTCAACAAGGGCACGGCGAAGTGGCTGCAAAGGAACTGGCCGGTCAAGCCGACCTCGATGCAGCGGCGCCAGTCGTCGGGGCTGATCTCCTCGACGCCGCCGGTGGGCCCGGCGATGCCAGCATTGTTGATCAAGGCATCCAGGCCCTCCCAATCGCGCGCGATCGCCTCGAAGATGGCCGCGATGGCATGGTCGTCGCCGACGTCGGCCTTGATCGCCGGATGGTCGGGATGGGCGGCGCGAAAATCGTCCAGGGCGGCGTCGGAGACGTCGCACAGCCGCACCTTGGCGCCGTGAGCGATCAGCATGTCGGCAATGGTCCGCCCGATGCCGGAGGCTGCGCCGGAGAGGAAGACGCGCAGGCCCGGCTTGATCCCGCCGATCGTCCAGCCGCTCGTGTCGCTGGTCATCGCGCTCTCCTCCCTCATCGCTACTGCGTGCGCTCGCGCAGCGCGATCACTGCGCCCAGCACGACCAGGCCGAAGAGGATGGCCCGCATCGCATAGGGCAGGGTGGTGCCGGCAAGCAGGGTTTGCAGCCCGGTGAACAGCAGCACGCCGCCGACCATGCCGAAGTAGGTGCCGCGCCCGCCGGTGATCAGCGTGCCGCCGACCACCACCACGGCGATCGAGGGCAGCAGGTACTCGTCCCCCATGCCGAGGCTGGCCTGGCCGGAGAAGCCGGTCAGCAGGCAGCCGACCAGCGCGGCGCAGAATCCGGAGAGCATGTAGACCGCGATGATCGTGCGGGTGACGTTGATGCCGGAGAGGCTGGCCACCCGTTCGCCGTTGCCAAGCCCGTAGACCCGGCGGCCGAAGGGCGTGCGGTTCAGCAAGAGCACCGAGAAGCCGACGAAGAGGACCACCAGGAGCACCACCGGCGTCACCCCCAGCGATTGGGAGGTCATGAACCAGCGCATAGAGGGCGCGGAAAAGCCGGCCGGCGTGCCTTGCGAATAGAGCAGGGCCACGCCTTGCAGGATGCCGTTCATGGCCAGGGTCATGACGATCGGTGAGAGCCCCAGGATCGCGATGCCGATCCCGTTCACCGCCCCGATCAAGAGGCCGACAGCCAGCACCAAAGGCAAAGCATAGATCAGCGGCCCATCCTGCCCGTTCACCAGGCCGGTCAGGAGGATTCCCGAGAGGCCGATGGTCCAGGGCAGGGAGAGATCCAGGCCGCCGGTCAAGATCACCGTCCCCTGCCCCAGCGCCAGGATCAGGAGGAAGGAGGAGAGCACGAGAAGCGAGTTGTAGTAGGTCCAGCTGACGAGCGAATGGCCGATCACGATCTCGGTTATGACCACGGCGGCGATAAAGCAGATGTAGGCCGGAAGCGCATAGCGGATGGCCTCGGAATGGCGCTTCAAGAAGGGCGGGAGGCTCGCGGGCGGCAAGGCGCCGCCGCTATCGGGCAATTGAAAGCGCGCGACCGCCCGTCCGCCCTGGCCCGGCAGCATGCCGTCGCGCGCCGCCTTCAGGCGCCGCGCCGTCGCCCTGATCCACTTGGCGAGCTTGGCCTGACGCCCCAAGGCGCCGGCCAAGACGGCGAGGATCAAGATCACCCCTTCGGCCACGGTCGAGTAGTAGGCCGAGACGTTCAGCACCAAGAGGATGTTGACGACGTACATCAGGATGTAGGCGCCGACGATGGAGCCCACCACGCCGCCGCGCCCGCCGCCCAGGAGCGTGCCGCCCACCACCACCGCGGCGAAGATCTGCAGCAGCATGGGATTGCCGATCAAGGGGTCTCCGGCCCCGGTCAGCGCCGAGATGAAGACCCCGGCAAAACCATAGCAGCCACCGGCCAGCACATAGACCAGGAACCGCACCCAGACGACCCGGACACCCTGCGCGCGCGCCGCCTCCATATCCGAGCCGATGGCGTAGATGGCGGTGCCGAAGCGCAGGCTCTTCAGCCAGAGCCACAGCAGAATCACGACGCCGATGATCACCAGCGGCATCGGCAGCAGTTCGGGTATCGCGTCTTCGGTCAAGACCGCGGAGAGGCTGTAGGGTACCATCCCGCCGGGCTTGTCCAGGACCAGCAAGGTCAAGCCCTGGATGATGAACATGGTGGAGAGCGTGACGACGATCGGCTGCAGGCGCAGCACGGCGACGAAGAAGCCGTTGAAGGCGCCGACCAGCGCCCCGATGCCGACGCCGATCACCGACCAGAGAAGGATGCCCTCCGTGGTGTCCGGCATCTCGGTCGCCAGCACGACATTGACAAGTGAGATGACGGCACCCGCGGAAAGATCGAACCCGCCGGTCAGGATCACCAAGGTCTGTCCCACCGCGGCGATGGCCAGGGTGGCGCCTCCGGAGGAGAGGAAGCTCACCTCGAAGTAGCTCATCGGCCCCGGGCTCAGGAGGTCGTTGGTCACCAACAGCGCCACGAAGACCGACAAGGCGACGATCAGGCCGCGGTAGCTGCCAAGGCGGAAACCCAGGCGCGAGCGCGGCGCCAAGCTGTCGGGGACCGCCGTCATCACTCTGCCGCCTCGCGCAGCTCGGTGCCGCCCAAAGCTGCCTGGACGATGGCCTCTTCGCTCTGGCCTTCGCCCGAGACCTCTTCGACGACCCGGCCCTTGTAGAGCACCAGCACCCGGTCGGCGAGGTGCACCAACTCGGGGATCTCGGTGGAGTAGAAGAGGATGGCGCCGCCGGCCTCGGCATAGGCGCGCATCAGGCGGTAGATTTCCTGCTTGGTGCCGACGTCGACCCCGCGCGTGGGATCGAAGAGCAGCAGGACGCGGCTTTCCGCCAGAAGCCACTTGGCGACAGCGATCTTCTGCTGATTGCCGCCGGAAAAGGCGCCGGCGCGGGTCCAGAGCGCGCGCTCGTCGACCTGCACGCGCCGGAAGACCCGGCGCACCGCGCTCTGCTCGGCCGCCTGGTCGATCAGGCCAAAGCGGGTGAAGCGGTCGATCACCGGCAGCGAGGCATTGTGCGTGCCCGAGAGCTTCAGGAAAAGCGCCTCGGTCTTGCGGTCCTCCGGCACCAGGCTGATGCCGATCTTGGCGTTCACCGCATCAACCGGCGAGGCGATCACCACCGGCTTGTCATCGACGAAGAGCCGCCCGCCGGTCACCTCCGCCGCACCGAAGCAGGCGAGGAAGAGGTCCAGCTGGCCCATCCCCTGAAGGCCGGCCACGCCCAGAATCTCGCCGCTCTTGAGCGAGAGCGAGACCTCTTCAAGCCTACCGGCGGTCTTGAGGTTCTCCACCCGCAGGACTTCCGCGCCCTGGGCCTTGGCCGTCGGTCGGTCAGGGAAGACCTGGCCGATCGAATGGCCGACGATCATGCGGATCACCTCGTCGTCGCTCACTGCTTCGACCCGGTCGGTGGCGATGTGCTGGCCGTTGCGCAGCACCGTCAGTGTTTCGCAGAAGTCGCGCACTTCGCGCAGGCGGTGCGAGATGAAGACGATGGTGGTGCCGCGCTGGCGCTCGGATTCGATCAAGGCGCCCAGCCAATCGACATCGCGGCCCGAGAGCGTCGAGGTCGGCTCGTCCAGCAAGAGGATGCGCGGCTTGCGATAGAGCGCGCGGGCGATCTCCAGCTTCTGCTTGACCGCCAGATCCAGGTCGCGGATCTCGGCGGTGAGGTCGATGTGCTCCAAGCCTAAGGCGGCGAAGTGGGCGGAGACCTCGCGGGCGGCAGTGCCCCGTCGGACGGTGCCCAGGAGAGAGGTGGGCGCATAGGGGGCCAGGACGGCATCCAGAACGCGCAGGTCCTTGACCAAGGTCATCTCCTGAAACGCGGTCTGGATGCCGAGCCGGTGCGCCTCGCGCGGGCTGGAGAGGGCGGCTTCCGCGCCGAAGATGTGAAAGCCGCCGGTGTCCGGCGACAGAAGACCGCTCAGCAGCTTGACCAGGGTCGACTTGCCGGCACCGTTCTCGCCCAAGAGCGCATGCACGCTGCCGGCCGCCACTTCGAAGCTGACGCCGTCGACCGCGACCGTCGCGCCGAAGGCCTTGCGTACGTCCTGGACGGCAATCGCCGGGCCCGGTGGATCGGTCTCTGAGGAGGAGGTCGGCGTTTCGACCATGGTTCGGTAGACACCCCTCGGCGCAAGCAACCCCTAGACCGAGCCCGCCTCGCTGCGGGCCCGGTCTTCTTCAGTGAGATTGGACCGCCGCCAGGCAGCCCGGCAAGTCAGCCGGGCCTGCCCCTTGGCGCCCTCTTGCCGATTAGGGCTCGGGCTGACCCACCAGGGCCGCGGCGAAGCCGACTTCCGGGGTCTCCTCGGAGAAGATCGAGGCGAACCAGCCGGGATTGGGCACCAGGGCCGGCGGGAAGGCGTTGCAGCCCGCCGCCATCTCCTCCCAGGATCCGGTCTCGCAGTATTGGATGGTCTCGTTGGTCACCACCGGCAGCGGCAAGGTGATGAGGTCCGGCACCTCTTTGCCTTCCAAGGCCTCCACCGCCTTCTTCAGCGCCAGCGCGCCGGAATAGGGCGGCGAGGCAT
The DNA here is from genome assembly GCA_963669385.2 of Rhodospirillales bacterium. GTDB lineage: Bacteria > Pseudomonadota > Alphaproteobacteria > Kiloniellales > JACOMY01 > JACOMY01. The sequence goes on from CAXXGD010000012.1 coordinate 123,260, forward strand.
AGGAGATGCGCGGCGCGCCCATCGGGCTGTAGGGGCTGGCGCCGCCCTCGACCTCGGTGCCGACCGGCAGCATTTGGATGCGGCCGCCGTTGGCGCCCTCGCCGGCGCAGGGAATCAGCTCCTCGATGGTCTTGCCGGCCTCCAGCTGCATGGCGTTGGCGGTGTAGCAGCCCACCTGCATCCACAGGCCGTCGACATCGTCCCAATTGCGGGTCGCCAGGATCTTCGAGAGCTCGGTGCGGGCCACCGCCTGGCTCCACATGCCGACCGATTCCGCGACGATGTTGATGTCGGGATGCTGGTCGAAGACCTCCTTGGCGGCCTTAGTCCTGAGCGTGTCGACCGAGGTGCCGGGCACGCCGGTGATCACCACGATATCGCCCTTGCCGCCCAGCTTTTCCACCAGCCACTCGGCGGTCACCCGTCCGGCCTCTTCCTGGTCGATCGAGATGTTGTAGGCGCAGGGTTCCGTGATCTCGGCGTCGTAGGCAAAGACCAGGACCCCTTTGGCGCAGGCGTTCTTGACGACGCCGTTCAGAGCCGTCGGCGAGATCGGGAAGACCACGATGGCATCGGCGCCGGACTGCACCATGGCATTGATCTGCTGGATCTGGCGCTGGGCGTTGGGCCCGGCCACCTGGACCTGCAGGTCCACCTTGTCCGCCATCGACTTATGCGCCGCCATGGCCTTGACCATATTGGCTGCCTCGGCCTGCCAGTCGTTGCCGATGTAGCTCATGGACAGAAAGATCTTGTGCTTGTCGTCCGCCGCAGCGGTCTGCGGCATCAGGCCGGCTAGCAGCCCGAAGGCCAGCGCCGATCCTGCCGCCAGAGTTCGCTTAATCACCCTCATCGTCCTCCTCCCAGTCGCTATCTGACCGCCGATCGACGGCGGCCCCCTTGAAGTGCGCCATGAGCACGAATTCTCACCCGAGTTTGGGCCCATGCGCCGAAGCGGATTGACTGTCTCATAGTTTTGATCAAAGATCAACGATCACGAAGAGTGGAAACAGCGGTGGTTTCCAGCCACCGCGAAATCGGCGAGAGTGCCGGCGCAACAACCCCTGGATTGGCCCTGTGCGAGAGAGTTCCGAGGCAGCTTCGATCCCCGTCAGTCCCGCCCCGCGCGAGACGCTGCAGGATCACGTCTACAGAAAGGTGAAGGACTTGATCTTGAGCGGCGAGATCGAGCCCGGCCGCTCGATCACCATCAAGAGCCTGGCAACCGCCTTCGCGGTCAGCCACATGCCCGTGCGCGAAGCGCTGCAGCGCTTGACCGCAGAGCGCGCGCTCACCGTGGTGAGCGGCCGATCGGTAGGCATCCCGCCGCTGTCGGGCGAGCGGCTGGCCGACTTGCGCAGGGTGCGCAACGAGGTGGAGGGCATGGCGGCAGCCTGGGCGGCCGATGCGGCCGATGAAGAAGCGCTGGACCAAATCGACCGACTGAACGAGGCGCTGGATCGGGCGGTCGACAGCAACGACGTCAAGGCCTACCTGCACGCCAACCGGGCCTTTCACTTCACAGTCTACGCCGCAGCCGGGTCACCCTCTCTCTTGTCGATGATCGAAAGCCTCTGGCTGCAGATCAGCCCCTATTTCAATCTGCTGCATGCCTCCGGCAACTATGTCGAGGCCAACCAACATCACCGTGCCATGGCAAAGGCGCTGAGAGAGCGCGACGCGGAGGCAGCCCGGATTGCGGTTCAAGCCGATATCGCGGCCGCTGCCGACCAGCTGGAGCGATTGCTCGATTGAAGGCGGATTTGGAGGCAACGGGCGGGCTCCAAGGTAACCGGCGCCTCTGGCAGTGGCAGCTATCGGCTAGCTGGCTCCGGCGACGGCCATGTTGACGTACTCCTTATCAAATTTCTCTCGCACGTAACTCAACATCTCATAGTCGACTTTAAAGTACTCAGCATGTTTTTCTCTCAGATAGAGACGGGCTTTTTCTCCTTTTTCGTGGGAATTCGTTGCATTTCGACGTTGTGCCTCCAAATCACGACGGTCAAAAAGCCCAGCCAGCACGGTCTGGCACGTGTCCAATTGTTCGGTGGCACAGCACATCAGATAATCGCGGTCGATAACCATCTTGGCTTTAGACAGCTCTGCTTCACCAGTCAGAAACCGTGTTTGGGCGCCGCCAAAGTTGGCATGCCTCGTCTCGATAAGCTCTTCTACATAGGCGCGCAGCGTGACGGACTTGGCATGTGCTTTGCGGTCTTCCCGCCCTTTCCGCCGCGCGTAGTAGTAATTCGAGATCAATCGATCGATAGGGTCGCGCATAATTCCAAAATAGAGACACTTCTGGCTGATAAGCGCGTGATTTCCATATCGAAAATGACCCTGGAATACTTTATAATATGCTATTTCCTCCGGCGTCAACTTTTCAATAGTCTTCGTTTCCGGTGTGATCGTGCGCTCTAGGACGCGAAATACCCGATCCTTGCCGAAGAGTTCTTCAAAGAAGAACTGCATCGAGCTGCCGCCGGTCTTCGGCATGTGATTGAAGATCAGCTTTGCCTCCGACAGGAGGTCACGCGTCAAGGTCACTCTCGGCTCCTCTCGCTCGGCCCCGACCCGCCGGTCGCCACTGTCCCCCGAGCGCCAGGCTGCCTGCCCCGGAACGCCTTCCAGGTCAAGCCTCCAAGAGCGGCGGTCAGACACGCAGAGCTTGCGGCACCATCGCCAAGCGCCCTCATCTCCGGCACTTGCAAGTGCTCAGCCGCTGGGCTACCAGTGCGGCAACGCGCGGTGTGAGCAAGCGCTGCTCCATAGCTGCGAAACCAAGCGCGGCAGCATAGGGACTATCGAGGAATTTCAATGGTTGCTGACGTCGGTACCGGCCACAGCTGCATCTTGGCCGTGAACCTTCTCGGTGTGAACCTGCCCAATATTGCAGAGGTGATCTTTCGGAACAGGGAGCCCCTGATCGATCGGGGCTCCAAGATCTACACCTTTGAGGACAAGTTGGGCAGCAGGAATATCGATACCTATGCCTACGCCTTCCACAAGAATTGGGGCTTCGATGCCGCGCGTGGTGTCGCGGTCCGCGACGAGGATTCGGCGGCGCCGCAGGAGCGCACCCTGGCCCGGACCACCTTGCTGAGAGCGGTGCGCTCGATCCGGCGCGCCGAAACGAGCGAATCCTCGCTGCTGTTGGCCGAACTACACGACGCCGCACAGCTCGAGCGCTTTCAGATCGCCAAGATTAAGGCCTTTCTCGAAGAGGGCTTTCCCAACATACGTGTCGTCCTCAACCTGCTGCGACAGGACCTGCTGGCCAGCTGCGCCTATGACAAGGCGCTCAAGTCCGGTACGGCCGAGGGCTTCACCGACTGGGCGAAGGGCGTACTGCAAAAGAAGTATCTGAAGTACGATCAACTGCTTGAGACCTGGACCTCGGTCTTCGACAAGGACCAGATCTTCATCAATGCGATCGAGACGGGGGAGGGCATATCCACCTCTACGAAGACTGCGCTGAAGTCGATATTTGCCTTGGAAGATCAGAAGCTGGCAGCGATCACGTCGCCTCCGCGCGCCGTCACTATGCAACCGCTGGCGCAGAAGTTCCTGCTCTACGTCAACACGGCCGCTCAAAATGCCGACGACGCGGCCGATGGAGTCTCGCTGGACAGCCTTCACAGCTATCTGGAAAGAAACTACAGTGAGCCGGCCAAGAGTTACTTGACCCGGGATAACTATAGAATGCTCGACCGCTTCACCGAATCCAACGACCGATTCCGACGGAGTTGGGCAGCCGAGCGGCCCAGGCTCTTCAAGTGCCGGAAGGACGACCTGCCCAAAGACCCGGAAGCGGCGCAAGATCCCCTGGCCGTTGCGCAAATTTTCGCCAAGTTCATGGAGGACATTGGTACCCGAATCGTCGAGGGCGAACGGCAAGCGCATCGGGCCAAGGACAGTCACCAGTGATAGAAGAGCATTACGCCAGCCGTGTGTGCGACGACGTTAGCGGGTCTCGCGGCTCGCCTCGACCTGGTCGGCTGAGTGGCCGCAACAGGGGTGCGTGATCTTGGCTAGGAACATCATCCTGCACATCGGCGTGCCGAAGACCGGCAGCACGACGATCCAGAAGTTCCTCACCGAGAATGCGGAGCGGCTGCCCGCTATGGGCTATGCCTATTTGAAGTCGCTGGGCCAACCGAACAACACCGGCCTCGTCCTCCATTGCCGGGACTTCAAGGCCAGGGCGAAAACCGGCAGGGACTTGCGCTACAGGCACGGCATTCGCTCCGAAGCCGATCTCGCCGGCTATCGCAGTAAGCTCGAGGCAGAGCTTGCGGCCGAGATCGCGGCGCTGCCGGAAAACGTCGAGACCGTCATCATGAGCTGCGAGCTCTGCGCCCGTCTTGAGGAGAACGAAATTCAGCGGCTGAAGGCATTGATCGCGCCCTTTGCTTCGTCGATCAAGGTTCTCCTTTATCTTAGAGGCCAAGACGAAATCATTCGAAGCTCTTACACGACCACGCTCAGAGTCGGTTATTCGGGGTCTTTTGCCCGATGGATCGAAGATGAGATGGAAAAAGATATGTTTCAATTTGATAGATTATTGGGAAAATGGGCGCGAGTGTTTGGAGAGAATGCACTTATCGTGCGCTTATTCCGCAGGGACATGTTCAAGAACGGCGATTTCGTGCAGGATTTCTGCAATGCCGCCGGATTCAAGGACATCTCAAACCTCAGCGCGATCGGTCCTTCCAATCAGTCACTCTACACCTCTATCCAAGGGTTCCTGCGCGAGTTCAATGTGAACTTTCCGGCACGCCCGAGCGATGGTGCCCTTCGTTCCTTGAAGCTCTTCATGTCCGTACTCAACCGAGACACCTATGCCGGCCGTGGCGAAACCTTGGATTCCACGACGGCCAACGAGATCCTGCATTACTTCGCCAAGAACAACGAGATCGTGCGAAAGAAGTGGTTCCCGGAGATAGCCCCCCTCTTCCCGCTGAAGGCGGACAGCGAGGCAGCGCCAAGGGACGAGCAGGCCGAGCTCAAGATCGTCTGGCAGCTGATGTATGAGACCATTGTCGAGTGCATCCGCATGGAAGAGTTGATGGAAAAGCGCAAACGCGTCACCATACGCAGAGCCAGCTGACCGGTCGCAAAGTCGGGCTGAGTTTCCGCCCGAGCCACCCCCCGCCGCCTTCACTCCATTTCGCTAAACCGCAGCACTTCCTCACCCTCGGCATCAAGGAGCCTCAGGCCCTCTCGGTCGATGCGGTACTGCGTGGTTCTGCCAAGTGCCTCGAAGAAACGCTGTTCTTGATCGTCGAGAACAGGCATGCAGGCCATCCGCGTGGAAGCCAGCGGGCTGAACGCCAGCTGCATCCCATCCGAGCTTATGCTGCCGGCATAGCGGTTGCAGCCGGCCAAGCCGGCGACTCCGCCCTCGTCGTCGATCGACAAGGTGGTCTGCAGATAATCGATGACGCCTCTCTGCTGGATGTCCTCGGCCAGCCATCGCGTCCCGTAGAGCGAGAAGTCGGCGCCCGAGGCTGCACCAGACACAACCAGGAGGCCGGCACCGGCCAAGCCGGCAAGAGGGACTCCGAGGCGTACTGCCTTAGAGATGGGCATAGCGGATGCTCTCCGGACTGCTTGCGAGATCGGAGCCAGGAATGACGCCCAATGGAGGAGAAAGCGTGACGCCGATGCGGCGATCGCGTGGCCCCCGAAACAAAGCCTCCAGAGGCTCGGATCAGGCGACACGCACCGGGGGATCTGCGGCGGCGTGGGCCCAATCGGGCAGGAAGGCCAGCACCCGCACGTCGCCCGGCATGGTGGGATTGAACAGCGCGTTGTGCCAAAAACTGGCCTGCCAAAGCGGCTCGTGCTCCGCCAGTTGGCGCACGTCGCAGGGCAAGAGATAGCTCTGGCGCCCCTCAGAGAAGTCAAGCCGCGCACCTCCCAGATGAACCAGCTGCGCGGCGGCTTGCGAGCCAGGCGCGAAGAGGGCCGTGATCGTGTCGGAAAAGTCCCGGGACTTCTGATAGTAGGTCCCTTGCAGGCTCTTCATGCCGTCTTCCAGCCGCATCAGCGGATCTTGCGTGCGGCGTACGGTGTGGCGGAACTGGGCGGTGATCTCCTCCGGCTCCTTCTTGTTCACCAGCACGATGATGCGGCCCAGGGTCTCCTCGTGCCCGACCGGAGTGACCCAAGGACGCATACCCTCGCTGGGCCGGCCACCGGCTTCGCGCATGGCGAACTGCCGGATGCGGCATTGCCAACCCAGGAAATGGTCCCTGAGCGCGGCCTGCGCCTTGTCCATCAATACCACCCGGTTTTCCTCGGACATACCGCCCTCGCCTGCAAAGCCGTAACGGCCTCACTCTAGGTGCCCGCCAGGTCTCTGGCCATGCTAAAGCAGCCGCAGATCGATGAAGAGGAGGGCCTATGCCGCCAGCGCTCTGGGGCAGCCTCACCGCGCTGGGCTGGGGCAGCGCCGATTTCCTGTCGCGTTTCACCGGCGGTCGGCTTGGCGTGCTGACCGCGCTGGCCGGCATGATGGGCAGCAGCTTCTTCTTGCTGAGCCTCTATGCCTGGCACGCCGGCATGCCGCTCAGGCTGCCGGCCGAGGGCTGGCCCGCCTTGATCGGCGCAGCACTGGGCATCGTGATCGGCACCTTGCTGCTCTACTGGGGTCTGGTGCGCGGCCCGATCTCTCTGGTGGCCCCAATTGTCGGCGCCTATCCGGTCTGGAATATTGCCCTTGCCCTCTTCGAAGGGATCTCGCCCAGCCTCTGGCAGTGGCTGGCGATGGTTGCGGTGATCTGCGGCGTGTTCGTCGTCGCCCGCTTGGGAGGCGGCGCCGACGCCAAGGCGGTCAAAGCACCGGGCGGCGTGCCGGCAACCTTGGTGATCGCGCTTTCGAGCTCGCTCTCGATTGCCCTGGGGATTGCCGCCGCACAGAGTGCCGCCCCGCGTTTCGGCGAATTGCAGATGCTCCTTGCCATTCGCCTCTTCGGCACGGCCCTGACGCTGCTCATCCTGATGCTGATGCCCCGCCTGCGCAGGCCCGTCCCCTGGCGCTGGTGGCCAGTGCTGGGCCTGCAGGGGCTCTTGGACGGCGGCGCCTATCTGGCGCTCTTTGCCGGCAGCCGTTCAGCCGACGGCGCACACAGCGCCCTGGTCGTCGCCTCCGCCTTCTGTGCCGTCACCGTAGTGCTGGCCTGGGCCATTCTGCGCGAGCGGATCGTCGCCGGGCAATGGCTTGCCATCTCCGTCATCGTCGCCGGTGTCGCGGTGCTGACTGCGCTTTAACGCTTCTTCACGTCGGCGACCTGGCCTTGCGTCAAGCTTTCCAGCGCCTGCGGCGTCAAGCTGAAGACGGCATTGGGAGTGCCTGCTGCGGCCCAGATCTCCGTCAACTGGAAGAGATCTTCGTCCAGGAAGGTCACCGGCGCCGTGGCATGGGCAAAGGGCGGCACCCCGCCAATGGCAAAGCCGGTCTTGGTCCGCACGAAGTCGGCGCTCGCCCGGCCGATGGGTTCGCCCAAGAGCGCTGCTAGGCGCGTCTCGTCGACGCGGTTGCCGCCGCTGGCGACCACTAACACCGGGCGGTCGCTCGTCTCGGCGCGAAAGATCAGCGACTTGGCGATGGCCGCCACCGAGCAGCCGATTGCCGCGGCCGCGTCTGCCGCCGTGCGGGTGGATGCCGGAAACTGCCGCACCGTGAGCGGCAGGCCGGCAGCATCGAGTGCCGCCTGCACCCTCGCGGCACTGCCGGTCAGATCAGTCATCCAGCCAGTTCGCGGCTACGCTGGGCAGCGGCCGCAATCGCCCTGGTCATCAGCGCCGGCAGCGCGTCTTCTGCCATCAGCACCTGCAGTGCGGCATGGGTGGTGCCGGCCGGGCTGGTCACGTTCTGGCGAAGCTGGGCCGCCGACTCCTCGGCCTGATACAGCAGTTCGCCGGCCCCGGTCACGGTGCCCCGCGCCAGCCGCTGGGCCAGATCCGCCGGCAATCCGGCCGCGATCCCAGCCTCCGCCATCGCTTCGGCAAGGAGGAAGACATAGGCGGGTCCGCTGCCGGAAAGTGCGGTGACGGCATCGAGCAGGGATTCCTCCTCCACCCAGGCGGTCTCGCCGACCGCTGCCAACAGCATCTGGGCTAACTCGCGCTCGCCTTGGCCGATATCCGGGCCGGCGACCAGTACGCTCACCGCGCGGCCGACCGCGGCCGGGGTGTTGGGCATGGCCCGCACGATATGGGCCATCCCGCCGAGGGCTTCGCGATAGCGCGCCAAGGTCACGCCGGCGGCGATGCTGACGAACAGCGTTCCGGCATCGACAAACTGCGCCAGGCCTGCCAGGGCCTCGCCCATCACCTGCGGCTTGACGGCCAGCACCACCACCCGCGGCGCATTGGTCAAACTCGCCGCTTCGCTCAGATGACGGCACCCCATGGCGACATAGGGTGCTACCGCTTCCGCGTTGGGCTCGATCAGGGTCACTTTGTCGGAAGGCAAGCCGCGCTGCAGCCAGCCGGTCAGCATGGCGCCCCCCATCTTGCCGCAGCCGATCAGGGCAAGTCGCCCGCCAATCTCCATCCGCAAGACTGCTCCTCTTTAGAGATCTTGAAGGAAGTGCTCAGGCCTCGCCGACAGTGTCCATCAAGGCGGTCTGCAGGGCCTCGTCCGGTGAGCTGCCGCCCCAGACCACCAGCTGCAGGGCAGGGTAGAAGCGCTCGCTCTCGCCGACACCGCAATCGACCAGGTCTTCCAGCTGGTCGGCCGCCATGCCGGCGGTGCCGCGCAACGGCAAGGTGTGCCGATAGCTCACCATGCCATCCTCGTGCGACAGCTCGAAGTGGCCGAGCCAGAGGCGCTCGTTGGCCTTGGCCAGCAGTTCCGCCACCGCCGGCCTGCTGGCAGGGGTGGTCTTCACGTCAAGGTGGCAGGAGAAGAAGATGGCTTGCAGCTCTATGTCCCAAACGAAGCAGAGGTGATAGCTGCACCAGCGACCGGCGATCTCCACCACCATTTCCGAGTCGCTGGCGCGGTCGAAGGCCCAGTCGTTGGCCAGGACCAGCTCCTCGATAAGGTCTATGGGATTGCCGTGTGCTTGGGGTTCGATTGCCAGGCTGACCATCTTTTTTACTCCCCTTTTCTCAGGTGCGGGTGTCATGAGGACGAAGGGATGCTGGCGCATTTCCCACCCGCACGTACGGTCGCGGATCTCGGACCCCTGCCCCTATTGAAAGGTGCCGCCCGATGCCGGTGACGGCCAGCCGGCCTAAGTCCTCTCCGCAACCCTATGGATGAGCCTGCCACTCCCGCATGGCGCCCCGCAAGGCGCCTCTTACGTTCCGCAGCCGCAATTCCGTGAATCTCTCGTGACCAAGCCGGCTCACGCCTTGGGTTTGGTCGCTCGCGGAGCCTTTCGCGCACGCAAGGCTGCGACTTCGGCTTCCAGTGCTGCGACTCGCTGCTCCAGGCTCTCCTGAGCCTCGCGCGCTGCCGCCAGCATGTCGCGCATCACCTCGAACTCCTCGCGGCCGACCAGATCGAGGCGCTGCACCATGCGCTCTAACGGCTCGCGTAGGCGCGCCTCCATGTCGTTGCGCAAGCCCGCCGTGGCGCCCATCGCACCGGAAATCACCCGCGCCAGATCGTCGAGCAGCCTGTTGTCCGTTTGCATGATCCTTCACCTTGATCCGTCTCTTCCGCGAGCTTTGCGGCGAGAGCGGCCCCCGCGTCAAGCCTGCTGTCGCCGGTGAGGACGAAAGGCGCTCACCTCCAGCCCGATGCGGCGCTAGACTGGCGGAGGATGGGCCCCCGCGGGCTCACGGACCCGAGGTGAGAGCCATGAGACGAGAAAGCGATAGCATCGGCGAGATCGAGGTGCCGGAAGACCGCTATTGGGGCGCCCAGACACAGCGCTCCCTGGAGCATTTCGCGATCGGGCGCGACCTCATGCCCATCGAGCTGATCCATGCCTACGGCCTCTTGAAGAAGGCCGCGGCCCTGGCGAACCGCGAGCTGGGCCTGCTGTCTCCGAAACTGACCGACCTCGTCATCAAGGCCGCCGAGGAGGTGGCGGCGGGAGAACTCGACCAGCACTTTCCCCTAAGAGTCTGGATGACCGGCAGCGGCACCCAGACCAACATGAACGTGAACGAGGTCATCTCCAACCGCGCGATCGAGCGCGCCGGCGGCGACATGGGCTCAAAATCGCCGGTGCACCCCAACGATCACGTGAACATGTCGCAGTCTTCCAACGACAGCTTCCCGACCGCCATGAACATCGCGGCAGCGCTGCTCACCACCCAGGTGCTGCTGCCCAAGATCGCGACGCTGCGCGACGGCCTGGCGCAAAAGGCGGAGGCCTGGGCCGACATCGTGAAGATCGGGCGCACCCACATGCAGGACGCGGTTCCCCTCACCCTTGGTCAGGAGTTATCGGGCTACGTTGAGATGCTGAGCGAAGACCTGGCCCGGATCGAGTTCGCGCTTAACGACCTCTACAAGCTGGCATTGGGCGGCACCGCGGTGGGCACCGGGATCAACACCCATCCCCGCTTTGCCGAGCTGGCAGCCAGCAAGATAGCCGAGCTGACCGGCCTGCCCTTCGTCACCGCCCCCAACAAATTCGCGGTGCAAGGCAGTCACGACGCCGTGGTGATGCTGCACGGCACCTACAAGACCTTGGCCGGGTCGCTATTGAAGATCGCCAACGACATCCGCCTGCTGTCCTGCGGGCCGCGCTGCGGATTTCACGAGCTGGAGATCCCGGCGAACGAGCCCGGGTCCTCGATCATGCCGGGTAAGGTCAACCCGACCCAGTGCGAAGCCCTGGCGATGGTGGCGATGCAGGTCATGGCCAACGACGTCGCCGTCGGCTTCGCCGGTGCCGGCGGCTACTTGGAGATGAACGTCTACAAGCCCTTGATGATCAATGCCGTGCTGCAGTCCGCCCGCATCCTGGGCGAAAGCGCCGAGGCCTTTAACCGCTATCTGGTCGAGGGCATGAAGCCCAATCTAGCGCAGATCGAGGACTTTCTTGAACGCTCGCTCATGCTGGTCACCGCACTCAGCCCCGAGATCGGATACGACAAGGCCTCGGAGGTCGCCCACCACGCCTACGAGAAAGGCCTGACATTGAGGGAAGCCTGCCTGGAGCTGGGCTACGTCAGTGCCGAAGACTTTGACCGCATCGTCGACCCCAAGGCGATGATCGCGCCAAAGGCTTGAGTGTGGGGAGATGACGGCCCGCTTGGCGCAATGTCAGCTCTGAGTGGTCTCGGCGATCATTGCGGGCAGGCGTGCCAGCGCCCGCTGGAAGGGCGCAATGTCGTCCATCAAAGCAGCGAGGATCAGCCCGCCTTGGATCGCCACCAGCATCTCCTCGGCAATGGCGCTAGCATCCCCTTCCGAGCGACCGGCATCGAGCGCCAGCCTGGCCAAGCGGTCACGCCACTCTTCGGTCATCTGGCGTGCCTTCTCGCGAATCGCTTCTGGCACGGAACCGATAGAGAAAGCGGCCAGAAGGCAGAGCGTGCGGCCGCCGTCATAGTAGGCATCAAGCTGCCGACACATGATCTCCAGCCGATCCCGCCAAGGCCGATCGCTCTCCAGAAGCGGAAAGTGCTCCTGCTGCATGAATTCGGCGACATGGTCCAGCACGGCCAAGGCCATCCCGTCCTTGCCGCCCGGAAAGCGGTGGTAGAGGCTGGCGCGCTGCAATCCCGTCGCCTCGGCCAGCAAGGACAGGCTCGCACCGTCATACCCCTGTCTGCGGAAGACGTCCCTCAGGGCCGTCAGGGCTGCCCTCTTTTCGATCTTGCTGGGACGCATCCTCCTGGTCCTGCAGGCTCACCTCGAAGGCCGACTATGGGCGTCGCAGCCGTAGCCTGGCAAGCCGACGTGCCATGAGCAGACGCTGATTTGGCAGCTGCGGGCTCGCCCCTCCCGGATTCCGGCGAGCCCGCCAATGTCTCTGGCGGCTAGGCGAGGCCGGGCATGGGGACGAAACCGGGCAGGCGCTTTGTTCGCTCGACCCAGGCCGCAACGGCCGGATAGCCGTCCAAGGCCACCTCGCCCTCGTGGCTCAGCGCGACATAGGGAAAGCAGGCGATGTCGGCAATCGTCGGCCGCCCGAGTTCCAGCCACTCCTTGTCCTTCAGATGGTCGTCAAGGAGGGCAAGGATGCGTTTCGCCTTGTTCCGGGCCAGCTCTCCGTCCAGCTCGAAGCCGAACTTCGCGCGGAGCCGGGCATCGTTCGGGCCGCGTGCCACGTCATTGGCCGCCGTCGACAGCCACTGCATCACGCGGGCCATCTCCTCGGCCGATGTCGGCAGCCAGGCTTCACCGCCGTGCTTGCGCGCCAAGTAGACTAGAATGGCTTGCGAGTCGCGCAGCGTAAGATCTCCGTCTTCCAGGACCGGTATCTCGCCGAAGGCGTTCTTCAGCGTGAAGGCCTCCGACTTGTGCTCGCCGCCCATGAAGTCCACCGGCTGCAGGTCGTAGTCGAGGCCCAGCAAGGCCATCATCAAGCGAACCTTGTAGCAATTGCCGGAGAGGTCGAGATCGTAGAGTTTCATCGTGGTCCTCCTGATTTGGGAATGATCGCACTCGGGTTGATCGCTGCGCCTCGGCTAGGCCTCGCCCGGCGGATCCAGGCGGTCGGTCAGTTCGTCGAACTCCAGGACATTGCCGTCCGGGTCGCGAATGAAGAGCACGCGTCGGCGCTCGCCGATCATGACCGGCCCCTCGGTGATCGCGATCCCCTCGTTTCGGCAGAGGCTGACGACGGCGTCGAGGTCGTCGACGACGAAGGCGGGATGGGTGACGCCCGGGTGCTTGACGGGCTCGTCCAGAAGGATGTTGCGACCATCCGGACGCTTCACGCCGTTGAAGATCAGATTGACGAAGATGCCGGTCTCCGTGGCCATCTCGTTGGCCTGATGCTCCGGGAAGTCGGCCCGCTGGCGAAATCCCAGCTTCTCGTAGAAGGCTGTCGCCTGTTCGCGATCCGAGACTCTGATCCCGACGTGCTCGTACGCCAAGATCTTCATGTGTCGCCCTCCTGATTTCAAAATTACCGAACGTTCGGTCTAATAGACGCCCATAACGTGGCTTGGCAACGCTTTTCTGAAACTTTTTTTGCGAAGCGGTTTCGATCTTGGTGTCAGCGGGCGCGCGGAAATGCTGCTCGCAAGGTCACAGCCTCTTGGGCAATGACCGTGCGAGGCCTCTGCTGCCGGAAAACCGGACTACATGGGAACCAGAATTGCCCGACGCCAAGCCGCACCAGCTCACCCGCTTAGCTCGATTGGCGGCGCGACCCCAAAGAACGACAGGTTGACGGTCGGCAGGAGAAGCGACCTTAGCTTGAACTTGCCGCCGTAAACAGGTCGGAGACCCGGTGAGGTGCTACTTGATCGGACTAATCAAACATGATTGACCGGAAGGCACCAATATCTGAAGCTTATCTGGAGATTCCTCCCCTCTCAGGAAAAAAATCGCATTAAACTGGTTCTTCATAGTCAGCTCAATAGTTTCCTTCGTAAAAAAGACCGGGTTGTAGACATCGGCCTCTTGATAGGCATCATCGGCAGTCTTTTTGTAGAACTCCGGGAAACAACTTATATAATACTTTCCAGGCTTGAACACATCCGCCGAGTGCGCTTGCGCCGACAGGAATAGTACAGCCGAAGACACCAGAACTGCTTTGGAAATCGTGGTCCACATGACAAACCTCCCCTTGTTTGACAGTCGCCTTTGACCGAGAGCCCCCTCGTGGAGCGCTCCTGGTCCCGCAAGCATGACCGATGCTCGACCAGGATGCAAATTTTCGGCGATTGCAGAGATCCTCGCGTGGAAACAAGCAGCCCGGTCAAGAGCCGGCGGGCGGGCAAAAAATGGGCCTGCATCAGCCTTCCCAAAGAATGGCCATGCCGCAAGCCTCGCTCGACGGCGTGACGCCAGCCTCTCGGGTGCTGCTCTTCAGGCGGATGCCGAAGAGCTGCGGGTCCTTGTCGGTCACCCGCTCTCCGGGGAAGAGGCGCTCGACGGCATCCGGGCTCAAGACCAGCAGCTCCTGAGTGCCGAGAGCGAATGTCAGGCCGCCCGCTACGTCCCGCCCGGCTGCTCCGGTAAAGGTTTCGAGAAAGGCTGCGTGACGCGCTGGCTCTTCGGCCGCGAGCACCACTGCCGTCATCGTCTCGGCGCCATTGGCATGGCCCTGAAAGGCAGGCTTCCAGAAGACTTCCGGAAAGTGGTTCTGGCAGGTGAAGAAGCCGCACTGCGGCAGGGCCGGATCGCTGGCGAAGGCGAGCGAGAAGGCCACCTTGGCCGAGCTGCCGTCCGGCAGCGTCGCCTTGCGCTCGAAGTCGAAGGGAGGATGGCCGCCCAGCTTGGCGAAGCGCGTGCAGTCGGCGCGGGCGTCCTCGCCGCTCAAGACCAGCATCGAGGCCCCTTCGCGCCGGCCCAGGAAATCGCGGTTGAAGCTGCCGAAGTCGAAGGCCTGGTCCGGCAGAGTCTTGGCGTGATCCGCCAGCACCTGCGGACGGTCGATCGACAAGAGCTCGATGAAGCAGCGGCCGGCGAACTGCGCCAGGCGGTTTGCGGTGCCCCAGGGATGCTCCGCCCGCGGCGTCAAGGTGAAGCCCAAGGCCTCGTAGCGGGCGGCGGCGACCTCGAGGTCCCGCACCGCAAGAACGATATGGTCAAGCGACCGCTGGCTGTTCCCCATCACGGGACCTCCTCTTGAATTCCACGGCAAGCGGCCGTTATAGCGTGACGCGGAGAGCCAACCACCCCGAGACTGAGCCGCATGAGTCTTTCCGGAATAGCAAAGCCATCCTTCGCAGCCGTCCGCGACACCTACGCAGAGATCCTCGACAGCGGACTCGAGCAAGGCTCGGCGCTTGCCGTTTGCCGCGAGGACGAGGTGCTGGTGAGCCTCTGGGGCGGTCTCGCCGATCACCAAGGCGAGCGCCACTGGCAAGAGACCACCCGGGTCAACATCTGGTCGGTCACCAAGGCCCTGACCGCCTTGTCTCTGGCGATGCTGGTGGATCGCGGCAAGCTGGACTATGGCCGGCCGGTTGCGGCGCTCTGGCCGGAGTTTGCCCAGGGCGGCAAGGCAGGCATCACGTTGGATACGCTTCTCTCTCATCAGGGCGGCCTCAACGGCCCCGAGCAAGAGGCCAGCGTTGCGGACCTGCTGGCCGGCCAGCCCTACGTCGAGAAGCTGGCGGTCTCGACGCCGCTGTGGGAGCCGGGCTCGCAGTGCGTCTATCACCCGCTCTCCTGGGGCAGTCTTGCCGGCGAGGTGCTGCGTCGGGTCGATGGCCGCGGTGCCGGCCGCTTTCTGGCGGAGGAAATCGCCGGCCCGCTGCAGCTGCCGATAACACTGGGCCTGCCGGAAAGCCTCTACGACCAGGCAGCCGAGCTCTCCGTTGCTCCGGGCACTCAAGACCGAGCCAAGACGATGCAGGTGCAGCCCTTGACCCGCCCCGGTTATGCCAACCCGAGCTTCACGCTCTCGCTGGCCAACTCTCGCGCGTGGCGCGCCGCAGAGGTGCCCGGCGCCAACGCCCATGCAACGGCTCTGGGCCTGGCCCGGCTCTTCGCCGGCCTGGCGTCGGGCGGGCGGATCGGCCAGGAGCGCATCATCGGCCAGGCCGCTTTGGCGGAAGCCACCAGGCCGCGCTTCGAGGGCATCGAGGCCGGCGGGGAGAGCCCTTTCCGCGTCGGCGCCGGCTTCATGCTGAACGTCGAGGGCCTCTTCGGCCCCAACGAAGACGCCTTCGGCCATACCGGCTGGGGCGGCAGCCTGGCCTTCGCCGATCCTGCGACCGGCCTCGGCGTCGCCTATGTCGTCAATCGCATGATCGATCTCTCGCCGGCGCCCGACCCGCGCCGCCTAGCCCTTCTCGAGGCGATCTATTCGGCGGAGGGCTGATGGCTCTGGCGTAGCTCGCGCAGCACCGCTTCGGCCGCTTCCAGCGTCTCGTCGACGTCCTGTTCGCTGAGCGCGGTGGATAGGAACCAGGTGCCGCGCGGGGTGGTGCGGATACCGCGATGCTGAAGCCCTTCGACGAAAGCGAGCCGCAGGCGCTCGTCGCTTTCTTTGTAATCACGGTAGTCTCGGATCGGCGGCCGCTCGGTGAAGAGCGTAGCGAAAATGGCGCCGATACCCTGGGCGTGAAGCGGCAGCCCCAGGCGCCGGCCCATTCGGTTCATCTCCTCGATCAGCCGCTTGCCGCGTGCCTCCATGGCGCGCAAGGGGGCGCAGTCGTCGCGGGCCAGCTCGTCCAGCGTCGCACCGCAGGCGGCAACGCTCAAAGTCACGCCGTTGTAGGTGCCGCCGTGCAGCACCCCGTCCGTCAGTCCCGCCATGATGTCGGACCGCCCGGCGACGATGCTCATGGGGAAACCGCCGGCCGCCGCCTTGGCGAAGACGGCTAGGTCCGGGGTCACGCCGTAGCGTGCCTGGGCACCCCCCAAGCCGGCGCGGAAGCCGGTGATGACCTCGTCGAAGATCAGCACGATGCCCAGCTCGCGCGTCAGCCTCCGCAACGCCTCGAGATAGCCCGGTTGCGGCTCTATGACCCCGGCGTTGCAGGCGATGGGCTCCAGGATCACGGCGGCGATCTCCTCGGCGCGGCTCGTCAGGGTTGCCTCAAGTAGGTCAACGTCGTTGAAGGGGAGCACGATGAGTTCGCCCAAGAGCGACTCGTGCTGCCCGCGGCTGTGCGGCACAACCTGCGGCGCCTCGCGCGGACCGGCCTCGTTCAAGGCCGGCGTAACGCTGGCCAGGATGTCTTCGGCCCAGCCGTGATACTGGCCCTCGAACTTCACCACTTTCGACCGGCCGGTGTGAGCGCGCGCCAGCCTAAGCGCGATGTGGTCGGCCTGTGTGCCGGAGACGTCGAAGCGGACCTGCTCGGCCGCCGGAATGATCTCGGTGAGGCGCTTGGCCAGCGCAACCTCGGCTGGATGGACGGCAGCGAAGGTCTGGCCCAGGTCCAGGCTGTCGCGCACCGCCTGCAGCACCGGCAGCGGGCTGTGCCCCAGGATCGCCGGGCCATTGCCCAGGACATAGTCGATGTAGCGGTTGCCGTCGCGGTCCCAGACGTAGGCCCCGGCGCCGCGTTCGATGGCCAGCGGCACCGGCATGGCGTGATAGCGAAAGTTGCTGCTGACCCCGCCGGGGAGATAGCGGCGGGCCTCTTCGTGCAGCGCGATCGACTTGTCGTAGCAGCGCAAGGGAACCTCCCCTTTCTCGGCCATCATCCAGTCTCCAGCCCACCGAGACTAGCCTAGCGCACACCGCGGCTGCATCACAGGCCGCGATGGCGGCGCCAAAGAGCCCACAGGCGCCTCGAGGCTGGTGCAGGGCGGAACGACTCGTAGACTGCTTGTCGAAGCAATCGGAGCAAACCCGATGACGGCCTATCAAACGGTCTTGTGGGACTGGAACGGCACCCTGCTGGATGATGTCGAGCTCTCCTTGGGGGTCGTAAACGAGATTCTCTCGACCTACGGCTTGTCGCCGCTGGAGCGCGCTCGCTACCTGCAGATATTCGATTTTCCGGTTCAGCTCTATTACGAGCGCGCAGGGATGGATTTCTCGCAAGTGAGCTTCGAAGCCGTCAGCGACCTATTCTGCCGCGCTTTCGAACGGCGCATTGCCGAGGCGGATCTCTTTCCCCGGGCGGCCGAGTTGCTGGTCTCTAACCGGCAGAGCGGCCTCAAGCAGTATGTCTTGTCCAATACAGAACACGGCGCACTCGGCAGAATGCTCTCGTTGCATGGGCTGACCGAGGTCTTGGATGGCTTCCAAGGAAACGGCGACGGTCTGGCGCGCGGCAAGCTTGCCGGTGGCAGACAGCTCTTGGCGCGGCACGAGATTGATCCCGCGGGCACGGTGCTGGTCGGCGACACCTTTCACGACCTCGAGGTCGCGGAGGCGATCGGGGTCGATTGCCTCCTGGTCTCGACAGGCCATCATGCGCACGACCGCCTGACCGGCTTGGGCTGCCCGGTCTTCCCGTCCTTGGCCGACGTCTCCCGACTGCTGGACCCCTAGGAAGGGCGCGGCAGAAATCGAGGCTAGCGAAAGCCTCTGTCCTCGGGGCAGGCAGGAGCATTGTCGGAGGCCGGCTGCCGACCTATCGTTGCTCCTCTCGTCAAAGGGGAGGAGCGATCGGTGCCGTCAGATTCCGTGATCCATTACTTCTATTCCATCCGTTCCTCCTTCACCTATCTGGGTGCAGCGCGGCTGAATGCGCTGGCGGAGCGCTACGGCCTGACCATCCGCCACGCGCCCATGGACCTGGCCGCCCTGGTCGCCTCCTATGGCGACAGCATCGGCCAGCGCGCCCATGCCGGCGCCCGGGTGTTCGAGGCCAACCCGGCGCGCGAGGCCTACACCCGCCTGGAGTACCGCCGCTGGAGCAAGCGGCTGGGCATCCCGATCAACGAGGACCCCAGCCACCACTATGGAACCCGTGAACTGCCGACCGGTGTGGTGATCGCCTGCCAGCGCCAGGGGCTGGGCGCCGATCAGGTGAGCCACGCCCTGCTGCAGGCTCTGTGGCGCGACGACCTGGACATCGCCGATCCCGAGGTGGTGGCCGGCATCGTCGACGGCCTAGGGCTCGATCTCGACGGCGCAGCGCTTTGCCAGGACGCCATGACCCAACCGGTTCAAGCCGAGATGCAGGCCAACACCGAAGAGGCCAAGAGCCGCGGCATCTTCGGCGCGCCCACCTATGTCTTCGACGGCGAGCCCTTCTTTGGGCAGGACCGGCTGGACTTTCTCGATGAGGCGATCCGCGCACGAATCTGACGCGAAGCGGCATGAGGGCTTTCTCGCGCTTGCTCCTAGCCAGGTAGGCAGTGCAATAATCCGCGCCCATGACGGCGGAGCAGCTGCAGGCATCGGCACTGATTCTGGCGACCCTTGGCCTCTTCGCCTGGGGCCGCTTGCGCTACGACCTGGTGGCCGTTTTGTCGCTGATCGCTGCCGTCTACCTGGGCCTGGTGCCGGCCGGGCAAGCCTTCAGCGGCTTTGTTCATCCGGCGGTCATCACGGTAGTCGCCGTTCTCATCCTGTCTCGCGCGCTGGCCGACAGCGGGATCGGTACCTGGCTGGCCAATCGACTGGTGCCGAAGAGGGGGCCTCTGTGGCAGCAGATCGGCGCGCTCTGCGTCGTCGAGGCGCTCTTGTCCGCCGTGATGAACAACGTCGGGGCCCTGGCGCTCTTGTTGCCGGTCGCCATCGTGGTGGCACGCCAAGCCAAGCGCTCCCCGGCCCTTTTCTTGATGCCCTTGGCCTTCGCCTCGCTGCTTGGCGGCCTCGTCACCCTGATCGGCACGCCGCCGAATCTGATCGTATCGAACTACCGTGCCCAGTTGCTCGGCGCACCCTACCACCTCTTCGACTTCGCCCCGGTCGGCGGCACGCTCGCGGTTCTGGGCGTGGCCTTCATCGCCGCCTTCGGCTGGCGGCTGATCCCGGTCAGAGGCTCCGCCGCAGCGACACCGCTCAGCCAGCTCGGCGCCTACATCAGCGAGGGCCAGGTGCCGAAGTCCTCTCCCGCCATCGGCCTGACCCTGCGCGAGGTGGAAAAGCGCATCAGCGAGACCGAAGCCAGGGTCGTGGCCCTGATCCGCGGCCAGCGGACCTTTCCCGCCACGGCCTGGTGGGTCAAGGTCTTGCCCGGCGACATCCTGATGCTGGAATCGTCGCCCGGGGCCATCAAGCCCGCGCAGAAGATCTTGCACCTGGAAGCCATCGAGCGCAGCGAGCCTCTGGCCGCCGGTCCCCTCAACGTGGTGGAAGCCCTGATCGGGCCAAGCTCGATCCTTACCGGCGAGATGGCCGACAAGATCCAATGGCGGCGCAGCTACGGCGTCAATCTGCTGGGGGTTTCCCGTCACGGTCACGTCGAGCAGCACCCACGCCATGACCTGACACTCCACGTGGGGGACGTGCTGCTGCTGCAGGGGGACGACAAGCGGTTGGCAAGCCTGCTGCCCACGCTCGGCCTGCTCCCCCTCGCCGACCGCGACCTTGGCCTCAATCAGGGCCGACGGCCGGCCATCTCCCTGGCCGCTTTCGGGTTGGCCTTGCTGGCCTCGGCCCTCGGCCTGGTGCCGGCGCAGATCGCATTGATGAGCGGGGTTGCCATCGTCGTCGTGACCGGCTGCTTGCGCCTGGACGAGACCTATCGCGCAGTCGATTGGCCGGTCGTCGTGCTGCTGGGCGCCATGCTGCCGGTGGGCGGCACCTTGGAGAGCACCGGCACCACACAGCTCTTCGCCGGCATCATGCTTAGCTTTCGCGAGGACATTTCGCTGACCTTGGTGCTGGCGCTCTTGATGGCCGCGACCATGATTCTTTCCAATATCGTCAACAACGCCGCCACGGCGGTCATGATGGCGCCCTTGGCGATCGATCTGGCGCAAGGCCTCAGCGCCGATCCCGATGCCTTCTTGATGGCGGTCGCAGTCGCCGCCTCCTCGGCCTTCATGACGCCCATCGGCCACCAGAGCAACACGCTGGTCATGGGGCCGGGCGGCTACCGCTTCTGGGACTACTGGCCCTTGGGCTTGCCGATGCAGCTCTTGGTTCTTGCCGCCTCGGTGGTCATTTTGCCTTTCTTCTGGCAACTCTAGTGCCAAAGCAAGGGAGACAAGCCGTGCAGTCGAACGGAAGAAGCCGGCGAAAGGCCCCCAGTCGGCGTGCCCTCTTGAACGCAATGGGCGCCAGCGTTGTGGCTATGGCGATCATCGGCCGACCGGCAAACGCTGCACTGACGCTCGGCTTTACCCTGATGAGCGGCATCTACCGCGTGAAGGTGCAACCGATCCCGGCGAGCCTTAGCGTCGAACGTCTGGTCCAAGAGTTGACTATGACCGACTGGGACCCCGTGCCGGGCGCGCGGGTAGAGATTCGCCGCGACTGGGACGACGACGAGGTCCACAAAGAGACTTCCGACCATGAGGGGCGCACCCTGCATCGCAAGTTCGACTACTATCCCGGCGACACGATCTACGTCACCGTTCAGGACTACATCCCGTCCGGCCGTGGCACTCTTTAGCCAGTTGGCGAATCAGCAACCTCTCCCCTGCCGGTCATCCTCCCGTCGCACCGACCTCACTTCCGGGCCCAGCGCAAGTCGAGGGTGTGCGGCATCTCCGGTCGGGTGAGATGAAGGGGCTCGGGCCTCGGTCCGGGGGTATGGCCGAAGGCGGAAAAGCGGGACAGGCGGCGGCTTTCCGCCTCGTAGGCGTTGATCGGGAAGCTTTCGTAGCTGAGGCCGCCCGGATGGGCGACGTGGTACGTGCAACCCGCCACCGCGCGGCCGCTCCAGCTGTCGTAGAGATCGAAGACCAGCGGCGCGTCGACCGGAATGGTGGGATGCAGACTGGAGGAGGGCTGCCAGGCGCGGTAGCGCACGCCGGCCACCGCCTCGCCGGCAACGGCGGTCGCCTGCAAGGGAACGCGCACGCCGTTGCAGGCGACCTGGTAGCGCGAGCCGCTCATGCCGCTTGCCTTCACCTGCAGGCGTTCCAGCGAGGAGTCGACATAGCGCGCGGTCCCGCCGACGGCACCCTCCTCGCCCATGACGTGCCAAGGCTCCAAGGCTTGACGGATCTCCAGCTCGACATCCCCGTAGCGAATGACGCCATAGCGCGGAAAGCGGAACTCGCGGTGCGGTGCGAACCAGTCGACTTCCAGCGGATAGCCGGCCCGACACATTTCCTCGATCACCTCCGTCAGGTCTTGCCAAACATAGTGCGGCAGCAAGAAGCGGTCGTGCAGGGCGGTACCCCAGCGCACCAGGGGCTGCCTCAGCGGCTCTTTCCAGAAGCGGGCGACAAGCGCGCGCAGCAAGAGCTGCTGGA
Source organism: Rhodospirillales bacterium (assembly GCA_963669385.2). Classification (GTDB taxonomy): domain Bacteria; phylum Pseudomonadota; class Alphaproteobacteria; order Kiloniellales; family JACOMY01; genus JACOMY01. Next base: position 145,143 of record CAXXGD010000012.1, read on the forward strand.
CCAGGCTCATGCGCGCATGCGGCGGCATCTCGAAGCCGCGGAACTCGACCAGGCCCAGCCGCCCGGTGGGGCCGTCGGGCGAATAGAGCTTGTCGATGCAGATCTCCGTGCGGTGGGTGTTGCCGGTAACGTCGATCAGGAGATTGCGGAAGAGGCGGTCCACCAGCCAGGGCGAGATGGCCTCGCCGCTCGCCGGATCCGGCACTTGGGCGAAGGCCAGCTCCAGCTCGCAGAGCTGGTCGTTGCGCGCCTCGTCGATCCGCGGCGCTTGGCTGGTCGGCCCGATGAAGAGGCCCGAGAAGAGGTAGGACAGCGACGGGTGATGCTGCCAGTAGGTCACCAGGCTCTGCAGAAGATCGGGCCGGCGCAGGAAGGGGCTGTCCTCGGGCGTGGCGCCGCCCAGCACCAGATGGTTGCCGCCGCCGGTGCCGGTGTGGCGCCCGTCGACCATGAACTTTTCGGTTCCCAGCCGGGTCTGCCGGGCGTCCTCATAGAGCCCTTCGGTGATCGCGCGCATATCGTCCCAAGTGCGGGCGGGCTGCACGTTGACCTCGATGACGCCGGGATCGGGCGTCACCTTGATGAGGTTGAGCCTGGGGTCGGGTGGCGGCGGGTAGCCTTCGATATGTAGCGCCAGACCCTGTTCGGCGGCGCTGTCCTCGACCGCGGCCAAGAGGTCCAGGAAGTCCTCGACGCTCTCGGTCGGCGGCATGAAAACGCAGAGCCGACCGTCGCGCGGCTCCACCGTCATGGCCGTGCGCACCGGTTCGCCGGGCGCCTCGGACTCGTCGTCCGCTGCAGGGTCGGTTCCGGTCAGGAAGGGCTGGCGCTGCGGATCGGCCTGCGGCAGCGGCCCGCGCGGCTGGAAAGGATCGACGGGCATAACTTGCGGGTAGTCGCCTGGCGCCAGGTAAGCCAGCGCAGCCAGAGGCAAGCGCATGCCGGCCGCCGAATCTCCGGGCATGAGGAAAAGGTGCCCTGCCCGGGTACTCCAGGCCTGGCTGATCCAGCGCTGGCCCTGGTCGGCTGCCTGCCAGCGCTGCAGCGGCAGCACATAGCAGGTGGGCTGCTCCAGCCCCTGCTCGAAGACGCGGGCAAGGCGCGCGCGGGCCAAGGGATCGTCCAGCTTGTTGTCCTTTGGGTCCAGGTTTTCCGGCAGGCGCTGTTCTTGCTGAATGAAGTGCCAGGGATCCTCGTAGGCAGGCTGGGCGGCCGCTTCCTCGACCTCCAGGCGCCGGGCGACGCCGCGGATCAGTTGCCGGGCTTGCTCCAGGCTGGGCGCGTGGTCGTCGCTTTCCTCGGCGATGAGATCGGGGCGCGACAGCAGCGCCGCCCCGTCCTCGCGCCAATAGAGCGAAAAGGCCCAGCGCGGCAGCTGCTCGCCCGGATACCACTTGCCCTGACCGTGATGCAGCAGGCCGCCCGGCGCGAAGCGGTCCTTCAGTCGTTGGATCAGACGATGCGCCAGTCCGCGCTTGTCGGGGCCGACCGCGCCGGTGTTCCACTCCTCGCCGTCGGGATCGTCGATCGAGACGAAGGTCGGCTCGCCGCCGATGGTGAGCCGAATATCCTTCTCTTGGATCTCGCGGTCGAGCGCTTGGCCGAGGCAGTCGATCTCCTGCCAGGTGGCTTCGCTGTAGGGCTTGGTGACGCGCGGTGTCTCCAGGATGCGTTCGACCGACATGGCGTAAGAGAAGGCTGTCTCTGCCGGCTCCACCGCACCTGAGATGGGCGCGGCGGTGGAGTGATGCGGCGTCCCAGCCAAGGGGATATGCCCCTCGCCTGCGAACAAACCCGAGGTCGGGTCCAGACCGACCCAGCCGGCGCCGGGCAGATAGGCTTCGGCCCAAGCGTGCAGGTCGGTGAAGTCGCTGGCCGCACCCGAGGGCCCGTCGAGGGACTTTACATCGGGCGCGAGCTGGATGAGGTAGCCCGACATGAAGCGGGCGGCGATGCCCAGGTGACGCAGGATCTGGACCAACAGCCAGCCGCTGTCGCGGCAAGAACCCTTGGCCAACTGCAGCGTCTCTTCAGTCGTTTGCACCCCCGGCTCCATGCGCACCACATAGCCGATGTCCTGCTGCAGCCGGCGGTTCAGTCCGACCAGGAAGTCGACCGTGCGCATCTCCTCGCGCGATACCTCGGCGAGCCAGGCCTTCAGCAGCGGACCGGCCTCCTCGCGCTGCAGATAGGGCTCGAGATCGCGGGCGGCCAGCGTGTCGTAGGTGAAAGGCGCCGTCTCGGCCTCGGGCGTGAGGAAGAAGTCGAAGGGGTTAAAGACCACCATGTCGGCCACCAGATCGACGGTGACGGCGAAGTGATCCACCTTCTCCGGGAACACCAGCCTGGCCAGATAGTTGCCGTGCGGATCCTGCTGCCAGTTGAGGAAATGATCGGCCGGCTCGATCTTCAGCGCATAGCTCAGGACCGGCGTGCGGCTGTGCGGCGCCGGCCTGAGCCGAACGATATGCGGACCCATGGCGATCCGCTTGGCGTAGCGATAGCGGGTGGCGTGGTTGAGCGCGACGTGAATGGCCATCGTGGCAGAGACTTCCCTGACTGCGGCCCGGCCGATGACGCGGGCTCCGGGCGACCCTATGTAGCGAAGCGAAAGCGCGCAATCGCAGACTGTCGGGCCGCCTGAATTCGGCTATGGTTCGACATGCCCATGGAATGAGGATCGAGGCATGACGGAACGGCAAGTAACCCTGTCCATCCTGCAGTTCAACGCCCAGGACGGCGACAAAGCGGCCACGGTGGAGAAGTGCCTCGGCATGCTGGACGTCGCTGGCGCCCGCGGCAGCCAGATTGCGGTGCTGCCCGAGGTCTGGACCGGCAGCGGCTTCTCGGCGCCGGAAGCCTACAAGGAGATCGCCGAGCCGATCCCGGGCCCCAGCGTCGCCAAGCTGCAGGAAAAGGCGCGCGAGCATGCCATGTACGTCATCGGCTCGCTCTACGAGGAAAGCGGCGAGCCCGGGATCGTCTACAACACGGCCCCGGTCATCGGCCCCTCCGGCGAGATCCTGGGCAAGTACCGCAAGACGCACCTCTTCGACGTCGGCGGCCGCAAGGACCTGCCGGTGGCGATGATGGAGTCCGAGAAGGTGACGCCGGGTGACAGCCTGCAGCTCTATGACACCAACCTCTGCCGCTTCGGCGTCGGCATCTGCTCGGATATCCGCTTTCCCGAGATCTTTCGCGCCTACGCCTTGGCCGGCGCCGAGTTGGTGATCCTGCCGACGGCTTTCTTGAGCCCGCGCTTCGATCACTGGGACTGGCTGGTGAAGTCCCGCGCCGCCGACCATCAAATCTTCCTGGCGGCCTCCGGCATGGCCGGCAAGGAAGCCGTTTCAGGCATCGCCTTCGTCGGCCGCTCGGTGATCGTGGACCCCTGGGGCGTGGCGCTGGCCACCGCGCCCGATGAGGAAGCGGTGGTGACATCCGTCATCGACCTTGAGCAGGTCGGCCGGGTCCGCTCCTGGTGGCCCCTGAACGAGCAGCGCCGTCCCGACCTCTACGAGAACGTGAAGGTGCTGCGCGGCGAGGCCGGCGGATAACTCGACAATTGGCTAACGGTTGCGCGGGCCTACGGCCTGAGCGGCAAGCCGCTTGAAGCCTCGTGAAAAGCAAAGGATCGCGGTCGCTCCGGCGCGAAGATGTTTGCATGCAGCTATGCTTGGTTGTAGTGGATAGAGAAAGGATCGGCGAAGCCTACCAGGTCTTTGCAGCGACCCCTAGTTGACGGCGAATGCCCATGCCTATGGGCCCTCGTCGGGATCGAGCCGCGCTCGAACTGCTGCCAAGTACCTCCTTGGGCCTTCCGGGTTCTTCGTACGCGATGGGGCAGCCCGCTTAAGCTTCTTGCACAACAAGCCCCACCGTCGAGGACAACCTCCGCCGGCATGCATCTTGAGGGGAGGCAGCGACGATGGCATTCATTCCGGGAACCCAAGGCCCTGACACACTCTACGGCACCGTCGACACAGACACCGTGCTGGGCTACGGGGCAGACGATACGCTCTATGGGGCGAGCGGTGCCGACAGCCTCTTGGGTGCGCGAGGCGACGACAGCCTGATTGGCGGCAGTGGGGACGATATCGCGCTCGATGGGAGCAGCGGTCGAGATTCTCTGTTTGGAGGTGCGGGCGCCGACAGCAGCTTGGACGGCGGCTCGCGGGCCGACTTCGTGGGCGGCGGCGATGGCGCCGACGCCCTCATATTCGGCGGACTCGGCGATGACGATCTGCGTGGTGGCAGCGGTGACGACAGCGCCTTTTACGGCAGTGCCGGCCTCGACAGGCTCTTCGGCGACAGCGGGGCCGACACCCATCTCGACGGCGGTGCCAATGCCGACTTGCTCTATGGCGGCGATGGTGCGGACACCTCTTTGCTGGGCGAGCGGGCAAACGATCTGGTCTTCGCCGGAGCGGGAGACGACCGCATGCTCGACGGCGGGCGTGGGGGCGACCGGCTCTATGGCGGCCTTGGCTCCGACGCCTCCTTCTATGGCGACCTCGGCTCGGACCGGGTCGAGGGCGGCATGGGTGGCGACTACTCGATCTACGGAGGTGCCGGGAACGACTCTCTGTTCGGCGGCAGCGGGGCCGATTCCCTGTTCTTCGGCGGGGGCAGGCCCGACAGCCTCTACGGCGGCAGCGGCAGCGACACCGGATTCTACGGCGGTGGTGGCATCGACAGCCTTTTCGGCGATGATGGCAGCGATGCCCGCTTCGCCGGCCGGGCAGGGGATGATAGGCTCGATGGTGGCGAAGGCGACGACAGCCTCTTCTTCGGCGGTAACGGCAACGATACGCTGTCGGGTCAAGGCGGGAATGACTTCTACCTCAGCGGCGAGGACGGAGACGATCGCATTTCCGGCAACAGCGGTAACGACTTCAACCTCTACGGTGGCTCGGGATCCGACCTTTTGGAGGGCGGCAGCGGGGTGGACTCCCTGCTCTCCGGTGGGGCGCAGGGCGACACTCTCATCGGCGGCGAAGGAAACGACTACGCCTTTCTGGGCCAAGACGGAGACGATTCCCTGTTCGGCGGCAGTGGCCGCGACTACTACTTTTACGGCGGCACCGGATCCGATACGCTCGACACAGGGAGCGGTACAGACGTGCTTGTCTTCGGCCGCTCTGGCGCCGACGTCCTCTACGGCGGCGACGGAGAGGATCAGGTGTTCGAGGGCAACAGCGGGGACGACAGCCTCTTTGCCGGCAGCGGAGCAGACAGCTTTTTCCACGGCAATGCAGGGGCTGACAGCCTTGCCGGCGGTAGCGGCAGCGATAGGCTTCTTTTTGGTGGTTCGGGCGCTGACTGGATTGCCGGCGGTGATGGAGACGACCAGGATCTCTATGGTGGCAGCGGGGCCGACAGTCTCTATGGAGGTAGCGGCAGCGATGTCGCTCAAGGCGACGAGGGCGACGATAGGCTGACCGGCGGATCCGGAATCGATAGCCTCTTCGGTGATAGCGGCGATGACAGCCTCCTCTACGGCGGTGCCGACCTTGACCGGCTCTACGGTGGCTCGGGCCGCGATACCCAGCTCTATGGCGGCGCTGACGGCGACAGCATCTACGGAGGCGAAGGGTCGGATCGTATTCTCTACGGAGGGCAGGCCGACGACAGCGTCTTCGGCGGCGACGGCAGCGATTTCGTCGTGAAAGGCGAGCAGGGGGCGGATAAGCTCTACGGCGGCAGTGGGTACGATCTCTTCTTCTACGGCGGCCTTGCGGACGACAGTCTGGTAGGCGGGGCCGAGGGCGACCTCTATTTCTATGGTGGCACCGGGAACGACCATCTGTTTGGCGGCGAAGGGGGCGACCACGATTTCCTTGGCCAATCGGGTGCCGACACGCTGTCGGGCGGAGATGGCGACGATTTCAGCTTCTTCGGCGGAGAAGGCGACGACAGGCTCATCGCCGGAAGCGGGGCCGACACCTACCTTTTCGGGGGATCTGGAGCCGACACACTGATCGGCGGTCTCGGAGAGGACAGCGAATTCTTCGGCGAATCAGGATCGGATAGTGTAGCAGGCGGCGCGGAGAGTGACTTCTTCTTGAGAGGGGAGGCCGGTGACGATCGCCTCTCGGGCGACGGCGGTAACGACTTCAACCTCTACGGCGGATCGGGGTCCGACATCCTCGACGGCGGCAGCGGAGTGGACTCTATTCTTTTGGGCGGATCGCAGGGCGACACGCTGCGTGGCGGCGAGGGGAACGACTACGGCTTAAGTGGCGAAAACGGTGACGACGTACTATTCGGCGGCAGCGGTCAAGACTACTACTTCTTTGGCGGAACCGGCTCCGATAGTCTCGACACGGGAAGCGGCAACGACGCGCTTGCCTATGGCCTCTCGGGCGTCGACACCCTCGACGGCAGCGATGGAGATGACCGGGGTTTCCAAGGCGGCGATGGAGACGACAACCTCTCTGCCGGCAGCGGGGCAGATTCATTCTTCTTCGGAGGGTCCGGGTCTGATCTCCTCACCGGCGGTCACGGTAACGACTCCAGCTTTTACGGCGGCGCTGGGGAAGATAGGGTTTATGGCGGTATCGGTGACGATGGAGTCCTTAGCGGTGGTGACGGCAATGACAGCGTTTTCGGCGGCAGCGGCGGTGATGGAACCTTCGTATTTGGAGCTCTGGAGCCCTATCTTTACGGAGTCTACGGCGGATCGGGGGCCGACTACGTTTACGGCGATAGTGGAGACGACATTGTCCGAGGTTCCTCTGGAAACGATTTCTTCTACGGCGGTAACGGATTTGACGTGGTGTTTGGCGGTGCCGGAGACGATAACGGCTTTGGCGGCAGCGGTCAGGATGAGGCAAATGGCGGTTCGGGTGCCGATCGCATTTTCGGGAACAGTGGGGACGACGGCCTACTCGGAAACTCCGGAGACGACCTCCTCTATGGCGACGATGGATCCGATATACTGACCGGTGGTGCTGGCTACGACGACGCTTTCGGTGGGAACGGCGACGATATCTTCTTTGTCGAGAATCAGATGGACTTTCTGGGCTATTACTATGACGGCGGTGCTGGAACCGATACTCTGCTCCTGGGGGCCGGTATCACCATCCCCGGCAGCGCCGGTCTCGTCAATATCGATGTCACGATCTCTCTGCCACCGTAAGGAGTAAGCCGCTCGGAGAAGCGCTGTTTATTGTCTGGCCGGCGTTAGCTCAGGTGATGACTTCCTCACGACAAGGTGCCGCCTTGGGCGCTCCCTAGTGAAAGGGTGCTCATCGATCCCATGCGTTCAGCGGTGAGTTGAGGCCGCAGTGCGGCGCGGTAGGGCCACCTGACGATCGCCGATCGGCGCGGGAATAACAGGCAGGGTGATCCGTTCTCCTTCCAGAGCGGCGGCGATCGGCGTCGCCGAAACCGACTTGGAAGGAAACCTCGATGCGAACCCTTGGCTCTCGCCGCCGTGCCCCTTTTTTTTCTGGGTTGTTGCTCGCAGCCCCCTTGCTGCTGGCCGCCTGTGGCGGTCTGGTGGAGCAGGCCGGCGAGCAGATGACCTTGCTGATCGCCGACAGCGACGGCCCGCCGCTGCCCCCTGCCACCAAGCCGAGCTATCGCAGCGGTCAGCGTTTCACCTATTCCGATGGTCGGATCATGCAGGTGGTCTCCAGCCAGGGGAACGAGGTCGTTTGGCGCAACGCGGACGGCAACAGCTATCGCACCGACCGCAACTTCGTGGTGCCGCGGCTAGCCAGCAGCAACGCCAACTACCAGCGGGCCGTGGTGAACGATGCCGACGCGCTCTGGCCGCTGCAGGTGGGCAAGGGCGACCGCCTGCGTGTCGTGCGCAGTTCCATCGCGCCTGACGGCTCGCGCCAGGTCTCGCCGGCACGGACCTACAACTGCCGGGTCAGCGGCACCGAGCGGCTCTCGGTCCCCGCCGGCAGCTTCGACACCTTTCGTGTGCAATGCGCCCGCTACAGCAGCAGCGGCAAGCGCCTGATCGAAACCAAGGTCTGGCACTACGCCCCCAGTCTCGGCCACGTCGTTCGCTACGAGACCATCGAGCGCAAGAGCGGACGGCGCGACATCGCGGAGCTGGTCTCAAGCTCCGGGTGACGTTCGCCAACATTCTCTGAGACGACGCCCGGTCGGCCGAGCCCGCACCGGGCGTTTCTTCTATCCCCCTCTCGGACTGCTGCCTACTTGCTCCACCCGGCCTCGATCGCCGCCTCTTCCTGCTCCGGATCGAGTGGCGCGCCTGCGATCTCTTGGTCCAGCACCTTGGACAGCAGATCGGCGGCCGGGCCGCTGGCCGTGGCGATGTCTTGGTCGGCCTTGCTGGGGAAAGCCACGACGGCGCTCGCAACCCACTGATCAGCCTCGCGGCACGCGATGCCGCCGGCGGCCTCCGTGCCGACGACGACTTGATACTCTCGGCAGTAGCGGCCTTGGCGATCGCGGAAGGAGAGCAGAGGCGTGACTCGCTCTCCGGAGAGCGCCAATTCCTCGTAGCTGACCCTGGACTGCAAGGCGCTATGGAGCGTGCTCTCCGTCGGTACCGGGCCGGCGGCAAAGAGGGCTGCCGGCCCGCTGCTGCCCAGAATCCGCTCGCCGAGGATTCCGCCGGCAAGTCCGACGGCCAACGCCACCGACGCAGCCAGCGGCAGAGCCCAAGGCCTCGAGGCCTGACGCGGTGCCCGCCTTGCGCGGAAGGCAAGTACCTCCCCGCCCTTGTCGGAGCCCTCGGCATCCGCCGGCTTGGCCTCTTGCTCTCCGCCCAGCAGGAGATCGGTGAATCTGTCCGGGACCGGCTCTTGCAGGTCTTGCTCGAAGGCGGCCCGCGCCAGCTTGCCGCCGGCCTCGAGGAGGCGCAGTCGCTCCTGAGCGTCGCTGTCCTCGGCCAGGAGGCGCGCGACTTCCGCCGCTTCTTCCGGGTCCATCGGCGTATGCCAGCAGGGTCTCGTCGTCGAGCGCCGTCATGCATCGCCCTCCACGGCTTTGGCCAGGCGCAAGCGCGCGCGGGCCAAGCGGCTCATGACCGTGCCGACGGGGATTTCCAGTATCCCCGCTGCTTCCTTGTAGGAGAGCCCGTCTATAGTCACCAGGCCGATGACGGCCCGCTGTTCGTCGGGCAGCGCGGCGATTGCCGCACGCACGGCGGTGAGGGCCAGCTGCGCCTCGGCCACCGTGCGGCCATCGCTGCCGGCCAAGTGATGTTGCTCTTCCAAGGGCTCCGGCACGCCACGCACCTGTTTCTTCCTCGCCCAATCGATCCATATGTTCTGCATGATCCGATACATCCAGGAATCCAGCCTGCTCCCCGGCTGCCATTGGTGCAGACGACCAAGCGCCCGCTCGCAGGCAGCCTGCAGAAGGTCGTCGGCCAGATCCTCGCTGCGCGCCAGCACACGGGCGAAGCGGCGAAGCCGTGGCAGAAGGGCGACAAGCTGCCGCCTGACGTCCTTCGTTGCTGAGACCATTCCTCGGCTGCTTCCACTGACAACGGATGACGGGACACTCTATTCCACCGCCAGGGTCGGCAGGGAACAAGAGGGGGCTTGGTGCCTGCTGGAATACCACCGTTTCTGCCCCGTTGTCTTCCGATAGGACGGAAGGAAAGGAGACCGCGCCCGATGGATTCTGTCGCACTCGCCCGGCTGCTGCGCAGCTTTCTGCTTGCCATCTTGCTGTTGGCACTGCCCGCGTCCTTCACTCCCGGCCTTCTTTCGGATGCCACTCCCTTCGGTGCGAAGCGTGCCGCTGGAGATGGCGACGGGACGGGGACGGGGACGGGGACGGCGACGGGGACGGGGACGGTGATGGAGACGGGGATGGGGACGGAGACGGAGATGGGGACGGGGACGGGGACGGCGATGGTGACGGCGACGGAGATGGTGATGGGGACGGAGACGGAGATGGCGACGGGGACGGCGACGGGGATGGCGACGGCGAGGGGGATGACGGCGGTGACGACGGCGACGACGGTGATGATGGCGACGATGGCCCAAGCGGCGACGATGGTGACGACGGCCCGAGCGGCGAGGCTGCAACACAAAGCCCCGGCGATCGCGATGCCGGCGGCTTTCAACAGCAGGACTTGACCCAGCGCGCCGAGGCGGACGGCGCCTTCCTCACCGACGAGGTCATGATCGTCGACCCTGGCGCCGGCACGCTGGCCACGGCCGCCGCCCTGGGCTTCGGTCTCATCAGCGACGAGAACTATGCTCAGCTCGGCCTGCGCCTGGCTCGTTTCACCACGCCGCCGGGCGTTCCGGCCGAGCTGGCCCGCCAGCAGCTGCAGGCCCAGGTGAGCCCGCCGGTGACCTTGAATGCCGTCTACCGCCCCGCCCAAAGCGAAGCGGCTGCCAATGAGGCCAATCTCCGTCTGGTCGGCTGGGGTGCCGCGGGCAACAGCTGCGGGCGCGGCATGCGTCTTGGCATGATCGACACCAAGGTGAGCGCAAGGATTAACCGCCAGGCCCTGGTCGGCCGTGCCTTCGGCCCGGCCACGGCGAGCAGCGCGCCTATGGAGCACGGCACGGCCGTCGCCTCGCTGCTGATCGGCAGCCGCGACAGCGGCTTTCGCGGCCTGCTGCCGGCAGCCAGGCTCTTTGCGGCGGGCGTCTTCTACCGTGCAGGCGACGGTGCCGATGCGGCCAACGCCAACGACATCGTGGCGGCGCTCGACTGGCTCTTGGGCCAAAAGGTCGCGGTGGTCAACATGAGCTTCGCCGGGCCGCCGAACGAAGCGCTGCGCCAAGCCTTAGACCGCGCCACCAAGCGCGGCCTCTTGAGCATAGCGGCTGCCGGCAACGGCGGGCCGGCGGCACCGCCCGCCTTTCCCGCTGCCTACGACATGGTGGTGGCGGTCACCGCCGTCGATCGTTTCCGACGCCCCTACCGTGCGGCCAACCAGGGCACCTACCTCTCGCTGGCGGCACCTGGCGTCAACATCTGGACCGGGCATCCGAGCAAGCCGGGCGCCTACGGCGACGGCACCTCGCTGGCGGCCGCCTTCGTCACCGCCGCGGCGGCCGAATGGCGGCATCGCAACAGGGCGGCCAGCCCCGCCAGGTCCGCCGCAGCTCTGGAGCGTGCGGCGCAGGACCTGGGCCGGCCCGGCAAGGACCGCATCTTCGGCTGGGGGCTACTCAGAAGCCAGCCCAGCTGCTGAGCCTCCTCGGCAAGGGATCAGCTCCGAAGCCTCCGGCCTCGCAGCCACGAGGGCCGGCTGTCGCGCGATCGCCAGCAGGGCGGCGACGGCATGCTGCGTGTTGTCGACGCGCAAGGTGTTGTCATAGACCTCGCTGCGCAGGCCGCCCAGCACCCGCTCGCGCCGGCTGACATAGAAGCAGTCGACCTCATCGAGGAATTGCAGCTGATGCAGGTTTCTGAGGCCACGCCAAATGGCCTTGGCATAGCGCGCGGCGCGAGCCGTCTCGCCGCGTTCGTGAGCCACCTCGAAGGCGGCTGCCAGCCCCTCCAGGTAGACCCCGGTCGAGGAGGCATGCGGAGGCCCGAAGTCCGGGCGGTCCGGCGCATAGAAGCGGCCCGCCATATCGGCGTGCGGTGCCGAATCCCACTGCTGCAGGCCGATCAACCAGTCGTTCATGGCGAAGAGGTAGCCGGCCAAGGAGCGATCCGGCCGCAGCCGGCGCAGCGCCAGGCTGTGCCAGGGGACGAAGGCGGGATTGGGGGCGCGTTGATGGAAGCGGCGATAGTGGTCGACGCTGGCCATCACCTTCTGCCGCAAGGCCTCATGGGGCTCGCGGGTCAAGCGTTCGGCCAGATAGGTGAGGGCCTCGCCGGGATAGAAGTTCTGATTGTCGTTGCGCCCGGCCGGCCGGTGAAAGGTGCGAAAGGCACCGCCGTCCTGCCACAGGGCCAGGATTTCCCCGCTCCAGGGCCAAGCGCTCTTTGCGGTAGCGGTCAGGGTCAGGATGGCGCAACAGACAAAGCGCGGCGATGGCGGCAGCCCCTAGCTTTGCCTTGCCCTCGTGCTCGATGACGGCGAGATCTCCCTCATGGACGAGAAAGCGGGCGAGGTTGGCCTCAAGGTTCCCGCTCGCCAGGGCCTGCAGCCTGTCCGAGCGCTTGAATGCAGCCAGATCCAGCAGCGCCAGCGTGGCCATGAATTGCCGGATCGTATTGTCGGCCTTGGATCGCCGTCCGTTGCTGGGCCAGTACTTGTAGACCATGCGCCCGTCCGGCTGCAGCTGCCGCAAAAGCCAGTCCGCCGCCGGCTCCAGCAGCTCTCCGACCGCCCTGTCGCCATCAGGCAGAAGGCGGACTTGATTGCCGCGGAAGAGGGGAACCGGCTTGGGTCTGCGGCCCAGGCCCACGAGCAGCTGGCGCGCGGTGAAGGCCTCTAGGACGCCTCCGGCCGCCCTAAAATGGGCCTGGTCGACGCCCCAGTCGCGTAAGGCCAGCGCGAAGCCGCGCCTCGAACGAGCGGTTGCTGGCAATGAACGTGCTCGGCGCGAACGAGCGGCGGCGATCGCCCAGAATTGCCGTCATGCCGATGATGCCGCGCTGGGCGTCGGCGAAGACCGCGTGCCACGCCTCCGGCGGAACCTCCCAGCGTTCGAGTGGCAGGCAGAGCTCAGCCGTATCGGCCCCCGCTAGACGGCCTTTGGCCGCTTTGCTCAGGGCTGGGCCCAGCCTCGCTCCGGCATACCAGGCGCTGGCAATCCGGCGGCCTTGGCACCGCCATGCAAGATAGAGGCCGCAGGACAGCGCCACGCCGGAGAGACGCTCCGGAGACGGCGACGCGTCAGCCAAGAGGTCTCCAATGTCTTGATCGCTTGGGCCGACCTCGATTGCCTCTTGCTCCATCGCCTCAAGAGACAGCAGGAACAGGGACAACGGCAAGAGGGGTTCCGCCCGACAGCCCGCCGAGAAGGCTCGGCATTGCACTGCTGCCAAGAATCACGGTCCTCTGCGACCAGTTCTTGCAGTGCGAGCAACCTTTGGGTTTCATCCGCAAGTGCGCCGGCACCGCGTGCGGCCTGCTAAAAGACCGATCCACGTGCGTAAACAGAGGACAGAAACTGTGAAGCGTTTGGCAAAAAAGCTGCCCAATGTAAAGTACCAAGATGAAGACGCCGATGTTATCGACTACGATCTATTCGATCAGTTTGGGCTTAAGCTCCGCGGACCTGCGTGGCGTGCTGAGGAGAACGCGGAAATCAACTTCATTGGGTCAGCCCGCGTGTTCGGGCGCCTCGTAGAGAAGCCCTTTACCAAGATCCTGACCGAAAAGCATCGTATCGTCGCGCGAAATCTAGGGTTCTCAGGCTGCGTGCCAGCCGCCGTCCACCAGAACAAAGATCTAATGAATTACATCAACGCGAGCGATGCCACACCGGTGTTTCAGGTCTGCGCGGGCGATGGCGCTCGTTGCGACTGGTTCGAACCGGCAGGTTTCCGCAGGGTCACGCTCTTGGTGGAGGGAGCCGAAGCGACCAGCCCAGAGTGGCTCAAGTACTTCTTGCGGCCCCGATACAATCGAAAGCTATATGCCGACCTGCACGACATGACGATCCGACAGGTAGATCGCCGATTGAGGCAAAAAATGGAACTACCCTTGACCCTGCCTCTCGGGACTCGTGCGAAGGCTGGCTACATTTTTGATGCATTGTCACATAGGTACGGCCCAAACGCCCGCATTCGGCAGATACGGAAGTGCCAGAATTGGATTTTCTCTCAATACAAAAGACTAATAGCGAATGTCCGGACTCCACCCGTGCTTTTATACTTCAATTCAAAAAATTTGGACCCCATAGACCCAAAAAATATTTCAGATATAGTGAATAAATACCCGCAATTTGTTGATCTTGATCTTTTTGATCGCCTAAAATCCCTATTCTCGGATCACATTATTGTTGTTTCCGAGGAGGGGATGCCCTGGTATCGGCCAGGGGACGAGTCAAACGGCAAGCTGATAGACTTTTACCCCTCCAAAGAAATGCACGCCATCTGCGCGGACCATATTGCCGAATGGTATCGCTCGCGCCGCTCTTAGGAACAGGAGAGGCGTGAGCGATCCATTCCAGATCCGCGCCTATGGCCAAACGGCGACGCGGTCCAATGCGCGGGCAGCCCGCTCCTCGCCCCATCGACTGGCCCGCTTGGGCACCTGGCCGGCCGCGACGTCGGTGCCGAACCCGGCGGCCAGGCGTGCGGTACCGCCGGCCTTGCCGGCGACCTCTACCAAGCCGGTCACGACGAACACCGCCGTATTGTCCTCTGCGCTCTCCACCAGGAAGTCGGTGCCGCGCACCCGAGGCGATCGCCGTCGTGCTCTCGACCGAGAGGCTCTGCCAAGTGCCGCCACCTTGCAGAATGACTCGCAGAATACCCCCGCCCATCACGATAAGGCCGTCGCCGGCCGCCTCGTGCGATGGCAAGGCCAGGCTAGCAAGCAGACAGCTGGTCTCCGCCCCCAGCAGCAGGATGGAGCCGTCGCCCAAGCGCACCTGCAGCTTGGCGCCGGCGCCGGTGATCAGTTCGTCGTCGCCGAAGATCGGGTCGCCCTTGTGCAAGGGCGACAGGTTTTGGCCGTTTCGGCGGAACGCGGGCCCTTCGAGGTCGTCGACCTTACCGATCGATGCCCGCTTTCCCGCGCCCTCGCTCAATCCCGGGCGCGAGACCAGGGCTGTGGGGAGCAAGACGCTCGCGGCAAGGATCAGCTCTCGGCGGCTCCAAGTCATGTCACGGATCTCCTTTACAAGAGCCGAAACCTGGGCAGGCCGGGGGAACCACTGCAAGACCCCGCTGTACCGCTAGTCTAGTGCGACCGTCTGGCAGAGGCTAACTGGCCCCGAGAGGGGTGGGGCGACGGCGGGGATGGCCCTATGCTCGGCGCTGCCATGCCACCTGAGCCCGCCCAACGATTGACGGCCCCTGCCCTGCTGCTCGCCGCCGACGGCTTGCTGCTGCTGACGGCTGCCGGCGAGATCACGCGCCCCACCGCCGACGAGGCCGCCCGCCTGGCCCGAGAGGCGCCGCCGCTGGTGTGCCACTTGCCGGCCCTTTGCCGGCGGTTGGGGATCGGTCCCTTCCCCGCGCTCGACCTCATGGAGCTCTTCGCCTTCGTGCTGCCGGCGCGAGCCTGCGTACCGACGCCGCGTGGCCTTTGCGCGGCGCTCCGACTGTCCGCCCCGCAAAGCCCGGAAGGCGAGGCTGCCGCGCTCCAGGCAGTGGCCGCCAGCCTGCTTACGCGGGCCGGCGAGGTAAACCGTCGCCAGGCATCGGGGCTCGCCTTCTCGCTCGCCCGAGAAGGCTGGCCGTGGGGGCCGGCGCTGCTGCGCGCCCTCGACCTCGACGAGGCAGCGGCGCCGGCGGCGCGTGGTCTGGCGATCTGGGAGCGGCTGCCGCGCTGGCAGGACGATGGCCCTCCGCCCCCGCCCAGCCAGCAGCCGGTGAGCGAAAGCGAGGCGAGGAGCGCGCTGGCCAGGCTGCGCGGCGAGGGCGCCGAGGATCGGCCGCAACAGGCCGACTACGCCTCCGCACTCGCCCGCGCTTTTCAGCCGCCGCCGGCGCGCGACATCCCGGCGCTGGTGCTGGCCGAGGCCGGGACCGGCGTCGGCAAGACGCTGGGCTATCTGGCCCCGGCCGGCCTCTGGGCGGAGCGCAACGAGGGCAGCGTCCACCTCTCCACCTTCACCCGTGCCCTGCAGGGCCAACTGGAGCAGGAGGTCGCGCGCCTCTATCCCGACCCGAAAGAGCGCGCAAGCAAAGTGGTGGTCCGCAAGGGGCGCGAGAACTACCTCTGCCTCTTGAACTTCGCCGAGGCCGTCGGCGGCTTGGGCGCGCGCCCGGGCGACCTCTTGGCGATGGCGCTGATGGCCCGCTGGGCCCTGGTCAGCCGCGACGGCGACATGGTCGGCGGCGACTTTCCCGGCTGGCTGCCCGACCTGGTCGGCCGCAACCGCACGCTCGGCCTGACCGACAGGCGCGGCGAGTGCATCTATGCGGCCTGCGAGCACTATGGCCGCTGCTTCATCGAACGGTCCCAGCGCCGCGCCAAGCGGGCCCGCTTGGTGATCTCGAACCACGCGCTGATGATGGCCCATGCGGCAGGTGCCCTGGACGAGCAGAACCCGCCGCAACGTCTGGTCTTCGACGAGGGCCACCACCTCTTCGAAGCAGCTGACAGCGCCTTCTCGCTGCACTTGACCGGCCGCGAGACGCAAGACCTCAGGCGCTGGCTGCTCGGCGGCGAGGGCGGCCGCGGCGCACAGCGGCTGCGCGGACTGCGCCGGCGGCTGGAGGACCTGCTGCTCGACGACAGGGAAGCCAGCAAGGCGCTGCAGGAAAGCGTGATCGCCGCCGCCGCCTTGCCGGCCGAAGGCTGGCGCCAGCGCATCGCAACCGCCGCGCCGCGCGGACCGGCGGAGGCTTTCCTGACGGCCGTCGCAGCACAGGTCGAAGCCCGCTCAGCACGCGCCGACGAGGGCTACGACATAGAGTGCGACACCCACCCGGTGGAAGATGCCGTGCTGTCGGCAGCCCAGCAGCTGTCGCGCGCGTTGACGGCGCTGCGGCTGCCTTTGGTCAAACTGGCAAGCCGGATCCAAAGCATCTTGGACGACGAGCCGGAACTGCTGGACAGCGACCAGCGCCGCCGCCTGGAGGGTGCGCTGCGCAGCCTCGGCCGCCGCGTTCTGCTGCGGCTGGAAGGCTGGCAGGAGATGCTGCGGGCGCTGGAGAGCGAGACGCCGGAGGGGCAGATCGACTGGATGGCGATCGCCAGGGTCGAGGGACGGGCGGTCGACGTCGGCCTGCATCGCCATTGGCTGGATCCCATGGAGCCTTTCGCCGAAGTGGTGCTGGCGGCGGCGCAGGGGGTTGCCGTCACCTCTGCGACCTTGACCGGCGCCAGCGGCGATCCCGACCAGGACTGGGAGTCGGCCGAGCGCCGCTGCGGCACCCGCCATCTCGATGGCCAAGCGGTGCGTGCCAAGGTGCCCAGCCCCTTCGACTATGCCAAGCAAGCCCGCGTCTTCATCGTCGGCGACGTTGCGAAGAACCGCGCTGAAGCGCAGGCCGGCGCCCTGGCCGGCCTCTTCGCCGCGGCTGGGGGCGGTGCCCTCGGCCTCTTCACCGCCATTCAGCGACTGAAGGCGGTGCATGGCCACTTGGCGCCGCGCTTGGCCGAGGCTGGCCTTACGCTCTATGCCCAGCATGTCGATCCGCTCGACACCGGCACGCTGGTAGACATCTTCCGCAGCGAGCGCGATTCCTGCCTCTTGGGCACCGACGCCCTGCGCGACGGCATCGACGTGCCGGGCGACAGCCTGCGGCTTCTGGTCTACGACCGCGTGCCCTGGCCGCGGCCGGACATTCGCCACCGCGAGCGGCGCAAAGCCTTCGGCGGACGCGCCTATGACGAAGAGAGCGTGCGCCGGCGCCTGCGCCAGGCCTTCGGCCGCTTGATCCGCCAGGCCGAGGATCGCGGCGTCTTGGTGATGCTGGACGGCGCCTTCCCCAGCCGCTTTCTGACCGCCTTCCCGGCCGAGGTGCCGATCGCCCGCTGCGGCCTGGCCGAGGCCATCGCCGGCATTGCGGGCTTCCTCAAGCAATCTCCAGCAGAATGAAGAGCAGCGAGAGCGTGGCCACCGACAGCAAGGTGGAGATCAGGATGACTGCGACCGATCGCTGCAGATAGACGCCGTAGCGCTGCGCCAGAACGAAAGTCAGCGCGCCGGTGGGCAAAGCTGCCAAGACCACCGCCGAGGCCGCTTCCACGGCGGTGAGCGGCAAGAGGCGATAAGCCAGCCAGAAAGTGATCAAGGGCTGAGCCACAAGCTTCAGAAGGCTCACCCACAAGACCTCGGTAAGGCCGGTGTGGACAGCCTTGCCGACCATGAAGAGACCGATGGCGAAGAGCGCGCAGGGCCCGGCCGTGGCGGCCAGAAGCGAGCAGAAGGTCTCAAGCGCGGTCGGCAAGGGCAACTCGAGAGCCGAGGCGCCAAGCCCGGCGAGCGCGCTCAGCACCAAGGGCGAGCGGAAGACGCCGCTTAACACCTTGCCTGCTATCGCCAGTGGCCTGGCGCCTTCATGAAGGTCGATCTCCAGGATCACCGTCACCATGCCCAGGACCACCGCGCCATTGATCACGGTGGCGATAATCCCCGGCATCTGCCCGGCAGTGCCGAAGGCCACTTGAAGCAAGGGGATGCCCATGTAGCCGGTGTTGGCGAAGACGGCCGACAGGGCGTGCAGGGACAAAGCCCCGGTCCTGTTGGGAAAGAGAAAGGTGGCAACCGCCATCGCCAGCGCGAAGACGGCGAGAACCCCGCCGAAGTAGGCGGCGATGAAGGGCAGGTTCAGGGCCTCCGACACCGGTACGCCGGCCATCGACACGAAGAACAAGGCCGGCAGTGCGACATAGAAGACATAGGCGTTGAGCGCCTGGCTGGAGCCCTCGCCCAGCACGCCGAAGCGGCCGCACAGAAATCCTGCCAGCATGATGCCGAAGACCGGCAGGATCACATTGACGATCGCGAGCATGACGGCCAGACAGTGCGTGCGCGACGGTCGGAAGGTCCAGTGCCGGCTTGCATCGTGAGGCGGAAGGCCCCAGAAAGCGCGGGCACCAGCCTGCTACCAAATCCCCACTATCCGGGCCGACCTCGAATTTGCGATAGGAATGTCCCGGCGCACGAAGGAGCGATTCAATCCATGTTCTCGCATCACGCTGCCCTCATTGCCTGCATGGTGCTGGTCGCCGGCAGCGACCGGGTGATGGACGATTCGGAGTTGAAGATGATCGGCAATCTGGTGAAGCAGCTGCCGGTTTTCAGAGACTATGACATCGACAATCTGAC
Organism: Rhodospirillales bacterium; assembly: GCA_963669385.2. Taxonomy (GTDB): domain Bacteria; phylum Pseudomonadota; class Alphaproteobacteria; order Kiloniellales; family JACOMY01; genus JACOMY01. The sequence continues at coordinate 163,952 of CAXXGD010000012.1, forward strand.
CGACGACGCCCGGCGTTGCGGTACCATCGTGCAGGAAGAGGACGGATTGCAGAAGGCGCTGGCAGCCATTGCCGCTGCCCTGCCCGGGCGCTTGCGGGAGACGGCCTACGTGGTTGCCTGCGACGTCGCGGCGGCAAACGGCGTGGTGGCCGAGACCGAGGCGCGCATGCTCGAGCTGCTGCGCCAGCGGCTTCGTTTGGGACGCCTGGTCTCCGCTGCCATCGAGCGCGCCGCCAGGGCACGCCACATAACCAACGAGCAAGCTTAGGCATCCGCTTGGGGACTATGCCGGCCGAACGGGCCACATACGCGAAAGGCTCCAGGTTTCGCTTTCGGGTCTCCCCTGACCTAGAGTGACGGGGACTCGGCCGGGGACAAGAGATGCGTCACTGTATTCTGCACATCGGCGGCCACAAGACCGGCTCAAGCGCCATCCAGCAGATCTTCATGGAGTTTGGCGAAGAGCTGGAGCGCAACGGGGTCCTCTACCCCTTGCGGGGCACCACCACCGGCACCCAGCGCAACCTTTACTATGAGCTGACGGGCAGCAAGCACTTCGATCCCGAGCAGCCGACCTGGACTTGGCTGGAAGAGACCATCAAGGCCAGTCCCTGCGACGTGGTGGTGCTGTCATCGGAGGTCTTCAGCCTGCTGCCGCGCTATTCGCGCATTCCCAAGAAGATCGCGCGCTTTTTCCGCAAGCTGGACTTCTCGGTGCAGGTGGTTGCCTACGTTCGCCCGCAGCACGAATTGGTCAACTCCATGTATGCGCAGCGGCTGCGCTTGCTGAACAGCGATCTGCGCTTTGCCAAATGGGTGCCGCGCGAGTTGAGCCATCGGATCTACGACTATCACACGCTTTTGGCGCCCTGGGATCGTAGCGGGAACTTTTTCCTGACCGTCCTGCCCTACAATCAAACGGTCAAAGACCAAGGCGCGGTGATCAATCTGGTCGACGCCTGCGGCCTGCGCGAACGCCTGGCGGCCACCATCGTGGCCCACCGCAAGGACCGGCGAAACCTGACGCCGGGCCCCAAGACCGTGGAGGCCTACCGCCGCCTGGCCATGGGAGGCGGGCGTCGCAAGTACCGCAAGCACCTGCGCGAACTGCGCAACTTCGTCTCGGCCGAGGGCCTGAAGCGTGGCTGGAACGACGAGCCGTTCCAGGGCGTCTCGGAGAGGATGCGCCGGCGCATCGCCCACCGCTTCGCCAAGGAGAACGAAGCCTTGGCGACCCTCTATTTTTCGGAACGCTGGAATAGGGTCTTCTCGGAGGAGCTGCGCGCGCCGCTGTTGGTGAACGAGTTCGACCGCAGGCGCATGTCGAAAGCCGACGAGCAAGAGATTGTCGAGCTGGTGAAGGAGGCAAAAGCGCGCTTTGGCGCACGTTAGGGGCTGGCTGGCCACGCCTGCGGCCGCTACCTAGAAGGCTATGGTCTCTCTGGTGTTCCGCTCGGAAAAGCCTCCCGCCTCTCTGCATGCCTTGGGCCTCTGGCTCTTGGGCGTGGCGGCGATGATCTTCGCGATGGCCGTGATCGGTGCGATCACCCGGCTTACCGAATCGGGCCTCTCGATCATGGAGTGGGCACCGGTCACCGGCTTCCTGCCGCCCTTCAGCGAGGCCGAATGGGAAAGGCTCTTCGCCCTCTACCGGACGATCCCGGAATATCAGATCGAGAACAGCGGCATGAGCCTGGCCGAGTTCAAGACCATCTTCTGGTGGGAATGGCTGCATCGCCTGTGGGGCCGCTTGATCGGGCTGGTCTTTGCCTTGCCGATGCTCTGGTTCTTCCTGCGCCGCCGTCTGCCGCGCTGGCTGGTGCCGCATCTCTGGGCGGCGCTGGCGCTGGGCGGGCTGCAAGGCCTGATCGGCTGGTTCATGGTGGCCAGCGGCTTTGCCGAGCGGACCGACGTCAGCCAGTATCGCCTGGTCCTGCATCTGGGCCTGGCGCTTGCCATCTATGCCTACTTGCTGGTCTTGGCCTTGCGGCTGTTGGAGCCTGCGGCCGGCCTGCCGGGCCGACGGGGCGGTCTCAGGGCTGGCCTGTGGGGCCTCTTGATCCTGCTGGCCATTACCCTGGCCTCCGGCGGCCTGGTGGCGGGGCTGAACGCCGGCCTCACCTACAACAGCTATCCGCTGATGGATGGCGACCTGGTGCCGGCGGGCTACGGCAGCCTGTCGCCTTGGCTCGACAATTGGGGCGAGAACGTAACGGCGGTGCAGTTCAATCATCGCCTCCTGGCGCATCTCACCCTGTTGGGCGCGTTCCTGCTCTGGCTGTTCGGCCGGCGCCGGCTAGTGGGCGGGGCGGCACGTGCATTGGATATCCTGCTGTTCGTGACCTTGGCACAGCTGCTGCTGGGGATCGCGACTTTGCTTAGCGCCGTGCCGATCTGGCTCGGCGCCCTGCACCAGGCCGGGGCCATCGCGCTCCTCACCGCGCTCATGCTGGCGCTCCATCGCACGCGCGAGATCGAGGCGAAGGCCGCATGAGCATGCCGGAGCAGTTGGAGGAACCACTGCCGGTCACCGTGCTGACCGGCTTTCTGGGCAGCGGCAAGACCACCTTGCTGCGAGAACTGATCGCCGCGCCGCAAAGCGGGCAGCTGGCGGTCATCGTGAACGAATTGGGCGAGATCGCCCTGGATCACCACCTGGTGCGCGAGATCGACGAAAGCACCCTGGTGCTGGATGGCGGCTGCCTGTGCTGCAGCGTGCGCGACGACCTCGTCGCCGGCCTCCGCGAGCTGGCGACAAAACGCGGCACGGGCGAGGTTCCGGCCTTTAGCAGAGTGGTGATCGAGACCACCGGCCTGGCCGATCCGGCACCGATCGTCCACACCTTGATCCGCGATCCGATGGCCGGCTTCTTCTACCGCTTGGACGGACTGGTCGCCACGCTGGACGCGGTCAATGCGACCGCGGTGCTGCAAGACCATCACGAAGCGGAGAAGCAGGCCGCCATGGCCGACCGCTTGCTGATCACAAAGCCCGACCTGGCCGCGGAGGAGGCGATCTCCGGCCTGGAGCAGCGCCTGCACCGGCTCAATCCTGCAGCCCCCATCCATCGGGTGGAGATGGGCGCAATCGATCCGTCCCGGCTGTTCAACGCCGGCCTCTACAACGCCGAGACCAAGACGATGCAGGTCAGGCGCTGGCTGGCCGCGGAGGCCTATGAGTCGCATACGCAAGGGCAGGGGCACGACCACGACCATCCGCACCATCACCCGGACCTGAGGCACGACAGCGACATCGCCGCCTTCTGCATCACCCGCGACAAGCCGCTGCCCTGGGACCGGCTGGCGGCCTGGATCGAAACCATGATTCTGACCCACGGCGCCAAACTCTTGCGGGTCAAAGGCATCATCAATGCGGAAGGCGAAAGCCTGCCGATCGCCCTGCACGGCGTGCAGCATCTCTTTCATCCGCCGGTGCTGCTGGAGGCCTGGCCCGACCTCGACCGCCGCTCGCGCCTGGTGGTGATCGCCCGCGGACTCGACCGGCGAAGCCTGGAGCGCAGCCTAGATTCCTTTATCGGCGAAGGCGGCCAGCGGGGCTGGAGCGGGTGAGGGGAATCGAACCCCCGTCGTAAGCTTGGGAAGCTTCTGCTCTGCCATTGAGCTACACCCGCGCAAGACCTGCGCTATAGATGCTAGGTATAGTCCGGCCGCGTCGGGGCCCGCAAGGGTCCGGCGGCCAGTCCTTCGATCGAGTGGTCCGATCGCGGAGCTTGGAACCCAAGCAATGCGTGACCCGGCCCACTGAAACAACAGGTTGGTGGTGCGGATTTGCGGATGGACGGCTACCATTCGTCCGAATTCGCACCACGAACGACAGGAGCCAGGCTCATGACCGATCACTGTTCAGCCGAATCCCGACGTGCTTTTCTCGGCGCCGGCCGCGGCCTGGTACTTTCCGGTGCCACGCTTGCGCTCCTGGCGGGCTGCGACAAATTGCAGAAGGAGTTCGGCCAGACGGCAAGCTCCGCCCAGACCGCCAGCCAGAAAGACACCGAGTTGCTGAACGCCGCCCTCGCCCTGGAGTACGAGGCCATCTATGCCTATCAGGTAGGTGCCGAATCCGGCCTTTTGGATCCGGCGCAATTGGAGATGGCCCTGCTGATCAAGACCCACCACGAGCGGCACCGCGACGTCTTGATTCGCACCATCGAGCGGATCGAGGGAACCCCGGTGGCGCGCGAGGAAGACAGCGTCTATCTCGCCCGTTTCGATCCGGATCTGCTGTTGACCGCAAGCGATGTTCTGGCCTTTGCCGCGATTCTGGAGAAGGGAGCCGCCGATACCTATCTCGGCGTGCTGCCCAAGTTCTCCGACCCGCTGTTCGGCCAGTTCTCGGCCCGCATCGCGGCAGACGAGGTGATGCACTGGACGGCGCTCACACAAGCCCTGGGCCAACCCATGCCCGAGCGAACTCTGACCTTCGGGGCAAGCTGACGATCCCGTGATCGGCCGGTCGCTTGACCGCAAGGAAGATCACTGCGCAATGAGAAGGCAGGCGGCTTCTGGCGAAGAGGGGCGACTGGCCCGATGACTCATGCCCTGACCCTGCGGGCGCGCTTCCTCGTGGGACTGACGGCGATTTTCCTCGCAGCGCTGCCGCAGGGCGGTCGTGCGGAACCGCTTGCTGCGGCCCTGGCGGACTGGCCGGCGGTGCTGGCCGAGGCGGAGGGGCAAGAGGTCTTCTTCAACGCCTGGGGCGGCGATCAACGGATCAACGACTATATCGCTTGGGCGTCTGACGAGTTGAGAGAGCGCCACGGCGTCACACTGACCTTGGTCAAGGTTGCCGACGTCGCCGAAGCGGTCACACGGGTGCTGGTGGAGAAGGCGGCCGGGCGTGACCACGGTGGTTCGGTCGACCTCATGTGGATAAATGGCGAGAACTTCGCCGCGATGAAAAGGAGTGGCCTGTTGTTCGGCCCCTTCGCCACCGCCTTGCCGGGCTGGAGCTTGGTCGACCTCGAGGGCAACCCGACGGCCCTCTTGGACTTCACGGTTCCGACCGACGGCTTGGAGGCACCTTGGGGCCGTGCCCAGTTCAACCTGCTTTACGACAGCGCGCAGGTCCTCCAGCCGCCGCACGACTTTGCCGGCCTGCTGGACTGGGCCAAGGCCAATCCCGGCCGGCTGACCTATCCCCGCCCGCCGGATTTCCTGGGCACGACCTTTTTGAAGCAGGGCCTCTTGGCCCTGGTCGAGGACCCCGCGGTGCTGCAGGCCCCGCCGGAGAACGCCGCGGCCTTCGATGCGGCAACTGCGCCCTTGTGGGCCTTTCTCGACGATTTGCAGCCGCATCTCTGGCGAGAAGGCCGGGCCTATCCTGCCAGCGGCCCCGCACAGCGCCAACTGCTGGCCGACGGCGAGCTCGACTTCGCCTTCTCCTTCAATCCGGGCGATCTCGACTCCGCCATTGCGCTAGGCCTGCTGCCTGCCAGCACCAAGGCCTACCTTTTCGACGGCGGGAGCCTGGGGAACACACACTTCCTGGCCATCCCCTACAACGCGACCGCCAAGGCCGGCGCTTTGGTCGCCATCGATTTTCTGCTGTCGCCGGAAGCGCAAGCGCGCAAAGCCGATCCGGAAATCTGGGGCGATCCCACGGTGCTCGATCTTGAGGCTGTGCCGCAATCGCAGCAGGCCCTCTTCAAATCGCTGCCAAACCCGCCCCGGCCGCTCACCTCCGACGCCGTGGCGCCAAGCCTGCCCGAACCGCATCCTGCCTGGACCGCCGCCCTGGAGGAGGCATGGAAGCGGCGCTACGCGCGTTAGAGCAGGCTATGCGCGGAAGGCCGACGGCAGACCGCCGACGTCCTTGGCGGCTCGTCCTTGCCGCATTGATCTCAACGCTGTTGCTACTGCCCGTGTGCTTGGGGCTTGCCGGCGTTCTCCTGCCGTCTTTCGGCTACATGCCGGCAATCGGCGGCGAAAGTTTGAGCCTGCAGCCTTGGCGGCAGCTCTGGGACGAGCCGGGCATCTGGACGGCGAGTCTCCTCGGCCTCTTCAGCGGGCTGGCCAGCGCCTTCCTCTCCTTCGTGCTCGTAATGCTGCTGCTGGCCGGCGGCAGGACCTGGATCCGGCGCCTGCTCGAACGACTGCTGGCCCCCCTCGTGGCGGTCCCTCACATCGCGCTTGCCGTCGGCCTCGTCTTTCTCTTGATGCCCAGCGGGTGGCTGGTGCGTCTGGTCTCGCCCTGGCCCAGCGGATGGCAGCGACCGCCGGTCTATGCTTTCCCTAACGACAGCGACGCCCTGGCGCTGATCCTGGGCCTGATCATCAAGGAGACGCCCTTCTTGCTGCTGGTCGCCCTGGCGGCACTGCCGCAGGTGAAGGAACTGCAACGGCTGCGCATGGCCCGCAGCCTCGGCTACCACCCAGCCACGGCCTGGTTAAAGGCGGTGCTGCCGGACCTTGCCCGCCGGCTGCGCCTGCCGCTCTTCGCGGTGGTCGCGTACGGTGTCTCCAACGTCGAGATGGCCATCGTCCTGGGACCCGGCGCACCGCCGACCTTGGCCGTCATGATCTTGCAGTGGTTTCAGGATCCGGACCTGACGCGTCGCTTCCTCGGCTCGGCGGCGGCGGTCCTGCAGCTGGGACTGGTCGGGTTGGCCTTGCTGCTTTGGCAGGCAGGCGCGCGCGCCGGTTGGGCAACCTGGCACTGTTTGGCCAGCGATGGCCGCCGCAGGACCGGCAAGTTTGCGGTGCAGTGCGGGCTCTATGGCGGCCACAGCATTCTTGTCTTGCTGTCGCTCTTGTCGCTGGCAAGCCTCTTGGTCTGGTCGCTCTCTGCAGCCTGGCGCTTTCCAGCGGCCTGGCCGCAATGGGGCATCGCCACTTGGATGCGGCACGGCGACGGCCTTTGGCAGATCACGGCTACGACCATTTTGTTGGCGGCCGGCAGCAGCGTTTTGGCGCTGCTCTTGAGTCTGGCCGCGCTGGAAAGCGAGTCCGGCCGCAAGGGGCGGCCCGGCGGGCGCGGCGCGCTCGTCATCCTCTCCGCTCCCCTGGTCGTGCCGCAGATCGCATTCCTCTTCGGAACTGCCGTGCTGGCGGCGCAAGCCGGACTGATCGGCGGCTGGCCGGTGCTGCTGTGGGGCCACCTGCTCTTCGTTCTGCCCTATGTCTACCTGGCGCTGGCAGGGCCGTTCCGCGGCCTCGACCCGCGCTATGCGGCAATGGCGGCGAGCTTGGGCAAGGGCCGCCTGGCCGTCTTCTTCCGTGTGACGCTGCCGCTGCTGCGCCGGCCGGTGCTGACGGCAGCCGCCATCGGCGTCGCGGTCAGCGTGGCACTCTACTTACCCACAGTGCTGCTGGGCGGCGGACGCTTCACAACACTGGCCAGCGAGGCGGTGACGCTCTCCAGCGGCGGCGACCGACGCCTCTTGGCGGTCACGGCGCTGCTTCAGGCTGCCCTGCCGCTGCTGGCACTCTGGCTGGCAGCTGTCGCCGGGCGGACTCGAATGGCAAAGCCATGAGCCAGGAATCAGGCCTAGAGCTTAGGGGCTTTCGCCTGCTGCTGCGGGGCGAGGCCCTGTTCCAGCCCCTGACCTTGCGTATCGCACCAGGGGAAGTCGCAGCCATCACCGGCCCATCTGGCTGCGGCAAGAGTTCCTTGCTGCTCGCGCTGGCCGGTCTGCTGGAAGGCCCCTTTCGGATCGAGGGAGAGGCCTTCCTGGATGGCCGGCCCTTGAATGGCCTGCTGCCCGAGAGGCGGCATTTGGGCTTGATCTTTCAGGACCCCTTACTTCTGCCGCACCTGAGCGTCGCGCAGAACCTCGCCTTCGGCCTGTCAAGACGAAACGCCGCCGGCCGCCGGCAAAGGGCGCAGCTGATTGCCGAGGCCTTGCAGCAGATACGCTTGGACGGCTTCGGAGAGCGCGATCCCGCCAGCCTTTCCGGGGGACAGCGCGCTCGAGTCGCGCTTATGCGCAGCCTCCTGTCCCAACCCAAAGCCCTCTTGCTGGATGAGCCCTTCGCCAGCTTGGACCCGGAGCTGCGCCAAGACATGCGCCGTTTCCTTGCCGATTTGTTGCTTGCCCGACGGCTTCCGGCGCTCTTGGTGACCCATGACCGGCAAGACGCCGAAGCCCTGGCGCGACAGCGATTCCTCCTTAAAAATGAGCATCAAAGCAAATTTAGCACCTGACAGGCGGTAAAGACTGTGGCACAAACGGCACAGGCAGGTGTGATACTGCTTTCTGACGGCTTTGGAGAGCTGGACGCTTTGACAGACGGCGGCGGGCTTTCTAAAGTGCTCGAGCGGAAAATACAGGGGGCAAGGCGGGGGTTCTTGCTCTTATCGACCGTAGGGTTGGCCGTTTGACTTTGTTGGGAAGTTGAGGTCTAACCCGTCTGAAGGACGAGAGGCGAAGGAGGGATTTATGGCCCACAAAGTTGTCGGAGCGGTCGCGGCGCTCGCCCTTCTGGGCGGCTGTGCTTACGACATTGAAGATATGCGGACGGTTCAGCCCGTCGGTAATCCGTTTACCCAGGCGCTGACGGAAGAGTATCGGGAAATCGTCGCTTTTGAAGCCGACGAGATGTACGACTGGATTGACGCGTCTTACTTTGCCCACAAGGGTCTGCTTGCAGCCCAGGGCGAAGAGGTCCCGCCAGAGCTGGTCTCTAACTGGGACATCAGCGATCCAGAGGCCCGGGCCGAGCTCGAGGCCGCGAGGCAGCGTCTAGAGGGTGTGTTCGACCAGGGTGCCCGTGAGCGTTTCCCGGCCATCGCCGCGCACGCTCAAGGCCGTTATGACTGCTGGATCGAGCAGCAGGAAGAGGGCTGGCAGGTTGACGACATCGCGGCTTGCCGCGACGGCTTCTACGCTGCCATGACCGAGCTGGACGCGCTGCTTGGCACGCCGGCTGCCGGTCCTTCGCCCTACACGATCTACTTCGCTTGGGATAGCGACGTGGTCACGCCGGAAGGCGAGGTCGCAGTCGACAACGCTATCGCAGCGGCTTCCAAGATGGGGCTTAGCGAGTATGCCGTTACCGGCTACACCGACACTTCCGGTTCGGCCGAATACAACCTGCGTCTCTCGCTGCGCCGTGCCAACTCGGTGAAGCGTTCCCTGATGGCCCGCGGTGTTCCGGAAGCGAACATCTCGGTGGCAGGACGCGGTGAAAGCGACCTGGCGGTGCCAACCCCCGATGGGGTGCGTGAGCAGGCAAACCGCCGCGCGGTCATCATCGTCCAGTAACAAGAACAGCGTCTCTCACGAGAGACCTTCAGAAAGCGGCGCCGCGTTCGAAAGAACGCGGCGCTGTTTCTTTGTGCCGCGCGCGCCCGGCAGCATCGAAAGCGCAGTTCATGAGGCAAGGAAGTCCTTGCGATCCTTGGCCGGCAGCAGGAAGCTCTAGCCTCCCAGCAAGCGAGGCCTCGACCAAAGACATGAGCAAAGGCTTCTATTCCAAGGTCACCCGCGATGTCCGCGTGACCGTCCGACCGGCATTCCTGAGCGAGCAGTCCTCGCCCAGCGAATCCCACTATGTGTGGGCCTATCACGTGACAATCGAAAACCAGGGCGAGGAGACGGTTCAACTCCTGAATCGCTGCTGGTACATCACCAACGCCAACGGCGAGACCAGAACCGTCAAAGGACCCGGCGTGGTCGGAGAGCAGCCTGTCCTGGAGAGCGGGGAGGCCTTCGAATACACCAGCGGCGCCCCCTTGCGGACTCCCTCCGGCTTCATGCGCGGCAGCTACGAGATGGCGACCTCCGATGGCGGCCGGTTCGATGCCGAGATCCCGGCATTCTCTCTTGACAGTCCTTTTGCGCCCAAGAGCATAAACTGATCGGCTTCGATAGAGGGTTTGCCTGCACTTCGAGCGGCAAGCTCGCCACAGCCTTGAAAGGAAGAGCGCCCACCGTGTCCGATCGACCCTCGCGCCAGGCCGCAATGGCTGCTGTCAAGACACTCATTCGCTTCGCCGGGGACGATCCCGACCGCGAAGGCCTGACGGGCACGCCGGACCGGGTGGCCCGCGCCTATGAAGAACACTTCGGCGGCTATGCCGTCGATCCGGTGGAGCTCTTGCAGCGCACCTTCGAAGAGGTCGAGGGCTATGACGAGATGGTCCTCTTGCGCGACATTCGCTTCGAGTCGCACTGCGAGCACCACATGCTGCCCATCATCGGCCATGTGAACGTCGGCTATCTGCCGCGCAAACGCGTGGTGGGTATCAGCAAACTGGCGCGGGTCGTCGATGCCTATGCCAGGCGGCTGCAGATCCAAGAAAAGATGACCGCGCAGATCGCCAACACCATCAACTCGATCCTCGATCCCAAGGGTGTCGGCGTGGTGGTCTCCGCCACCCACCAATGCATGACCACGCGCGGTGTGCACAAAACAGGGGTGACCATGGTGACAAGCCGCATGCTGGGCCTTTTCCGCAGCAGCCCGGCCACCCGCCGCGAGTTCCTTGCCTTGATCGGAGTGGGAGAGCGCGGCCGCGACCCGGCCTAGGGCCGACGGCGGCGGCACTATGATCAGGCTGCGCCCAGCGATGGAGGCCACAGGGTTGTTCCTGACAATCCTGGCCTTGGCCATGTTGATCCCCGCCGCCGTCGACCTCTCGATGAGCAACCCCGACTGGCAGGCCTTCGCCGGCTCTGCGGCGGTCACGCTCTTTGTCGGAGTCGCCTTGCTTCTGAGCTGCCTGCATCGCGAGCGCAAAGCCCTGACCCTGCGCGACGGCTTCCTGATCGCCAATTTCTCCTGGCTGGCGATTTCGCTCTTCGGCGCCCTACCATTTCTCTTCGCCGGCCTGCAGATTACCCCGGTGGAGGCGCTCTTCGAGTCGGTCTCCGGTATCACCACGACCGGCGCCAGAGTGCTGAACTACATCGACGGCCTGCCGCCGGGCCTGCTGCTGTGGCGTGCGCTGCTCAGCTGGCTGGGTGGCATCGGTATCATCTTGATGGCGCTGGCGCTCCTGCCGGTGCTGCAGGTGGGCGGCATGCAGCTCTTCCGCCTGGAGGCAGCCGCCTCCGATCAGGTGCTGCCGCGTGTGGCCGAACTCAGCCTCGGTATCACCGAGCTCTATCTGCTCTTCACGCTGTTCGGCACGGCGGCCTTGATGATGGCGGGCATGCCGCTGTTGGATTCCGTGGTCCATGCCATGACCGCGATCTCCACCAGCGGCTTTTCCACGCACGAAACCTCGGTCGGATACTTCCAGAGCACAGAGGTCGAGGTCGTGCTCGCCGTCCTGATGCTGTTGGGCGCCATGCCTTACATAGCCCTTCTGCGCGCCGCTCGCGGCCGCGTGGTGGGCCTCTATCGAGATGCGCAAGTGCGTTGGCTCTTCGGCTTTCTTGTCTCAGGCGCTCTGCTGATCGCGCTCTGGCGCTGGTTGGAACTTCAGCAGGAGCACCCCTTAGAGATCCTGTGGACAAGTCTCTTCACAGTCATCTCCATGATGACGGGCTCGGGATTCAGGGTCGAAGAAGCCTTCGGCTGGGGAGCCCTGCCGCAAATCACCCTTCTCTTCCTTATGCTGATCGGCGGCGCGGCCGGCTCCACGTCCTCCGGCATCAAGCTCTTCCGCGTGCAGATTTTCGCAGCCCTGGCGCTGGCCCAGTTGCGCCGCCTGACGCGCCCGCACGGCGTCTTCCTGCCGCATCTGGGCCGGCGCCAGATCCCCGAAGAAGTCGCCGATGCCGTGCTGGCCTACTTCGTGCTCTTCACCTTCGCCTACATGGCCTTGACTTTGCTCTTCGGCCTTTCCGGGCTGTCGCTGGATGCGGCTCTGTCGGTCACCGCCAGCGCGCTCGCCAATGTCGGCCCTTCGCCCATCGATCCAGAGTTCGGGCGGGGCGACTTCGACAGCTTGAGCGAAGGCAGCAAGCTGATCATGATCGCCGGCATGCTGCTCGGCCGGCTGGAATTGCTGGTGGTCCTGGTGCTCTTCACCCGGTCTTTCTGGCGCCGCTGAGACTCCTTGGTCTAAAGTGCGCCCTTCCATCCTCCACCCTTGAAAAGAGTCTTTCCTTTCCATGACAGCACCGCGCTACAGCGCCCGCGAGATGATCGACCGCCTGGTCGGCTTCGACACCACCTCCCGCGATTCCAACCTGGCCCTCATCGCCTTCGTCGAGGACTATCTGGCCCAACACGGCGTCGCCTCGACCCGCATTCCGAACGAGGCGGGGGACAAGGCCAACCTCTTGGCCAGCGTTGGCCCGGATAGCGCCGGCGGCGTGATTCTCTCCGGTCACAGCGACGTCGTGCCGGTCGACGGTCAACCCTGGACCAGCGACCCCTTCTCCGTCATCGAAAGAGACGGCCGGCTCTACGGGCGCGGCACCAGCGATATGAAGAGCTTTCTCGCCATCGGCCTGGCCCTGCTGCCGGAGATGCTGGCCAAGCCGCTGCGCGTGCCGCTGCATTTCGCGATCTCCTACGACGAGGAAGTGGGCTGCGTCGGTGTCGTGCCGATGGTGGAGCGCATCGCCCGGAACCTGCCGCGCCCGCGCGCCTGCATCGTCGGCGAGCCGACCGAGATGGGCCTGGTGGTAGCCCATAAGTCGATCAACAGCTTCCTGGTGAAGGTGCGGGGCAGAGAGGCGCATTCCTCCATGCCGCAATTGGGCGGCAACGCCATCCACGCTGCCGGCCTTCTGGTTGCCAAGCTGGTCTCCATGGTCAAGGAGCGCGAGGCCAATCCCGTTCCCGACAGTGACTTCGTGCCACCCTGGACGACAATCCACATCGGCCGCATCGAAGGCGGCACGGCGCAGAACATCGTGCCGCTGGACTGCAGTTTCTCTTGGGAATATCGCCTGCACCCCGGTGACGACGGCCAGGCCATCTATGACGCCTTCGAGCGCTATGCCCGCGAAGAGGTCGAGCCTTGGCTCAAGCGACACGCGTCGGAGAGCTCGATTTCGATCGAGGCCACTTCGGTTGCGCCGGCGTTCCATCCCGACCCGAACAACGCCGCCGAAGCCTTGATGCGTCAGCTGACCGGGCTCAACACGACCGAGGTCGTTTCCTATGGCACCGAAGCCGGCCACTTTCAGTCAAGCGGCATCCCCACCGTCGTCTGCGGCCCCGGCTCGATCGACCAAGCCCACAAGCCGGACGAGTTCATCGCCCTGTCACAGGTCGAGGCGGGCGAGGCTTTCCTGCGCCGCCTCATTCGCTGGGCCCAGGAGGAAGCGGCCTGAACCAGCCGCACAACAGCCTTGCCAAGCAGCTCGCACGCCCGCCGCCGCGGTTGCGCTCTTAGCGTAACGGGCCATAGTGGAGGTCATGAACTGGGATGATCTGCGCATCGCCAGGGCAGTCTACGAGACCGGCAGTTTCGCCGCTGCCGCAGCGCGCCTCGACATAAACGAAACCACGGTGGCGCGCCGTTTGGCACGCCTGCAAAGCGATTTGGGCGTGCCCCTCTTCGATGCCGCCGATGGACGGCGCCAGCCGACCGCGGCCTGCGAGCGGCTGGTAGCGCTGACCGCGACCATGTCAGCTCAAGCCGAACGCATCGCCAAGATCGGAGAGGAGACGAAGGGCCTGGTCGGGCATCGCCGCATCGCCACGACCGACTCGCTCGCGGTTGAGGTGCTGGCTCCCAAGGCCGCCCCATTCCTCACCAAACACCCGGGCCTCTCGATCGAGTTCATGGCCTCGACCGAGAACGTGAACTTCTCGCGCTGGGAAGCAGACCTGGCGGTGCGGTTCCGCAAGCCCGATAAGGGCGACTTCGTCATCTCCAAACTCGCCGACGTCTCGCTCTACCTCTTTCAGCCCGCGGCTGACCAATCCGCCGGCGAGCAGCTGGTTCTTTCCTACCCCGAGGATTTGAGCGGCACGCCGGAATCTCAGTACCTGGCCGGTGTCGGCCTAAACCGCCAACTGCGCTGTACGACCAAGAACCTGCTGGTCTTCAAGAAGCTTGTGGAATCGCGACAATGCAGCGCCATCCTGCCCAGCTTCATGTGCCAGGAGCTTCTCGAGGACAGGGCCTTTCGCATATCCAGACTACCGGAGCGCCGGGAGATCTGGCTCTTGGTCCAAACCCACCTCAAGCACGACACCACGACCCGCGCGGTGATCGAATGGCTGAAAGAGTGTTTTTCCAGGGTCTCTTGACGGCCCCGGCGATCACACCATCACCCGTCGGCAACGACAATGAACTCCGGGCAGTCTGGTGCGATGGGAGAGCCGTCCCAATCGCCATAAAAGCCCGTCTTGCCGAACCCTGCCTGCTCGATCATGGCGGACAGCGCATCGAGCTCGAGAAAGCGCAGCGTGTCGGGCTCGACGATCACCGTGCCGTCCGGCAGGCGCACGTGGGTCTCGTAGGTGACGAATGGCCAGGCCTCCTCGCGGATGTCCCAGTGCACCTCGATCTCGCCGACGTCGGGTACATGAACGCGTTCGGCTGAGGTCTTCGGGCGCCATTGATCCCAGCAGCGGATCTCCGGATTCCGCGTCTCGAAGGTCAGTCGCCCGCCGGGCGCCAGGTGACGGCGCAGATTGGCCAGCACCGCTGCGATCTCGCGGTCTTCCAGAAAGACTTGAAAGACGTGGCCGGTCATCACGATCTGGTCGAAGCGCGCCTCCAAATCGAGCTCTAGCGCACCCGAACCGATCCAGGTCACCGCCCTGCCGTCCGGCCGCCGGCGCGCGAGGCTCAGCATGGCCTCGGCGGGCTCGGCGCCGGTGACCCGGTGGCCCCTTGCCGCGAAGGCACAGGCCAATACGCCGGTGCCGCAGCCAACGTCCAGCACCCGCTTCGCCGGTGGCTCGGCTAGAGCCAGGTAGAAGGCGTGGTCCGGCCCCGGCGGATTGATCGCGTCGTAGAGCGCGGTCAGGCGCGGATCGGCATAGAGCGGTCGGGTCAAGCTGGCAACTCCGGCAAAGGCCGATCGGCGGGCTTGCACCCTGATCGACGGTCGCGACGACTCCCACAGCCACCGGCGTCAGGCAAGGGTCTTCGAACCTTTCCACAGGTCTCAGCGCTGTCATTGACTCCCTTCTTAAAACATACGTATCATGTATTATGTTTAGTGAAAATGCAGCACCCTTGCAGGCTTCGGGGCGCCGAACGCAGCAAGAACGGACTGCCGAGACCCGACGCCGCCTGATCGCCGGCGCGATCGCATCCTTGCTGGAGTTGGGTTACGGCAGCACCACGGTTCACGAGATCTGCCGCCGCGCCGAGGTCACCTCCGGCGCGCTGGCGCATCACTTCGGATCCAAGCGTCAGCTGCTGGCGCAGGTGGTCGTGGCCCTTTTCAGCCCCTTCGTGCAGGAGATGACGGTGCTGGGCCCGGACAAGGCCTCGCTCGACGCGCGGATCGATCGCCTGATCGAGCGCTATCGCGCCATCTATTTCGACGAGACCTATCTGGCGGTCCTGGAGATCCTGCTGGCGACCAAGCACGATCCGGAGCTCATGCGCATGGTGGCCGGCTTCCGCGAGGAGCAGCTGACCCTGCTGGGCGACTTCCTGCCCCATGAGTTCCCCGACGTCGCGCTCTCCGCGGAGCGCATGGTCGACATCGTCCACCAGGTGCTGGACCTGCTGCGCGGCTTTGCCATCCATGGCCTCTACGCCAGCGATCCACGCCTGCGGCAGGAGATCCTCGAGACGGCACGAGACATTCTGCGCCGGCATTTCGCAGACGGGGTGCCACGATGAGCAAGGAGGCATTGGCCGAACAGGCTGCCAAGCTGCACGCCGAGGCCTTGGTCTGGGACAACTGCTATCCTTGGATGGACCACGGCGACCCGGCCCTGAAGCTGGGCGCGCTGCCGCGCATGGTGGGCGCCGGCTGCGACCATGTCTCGCTGACGGTCGCCAGCGACTGGCAGACGCCGAACGACACCTTGCACAAGCTGGCGCATGAACGGCACTTCTTCCTTGCCGATCCCGAACGCTATCGCCTGGTCGACAAGGCCGAGGACATCCTCGAGGCCAAGCGGGCGGGCAAGCTGGCCGTCTCCTTCAACTTCCAGGGCAGCGGCTCGGTCGGGCGCGACCCGGCACTGGTGGAGACTTGGTACAAGCTCGGCGTTCGCCAGATGCTCTTTGCCTATAACCAACGCAATGCCTTCGCTGACGGCTGCCACGAACGCACGGACGCCGGGCTTTCTCGCCTGGGCATCGAACTGCTGGAAGAGATGAACCGTGTCGGCATGCTGGTCGACGCCACCCACACCGGCTATCGCAG
Source organism: Rhodospirillales bacterium (assembly GCA_963669385.2). GTDB lineage: Bacteria > Pseudomonadota > Alphaproteobacteria > Kiloniellales > JACOMY01 > JACOMY01. The sequence continues at coordinate 180,160 of CAXXGD010000012.1, forward strand.
CAGCATGGATCTGCTGGAGCGCTCCAGCGCGCCGGTGGTCTTTTCGCACTCGAACGCTGCCGCGCTCTGGCCGCACGGCCGCAACATCCGCGACGATCAGATTCGCGCCTGCGCCGCCGGCGGCGGGGTCATCGGCATCAACGGCGTCGGCCTCTTCCTCGGCAAGAACGAAGCGACGGCCGAGAAGATCGCCGACCAGGTCTGCTACATCGCCGAGCTGGTCGGCCCGCAGAACGTCGGCCTTGGCCTGGACGACGTCTTCGACGTGCCTGCGCTGATGCGGCTGGTGCGGGCCACGGCCGACCGCTGGCCGGATTCCGAGGGTTACGGCCGCTACGAGCAGGTGGCCTTCTTCCCGGTCGACCGGGCGCCTGAGATCACCTTAGCGCTGATGCGCCGGGGCATGGGCGAGGCCGAGGTCCGGGGGGTGCTGGGGAAGAACTGGCTGCGCGTCGCGACGGCCGTCTGGCGCTGAAATGACCTGGCTGGCAGCGATAGCCTCGGGCCTGGAGTTGCTCAGCCGCTGGGCCGCCCGCCTGGCGACCCTGCTCGCCGCCTTGGCGGTCGGCGGCATCGTGTTGGTCCTGGTGTTCTCCAGCCTGCAGCGCTATGCCCTGGCCCAACCGATCCCGGCGACCGAGGAGATCGCCGCCTACCTCTTCGTCACCGTGACCTTCCTCTCGCTGGTCGAGGGGGTCGCCCAGGGCCGGCATATCCGCATCCTGCCGCTGTGGCGCAAGCTGCCGCGGCGGGCGCAAGGCTGGGCGATGATCGCCGGCCATCTGGGCAGCTTGGCGATCCTGGCGATCGTGATCCGAGAGACCTTCGCCTTCGCCCGGAGCAGCTTCGAGTTCGGCGCCCGCTCCTACGTGGCCAACCTTCTGGAATGGCCCTGGATGATGCTGCTGCCGGCAGCCTTGGCCCTGCTCGGCCTGTCGATCCTGGCCCGCCTGGCGAGCGACCTGCAGGCAACGCTGCTGGGTGAGCCTCTGCCCGAGGCGCAGGAACGCGGGGAGGAGCCTCTCTAGGCCGCCATGACCAGCCTCGCCCTCATCGCCTTCCTCGTCTTCGCACTCCTGACCGGCTCTCTGCTGGCGACCACCATCGCCGGCTTCGGCCTTCTGGTGCTGCTTTTCGAGTTCAAGGGCAATTTCAGCGTGCTGGGCAACGCGCTCTGGAACACCTTCAACAGCTTCACCTTCACCGCCGTGCCCGCCTTCATCCTCTTGGGCGAGGTGCTTGGCCAGTCGGGCCTGGCAAGCCGCATCTATGCCGCCATCTCGCCCGGCTTCGAGCGCCTGCCCGGCAAGCTGCTGCAGACCAACATCGGCGCCTGCACCGTCTTCAGCGCGATCAGCGGCTCTTCGACCGCGACCGCCGCCGTGGTCGGCTCCATCGCCTACGACGAGCTGCAGCGCCGCGGCTACAAGCGCTCGGCAGTGGTCGGCACCATCGCCGCCGGCGGGACCTTGGGCATTCTCATTCCCCCCTCCATCGCGCTGATCATCTATGGCGCCTGGCAGAACGTCTCGGTCGGCGCGCTCTTCATCGCGGGCGTGGTGCCGGGATTGATGCTGGCCCTCTTCTTCATGATCTACATCGGCTTTCTGGCCAAGCTCAGGCGCGGCGTGGCGCCCAGGGAGGGCGCGGTGCTGCCGCCGATCACGGCCCTCAAGCACTCGCTCGCCGCCTGGCCCTTCGCCATCCTGGTCTTTGCCATTCTCGGGACCATCTTCCTGGGCCTGGCGACCCCGACAGAAGCAGCGGCCCTGGGCGTGGTGACCGCGCTGGTGCTGGCCCTGCTCTATCGCGAGTTCAGCCTGGCGCGCCTCTGGGCGGCGCTGATCGGCACGGTGCGCACCTTCTCCACCCTGGCCTTCGTCATCGCCGGCGCGGTGGTGCTCTCGCAGGCAGTGGCGCTGACCGGACTGCCGCGCGAGCTGATCAAGGCGATCGAGGCCTCGGGCCTGCCGCCGGGCGTCATCCTGACCCTGATCTACGCCATGTATCTGGTGCTGGGCTGCCTCTTCGGCCCGGTCGAGATGCTGCTGATCACCTTGCCCTTCGTCTTTCCGCTGGTGACCGGCCTTGGCTACGACCCGGTCTGGTTCGGCATCGTGCTGGTCATCGTCATCGAGATCGGCCTGCTGACGCCGCCGCTGGGCATCAATCTCTTCGTGATCATGGCGATCAGCCGCAACGAGGTCTCGCTGGGCGAGGCGGCGCTGGCCTGCCTGCCCTACTGGCTTTTGATGCTGGTGGCCTTGGCGCTGATCACCCTGGAACCGCAGCTGGCGCTCTTCCTCCCAGAGGCGTCCGGCTTCGGATAGCCCCGAGACGGGGAACCGAGAAGAAGAAGGAGACAAGGGGATGCAGATACGAACGTTAGCGATTGCCGCGGCCCTGGCGCTGATCGCCGGTGCTGCCGGGGCGGCAGAGGTGGAGTGGCGCCTGGGCTCCTCCGTCGGCCCGCAGGACCCCGCCACCCTGCAGCTGGAAGAGCTGGCCAAGCGCGTCGCCGCGCGCAGCGAGGGCCGCTTCGAGATCGAGGTGATCCCGATCGAAACCCTGGGCTTCAAGAACGTCGACAGCCTGCGGGTGATCAAACAGGGCGCCTTGGACGCCATGTACATCGTGCCCTACTACGTCACCCGCGACGAGCCGCTGATGGGGGTCTTCGTGCCGCACGGCATGCTGGTGGCGGCCGAAGAGAACCTGAAGGTGGTCGACACCCAGTACCAGATCGGCGAGGAGATCCTGCGCGACAAGTGGGACATCGTGCCGATCGCTCGCGCGCCCTTTGCCGGCCTGCGCGACCTCATCATCGTCTCCAAGGAGCCGGTGAACACGCTGGACGGCCTGCGCGAGCTGAAGTTCCGGCACTTCACCAAGGACGGCCTCAAGGCCTTCAACGAGCTGGGTGTCTCCACCCAGGTGGTGCCCTCGTCCGAGCTCTATCTGGCGCTGAAGACCGGCGTCGTCGATGCCGCCGTCTACGGCCCGACCTACGCCAAGTCGCAATCGCTCTACGAGGTCACCTGCTGCATGGCCTACTTGAGCGCCTTTTCCATGGGCTATCCCTTCGTCATCGGCACCAGCCCCGAGGCCTGGGCGGCGCTGCCCGACGACCTGAAGGCGATCCTCGCCGAGGAAAGCCAGAAGATGTGGGATGAATCCTTGGCCGCCTGGGAGGTCGGCGCGGCCGAAAAGGATGCCTATACATGGCTCACCGATGAGGGTGGCATGCAGATGCTCGATCCCCTGCCGGTCGAGGACCGCAAGGCGATCCAGGCCGAGTTGCTGACGATCTGGAAGGCCCAGTGCGAGGAGATGGGCGAGACCGCCGTCGGCTACTGCCAGCGGATCGAGGCCGCCCTCAACCAATAGCGCCTTGTCCGGGGGCTGGCGCCGCGGCGGCGGCCCCAACACCGCTTTCAGGAGAAAGAGCCGCCATGCTGGCCCTGACCAACGCCGAGATCTTCGACGGCACAGAGAACCGCCTGACCCGAGGCAACGTCCTGATCGAAGGAGAGCGCATCGCCGCCGTCGGCCAAGCCCCGCTGCCCGACGGCGCCGAGGTGATGGACTGCAGCGGGCAAACCTTGATGCCCGGCCTGATCGACGCCCACATCCACGCCTATTGCTACGACCTCAATCTCAATCGCCTGCAGAACCTGCCGGTCACCATGTATGCCCACCACGCGGCCAACATGCTGGGCGACATGCTGGAGCGCGGCTTCACCTCGGTGCGCGACACCGGCGGCGCCGACTACGGCCTCTGGCTGGCGATCGAGCACGGCCTGATCACCGCCCCGCGCCTTTTCTACTGCGGCAAGGCCTTGAGCCAGACCGGCGGTCATGTCGACATGCGCCGCGCCCATGAGCATGGGCCCCATGACGACGAAGCCGTCATGTGCGGCTGCTGCTTCGTCAACCCGCTGGGCATCGTGGTCGACGGGGTCGATGCGGTGCGCCGCGTGGTGCGCGAGAACCTGCGGCGCGGCGGCTCTTTCATCAAGTTCTGCGGCTCGGGCGGGGTCTCGACCACCTCCGACCCGCTGGACGGCATCCAGTTCTCTAACGAGGAGGTGCTGGCGATCGTCGAGGAGGTCGAGAACCACGGCGTCTACTGCACCGCCCACATCCACCCCGACCGGGCCTTGAAGCGCGCCGTCAAGCTGGGGGTCCACTGCATCGAGCACGGCACCCTGATCGAACCCGACACCGCCCGCATGGCAGCCGAGGCCGGCACCTACATCGTGCCCACCTTGGCCGTCATCGCCGCGCTCGCCGAAGAGGGCGAGGCCTTCGGCTATCCCCGCGAATCGCTGGACAAGCTGGACCGCATCAAGGATCAGGCCATCGACCGCCTGCGCCACATGAAAGACGCCGGCGTCAGGATCGGCTTCGGCAGCGACCTCATCGGCGCGCTGCAGCCGCGCCAGTGCATTGAATTCGGCCTGCGCGCCCAGGTCTTCAGCAACTTCGAGATTCTGCAGCAGGCGACCGCCATGAACGCCGAGATCCTGGGGGTGAAGGGCGAGTTGGGCGTGGTCCGCGAGGGCGCGCTGGCCGACCTCATCCTGGTCGACGGCAACCCATTGGAGGACTTGACCCGTTTGGAGGACGACGGCGCCCACATCCCCTTGATCATGAAGGGCGGCAAGTTGCACCGAAACCGCTTGGCCGCTTAGAGCAAACCCCGAGCTGATGGAATCATCGGCGACGACGATTTGCGTTGTCAAACAGCTCTAGTGGCTACCGCAAGGAGGGCAGGCGCGCGACCGGGATGTCGGTGAAGGGAAGCTTGAGGAAGGCGCGGCCATCGCGCAGGACCAGCGGCAAGGCGATCCAGCGGCCCTCGCGGTCGGGGCGCGGCTGCGCCATGTTGCCCAGCAAGCCGCCGTAGGTCTTGGCCAGGCTGGCATCGATCTTGCCTTGGGCGGCCAAGGCCTGCAGCAGCAAGGGCAAGCCGGCGACATCCAGGTCCAGGGTCCCGGCCGGGCGCAGGGCCTCGTCCAGCTGCAGCCGGCCCGATGCGATGACCTGCAGGCTTCCCCACTGCAGGCTCAAAAGATCGAGGTCGAGGTGACCGCCGCCGCCGCGCCAGGTCTCGACGACGGCGCTCTTGCGGCCTGGGCGCAAGGGTCCGCTGAGGCCGGCGCGCAGACGCAAGGACTGAATTTCCGGGCCCAGCTCGACCAGCTGATCGGAGGCCTCCGGCGGCAGCACCAGAGAGGCCATATCGAGGCTGACGGCCATCACCCGCTTGGCGTTCTTGAGTGGCGGCAAGGGTACTGCGTTCAGATCCAGCTGGGCCAAATCGCCGGTCCCGGATCCGCCGATCACCACGATGTCCGCGTCTCTAATCTTGAGCTCGAGCGCTTCGGCCCCCTTGCTGCCGACTTCGACCAGTGCCTCGGCCACGCGGCCGTCGATTTCCAGATTGAGCGGCCCAAGCTCCAGGCGATGCGGCCCGGGGCCCGCCAGTCGAATGCTGTAGGGATCGGTGAGCCAGGCGCCGCCCGTGACTGCCGTGGGACCGCGCCACTTGCCGCCGTTCCAGGCGACCTCCGGCTGGTCGAGGCTGACCTCCAGCTGCAGCGGAAAGCCGGAGAAGCTGGCGCCGTTGTGGCGAAAGTCATAGCCCTCCGCCTTTGCTTGCTGCTCGGCCTGAACCAAGGCGGCGGCGACCTCGCCGCGCGCTATCCACCAGATAGCGACCACGGCCAGGACGATGACGGCGAGACAACAGCCGCCACCGATGGTCAGGCGGCGCCGCCGCCTGGATTTGCGCACAGGATCGCTCATGGCGGCGCAGCTTAGGCGGGTCGGCCTGCCAAGGAAATGGCTTCCTCGTTCACGCCCTTCACACGCTCACTTGACTGGCAGCCGTCAGCATTTGCCGCCACCCTTTCTCACAGAGAGGCTGCGAAGCGAACCATGCGCCTTCCGTTGCAAATACTCATCGTCTTGCTGATGGCTGCGCCGGCCTATGCCGGTGAGGCTGCGCCCTTCTGGCTCACGCGTGAATGGCCGGACACGGACTTCGCCATCCACAGCGTTCCGATCGAGGAAATCGAGCCTGGCGGACCGCCCAAGGATGCCATCCGCTCCATCGACCAGCCCCAGTTCACCCGGCTTCGTGGCAGCGAAGTGACCGGCTGGGCCGCCCAGCTGGCCGACAGCGAGCCCGTGATCGCCCTGGAGATCAACGGCGATGCCCGCGCCTATCCCTTGGGCATCATGATATACCACGAGATCGTGAACGACGTCGTCGGCGGCCTGCCGGTCGCCGTGACCTACTGCCCGCTCTGCAATGCCGCCCTGGTGTTCTCTCGCCTGCAGGGCAACGAGGTGCTGGAATTCGGGGTCAGCGGCCTTCTACGCAAGGCCGACCTCATCATGTTCGACCGCCAAAGCGAGAACCTTTGGCAGCAGTTCGAGGGACGTGCGATCGTCGGCGATCGAACGGGCGATCAGCTGCGTTTGCTGCCTTCCAGGCTGGAGTCCTTCGGCCGCTTCCGCCAGCGCTTCCCCGACGGTCGCGTGCTGGTCCCGGAGGACCCGGAGCGGCGGGACTACTTCGACAATCCCTATCGCGACTATGACCTGCCGGGCGGCATGTCGCCCTTCTACGACGGGCCGCTGCCCAGCGGCATCGAGCCCATGGCCCGCGTCGTGGCGGTGATCGAGGATGGTAAGGCCGAAGCCTGGTCGCTGACCTTGCTGCGCTTGGAAGGCGAGGTCCGCTCAGGCGACCTGAAGCTCACCTGGACCGCCGGCCAGAACACCGCGCTGGGCGCCGAGCGTATCGCCGAGGGCCGCGACGTCGGCAACGTCGTGGTCCAGCGCCGCACGTCAGAGGGCTGGCAGGACATCCCCCATCACCTGGTCTTCGCCTTCACCTTCCATGCCTTCGAGCCCGATGGCGTCATCCACGGTGCCGAGGAATGGAAGCCCTAGGGGGCTCAACCGCCCGAAACCAGGTTGCCGTCATGCACCGTGAAGGGCTGGAGATCGCCGCCGCTCAGCGCCTTCCAATAGTAATTCCCGTCTCGCTTTATCACCTTGTAGCAGCTCAAGCCGCCGCGTGGCCAATGCGAGCAGTAGTTGCCGGTATCGCCAAGATGCCATGATCCCCACTCCACCGATGCCCCCAGCCACTGGAAGGCGGTGCGACCGGTCGGGCCGAAGAACTGGACATAGTGCCGATCGTTCCAGGTGCCCTTGATCGAGCGTCCGCGCAGCAGCTCGACCAATTCGTGACCCAGCACCAGTTCCTCCTCGGCACGGGCCGGCAGCGCCAGAAGGGCCACGCCCAAAGGCAGCGCCGCCAGCAGTGAGCGCCGGCTGGCTTCCCGCATCGCCTTACCCTTGGTTCCATCGCGCATCTCGCGAACCCCCTTTTCTTGAGTTGTGCCGGGGCGCCAAATCTGGCCTATGGCTCAGCCACGACCGTCAGCTTAGCAGCCACCGAGAGATTTGCCATGCCAGAGGCGCAAGCCGCCCGCCCCCTCGCCAGGCCGCCGACCGTCGGCATCGTCAGCCTGGGCTGCCCCAAGGCCCTGGTCGATTCCGAGCGCATCCTGACCAAGCTGCGCGCGGAAGGCTATGCCATCAGCGGCGACTACCACGAGGCCGAGGTGGTTCTGGTCAACACCTGCGGCTTCCTCGACAGCGCCAAGGAGGAGTCCCTGGAGGCGATCGGCGAAGCCGTGGCCGAGAACGGCCGCGTGATCGTGACCGGCTGCCTGGGCGTGGAAGCCGAGCGGATCCGCGAGGCCCACCCAGAAGTCTTGGCGATTACCGGCCCGCAGCAATACGAGGCCGTGGTGGCGGCCGTGCACGAGGCGCTGCCGCCGCAGCACGAGCCCTACCTGGACCTGGTGCCGCCGCAGGGCCTCAGGCTGACCCCGCGCCACTACGCCTATCTCAAGATCTCCGAGGGCTGCGATCACAAGTGCCGCTTCTGCATCATCCCGCAATTGCGGGGCGGCCTGGCCAGTCGCCCGGCGGCCGCGGTGCTCATGGAGGCGGAGCGCCTGGTCAATGCCGGGGTGAAGGAATTGCTGGTGATCTCGCAGGACACCAGCGCCTACGGCCGCGACATCGGCTATACCGAGAGCAAGTGGCGCGGCCAGCCGCGCGCCGCCCGCTTCTTCGATCTGGCCGAGGCCCTGGGCGAGCTGGGCGTCTGGGTGCGCCTGCACTACGTCTACCCCTATCCGCATGTCGACCGGGTCATGCCCTTGATGGCCGAGGGCAAGATTCTACCCTACCTCGACATCCCCTTCCAGCACGCGAGCCCTCGCGTCTTGAAGGCAATGCGCCGCCCCGCAAACCATGAGCGCGTGCTCGACCGCATCGCTGGGTGGCGCGCCGCCGTGCCCGACCTCACCTTGCGCTCGACTTTCATCGTCGGCTTCCCCGGCGAAACGGAGGAGGACTTCGAGCTGCTGCTGGACTGGCTTGAGGAGGCCGAGATCGATCGCCTGGGCTGCTTCCGCTATGAGGCGGTGGAGGGGGCGGCTGCCAACGCGCTCCCCGGCGCGGTCCCCGAGGAGGTCAAGGAGGAGCGCTGGCACCGCCTGATGGCCTTGCAGCAGGAGATCTCTACCGCCAAGCTGCAAGCGAAGGTCGGCCGGCGCATCACGGTACTGATCGACGAAGCGGGACCGGAAGGCGCCATCGCCCGCAGCGCCGCCGACGCGCCGGAGATCGACGGTCAGGTGCATCTGCCCGATGCCGGCGATCTCGCGCCCGGCGATCTTGTCGAGGTCGAGGTGGTGGCCGCCGACGACTATGACCTGGAAGGAAGGGTGATCGGATCATGACGAAACGCTTGTGCAGCGCCCTGCGAGTCATCCTGGTTCTCATTGCCGTTTCGACCTGGCCCGGCCTGGCTTTGGCTGCCGAGCAGCCGGATCTGCCCCCCGGGGAATACATCTACACCATCAACCACTCCGTGCGTGGCGGTATCGGCACCCTGTTCATCGAGCTGACGCCGAAGGGCGATGCGGTGGAGGCCAAGATCTCGCGCCATATTCAGGTCAAGGTGCTGGGTGTTACCGTCTACAGGGAAACCACCCGGGTCGTTCAAACTTTGCAGAACGGGAAGCTGCTGTCGCTGAACCGGGTCTCAGAGGTGAACGGCAAGAAGAGCGAGCTCATGATAGAGCTGGAAGATGGCGCGCTCGTCGCCGAGATGGAGGGCCAGGAATGGCAGCTCGACGCCGGCCTGCTGCCCACCAGCCCTTGGAACAAAGCCGTGATAGAGCGCAAGCAGCTCATCGACACCAAGACCGGCAAAGAGATTTCCGTCACCAACGAAGCCAAGGGAACCTCGGAGGTCGAGGCCGCCCGCAAGCGTTTGGATGCCGACCACTTTACCCAGCACGGCGGCATCAACCGCGATCTCTGGTACGACGACAAAGGCGTCTTCGTGCAATCGCAGCTGCATCTCGACGATGCGGTCATCACCATGACATTAGTGCGAGGGCCTTAGGCATGATGACGAACTTACTGACCAGTGCGGGGCGAGGCCTTCTCGTTCTGCTTGGCGTTCTGGCCTTGCCGATGATGGCTTGGGCCGATGATTCGCCCACAGCGCCGCTGGGGCAATACAGCTACATGGTCAATGACAAGGGCCGCGGCGACATCGGCACCATGACGATCACCCTGGCGCAGAAGGGCGACGCCATCGAGGCCACGATCAGCCGCAACATCCGGGTCAAGGTCTTGGGCGTCACCGTCTACACCAACAGCGGCACGATGGTGCAGACCCTGAAGGGCGGCAAGCTACAGTCGCTGCAGCGGGAGACCGACGACAACGGCGACAAGAGCCAGCTCTCGATCACATTGGAAGGTGCTGCGCTGACGGCAAAGATGGGCGGCCAGCAATGGCAGCTGGACGCCGGCCTGCTGCCTGCCAGCCCCTGGAACCAGGCCATCGTCCAGGAGAGCCAGCTGATCGACACCAAGACCGGCAAGGTCATTGCGGTCACCAACGAGGCCAAGGGCACCTCTGAAATCGCAGCCGGCGGCAGGCGCTTCGATGCCAATCACTTCGCCCAGCGCGGCGGCATCAACCGCGACCTCTGGTACGACGATGCCGGCGCGCTGGTGAGGATGAAGCTGCACCGCAGCGACGCCGAGGTCACCATCACCTTGGTGCGGGGGCCCTAGCGCTCCGATCGCTACGCTCGAGTACCAAGCGTTGCGTGAATCAGCCCACAATATCAGAAGGTTGGTGGGGTGTTGCCAGCCTTTCATCAATTTGAGGCGCCCCGCACATTCCTAGTGGTTCACAGAAGATTTCAATTTATGATATATAGTCTGTAAGCCAGAGCTGCAGGGCATCGATGCAAGCTGCGTGCGTCCTTGGGGGGCAGCGGCACAGACCTTTCGGTCGACTGCATTGGGCCCGCAGCAGGCAATCATGGGGGAGGCTCTCACGATGGCCTTCATTCCCGGGACCCCCGGCCCGGACACGCTAACCGGGACCAATGACGTCGATACCATCCTGGGCTATGGGGCGGATGACACCCTCTCCGGGGCAAGCGGGGCCGACAGCCTCTATGGCGGGCAGGGCGATGATACGCTCGTCGGCGGCAGCGGCGATGACGCCATCCACGAGGGTGATAGCGGCCAGGACTCGCTCTCCGGTGACGGCGGTGACGACAGCAATCTCTTCGGCGGATCGAGGGCCGATGCCCTTGCCGGCGGCGTTGGCGCGGATGCCTCTCTTTTCGGCGGGGTGGGTGACGATACCCTTACTGGAGACAGCGGCGGCGACAGCTTCCTCCACGGCAGTGCCGGTCTCGACACGCTCTTCGGCGGGAGTGGGGTCGATACCCACCTGGACGGCGGCGCCAATGCGGATGTGATCTATGGTGGCGAAGGCTCCGATCGAGCCCTCTATGGCGAGCGAGCCAACGACACTGTCTATGGCGACGCCGGCGCCGACTTCGTGGTCGACGGCGAGCGTGGCTCCGACAAGCTCTTCGGCGGCCTTGGGAGCGATGCCTTCTTCTATGGCGATGTCGCCAACGATAGCTTGGACGGAGGTGCTGGTAACGACGTCTACTTCTACGGTGGCGCCGGAAACGACAGCATCGCCGGCGGCAGCGGGGGCGATTCCTTCTTCTACGGCGGGGGCAGACGCGACACGCTGTCGGGTGGCAGCGGTGCAGATGCGACCTTCTATGGTGGCGGGGGTATCGACAGCCTCATGGGCGATGCAGGTGACGACCGTCAGCTGCTGGGCCGCGCGGCTGCCGACAAGCTCTACGGCGGTGCGGGCGACGATAGCCTGATCTTCGGCGGCAACCACAACGACACGGTTTCAGGGGATAGCGGCAGCGATGCCGGGCTTTATGGTGCCACCGGCGCCGACCGGCTTTATGGCGGCAGCGGGTCCGATCACTCCTTGTTCGGCGGCGCCGACGTGGACCGAATCTTCGGCAACGGCGGTGATGACCACTCTCTCCTGGGGGGATCGGGGGGCGACACGATTGCCGGCGGCGATGGTGAGGACGCCGCTTTATACGGCGGCTCGGGGTCCGACAAACTTGACGGCGATAGCGGCAATGACCTCTCTTTCTTCGGAGGCTCAGGGAGCGATAGCCTTTACGGCGGCGACGGTGACGATGGAGGTTATTACGTCACTGGGTTCGATATAGTTGGTGGGTTTTTCGGTGCCTCCGGCCAAGACAGCATCTTTGGCGGAGATGGCTACGATCGCTACTTCTTCGGCGGAGAGGGGTCCGACAGCCTCTCCGGCGATGACGGAACAGACTACTCGATCTACGGCGGTGCGGGCGACGACAGCCTCTCCGGAGGAAGTGACATTGATCTCCTTTTCTTCGGCGGAACGGGGTCGGACAGACTTGCCGGCGGTGACGGCGATGACCGCGTATTCCACGGCGGATCGGGAAGCGACAGCTTGTCCGGAGACGGCGGCGACGACAGGCTCTTTGGCGACGAGGGCGCAGACACGCTGACCGGCGGGGCCGGCGGCGATACGCTTTTCGGCGGCAGCGGCGACGACATCTTCCTGGTGGCGAGCCAGGGCGACTTCGCAGGCTTCTACTATGACGGCGGCTCCGGGACCGACACCTTGGATCTGGCGCCGGGCGTCACCATCCCTGGCGGCGGCACCCTCATCAGCATCGACGTGACCATGTAAGACATCCCCAAGGGCGGCAAGCGGCTTGAGGGCCTTGTGCCGCCGCCTCCTTCGCTATGCAGAGGGAGCCGACGGGGCCTTAGGGTCAATCCTCCCCGGCCCTCCCTTTTCAGGGAGGCAGGGAGTGGCGGCTTGCCGGGCCAGCTCAAAAAGCCCCGCTGAAACGGGGGATCAGGGGGTTGATCGAAACCGCCCGGCGGGCCTCGGATCGCCGTCCCCCTGGGCGACGCCGCGTAGAGTCAAGTGAGGCGATATCAGTCGTGACCTCTGGTACGATGACGCCGGCGCTCTGGTGAGAATGCAGCTGCATCGCAGCGACGCGGAAGTCACTGTCACCCTGACGTGCGGCCCCTGGCAATCGGACTCAGACACCTGATCCTACCCTGACCGAGGGCGAAGTTCCTTCGATGCCAGCTTCCCCTGGCCCAGCCAGCCGCCACCCATCGTCCCGCTCAAGCACCACCCTGCCCGCCCCCAAGGTCGCTGGAGGCTGCCGGCCCCCTGCCTGGGCCAGGAGCGGCACAGTACTTCAGTGCAGATTGATTGATCTCGCGCACTAGTGCTATGCTTCCCGCTAACTAAGGTTGTCGGACGTCGAAGCGAGGGGCGAGCGCAGCCATACGTCGAAGCGAGGGGCGAGCGCAGCCGTGAGATGCAGGCGCGCATCGGTTCCCTTCAAGTGCATCAAAAACTATAACAAGCAACCGCTAGGGGGCATGCGCGATGGCTTTCATTCAGGGGACCAGTGGTCCGGATACACTGACCGGAACCAATGACGTCGACACCATTCTGGGCTACGGGGCGGCAGATTCGCTCTATGGGGCGAGCGGCGCCGATAGCCTCTACGGTGGGCAAGGCGATGATACGCTCGTTGGTGGCAGCGGCGATGACGTCATGCTCGAGGGGGACAGCGGCCAGGACTCCCTCTCCGGCGACGGCGGTGACGACAGCAACCTCTTCGGCGGGTCAAGGGCCGATGTCGTGGCGGGTGGCCTCGGCGCGGACGCCTTTCTCTTCGGCGGGGTGGGCGACGACACGCTCGCCGGAGACAGCGGCAACGATAGCTTCCTCTACGGCAGTGCCGGCCTCGACACGCTCTCCGGCGGCACCGGGGTCGACAGGCATCTGGACGGCGGCGCCAACGCAGACGTGATCTTTGGGGGCGAGGGCTCCGACCGCTACCTCTACGGCGAGCGGGCGAACGACACCGTCTATGGTGGTGCCGGTGCCGATTTTTTCGTCGACGGCGAGCGCGGGGCCGACAAGCTGTTCGGCGGCCTTGGAGAGGATGCCTTCTTCTATGGCGACGTCGCCAATGACAGCTTGGACGCTGGGGCCGGGAACGACCTCTACTTCTACGGCGGGGCCGGAACCGACAGCATTGCCGGCAGCAGCGGGAACGACTCCTTCTTCTACGGCGGTGGCCGCCGCGACACGCTTTCCGGTGGCAGCGGCGAGGATGCGACCTTCTATGGAGGCGGCGGCATCGACACGCTGATGGGCGAGGCGGGCGACGACCGTCAGCTTCTGGGCCGCGCGGCTGCCGACAAGCTCTACGGCGGCCTTGGCGACGACAGCCTGATCTTCGGCGGCAACGACAACGACACGGCCTTCGGGGGCAGCGGCAGCGACGCCAAGATCTATGGTGCCACCGGCACCGACCAGCTCTACGGTGGCAGCGGGACAGACCGATCCCTCTTCGGCGGCGCCAATGTGGACAGGATCTTCGGCGAGGAGGGCGACGACGCCTCTCTCCTGGGTGGATCCGGCAGGGACACGATCGCCGGCGGCAGCGGATCCGACTACGCTGTCTACGGCGGCTCGGGGGCCGACAGCCTCTACGGCGACGAAGGGAGTGATTCCTCCTTCTTCGGTGATCTAGGAAACGACACTCTGTCCGGCGGCAATGGGAGTGATACATACTTCCGCGGCGACGATGGCGACGACATGCTCTCCGGCGGCGGCGACGGCGATATCCGGTTCTACGGCGGCTCGGGGTCGGACAGCATCTACGGCGGCGCCGAGCGTGATCGTTCGTTCTTCGGTGGGTCGGGAACCGACATTCTGTATGGCGGTGCAGGCGCTAGCTACGTCTTTTTCGGCGGCAACGATGACGATACTCTGTTCGGTGGCAATTCCGGCGAAGTGAGCTTCTTCGGCGACGACGGCGACGACATCCTCTACGGTGGAAGCGGTGAGGATCCCTCCACTTTGAGCTTTTTCTTTCGCGGCGGCGGCGGCGATGACACTCTCTCAAGCGGAGGAAGAGGGATATCTTTCATCGGCGACAACGGCGACGACAAGCTCGTTGGTGGCAGCGGTCGTGATTTCTCCTTCTGGGGTCGCTCGGGATCGGACCGCCTCTACGGCGATACCGGAGCCGATGTCAAATTCTACGGCGACTCGGGGTCCGACAGCATCTACGGTGGCGACGGGGATGAGACCATCTTCTACGGTGGGTTTGGAAACGATACACTGTTCGGCGGCAGTGGGAACGATAGTTCCTTCCGCGGCGATGACGGCGACGACAGGCTGTTCGGCGGCAGTGGCGACGATTCCCTGTTCTTCGGCGGAGCAGGCGCCGACACCCTGTCCGGTGACGATGGCGACGACAGCCTCTATGGCGACGAGGATGCTGACACCCTGACCGGGGGGGCCGGCAGCGACACCCTCTTCGGCGGCAGTGGCGACGATCTATTCCTGGTGGCGAGCCAGGGCGACTTCGCAGGTTTCTTCTATGACGGGGGATCGGGGACCGATACCCTGGACCTGGCCCCGGGTGTGACGATCCCGGGCGGCGGCACCCTGACCGGCATCGAAGTCACCATGTGAGGCCCGCGGTTCCCGGCCGGGCGGAGCCAAGAGGGAGCGTCGTGTGTCGCCTCTTCCGGGGGCGGCGGTCGCCGGCGTAAAGCGGACCACGGCCTCGCTCGAGAGGGCTAGTACTTTGATACAGGTTTCAAAAGCCGGCAAGCTGTGATATAGTGCGTACAAACAGAGGATGCCGGGAGCTAAAGCGTGGAGCGGGCGCCCGCAAGAGACGCGCGGGCGCAGGCTTTCCTTCCATCGCTTAACGGTGCTCACCGGCAGGCATAGGGGAGGCGCTGCATCATGGCTTTCATTCCGGGGACGAACGGGCCGGACACGCTCACCGGCACCAGCGACGCCGACACCATTCTGGGTTACGGGGCGAACGACACGCTCTATGGGGCGAGCGGGGCCGACAGCCTCTTCGGCGCCGAGGGCGACGACACGGCTTTCGGGGGCAGCGGTGACGACACCCTGCTCGAGGGGCTTACCGGCCGCGATTCGCTTTTCGGCGGCGAGGGTGACGACCGCGGCGCCTACGGCGGATCCAGAGCCGACGTTCTGGCAGGTGGGGAGGGCGCGGACGCCTTCCTCTTCGGCGGAGTGGCTGACGACACCATTTCAGGCGATAGCGGTAACGACAACTTCCTCTACGGCAGCGCCGGCCTCGACACGCTGTTCGGTGGAAGTGGTACCGACGGCAACCTGGACGGTGGCGCCAATGCCGACGTGATCTATGGCGGCGACGGCTCTGATCATATCCTCCAGGGCGAGCGGGCCAACGACACCATCTTCGGCGGCGATGGCTCTGACTTCTTGGTCTATGGCGAGCGCGGCGCCGACAGGCTCTACGGCGGTCGTGGTCAAGACGGCCTCTTCTACGGCGACGTCGCCAACGACACCCTGGCCGGTGGCGAGGGAAACGACTTCCAGTTTTACGGTGGCGCCGGGAACGACAAGCTTTTCGGCGATAGCGGACAGGATTCCTTCTTCTACGGCGGTGGCCGCCGCGATACGCTTTATGGCGGCAGCGGTGAGGATATGTCCTTCTATGGCGGCGGCGGTATCGATAGCCTCTTGGGTGATGCAGGCGACGACCGCGAGATTTTCGGCCGCGCGGCAGCCGACAAGCTCTTCGGCGGCGCGGGTGATGACAGCCAGTTTTTCGGCGGCAATGACAACGACACAGTCTTCGGCGACAGTGGCAGCGACGCGCTGCTCTATGGAGCGACCGGCGCCGACCGTCTCTACGGTGGCAGTGGGGCCGACAGCTCCCTTTACGGCGGCGCCGACGTCGACCGTATCTTCGGTGCGGACGGCGACGACGTCTCGCTCATGGGGGAGTTCGGCAACGACACGATCGACGGCGCCAGCGGCGCCGACAGCCTCCTGATCGGTGGCTCTGGGTCCGACAGCCTACTCGGCGGTGAAGGAGAGGATCGGAACCTCTACGGCGGCTCGGGCGCTGACAGTCTATTCGGTGGCAGCGGTGCTGATCGAGATCTCTTCGGTGGCTCGGGAGCCGACGAGCTCTTCGGCGGCAGCGGCGCCGACAGCGACCTCTTTGGTGGTTCCGAGGCAGACCGGATCTTCGGCGCGGACGGCGGAGACAATGGGCTGCAGGGTGAAATCGGTGACGACAGGCTCGACGGCGCCAGCGGTGCCGACTCTCTCCTGTTCGGCGGCTCGGGGGCCGACAGCCTTTTCGGCGGCGACGGAGAGGATCGAGACCTCTATGGGGGCTCGGGTTCCGACAGCCTTTTCGGCGGCAGTGGAAACGACGCCACCCTGCTCGGAGAAGACGGTGACGACCGCCTTTTCGGTGATAGTGGAATTGACGTCTCCGTCCACGGTGCCTCGGGGGCCGACAGTCTCTTCGGCGGCGACGGGAGTGATTCTATCTTTCTCGGAGGAACCGGCAATGACGAGCTCTCCGCCGGCTTAGGAGATGACCGCAGCTTCGACGGAGGCTTGGGTTCCGACAGCCTCCATGGTGGCAGTGGAATTGACCGGTATTTCAGCGGCGGCGATGGGAGTGACACTCTGTCCGGTGGAAGTGGCAGCGATAGAAACGTCTTTGGCGGCAATGGTGACGACGCGCTCTATGGCGGCGAAGGCGACCCTGGCACAACAAGTTTCTTTGTTGAAGATCTCTCCTTCTTCGGTGGCTCGGGGTCCGATAGCCTTCAAGGCGACCCCTCCAATCTTGCCGCCTTTTTCTATGGAGGTAGCGGTAGCGACTGGATTGGCGGCGGCAATCAGAACATCGGGTTCTTTGGCGGCGCAGGGAACGACAACCTTTACGGTGGCGACGATCGTGATGGTGGTGCCGGCAGCACCCTGTTGGGCTTTTATGGCGGAGAGGGCTCGGATCAGCTCTTTGGCCGCAGCCATGTTGATTACAGGTTCTTCGGCGGAGGGGGATCCGATATCCTCTACGGAGGCAGCGGCGTGGACAGGATCTTCCACGGCGACGATGGTGACGACATCCTCTCCGGCGATGATGGCGACGACAGGTCGTTCTATGGAGGTTCAGGGACCGACGGCCTCTTCGGCGGTAGTGGCGACGACAGCAGCTTCTATGGTGGTGCAGGTTCCGACGGCCTCTACGGCGGTAGTGGTAACGACACCGACTTCCGTGGTGACTCAGGCTCCGATAGTCTCTATGGCGGCAATGGCGACGATACTGACTTCTCTGGCGCTACAGGCGCCGATAGTCTCTATGGCGGTAGTGGCAGAGATGTTGCCTTCTATGGCGGCGATGGTGATGACCGCTTGTTCGGCGGAAGTGGTGGTGATCAAGGCATCATCGGAGGAACGGGAAACGATAGCGTCTTTGGCGGTGACGGCGACGACAGCTTGCTTGCGGGTCGCAAGGGCGACGACGGTGTCGCCGGAGGTAGCGGCATGGACGAGCTCTTCTACGGGGGCTCGGGGAGCGATGTCCTGTCCGGCGGCGACGGTGATGATGCCAACTTCTACGGGGGCACGGGGTCCGATGACCTCTATGGCGGGAATGGCGAGGACATCTCGTTTCTCGGTGGCTCCGGAGCGGACAGGCTGTCCGGTGGTAGCGGTAATGATGTCTCCTTCCGGGGCGACGACGGCGACGATACGCTGTTCGGGGGCAGCGGCGATGATTCTCTCTTCTTCGGCGGGGCCGGCAGCGACAGCCTGTCGGGTGATGCCGGCGACGACAGCCTCTACGGCGACGATGGCGCCGACAGCCTGACCGGCGGGGCCGGCAGCGACACGCTCTTCGGCGGCAGTGGCGACGACGTCTTCCTGGTGGCGAGCCAGGGCGATTTCGCCGGGTTCTACTACGACGGGGGATCCGGGACCGACACCCTGGATCTGGCCCCGGGCGTCACCATCCCCGGCGGCGGCACCCTGACTGGCATCGAAGTCACCATCTGAGGCCCGCGGTTCCCGGCCGGGCGGAGCCAAGAGGAGGCGTCGCGTGTCGCCTTTTTCCCGGCGCGAAGCGGCCCCACGGGATCGCTCGAGAGGCCTAGTACTTTGTTACAGGTTTCAAAAGCTGGCA
Organism: Rhodospirillales bacterium; assembly: GCA_963669385.2. GTDB lineage: Bacteria > Pseudomonadota > Alphaproteobacteria > Kiloniellales > JACOMY01 > JACOMY01. The sequence continues at coordinate 198,702 of CAXXGD010000012.1, forward strand.
AGCTGTGATATAGTGCGTACAAACTAAGGTTGCCGGGTGCTGAAGCGGAGAGCGGGCGCCCGCAAGAGACGCGGGGACGCAGGCTCTCCTTTCATTGCTTCGAAGCCTTAACCGGCAGGCATGACGGAGGCACGCGCAATGGCTTTTGTTCCAGGTACCAATGGCCCGGACACGCTGACGGGCACGGACGCTGTCGACACCATCTTAGGCTATGGGGCGAACGACACGCTCTATGGGCTAAGCGGTGCCGACAGCCTCTACGGGGCCGAGGGCGATGACACGGCTTTCGGGGGCAGCGGTGATGATGTCCTCATCGAAGGAGATACCGGCCGGGACACCTTGACCGGCGACGGCGGCGACGACAGCGGGCTGTTCGGCGGCTCGCGGGCCGATGTTCTCGAAGGCGGCGAGGGGGCGGACGCTTCCTTCTTCGGCGGTGTAGGTGACGACACGCTGGCCGGCGACAGCGGTGACGACAGCCTCCTCTACGGCGACGCCCGGCCTCGACACGCTCTTCGGAGGGTCTGGGATCGATAGGAACCTGGACGGGGGTGCCAATGCCGACGTGATCTACGGCGGCGAGGGCTCCGACCGCTTCCTCTACGGAGAGCGGGCGAACGACACCGTCTATGGCGGTGCCGGGAGGGACTTCTTCGTCGACGGCGAGCGCGGAGCGGATCAGCTCTTCGGTGGCCTCGGGCGGGATGCCCTCTTCTATGGCGACGTCGCCAACGACACCCTGGCCGGTGGAGAGGGAAACGACTTCCAGTTTTACGGTGGCGCCGGGAACGACAAGCTTTTCGGCGATAGCGGACAGGATTCCTTCTTCTACGGCGGCGGCAAGCGTGACACGCTTTCCGGCGGCAGCGGCGAGGATGTCTCCTTCTACGGCGGCGGCGGAATCGACAGCCTCTTAGGCGAGGCAGGCGACGACCGTCAGTTCTTCGGCCGGGCCGCCGCCGACAAGATGTACGGTGGCGCGGGTGACGACAGCCAGTTTTTCGGCTGGCAACGACAACGACACGGCCTTCGGCGACAGCGGCAGCGACGCCCTGCTCTATGGAGCGACCGGCGCCGACCGTCTCTACGGTGGCAGTTGGGGCCGACAGGTCCCTTTACGGCGGCGCCGACGTGGACCGGATCTTCGGCGCGGACGGCGACGACGTCTCGCTCATGGGGGAACTCGGCAACGACACGATCGACGGTGCCAGCGGCGCTGACAGCCTCCTGATCGGAGGCTCTGGGTCCGACAGCCTGCTCGGCGGCGAAGGAGAGGATCGGAACCTCTACGGCGGCTCGGGGTCCGATAGTCTATTCGGTGGCAGCGCTGTGGACCTTGGCCTCTTCGGAGGCTTGGAGTCCGACGCGCTTTTCGGCGGCAGCGGGGACGACCTCTCTCCTCCTCGGCGAGGAGGGCGACGACAGCCTCTCGGGTGACCAGGGGAACGATTCCTATGTCTACGGCGCCTCGGGATCCGACAGTCTATTCGGTGGCAGCGGCACCGACGCTAGCCTCTTCGGAGGCTTGGCGTCCGACGGACTCTTCGGCGGCAGCGGCGACGACTTTTCTTTCCTCGGCGAGGAGGGCGACGACAGCCTTTCGGGTGACCAGGGGAACGATTCCCATCTCTACGGCGCCTCGGGATCCGACAGTCTATTCGGCGGCAGGACCGGTACCGACGCTAGCCTCTTCGGAGGCTTGGCTTCCGACGGGCTCTTCGGTGGCAGCGGCGACGACGACTACTCTCTCTCTTCGGCGAGGAGGGCGACGACAGTCTCTCGGGTGACCAGGGGAACGATTCCTATGTCTACGGCGCCTCCGGATCCGACAGTCTATTCGGTGGAAGCGGCGCAGATTTAAGCTTCTTTGGCGAGTCGGGAGCCGACAGCATTTTCGGGAACAGCGGAAATGACTCCCTTTTCTACGGCGCCGAGGGTAGCGACAACCTAGCGGGCGGGCTAGGCGATTGATCGCACTTTCTATGGTGGCTCGGGATCGGATGTTCTCGTCGGCGGTAGCGGAGTCGACGTCATGCTGTTCGGCAACGCGGGGGCCGACAGCATCTTCGGCGGGAGCGGAGTCGATGTTTTCTTGCGTGGCTCAGACGGCGTCGATAGGCTCTATGGTGGCGGCGGCTACGACCTTTTCTTCTACGGTGGCGACAACGATGATAGGCTCTATGGCGGAGACGGGGACGACGGAAGCTCAACGACATTAGCCGGATTTTTTGGCGGCACTGGTCAAGACCGCCTCGACGGAGGCGCTGGTGACGATCTGCGCTTCTACGGCGGAGCGGGGGACGACAGTCTCTACGGCGATGACGGGATCGACGCTTACTTCTGCGGCTTTTTCTGCCACACATTCGGTGCCGATGATGGCGACGATAGTCTGTTTGGAGGAAGCGGCAACGATGTTCTCTTCTTCGGAGGTTCTGGGTCCGACAACCTCTTCGGCGGTAGTGGCGCCGACTCCTCCTTCTTCGGCGGCACGGGAGCCGACAGCGTCTCCGGTGATGATGGCAACGATAGAATTTACGGCGACGCCGGCGCGGATGTGCTGTTCGGCGGGATCGGAAACGACGTTGCCTTTGGCGGTAGCGGCGATGAGGTCTTGGCATATGGTTCCGAAGGCGACGACACTCTATCCGGTGAGAGTGGCAGCGATCAAAGCTTTCGGGGCGGCACGGGGGCCGACGTCCTCTTTGGCGGCGATGGGAGCGATCGCAGGTTCGACGGTGCCGCAGGTGACGACAGCCTCTTTGGTGATGAAGGCGATGACGACCTTTTCCTCGGTGATTTCGGCGCTGACAACCTCTATGGCGGCGGTGGAAACGACGGAACCTTCCTCGGCGGCTATGGCGACGATGCCCTGTTCGGGGGTAGCGGGTCCGAATCCTTCTTCCGCGGTGAGGACGGAGACGATAGTCTGTTCGGCGGCAGCGGTGATGATTCCTATTTCTACGGCCGCTCCGGATCCGACAGCTTTTTTCGGCGACGAGGGGGGCGACACCCGCTTCTTCGGCGGCGATGGGTAACGACATCCTCTCCGGTGGCAGCGGATCCGAGTTCTCCTTCTTCGGCCGTAGCGGCAACGACACTCTCTACGCCGGCAGCGGCGACGATCGGATCTTCCGTGGCTCCGGGGGGGTTGACATCCTGTTCGGCGGCGATGGGCGCGATGACTACTTCTTCGGCGGTGACGACAACGACTATCTATTCGGCGGCGCCGGGAATGATTTGCGATTTTTCGCGGGCGCGGGCGCTGATACTCTCTACGGCGGCAGTGGGACCGATTCCTCCTTCCGCGGTGACGACGGCGACGATACGCTGTTCGGCTGGCAGCGGCGATGATTCCCTGTTTTTCGGAGGGCTAGGAGACGACAGCCTTTTCGGTGACGAAGGCGACGACAGCCTCTACGGCGACGATGGCGCCGACAGCCTGACCGGCGGGGCCGGCAGCGACACGCTCTTCGGCGGCAGAGTGGCGACGACGTCTTCCTGGTGGCGAGCCAGGGCGATTTCGCCGGGTTCTACTACGACGGGGGATCCGGGACCGACACCCTGGATCTGGCCCCGGGCGTCACCATCCCCGGCGGCGGCACCTTGACTGGCATCGAAGTCACCATCTGAGGCCCGCGGTTCCCGGCCGGGCGGGAGCCAAGAGGAAGCGTCGTGCGTCGCCCCTTCCCCGGCAGCGCTCGCCGGCGCAAAGCGAACCACGGCCTCGCTCGAGAGGGTTAGTACTTTATTACAGGTTCCAATAGCTGGTAGGCTGTGATATAGTACGCACAAACTCTAAGGGTGCAGAAGCGAAGAGCGGGCGCCCGCAAGAGACGCGGGGCGCGGACCCTTCTTTCATCGCTTCGAGGCCTTGACCGGCAGGCATGACGGAGGCACGCGCAATGGCTTTTGTTCCAGGTACCAATGGCCCGGACACGCCTGACGGGCACGGACGCTGTCGACACCATCTTAGGCTATGGGGCGAGCGACACGCTCTATGGGCTAAGCGGTGCCGACAGCCTCTACGGGGCCGAGGGCGATGACACGGCTTTCGGGGGCAGCGGTGATGATGTCCTCATCGAAGGAGATACCGGCCGGGACACCTTGACCGGCGACGGCGGCGACGACAGCGGGCTGTTCGGCGGCTCGCGGGCCGATGTTCTCGAAGGCGGCGAGGGGGCGGACGCTTCCTTCTTCGGCGGTGTAGGTGACGACACGCTCTCGGGCGACAGCGGCGACGACAGCTTTCTCTACGGCAGCGCCGGGACTCGACACGCTCTTCGGCGGCAGCGGGCGCGATGGGCATCTGGACGGCGGCGCCAACGCCGACGTGATCTTCGGAGGCGATGGCTCTGACCATTCGCTGGAGGGCGAGCGGGCGAACGATCGGATCTATGCCGGGACAGGAGCCGACTTCTTCGTCTATGGCGAACGCGGCGCCGACCGGCTCTACGGCGGCCTCGGGCAGGACGGCCTCTTCTACGGCGATGTCGCCAACGACACTCTGGCCGCCGGGGCCGGGAACGACTTCTACTTCTTCGGTGGCGCCGGCGCCGATAAGCTCTTCGGCGACAGCGGGCAGGACTCTTTCTTCTACGGCGGCGGCAAGCGTGACACGCTTGCCGGAGGCAGCGGCGAGGATATGTCCTTCTACGGCGGCGGCGGGTATCGACAGCCTGTTGGGCGATGCCGGCGACGACCGGCAGTTCTTCGGCCGTGCCGCGGCCGATAAGCTCTACGGCGGTGCGGGCGACGACAGACTAATCTTCGGCGGCAACGACAACGACACGGTCTCTGGGGATAGTGGCAGCGATGCCGGGCTTTACGGTGCCAACCGGCGCTGACCGGCTTTACGGCGGCAGCGGGGCCGACAGCGACCTCTTCGGCGGCGCCGACGTCGACCGCATTTTCGGCGCGGACGGCGACGACGTCTCGCTCATGGGGGAACTCGGCAACGACACGATCGACGGCGCCAGCGGTGCCGACAGCCTTCTGTTCGGAGGCTCGGGGGTCGACAGTCTTTTTGGCGGCAGCGGCGCTGACAGCGACCTCTTTGGCGGTTCCGGGGTGGACTGGATCTTCGGCGCGGACGGCGCGGACATTGGGTTGCTTGGCGAAACCGGCGACGACAGGGTCGATGGTGCCAGCGGAGCCGACAGCCTGTTATTCGGCGGCTTGGGGGCCGACAGCCTTTTCGGCGGTGATGAGGACGATGCTGGCCTCTACGGTTCAGACGGCGACGACGGCCTCTATGGGGCCAGTGGAAATGACGTGTCCCTCTACGGTGGCAGTGGCGCCGACACCCTCTCCGGTGAGAGTGGATTTGACGTGCACTTCTATGGTGGCGAAGGCGCCGATAACCTCTTCGGCGGCGATGACAACGACAGCGGTTTTCGCGGAGACACCGGCGCCGACAGCCTCTTCGGCGAGAATGGAGACGACAATGCCTTTTACGGCGGTGACGGTATCGACACCCTGGTCGGCGGCAGCGGGGACGACCTTGCTCACTTCGGTGGAAGTGGTGATGACCGGCTCTTCGGCGAGAGCGGACGAGACAGGGCCTTCTTTGGCGGTCAGGGCGACGACAGCATATTTGGCGGAGACGGGGACGACTACGAACAATTCGGTGACGAAGGCGACGACCGCTTTTATGGACACGGAGGAATCGATTTTCGCATCTACGGCTTCTCTGGCAATGACCATTTGTTCGGTGGCAGCGGTGTCGATTTACTCTTTTACGGCTTAGCAGGCGACGATTACCTCTCTGGCGGCAGCGGGTCTGACCACTTTCTAGTAGGTGGAGAGGGAGACGACACCGTCTTCGGCGGCCTCGGCAACGACGGACTGTATTTCGGCGCACCCGGGATGTTCGGGGGCAACGGTCAAGACACCCTTTCTGGCGACCATGGCGATGATGGCTCCTTCTTCGGCGAAGATGGCGACGACTCCCTCTTTGGCGGTGCCGGGGATGATCGTCACTTGTACGGCGGTTCGGGAGCTGACAGCCTCTCTGGTGGAAGTGGTGACGATTTCAGATTCTTCGCAGGCGAGGGCATTGACAGGCTTTTTGGCGGCAGTGGGGATGATACTTCCTTCCGCGGCGACGACGGAGACGACAGTTTGTATGGCGGAAGCGGGGATGACTCGCGCTTTTTCGGCGGCACGGGAGCCGACGGCCTCTCCGGTGACGCGGGAGACGACGCGCTCTACGGCGACGAGGGCGCCGACACGCTCACCGGCGGCGCCGGCAGCGACACCCTCTTCGGCAGCAGCGGCGACGATGTCTTCCTGGTTGCCAGCCAAGGCGAGTTCGTCGGTTTCTATTACGACGGTGGTTCCGGGACCGATACCCTGGACCTGGCCCCGGGCGTCACGATCCCCGGCGGTGGCACGCTGAATCAGCATCGAGGTGACCATTTAAAGTCCTCTGGCCGGGCCCCGACTGCGTCCGATCACAGCGGCCGCTCGGCCCAATAGGGGCGGAAGTGGTCGATCACCTGGCGGTAGAGGTCGCGCTTGAAGGGGACGATGAGTTCGACGGTGTCGGGCACTGCCGCCCACGTCCAATCGCTGAACTCGGGGTGTTCGGTCTCCAGGTTCACCTCGCTGTCGGAACCCAGAAAGAGGCCGCAGAACCACTTCTGCCGCTGGCCGCGGTACTTGCCCTTCCACAGCTGGCCGGCCAAGGGCCTGCGGCAGATCGTAGGTGAGCCAGTCGGGGAACTCGGCCAGCAGGGCGACGCGATCGGGCCGGATCGAGGTTTCCTCCTGGAGCTCGCGCAAGGCGCCCGCGCGCGGCTCTTCGCCCTTGTCGATGCCGCCCTGCGGCATCTGCCAGGCGGGGCCGGGGTTGTCGATCCGCTGGGCGACGAAAGCCTCGCGGCGCGCGTTCAGCAGAAGAATCGCAGCGCCGGGCCGATACAGCTTGTCGGATCTATCCTTCTTGTCCTTCTTGCCCATGCTGGCCTCCTCCTCGCCGGGGCTTTCGATACCCCTGGCGAGGAAGCGGGTGCAAGGGCTCTCTTGGGGGGCCTTAGCCCATGCGCAGCACCGCCATCCGCCGCGGGCCACGGCGCAGCCGGCGCAGCGGTGCGGCCAAGCAGTCGAGTAGCCTACGCGTCCCCGACGCGAGCGCCTCAGACCTCAGCCGCCGCCCCTCCGCCAGGGCATGCATCAGATCGGCAGCAGTCATGTCTTGATAGGGATCGTTCAGAGGCTGCATAACGAGGTCTCCTCTTGTTCGCTAGCGGCCGGGCCGCTTGTCGGGTAATAGGTAGGACATTCCGGGAGGGGTGGTAATAACAGAGAAAATCCCTAGATCTATTCCCGAAAGTCAAAGCTGGAGAGGGCAATGGATTCGCTAAACGCCATGGAGGTCTTCGTCCGCGTCGTGCAGGCGGGCAGCTTCTCGGAGGCTGCGCGCAACCTGAATCTGACGCCCTCGGCGGTCTCGAAGCAGGTAAGCCGGCTGGAGGATCGCCTTGGCGCACGTCTGATCAACCGCACCACCCGACGCCTGGGCCTCACCGAAGAGGGCTCGGCCTTCTACGAGCGCGCGCAGCGGATCCTGGCCGACGTGGAAGAGGCCGAGCAGGCCGTCTCGCACCTGCACGGCGCGCCCGCGCGGCACCTTGAAGCTGAATGCGCCGGTGGTCTTCGGCCTTGCGCATATAGCACCCCTGCTGCCCGGCTATCTGGCGCAGTACCCCGAGATGCGGGTCGATCTCTCCACCAACGACCGCTATGTCGACTTGCTGGAGGAAGGCCTCGATCTGGTGATCCGCATCGGAGAGCTCAGCGATTCCAGCCTGATCGCCCGCAAGCTGGCGGCCACCCGCCGCTTCGTCGTCGCCAGCGAGAGCTACCTCAAGCGTCCACGGCGTTCCGAACACGCCCAAGGACCTGGCCCCACCAAACTGTCTGGTGTTCCTCTACCGCGCGACTCGCAACGTCTGGCAATTCGACGGGCCCGAGGGGCCCGAATCGGTCGAGGTGAAGGGTGACGTCGAGACCAACTCGATCGAGGTCATCCTGGAGCTGCTGCTGGCCGGGCACGGGGTGGCGCTGATGCCCACCTGGCTGGTGGGCGAGTACCTGCGCAAGGGCGCGCTCACCCAGGTGCTGACCGACTATGCCGCCCCCGACGCGCAGGTCTTCGCGGTCTATCCGCCGGGCCGCCACCTCTCTCCAAGGTCCGCTCCTTCGTCGACTACCTGGTGCAGCACTTCAAGACCGACCCGCTCTGGCGCGAAATGCAGTAGGCGGTGGGGCTTGCCCGCGAAGGGGGCGCTAGGGAAAGACGGATCGCTGGGACTCCTGGATTGCCGCGTCGCCTACGGCTCCTCGCAATGACAACAAATTATTACTATTCAATGAGTTAGTCGTCATCGCGAGCGAAGCGCGGCGATCTAGTGGCTTCAGCGATGGACAAGGCCCGAGGGGGGGCAAATGTGTCTTCTGGGCAGTCGGTGGAGGCCTGCCGACCACAGGCTCCTTCACCCGTAAGGATGGGCGTCGCCGTCCGTCCTAAGCGAAGTCACCTTCAGCACGCGTTCTCGGATGCTCTCCTGCCACTCGCGACCCTCGCCGTCCTGCCACCACACGACGGCACTGCTGTAGGCCGGAAACTCGTAGGGTTTGGCGCCGGGGTTGCGGGTGGGGTGCCACTCCGCCGCCAATTGGGGAAAGAGGCGCTTCAGCTGCGTGGTGGTGTCGATGCGGCCAGGAATTTCGCGCGGGCCCTCGACCCTGATGTCGTCTTCGTACCAGGCCTCCATCTTGCCCCAGTAGAAGCCGAAGTGGCCCTCGAGCGCGGCCAGCTCCGGAAAGGGCGTTAGGTAGGACCAGACGGCGTTCTCGGCCGAGGCCTCGCCCACCTTGAGCGACCAATAGCTGGCATGGCCCTTGTAGGGCAGTAGGTTCGGTGGTCGCTCGGGGTCAGCCACGACATCGCCACATCCCCCTGCGGCAGGTAGTACATCGGCGCGTGGCCCAGCTCGTACATCACACGTGCTTCGCCGGTCTCGGCGATGACCTCTCCGGCGAAGGTCACCTTCACGCGTGCCGGCAAGGGATCGAAGGTGACCTGGTAGTCGGGATTGAGCCTCCAGCCGACCGGCTTTGCTTCACTTTCACTCACGCCTGCCTCCCCTTGGATAGATAGCGAACAGGATTCTCCGCTAGGCCACTCCAGCACCACCTTGCCGCTGTCGCCCGAGAGCATGGCGTCGAAGGCCTCTTGATAGCGCTCGATCGGGAAACGGTGGGTGATGACGGCGGTGACGTCGAGGCCCCGACTGCAGCATGGCCAGCATCTTGTACCAGGTCTCGAACATCTCGCGGCCGTAGATCGCCTTGATGGTCAAGGCCTTGGCGATGATCGGCCGCCAGTCGGTCTCGCTCGGCCCGGAGGGTATGCCCAGCAAGGCAATGTGGCCGCCCATGATCATGGACCGGATCATCTGGTGGAAGGCCGGCGGCGCGCCGCTCATCTCCAAGCCGATGTCGAAGCCCTCGGTCATCTTGAGGCCCTCCATAACCTGCTCGAGGGCCTCCTGGGCGACATTGACCGGGCGGACGTCGGCCACGCGGCCGGCCAGCTCCAGGCGGTACTGGTTCACGTCGGTGATCACCACGTGGCGCGCGCCGACGTGTCGGCAGACGGCGGCCGCCATGATGCCGATCGGCCCGGCACCGGTGATCAGCACGTCCTCGCCGACCAGGTCGAAGGAGAGGGCGGCGTGCACGGCATTGCCCAGAGGGTCCAAGAGGCTGCCCATCTCCAGGCTGATCTCTTCGGGCAGCGGCACGACGTTGAAGGCCGGCAGGGCCAGATACTCGGCAAAGGCGCCGGGGATGTTGACGCCCACACCGCGGGTCTCGGGGATCGAGGTGGAACTTGCCGGCCCTGGCCGCCCGGCTGCTGCGCCCGACCACGTGGCCCTCGCCGGAGACCCGCTGGCCCGGCTTGATGCGGGTGACGTCCTCGCCGACCGCAACCACTTCGCCGGCGTACTCATGACCCACGGTCATCGGCACCGGCACGGTCTTGGCCGCCCAGTCGTCCCAGTTGTAGATGTGGATGTCGGTGCCGCAGATGGCGGTGCGCTCGATGCGAACCAGCACCTCGTCAGGGCCGATCGCCGGCACCTTGGCCTCGCCCAGCCAGATGCCGGTTTCGGCCTTGGCCTTGATCAGCGCGCGCATGGTCTTGTCGGTCATGTCAAACGATCCCCAGATCCTTGCCGGCCGCGGTGAAGGCGGCAATGGCGCGGTCCACCTGGTCCGGCGAATGGGCGGCCGAGACCTGCGTCCTGACCCGCGCCTGGCCCTTGGGCACCACCGGGAAGGCGAAACCGATGACGTAGATCCCCTCCTCCAGCAAGCGCTCGGCCAGCTGCTGGGCCAAGGCCGCATCGCCGATCATCACCGGAATGATGGGGTGCTCGCCGGGCAGCAGGCGGAAGCCGGCGGCCTCCAGGCCGGCGCGGAACTGCTTGGCATTGGCCTGCAGGCGGGCGCGCAGGTCGCTCCCCTCGGCCACCAGGCGGATGGCCTCGCGGCCGGCGGCAACGATGGCGGGCATCAGCGCGTTGGAGAAGAGATAGGGGCGCGAGCGCTGGCGCAGCATGTCGACGATCGGCTGGGCCGCAGCGACGAAGCCGCCCATCGAGCCGCCCAAGGCCTTGCCCAGGGTTCCGGTGACGATGTCGACCCGGCCCATCACCTCGCAGTGCTCGATGACGCCGCGCCCGCCTTCGCCCAAGACCCCCATGCCGTGGCAGTCGTCGACCAGCACCAAGGCCTCGTAGCGGTCGGCCAGATCGCAGATGCGGTCCAGCTGCGCAATGGTGCCGTCCATGGAGAAGACGCCGTCGGTGACGATCACCCGCCGCCGGGCGCCGGCCGCCTCGATCAGCTTGGCTTCCAGATCGGCCATGTCGTTGTTGGCGAAGCGGAAGCGCTGCGCCTTGCAGAGCCGGATGCCGTCGATCAGAGAGGCATGGTTCAGCGCATCGGAGATGATCGCGTCCTCCGCTTCGAACAGGGGCTCGAAGACCCCGCCGTTGGCATCGAAGCAGGCGGCATAAAGGACGGCATCGTCGAAGCCCAGGAAGCCGGCGATCTCTTGCTCCAGGCTGCGGTGCTGGTCTTCCGTGCCGCAGATGAAGCGCACGCTGGCCATGCCGAGCCCGTAGTGGTCGAGGCCTTGTTTGGCGGCGGCCACCAGCTCTGCATTGTCGGCCAGGCCCAGGTAGTTGTTGGCGCAGAAGTTGAGGACTTTGCGCTCGCCCGTCGGCCCCGCGACCGTGATCTCCGCACCCTGCTCGGAGAGGATCAGGCGCTCGCGTTTGTAGAGGCCGTCGGCATCGATCCCCTTCAGTGTTCCGGCCAGGGCGTCGAGGAAGGTTTGTGAAGAGCGGCGCATCGCTGTCTCCTTGATTCGGGGGCGGACCCGGGCGGCGTCCCGGACATCTGTTGACCCCTTTGGTATTTGCTGTCGTGGCAGCTGCCAAGTGTGGCTAGGAGCCGACCTTGGCTGACGCTAAGCCGACCGACTTGCCACGGCCGTTCGCCTGGCGGCAGGATGGCCCGATGAAGGCCAAGCGACCAGTGGTTTCGCCACATGTCTGACGCACCCCGCGACATCGAGCGGGCCGAGGCGCGGCAGCGCAACGGGCCCCGCTTCAGCCGCCTGAAGCCGGAGGAGAGACGCCGCGGCATCCTGGAGGCGGCAAGGCGCTGCCTGGCAGAAGGCGGCGTCAACGGCTTTACCGTCGCCGAGATCGCGTCCGCCGCCGGCATCTCCAACGGCCTGATCGGTCACTACTTCTCCACCAAGGACGACCTCCTGGTCGCGACCTACGAGCTGGAAGCAGAGCGCCTGAAGTCTGCGACCCGCGCAGCCGTGCACGCCGACGGCGTCGGTGCCGATAGGCGGATCATCGCTCTGATCGAAAGCGCCTTCAGCCCGGACATCTTCACCGCAGAGACGGTGGCCGTCTGGCTCTCGCTCTGGGACCAGGTACGCACCAACCGGCCGCTCAGAGAGGCCCACAAGGAGGCCTATGCCACCTATCGCCGCGCCTTCGCGCGCGGCATCGCCGCCGCGGCAGAAGAGCGCGGTCTCACAGTCGACTCAAGCCTGCTGGCGCGCGATCTGACGGCCTTGATCGATGGTCTCTGGCTGGAATGGGGTCTGGAGCCGGAACTCTTCAGCCCGACCGAAGCGCGGGATGCCTGCCATCGCCAGCTTGCCGCCCACGGGATCGTGCTCAAGACGCAAAACTAGAGGGAGGAGAGGTCCTTGTTCAAAGACGACCTGCTGTCGGGCAAGCGCATCCTCGTTACCGGCGGCGGTACCGGCATCGGCCGCAACATGGCACGCCGCTTCATGGAGCTTGGCGCCGCAGTCGCCATTTGCGGGCGGCGCGAGGAGGTCTTGGCGGAGACCTCGGAGGATTTGGCCAAGGAGACCGGCGGGCGCATCGACTACCGCAGCTGCGACATCCGCGACGCGGCCACGGTGGAGGACTTTCTGGACTGGCTCTGGGCCGGGGGCGCACCGGACGGCCTGGTGAACAACGCCGCCGGCAACTTCATCGCGCGCAGCGAAGAGCTATCGCCCGGCGGCTACAATGCGGTGGTGAACATCGTGCTGAACGGCACCGCCTACATGACCATGGGCTGCGGCCGGCGCTGGCTAGCCGAGGGCCACAAGGCCTCGGTGCTCTCCATCGTCACCAGCTATGCCTGGACCGGGTCCGGCTATGTCCTGCCGTCCGCCATGGCCAAGGCCGGGGTGCTGGCGATGACCCGCAGCCTGGCGGTCGAGTGGGGTCCGCGCGGTATCCGCTGCAACGCTATCGCGCCCGGCCCCTTTCCGACAAAAGGCGCCTGGGACCGCCTTTTGCCCCTGCCGAAGCTGGCCGAGCAGATCGAGAGCCGAATCCCCTTGCGGCGCGTCGGCGACCACCAGGAGCTGGCCGACCTGGCCACCTACCTCATGGCCGACGGCAGCGGCTATATCAACGGCGAGGTGGTCACCATCGACGGCGGCGAGTGGCTGCAGGGCGCCGGCCAGTTCACCTTCGTCGGCGAGCAGCTGACGGACGAAGACTGGGCCTCGCTGAGGCCGAACAAAAAGCGAGGCTAGGCGAAGCGTGAGCGACGACGCCAAGTCGATCACCGCCGCCGTCAAGGACTATCTGGTCGGCATGGTCTTCGCCGAAGAGGCCAAGCTGCGCCGGGTGCTGCATCCGCGCTGGCACTGCATCGGCAATTTCGAAGGCAGCCTGGAGTGGCTCGACCTGGATGGCTTCATCGACTCCTGCCGATCGGCCAAGGAGGGTGATCCCGACCCGGACTTCTTCTGGCAGGTCGAGAGTTTGGAGATAACCGGCGACACCGCGATCGCCAAGGTCCTGGACGACTATCTGGGCCTGCGCTTCACCGACTATCTGACCTTTCTGAAGATCGAGGGACGCTGGTGGATCGTCAACAAGGTGTTCCACCTGCACGCAACCACCTAGCCTTCTCTATGGCGAGCGGCTAACACCGAAGCCAGTTAGGCAATCCGGCATCAGGGAGCAAAGCATGGACGGCGTGAGCGAGGCGGCGGTGCCGCAGAGCTGTGGTGAGGCCTTGGTGGCGCTGTTGGAGCGCTATGGCGTCGATACCATTTTCGGCGTTCCCGGCGTGCACACGCTGACCCTCTACAGGGGCCTGGCCAAGAGCGCGATCCGCCACGTGCTGGTGCGCCACGAGCAGGGCGCGGCCTTCGCCGCCGACGGCTATGCGCGTGCCAGCGGCAAGCCTGGGGTTGCCTGCGTCATCACCGGGCCCGGCGTCACCAACGCGGCCACCGGCGTCGGCCAGGCCTATTCCGATTCCGTGCCGATGCTGGTGATCTCCGCCGTCAACGAGACCTGGAATCTGGGCCAGGGCAGCGGCCGCTTGCACGAGATGCGCGATCAGCGCGGGCTCATGGCCGCCATCACCGGTTTGAGCGCGACGGCACTGACCGCCGCTCAGGTGCCGGGGCTGCTGGCCAAGGCCTATAGCCTCTTCGAGGCCGAGCGGCCGCGGCCGGTGCACATCGAGGTCCCGCTCGATGTGCTGGACGAAGTCGTTGCCTCGACCTGGCCGCTCCGGCCCGACAGCGGAGAACGCCACCCGGCACCGGCGGCACTCGACGGCGCCTTGGCGCTGCTGCGCCAGGCCGAGCGCCCGCTGATCATCCTGGGCGGCGGGGCCATGGGCGCCGAGCAGGAGATCCCTGCGCTTGCCGAGGCCCTGGAGGCGCCGGTCCAGACCACGGTCGCCGCCAAGGGCGTCTTGCCGGAAAGCCACAGGCTTGCCGCCGGCTCTACGCTGTCGACGACGGCCGGCCAGGCCTTTGCCGCAGAGGCGGACTGCGTCCTGGTGCTGGGCTCGGAGTTGGCCGAGACCGATCTCTGGACCGATCGGTTGGAGCTTGCGGGCAAGGTCATCCGCGTGGACCTGGACCCCGACCGCCTGAACGATGCCTACAACGCCGCCGTGGCGATCGCCGCCCATGTCCGCCCGACCGCTGCGGCGCTGGCACAGGGCCTGGCGCGAGATCCGGCGCCGAGCAGGGCCGAAGGATGGGGCGACGCGGCGGTGCAGCGCCTGCGCCAGGCCGGCGCGGCCGAGGCCGGCCCGCTGATGCGCCGGCACAACGAGGTCCTGGCGCGCCTGCGCCTTGCCTTGCCGGAGAACGGCATGGTGCTGACCGACATGACCCAGATCGCCTACACGGGCAACGTCACCTTTCCGGTGCAAGCGCCGCGCAGCTGGGTGCACCCGCAAGGCTATGGCACGCTGGGCTATGCCCTGCCGGCCGCGATCGGCGCCAAGTTGGCGGCACCCGAGCGCCCGGTGGTGGCCCTGGTCGGCGACGCCGGCTTTCTCTACACCCTGCAAGAATTGGCGACCGCGGTGGAAGAGCAGCTGCCGCTCTTGATCCTGCTGTGGAACAACAACGGCCTGGGCCAGATCCGCGACGACATGATCGCCCGCGGCTATCAGCAGATCGGCGTCAGCCCGCGCAACCCAGACTACCTGGCGCTCGCCCGCGCCTTCGGCGCCAGGGCGGAGCGTGCCGAAAGCCTGGACAGCCTGCCGGACCTCCTGCGTGAAGGCCTGGCCCATCCGGGCCCCTTCCTACTGGAGGTGCCCGACCGTATCGTCCCGGCCGTCGGCTGACCGCCGCCCCGTAGTGAAACTTGGTGTGCCGCCCTTGATGCTGGTATTCTGGAAAGGCAGCGGCTTAGAGGAGGTGAGCTATGGCGGTCTCGAAGGATGAAGTCATCACTTTAATGAACCGGTTTCACAATGTGGTTATGATGGAAAAAGGATCGGCAGAAGCACAAGAAGAGTTCTTTCTACATCCAAATCCCAGAATTTTCATTCCGCATGGCGAAGATATCTCCTTGCAACAAAACTATGAAATCCACCAAAGGCTGACGGACGAGAAGCATATCGTCGTGGATCATTGGGAAATCACGCCGCTCTGCGACAATCCCGAGCGCGCACGCGCGGTGGGTGCGGTCTTTTGGGAAGGGCGGGTGGTGGGCTCGAAGGAGTCCGAGGTGATCAAATGCCTCGTAGGGGAAGACTGGATCGTCCAGCGCGACGAGGCCGGCACGCTGAAGATTGCGCTCTACATCAATTCCTATCATCATTTTCTACCCGGTTCGGCCGCATTCGATTTGACTTGATCACCCGCCAGCAGGGATCGCGAAGCGCGGCTGGAGGCTCCGGCCCCTTCCCGTTGGAAACACCCGGCTATATCGTTCCGGCAGTGCGTTGACGTACCACGCATGAGACAAGCCAAAGAAAAGGAGTTGGCGACCATGAGACTGGCCAGGCTTCCAATCCTCGCGCTGTTGTGCTCGGCCCTCCTGGCCATCGGCCTTGCGGCCCAGGCGGATGACAGCAGAAGCACCTTGCTTGCGGGCACCTGGCAAGTTGGCGCATCCGACGATCCTCGGGAAATCTGGACCTTCGGCCCGGACAAGACCTACCTGCATCAGACCTTCACCGGCGATCAGGTGACAGCCGAGGTCTCCGGAACCTGGTCGCTGGACGGTGACAGCCTCGCCATCACCATCGAGTCCGCCGACCCGCAGACCGTCCAGATCGGCAAGACCCTGTCCTACGGACTTGTGTCCGTGACCACCGAAACCATGGTGCTGGCCAGCGACGGCGTCGAGATCACGGCCAAGAGGCTAAGCCCTCTGCCCAAGGAATGAGGCAGCTGGTCGGCTGGTGCCGAAGAGGCGCGCCAAAGCGCCCACAACGTACTCCTGTTTCTGTGTCGCGATGCTGTGAATAGACAGTGATCGCTGTCCTGACCACCTCTCTTGAAGGAAAGAGCGGTTGGATTTGGCCAGACGTCCCCAATTGCGGCCGAATAGAGGCGCTCTACGATAGGTGAAAGGACAGTAACGTTATGTCTAGGACGCTATCGAAGCCTAAAAACTTTGCAGCGCACCTTGAAGAGGGTGCCTACGACGCCGTCTTTCCTCTCGGCGGGACCTTGTTGGCTCTCGCCGTGTCTTTGGCCACGTTGGCCATTGCGGTCTAGACTCGGGGGTGCGGCGGGGCGCTGAACCCCGCCCGCTGCCGGCGCTAGACATCTCTCTCCTCATCGTCTGGTGGCCTTGGGGCGGCAGGGCAAGACCCGGCCGCCCCATTTTTCTTGCAACGGCGCCGGACGGAGCTCTCGACGCTGCAGTGCAGCATGGCTAGGATCGCCGCGATTTCCGCCGCCATGGGAGCCAAGGGATGCGCAACATCGACGTCGACAAGGCCGGCCATCTGGTGACCGCCTGCAAGGCCGCCAAGGCCAAGTACGGCGCCACCGTGCTGGTGCTGCAGGGCGGCGGTGCCTTGGGCGCCTATCAGGCCGGCGTGCACGAGGTGCTGGCGGCGTCGGGCTTGCATCCCGACTGGGTGGCGGGGATCTCCATCGGGGCGATCAACTGCGCGCTGGTGGCCGGCAACCCACCAGAGAAGCGGGCCCAGGCCATGCGCGAGTTCTGGTTCCGGGTGACGGACCGTGTGCAGTGGCCCTGGGCCCCGCCCGGCGACGACATGCGCGGCTTTCTGAACAAGATTTCCTCTTTCTCGTCGATGATCTACGGACAGCCCGGCTTCTTCGAGCCGCGCATGCCCACGCCTTGGCTGCAGCCGCGCGGCTCGATGGAGGCGATCAGCTACTACGACACCAAGCCCTTGAAGCAGACCCTGCTGGAGCTGGTCGACTTCGACCTCTTGAACGACGGCCCGGTCCGCCTCAGCGTCGGCGCAGTCAACGTGATGACCGGCAACTTCGTCTACTTCGACACCGCAGAGCGGCGGATCGGGCCGGAGCACATCATGGCGTCGGGCGCCCTTCCGCCGGGCTTTCCGCCGACCGAAATCGAGGGCGAATACTATTGGGACGGCGGCCTGGTCTCCAACACGCCGCTGCGCTACGTGCTGGAAAGCAAGCCCGATCTCTCTACGCTCATCTTTCAGGTCGACCTCTTCAGCGCGCGGGGCCCCCGTCCGCGCACCCTGCCCGAGGTGGCCGAGCGGCAGAAGGACATCCAGTTCTCCAGCCGCACACGGCTCAACACCGACCAGTTCCGCGACGTTCATCGCATGCGCG
This sequence comes from Rhodospirillales bacterium, assembly GCA_963669385.2. Taxonomy (GTDB): domain Bacteria; phylum Pseudomonadota; class Alphaproteobacteria; order Kiloniellales; family JACOMY01; genus JACOMY01. The sequence goes on from CAXXGD010000012.1 coordinate 216,382, forward strand.
CGGCCCTGGGCTACCTGCTGGACAGGCTGCCGGAGGATCTGCGCGACGATCCGGTGATCCAGAATCTCGACTGCCTGCGCACCACCGCGCTGGTGAACATCATCCACCTGATCTATCAGCGCAAATCCTACGACGCCGACTTCAAGGACTACGAGTTCTCGCGCAACTCCATGCTCGACCACTGGAAGATGGGAGAGCACGACATGATCCGCACCTTGCGTCATCTGGAGTGGCTGGAGCCGCCCGATCCCCGCGACGGGGTCAAGACCCACGACGTCCACCTGGACGCCAGCGACTGACACTCTGCCCCTCTCATTCGAAAGGAATCCCGTATGACCGAGGACGAAGTCCGCCAGAACGCCTTCGCCATGCCGCTGACCAGCCCGGCCTATCCTTGCGGGCCCTACCGCTTCGCCAACCGGGAGTTCATGATCGTCAGCTACCGCAGCGATCCCGAGATCCTGGAGAAGATGGTGCCGGCGCCTTTGAAGCTGCGCGAGCCGGTGGTGAATTACGAGTTCATCCGCATGCCCGATTCCAACGGCTTCGGCGACTATACCGAAAGCGGGCAGGTGATCCCGGTGGAGCTGAACGGCGAGCCCGGAAACTACGTGCACGCCATGTATCTCGACGACGAGCCGCCGATTTCAGGCGGGCGGGAACTCTGGGGCTTTCCCAAGAAGTTCGCCCACCCGACGCTTGCCGTGCACAAGGAAACCCTGGTCGGCACCTTGGATTTCGGCCCCTTGCGCGTCGTCAACGCCACCATGGGCTACAAGCATCAGGACCTTGATCTGGCCGAGGTCGCCAAGGCCATGACGGCGCCCAACTATCTCTTGAAGATCATCCCGCACGTCGACGCCACTCCGCGGATCTGCGAGATCGTCAAGCACTACATGGTCGACGTGACGGTGAAGGGCGCCTGGTCGGGCCCGGCCGCGCTGGAACTTTTCCACCACGCATTGGCGCCGGTGGCCGAGCTGCCGGTCTTGGAGGTACTGTCGGGCAAGCACATCCTGGCCGACCTCACCTTGGCATTGGGCGAGGTCGCCCACGACTATCTCGCATAGGCCGTCACGCGGCCGCGGATAGCACTTCGCGGCGGTGCGGTGCGTCGAAGTCGAGAAGCGGCCCCGCCGGCACGATGCGGGTGGGATTCACCGTCTCGTGGCTCTGGAAGTAATGGTTCTTGATGTGGTCGAAAAACACGGTCTCCTTGACACCGGGCCACTGATAGAGCTCTCGGGTGTAGGCCCAGAGATTGGGGTAATCGACCAGCCGTCTGAGGTTGCATTTGAAGTGCGCCACGTAGACCGCATCGAAGCGCAACAGCGTCGGCAATAGGCGCCAGTCGGCCTCGGTCACCCGCTCGCCCATCAAGTAGCGCTGACTGGCCAGCCGCTCTTCCAGCCAGTCCAAGGTCGCGAAGAGCGGATGGACCGCCTCCTCATAGGCCGCTTGGCTGGTCGCGAAGCCGGCCTTGTAGACGCCGTTGTTCACCGTGTCGTAGATGCGCTCGTTCACCGGCTCCATCGCCTCGCGCAGATCCGCCGGATGGTAGTCCCCCGCCTTTGCCCCCAAACCGTCGAAGGCGCTGTTCATCATGCGGATGATCTCCGCCGACTCGTTGCTGGCGATGGTCCGCTGCCGGCGGTCCCAGAGGACCGGCACCGTGACGCGGCCGCTATAGTCGGCCTTGGCCGCGGTGTAGAGCTGATGCAGGCGTGACGCGCCGACCTCCGGCTCGGGCTCGACATTGGCGCCCGGCTCGAAGGTCCAGCCCTCGTCGCCCATGAACCAGTTCACCACGGTGAGCGGGATCATCTCCTCCAGCCCCTTGAGCTTGCGGAAGATCAGGGTGCGATGCGCCCAAGGGCAGGCATAGCTGACATAGAGCCGGTAGCGCCCGGTCTCGGCCTTGAAGCCGTCTCGCCCGCTGGGGCCCGCTGCCCCGTCGGCGGTCACCCAGTTGCGGAAATGGCTGGCCGAACGCTTGAAGCGGCCCTGGTCGGCCTCGGTGTCGTACCACTGGTCCAGCCACTGGCCGTCGACAAGCAAACCCATCGCGCTATCCCCTATTCGGCCGAAGGATGGGCGATCAGCTTGACCGTCACCGGAATCTCCAGGGAGACCCAGCCGCCGCTCGGATCGGAGCTGGCGCCCAGCCCGAACTCCAGGCGCTGCAGCACGACGGTGGAATCGGCGCTGGCCTCCGAGTCGTTTGCGGCGAAGATCACGGACACCGGCACCGAGTGGTCGCGGATGGTGAGCTGGCCCTCCAAGGTGTAGCCGCCCTCGCCGTCGGGCGTGGCGCCGAAAGCCTCGAAGCGCGCCTGCGGAAAGGTACCGGTGTCGAACCAGTCCGAACCGACCAAGGTGCCGTCATAGAGCGCGTTGCCGGTCTTGGCCGAGGCCGTGTCGATGGTCACCAGTACGACGGCGTCTTCCGGCGCCTTTGGGTCGAATTCGATGTTGGCGTCCCAGGTCTCGAAGCGGCCCTCGAAGGGGCTGCCGGCATGTTCGCCGGAGAAGGTGATCGCGCTCTTGTCGTAGTCCACGCCCCAGGCGGTGGCCCAGGCGGCACCGGGCGCGCCGAAGCTCAAGGCGGCACCGGCGATGAGGGAAAGCAGGGTGCGTCTCACTTTATGGCTCCTCTTCAAGACTCTCATCTGCGTCATGGCTCTCGCTAGGCGGAACGCTTAAGGAACGGCAGCATGCGGCCCAGGACATTGTCGTGGTTGATGATCTGGTGCTTCAAGGCAGCACCCACATGCAGCACCAAAAGGGCGATGGTGGTGTAGGCCAGGGTCTCGTGAATCTCGCCGAAGGTCTCTTCCAGTCCCGCTTTTGCATCGGGCGCCATGTCCGCAAAGGGCAGGTGCGGCCACTCGAAGAGGCCCCAATAGAGCGTCGGGAGACCGAATTTGCTGGCCGAGACGACCACCCAGCCGGTCAAGGGCATGACGATCATGATCAGGTAGAAGAGGATGTGTGTCGCCTTCGCCCCGAAACGCTCCCAGCCGGCCATGCCCTCGGGCAGGCCCGGCGCGCGATGCGTCAACCGCCAAACTATGCGCAGCAGGCTGAGGAACAACACCGTCAGGCCCAGCGACTTGTGCCATTGATAGACCTGGAAGGCGAGGTTCTGCGTGGCCTTGTCGTCGATCGCATCGGTCATCCAGAGACCGCTCGCCAGCTGCAAGATGATCGCGATAGCGATGAGCCAGTGAAGCGCAATGGCCACGGCGGTATAGCGCTCTGTTACCTCACTCATCGCATCGCTCCTCTTCGTGGGACCTTCTCGGGACTGGGTGCTACTTCTGCTCGATCATCTCCGCCTCGATGATGATCTGCACCTCGTCACCGATGGCGGGGATCTGGTGAGTCATGCCGTAGTCCGAGCGGTTCAAGCTGCCGACGGCCGAGATTCCGATCGCGGCGGCGTCCACGAAGGGATGCCGCGTCAAGGTTCCGTTCAGTGTTACGTCCAGGCTGAGCGGCTTGGTTACGCCCAAGAAGGTCAGCTCACCTTCGACCACGCCACTGTCCGGCCCGGTCTGGGTCATCGAGATCGCGTTGTAGGTGATCTCCGGATAGGCGCCGACGTTGAACCAGACTGCCTCGTCCTGCATTTTCTTATCGAAATCCAGGAGGTGGGGGCTGGGGTAGCCGGTTCTGAGCGAGGTGGGATAGACCGTCACCGAGAGCTCGCTCTTTTCGGGGTCCGCGGCGTCAAGCTCGAGCGCGCCCTTCATCTCTATGAAGCGCGCCGTGTAGTTCGAAAGCCCCAGGTGGTTCACCCTGAAGACGACGCTGGAGTGGTTGGGATCCAGCAGATAGGTCCCCGACGGCACGTCCAAGGTGGCCAGGGCCGGGCTTGAAACCGAAAGAGCTGCGGCCACGGCCGCGACTTTGAGAAGGCGCATAGAGTCTTTATCCTTGCGAAGTCCTGGGCAAAGTCCTGGTCGAGTGGCCCGCCGGGCAGCAGCATTCCGCCCGATTTAGGGCCCCGTAGGCCGCAGCTGAACCAGCCAGGATGGCCGGGACGGTCCGCGGCTGCACTGAACCAAATAAGGGCCGAACAGGCGAGGACAATAGCGCTCGTCCCGAACGCTGCGTTTCACAGGGAGAACAATTCCTCGGGAGCGGCCATCCTAGCCTAGCGCCTAAAGACGTTCGGTATGGCCGTCCACCGGCAAGGCCTGCCCGGTGACGGCCGAGCCCGGCGCGCTGGCCAGATAGAGCACCATGCCGGCCATTTCCTCGGCCGTCATGAACCGCCGAAGCGAGGTGGCCGATGCATAGTCGCGCCGGATCTCCGCCTCGCTGCGGCCGGTCTTTTTCGACTCGGCAGCGATGACGCGGGCCATGCGTTCGCCCTCCACCGCACCCGGACAGAGCGCGTTCACCCTTATCCCCTCCGGCCCCAGCTCCATGGCCAAGCTCTTGGTGAGCCCGATGATGCCCCACTTCGCCGTCGCATAGGGGGTGCGCCCCGGATAGCCCATGAAACCGGCCGTGGAAGAGAAGTTCACGATGAGGCCGCCGCCGGCCTGGCGCAGCAGCGGGATCGCGGCGCGGCTGCAGAGAAAGGTGGCGTCCAGATTGACCGCGAGGCAGCGCCGCCAGGCGGCCAGCGCCAGGCTTTCCAAGGACCCGGTCGGGCCGGCGATACCGGCGCAATTGACCAGGACGTCGAGCCCGCCGAGTTGTGCCGTGACCGCCTCGAAGAGCTCTGCGACGGCGGACTCGTCGCTGACGTCGGCCGCGCGGCGGCCCCAGTCGGGAGGCAAGCCGGCAAGCGCTGCTCGGTCCAGATCGCAGACGAAAACCTTTGCGCTCGAGCCGGCAAAGGCCTTGGCGACCGCCAGGCCGATCCCGCCAGCTCCGGCGGTGACCATGACCCGCAAGCCGTGCTCTATCTGCAGCATTCCAAGCGTCTCCGCCGCCAGTGTTCGCTGTTTTGCGACTTAGCAGCCCGAGCAAGAAAATGCAGCGTCGAAAGTGCGCCGCCAAAAAAAGGCGGCTCAGCGCTTGCGGCACCTCGAGGCTCCCCTGAAGAATGCCGGCACGGAGGAGATCTGAAAGATGACCCAGCGTCCTGGCCGCCGAGGCTTTGTTTCGAAAGTGGTTCCCCTGGTCGCAGCATCGATTCTGGCCGCCATCGCCGGGGCTGGGATTGTCTCGGCAAAGCAGCCGGAGAGCCCGTCTTTGTCCGATATCACGCCGATCGCAGGGCCGCTGTCGCTCGGTCACTTCAAAGGGGACCAGCAGGGCTGCTTTGACCGGGCGGCTCGGCTCAACCTTCCGGTGGTCGACAGCCACCTGCATCCGCGTCCCTTCGGCGGACGCCCGATCCACTTCAGCGACGTCCTCGACTATATGCGCAACTCGGGCGTTCTCTTTGCCAACATCTACGGCATCGGGCAGCGCTTGCCCGTCGATAGCGAGTGCACCTACTACCTAGACTGTCCCGGCGTTCCAGTGACACCCAGCCTCAAGAACGACTTTGTCAATGCGCAGAGCCTTCTCGATGAGGCCCCCTTAGACATTCACCTGAACGTCTCGATGACCTTTGCGGACTTGGCCTCGCCGGAGGAGGTATTGGCCAGCATGCACCTGCTGGATCGGGAGTTTCCAGGCGTCTTCAAGATGATGGGAGAGGTCAATCTGATCAAGCAGGCCTTGTTCGACAGCGGCCGGCCCGGCGTGGAACGCGAGGTGATCGAGAGCTGGGCGCCCTTCATGGCGCAGTTGAGGGAATGGAACTTCCCGATCACCATTCATTCCGATCTTGGGCATGACGGCAATCCTACGAAGCATCTGCATCTGATGGACCATGTCCTCTCTCTCTACCCCGAGAACAAGATTATCTGGCCGCACCTGGGTGGTCTCTCCAAAGAGCTTCATAGGGTGGACCCGGCGATCCATATCGACGTTCTGGAAACCCTCCTGGCCGAATACCCAAATCTCTTCATCGATCTCTCTTGGCGCATTCTCTACGATCAGGTCTTTTCCGACCCCGAAATGCGCGACCTCTATGTGGCCTTCATCAACCGCTGGCCGGACCGCTTCCTGCCCGGTACGGACTTTGTCGCATCCGAGGACAAGTCCGCTCTGGTCTATCGCGACGAACTCTTCGTCAATAGCGCAGTCCTGCAGTGGATTGACGACGAGGCCTTCAGGCAGATCGCGCTGGGACAGAACTTCTTCGAGATCTACGGCTTGGATTACACGGCACCCGGCATCTGCCAGGCCGGCTAGGGCTCTGGAACGGAGCGCGGGGGGCTCTGACCGAAGCCAAGTGTGCGCTCCCTGCGGTCTTCAACGCCGTCCGAACATGGCCTGAGACTGACATAGCTCAAGATGGGAGCCCGCGGTCTCATGGCATACTGAGCCGGCGCAAAAGGCTTGTGCAGTCGGGACCAGCCACGGGAGGACCTGAAGATGAAGACAGTGAAAGTGCTCTCGTCTTACGCAGCTTGCTGGATGGCGTCCTTGAGCTTGGCCGTCGGATTGCTGCTCGTATCCAATGCCGCGATCGCTCAGAGTTCGGACTCCGCGCAACAGGACATGTGGAATCCGGCTTGGATGCAGCGCGACCGCTGGAGCCAGGAAGAGATGAGCGCGGGGATGCGACAAAGAATGGCGCGCCACTGGGCCTTCATGCATGAGGGCGTACCGGCCGCTTACGCCGGCGCACGGAATCCTTTCGCGCCGGATCCTGGAATCGTAGCGGAAGGCCGCGAGCTCTATCAGGCCAACTGCGCCGTCTGCCATGGCCCGCAAGGCATGGGCGATGGTGACACGGCGAGAGCGCTCAATCCCTCTCCGGCATTGCTGGCCTACATGATCCAAGTGCCGATTACGGTGGACGAATACATGCTGTGGGCCGTTTCGGAGGGCGGTGCAGGCTTCGACACCGCGATGCCGGCCTTCAGGGACAGCCTCACCAGGGATGAGATCTGGAAGATCGTCACCTTCATGCGAATGGGCTTTCCGCTGGACGACGGCAGCAAGGGGAACTGAGGCAATGACCGGATTCACGCGCTTCTCGTATTGCCTGGCAGGGCTCTTGCTTGCCGTACCGGCGGCTCTCGCCGAACAACCGGAGAGTCCCTATTTCGGTCCGCACATGTGGAACGACGGTTGGCATGGCTGGTTCTTCGGCCCGATCATGATGATCGTCTTCCTGGCCATCGCTGTGGTGGTGATCCTGCTCCTCATGCGCTGGCTTGGGCCCCACAGCCAGGGCGCCGCTCACCACCACCCGGCCACGAAGGCCCCTCTCGACATCCTGAAAGAGCGCTTCGCGCGCGGCGAGATCGACAAGGAGGAATTCGAAGAGCGTCGCCGCGTCCTTGGCGACTAACTCTCTGGCGCTCCGCATATGACCGTGTGGGGCTCTCGCGCGGGGATCAGGACTTGCGCCGGCGGGCCGACCCGGCCTCAATGGGCCGCCAAGGAAGCACCACCCAAGCCTGGAGGACGTCCATGATCTCTGTGAGACCCCTTGCCTTCGCCGCCGCCCTAGTGATGGCGGCGAGCACCGGCGCCACCGCCGAGACCCGCGTCACCTACAAGTCGGCCAAGTCGACCTCGTCCTATTACCAGATGGCCGTGCAGATCGCCGAGGCGATCAAGGCCGGCACCGACGGCGCCATCATCGTCACGGTCGAGGAGAGCCAGGGCTCGGTCCAGAACGTCATGGAGGCGGCGGTCAGGCCGGGCAACTACGTCTTCACCACGCCGCCGGTGCTGGTGCGCCTGGCGCAAGGCGGCAAGGCCATGTTCGAGGGCAAGGGCAATCCCAAGTTCGAGGAGATCCGCGCCCTCTTCCCCATCCCCTCGCTCACCATGCATTTCGTGGTGCGCGCCGATAGCGGCATCGAGAGCTTCGCCGACCTGGAGGGCAAGACGATCCTCTTAGGGAAAGGCTCCTTCGGCGCACGCGAGGGCGAGAAGTACCTGAAGCTCTTCGGCCTCGAGGACAAGGTAGAGCTGGCCAACGTCGAGCTTTCCAACGCCGGCCCGGCCCTGAAGAACGGCCAGATCGACGGCTTCGTCACCGCCGGCTCCTATCCCGCCCCCAACGTCATCGAGGCGGCCGCCGGCACCGGGGTCGTGGTGCTGTCGCTCAGCGACGATCAGATCGCCCAGACCAAGCGCACCAAGCTGGTGATCCCGGCCGGCACCTACGCCGGCCAAAGCGAAGACATCGTCACCACGTCGCTGCCGGTGGTGGCCTACACCACCACCCAGATGGATGACGCCACCGCCTACGAGCTGACCAAGACCTTCTGGGAAGAGAAGGCCATGATGGGCGAGGCAGCACCTTGGTGGAACGGCGTCAGCCAAGACCTCATGGCCAATATCACCGGCAAGATCCACCCGGGTGCCGTCAAGTACTATGAGGAGGCGGGCTTCCCCATCACCGACGCGCAGCGCTGATCGAGCGCGGCCTCTTTCGGCCGCGGGCGCCGAAAGAGGCCGCTTATGTCCCTGACCTCTCGCCTGATCTGGACGGCACTCGGCGCGCTCTCCATCGGCTTCCATCTCTGGCTGGTCTTCTCCGGCCTGGTGCCGAACCTGGTCAGCCGGCCGCTGCACATGGCACTGGCCCTGCCATGGGCCCTGGTCTTCATCGCGAAGTCGCGCGCCGGCCGCATCAGCGGGCTGTTGCTGGCAGCGGTCGGTCTGGCCGGCTGCCTCTACATCGCCATCAATCAATCGGCCCTGGGCGATCAGTACGGCTTTCTCGAGGGCGGCCTGCAGCTTGCCATCGCCATCGCCTTGCTGCTGGTGACTCTCGAGATGGCGCGGCGCGCCATCGGCTGGCCCTTGCCATTGGTCGCCGCTTGCGCGCTTGCCTACGGCCTCTGGGGCGAAGCGGTCCCGGGGGAGTTCGGCCATCCCGGTCTGCCGCTGGCGAGCTTTCTGGGCAACCTCACCATCGCCGAAGGCGGCCTATGGGGGCCTTTGACCGGCGTCTCGGTCAACATCGTCGCCATCTTCGTCATCTTCGGCGCGGTCCTGAACGCCGGCGAGGCGGGCCAGGGCTTCATGAACATGGCGGCTGCCGCGGCCGGACGGCTGCGCGGCGGTGCCGCCAAGGTCTCCGTCATCTCCTCGGCCCTCTTCGGCTCGATCTCAGGCTCGGCCTCGGCCAACGTCGCCTCGACCGGGGCGATCACCTTGCCGGCCATGGCCCGCCTGGGCTATCCGCGCCGCATGGCCGGCGCGGTCGAGGCGGTGGCCTCTTCCGGCGGGCAAATCATGCCGCCCCTGATGGGCGCAGGCGCCTTCGTCATGGTCGAGCTCACCGGCGTGCCCTACACCGGCATCATGGCCGCAGCACTCCTGCCGGCGCTGCTCTACTTCGTCACCGTGTGGATCGGCATCGATGCCTTCTCGTTGCGCTACGACCTGAAAGGCTTGCCCGTCGAAGAACGGCCCACGGCGCGCGCCGTCGCCATCACCGCCGGCTTCTTCCTGGTGCCCTTCGCCGTGCTTCTCTGGGGGATGTTCGGCCCCGGCTACACCCCGCAGTATGCCGCCTGCCTGGCCATCCTGGCGGGCGCCCTGCTGCTGCTCTTCGACGGGCGGCTCAGCCTCGACCTGAAGCGCACGATCGCGCGGCTGGAAGAGGTCTGCCTTCTTGCCGGCAAGCAGATCTCGGTCATCGCCGCCATCATCCTCTGCGCCTCGATCATCATCGGCGTGCTGGCAGCGACCGGACTGGGGGTGAAGATCACCTCGCTCATCCTCTCGGGCTCGGGCGGCGCGCTCTGGCCGGCATTGCTGCTGACCGCGCTCGCCTGCCTGGTGCTGGGGATGGAGGTGCCGACCACGGCGGCCTACGTCATCTGCGTCTCCGTCGCCGGCCCGGCCTTGCAGCAGCTGGGCCTGCCCTTGCTGCTGGCCCATCTCTTCGTCTTCTGGTTCGCCCTGCTGTCGACCATCACGCCGCCGGTCTGCGGCGCCGTCTTCATCGCCGCGGGCATGGTGGGGGAGAACTGGCTGAAAGTCGCGCTGAGCGCCATGGCCCTGGGATTGGGGCTCTACATCGTCCCCTTGGCGATGATCGCCGATCCGGCGCTGATCACGCCGGCAGACACGCCGATCCGGAGCCTCGCCGCCTTTCTGGCGGTGGGCGTCGGGCTTGCCGCCCTTTCCTATGCGGTGATCGCCCCTTGGAAGCCGGCGTTGCGCCTGCTGCTGTTGGCGCTCGGCGCCGCGGTCATCTTCTTGGCGCCTGTGCAGCACTTATGGCCAGCCGCACCCTGACCGGCCTAGCCATACCTCGGCAGCGGTCCGGCGAGGCCATCGACGAGGTGGTCGATCAGCGCCCTTAGCTTCGGGCTCTCGAAGCGCTGCGCCGGCCAAACGAGATTGATGGTCAAGGGCTCGGCCCCGGGCAAGACCTCGCGCAATCGGCCCGCTTCCAGATCGCCGGCGACGAAGAGGTGCGGCAGCAGGGCCACGCCCAGCCCCGCCAGCGCCGCCTGCCGCTCGCTGATGACGCTGGAGGAGGAAAAGCGGCCCTTGGCAAGCACCTGAACAAGCCGACCGTCCTGCCGAAAGGACCAGGGCATCTTGCCGTAGCCCTCGCGCCAGACGATGCAGTCGACCTCCGCCAGATCCTGCGGCGCTGTGATCGGGCGCGTTCGCTCCACGAACTCGGGCGAAGCACAGGCCACCAGGGCGACCTCCGACAGCTTGCGTGTCGTCAGGCCGGAGTCGCGCAGCGGACCGCTGCGCACGGCCGCATCGAAACCGTCTCGCACCGGATCGACCAGATGCACCGAAAGCTCCAGATCCAAGGTGATGGCGGGCCAGCGGTTCAGGAAATCGACCAACAGCGGCCCCACGACCGCCGTGCCGAACCCGGGCGACGCGGCGAGGCGCAGGTGGCCACGCGGCTCTTGGCCCAGACCGCGCATCTCCTCCATGACCGCCTCGGTCTCTTCCAGCAAGGGCCGGATGCGGTCGCGATAGATGAGGCCGGCATCGGTCAAGGAGACGCTGCGCGTGGTCCGCCGGAACAAAGCGGTCCCCAGCTCCTGCTCCAGATCGGCGACATGACGGCTGACCGCCGTCGTCGACATGACCAGCGCCCTGGCCGCCGCGGCGAAGCCGCCCTGCTTCGCCACCTCCAGAAAAACGCCCATCGAGCGAAACATATCCATAGCTCGATGATATACCGAGTTACGGGACAGTCTATATCGAATTTCCTAACTTATCCCGATAACCGGGGCCGCTTACCTTTCGAGTCAAGAGAACTCTAGGAGGTGAACCATGTTGCACGACAACGCCTACACGGTCTTTCATCGCTATCCTCACATCGCAGAATCCAACGAAGATCGAGGGGCGCAAGCAGGCACTTCGGCTCTTCTGAGCGGCCTAAATCGGCTCGCCGGGATCCTGCGGGGTGTCAAGGATGCTGCGGTCGGCTCCGCTGGGGCCTATGATAAGGCAGGCAAGCAGGTGCCCGCAGCCTAAGGGGCGCGGGCGAAGCAGAAAGGAACCTTCATGGACGGTGGCTGCCAGTGCGGCGCCCTTCGCTATCGCGTTCGCGGGCAGCCACGCGCCCTCTTCGTCTGCCACTGCCGCGAGTGCCGCAAGCAGTCGGCCTCGGCCTTCGGCATCTCGGTTCAAGTCGCACGCAAGGACCTGGAGCTGGTCCGGGGCAGGCCGGCCGTCTGGGCCCGTCCGGCCGACAGCGGCGCAGAGGTGCGCTGTCTCTTCTGCACTGTTTGCGGATCGCGCATCTGGCATGAGAACTCGCCCGGGTCCGAGACCGTCACCCTCAAGGGCGGGTCACTCGACGAGCCGCCGGACCTCACACAGGCCGTCCATATCTGGACCAGCCGAAAGCTCCCCGGCGTCACCATCCCGCCCGACGCCCGCTCCTTTCCCGAGGAGCCGGAGTGACGGCTAAGGGCCTGCAACAGAGCTGGGAGGCTAACGCCGGGCTCTGGACGACCGCCGTGCGCAACGGCACCATTGAAAGCCGCCGCCTCGCAACCGATTCGGCCGTACTCGCCGCCATCCAGCGTCTGGCGCCAAGACGCGTGCTGGACCTCGGCTGCGGCGAGGGGTGGCTGGTGCGCAAGCTTGCCGACAAGTCTATCGAAACACTGGGAATCGATGGCTCGAAACCCTTGATCGCCGAGGCGCAAAGACTGGGCGGTGGCAGCTTCCTGTTGCTCGACTTCGCCGCCTTTGCCGCCGCGCCTGAGCGTGTCGGCGGCCCCTTCGACTGCGTCGTTGCCAACTTCGCGCTGCTGGAAGAAGCGCTTCGGCCGACCTTGGAGGCTTGCGCGCACCTGCTGGCGCCGGGCGGCCGGCTGATCATCCAGAGCCTGCACCCCTGGACGCAACCGGCCCCCTATCGGGACGGGTGGCGCCAAGAAGACTTCACCGCCATGAGCACGGATGGCTGGCGGGCGATGCCGTGGTACTTCCGCACGTTGGGTTCTTGGGTGGCGCTGCTTCAAGAAAGCGGATTCCTGCTGACCAGGCTCGAAGAGCCGCGGCATCCGATAAGTGGGCAGCCTTTGTCCTTGCTATTGGAAGCGGGGCCCTCCGATCGCTTGCTTGCCGAGCCTTCCTGCACCACTTCCAGGCAGAGCCGATAACGCCGCAATACCGGCCCCGCGAGGTGTCCATGTTCCAATCCCGACGGCGCCACCATGCTGCCGACGAAAGCGCGCTGCGATGATCGACCCGACGTCGTTTCTTCGTCTCTTCGCCCGCCATCGCCTGGCCAAGCTGGACCGCGAAGACCCGCTCGCCTCGCAACGCAAGGCCCTCGACAGGCTGTTGCGCCGCGCTGCCGGCACACGCTTCGGCCGTGACCACGGATTCGAGACGATCGCCTCGGTCGAGGACTTCCAGCGGCGCGTACCGCTGCGCCGCTTCGAGGACTTCTGGGACGGCTATTGGAAGCAAGGCTTTCCGCGGGTAACCGACGCCTCCTGGCCAGGTACCATCCCGCTCTTCGCCAAGACCTCGGGGACCACCAGCGGCACCAGCAAATTCATTCCGGTGACACAGGACATCCTCAAGGGAAACAACCGGGCAATCCTCAGCCTCTTGGCTTTTCATATCCGGGCCAAGCCGAAGAGCCGGGTCTTGGGCGGGCGGACCTTCATGCTGGGCGGTAGCACGGCGCTGGAAGAGCTGGCGCCAGGCGTTCGCGCCGGCGATATGTCCGGCCTCTCGGCCGGTGCGGTCCCGCGCTGGGCGCAGCGCTTCTACTATCCGCCTCCGGAGCTGGCCACGGTCACCGACTGGGAACGCAAGATGGCACTGCTGGCCGAGGATTCGCCCAAGCACGACATCCGTCTCATCGGCGGCACCACAAGCTGGCTGCTGCTCTTCCTGCAGGACCTGGCAGCCAGGCCCGGCGGGCTTGCCGCCTGCTATCCCAATCTGCAGCTGCTGATCTACGGCGGCATCAACTTCGCCCCCTATCGCCAGCAGTACGAAGCGCTCTTGGCCGGCAGCGGGGTCGACCTCAGGGAAGTCTATCCGGCCAGCGAAGGCTTCCTTGCTTTGGCCGACCGCGGCGTAGGCGAGGGGCTGCGACTCGAGTGCGACGGCGGCCTCTTCTTCGAGTTCGTGCCGGCGGACGAGCTGGAGAGCGCGAGTCCGCGGCGCTTTTGGCTGGGCAACGTGGAGACCGGCGTTAACTACGCCGTGATCTTGAGCACCCCGGCCGGGGCCTTCGCCTACGTGCTGGGCGACACCGTGCGCTTCGTCTCCCTAAAGCCGCCGCGCGTCCTGGTCACCGGCCGCACGGCGACCTCGCTCTCGGCCTTCGGCGAGCATCTGATCGAGGAAGAGATTCAGACGGCGATCAGCGAGGCCAGTGCCGCTCTTGGCCTTGCCGTCACGGATTTCTCGGTCGGCCCGGTCTATCCCGCCGGGGGAGAACGGCGCGGCCATCACCTCTATATCGTCGAGTTCGAGAAGGATGCCGTTACGCCGGACCGGCTAGGCGCTTTCGCCGACAAGGTGGACCAGATCCTCTGCCGGCTGAACGACGACTATCGCGATCACCGCGAGGGCGATCTGCAAATGAAGGGGCCGCAGGTGCGTGCAGCACCACCCGGAAGCTTCTTTTCTTGGATGAAGTCACGCGGCAAGCTGGGAGGGCAGAACAAGGTGCCCAGGGTCATCAACGACCCGGCGCTGCTGGCTTCCTTGATCGAGTCGGCAGGGCTCGGCGCCGAACAGGAGCAGGGGAAATGAACAATGGCGCCTTCGAGTCCTACCCTGGACGCACCCGTCGATCTCAGCCGGATCTTGGACTTCGGTCTGGCGGAAAAGCCAGACGAGGACGCTTTGGTCTCCCTGCGGGCACGCTGGACCTGGCGCGAACTGGACGAAGCCTCCACCCGCCTAGCCGGCAGCTATCTGGATTTGGGTTTGGAACCGGGCGACCGGATGGCTTCCTTGATGCCCAATCGCTGCGAACTGGTGATCCACTATCTGGCTTGCCTCAAGGCCGGCCTGGTCTCCACGCCCTTGAACTATCGCTATATGGCGCCAGAGATCGACCACGCGCTGGGCGTGAGCGGCGCCCGCATCCTGCTGGCCCATGACGAACGGGCAGAAGACCTGGGGCTAAGCCGTCTGGCTGGTGGCTTGCCGCTGGGCTTCGTCAGCTATAGCGATACCGGAGGCACCAAGAGCCCGGCCTTCAAAGAGCTGCTGGAGCGCACACCGGCCGCTACCGCGACGCCGCCGCCCCCCGAAAACGCGGCCACGATCTTCTTCACCTCCGGCAGCACCGGAAAGCCCAAGGGCGTCACCCACACGCATGAGACCTACGGTTGGCTCACCAACAGCGCAGTCCTTGGCATGGGGCTCACCGAGGACGATGTCGTTTTGCCCGGCTCCTCCATCTCTCACGTTGGCGCTCATCTTTGCAGCATTGCGGCCTTAGCCGCGGGCGCCCGCGTCCTGGAGGCGCGCAGTTTCGATCCGACAGAGATGCTGGCGCTGATCCGCGCCGAGCGTCCGACCGTGCTTTCGATGCTGCCGATGGCGCTCTTCAACCTGCTGAGAGAGCCGGGCGTGACCAGTGCCGACCTCGCCTCTCTGCGCTACTGCATCAGCGGTGGCGACAAGATCTCGGCCGAACTTGATGCCGCGTTCCGACAGCACACCGGTATGGCAATCGAAGAAGGCTACGGCATGACCGAAATCGGCTTTGCCTTGATAAATCCGCTTGGGCCAGACCATCGCAGAGGCGCATTGGGATTGCCCTTACCGGGCTATCGCCTTGCGATCCGCGATGACGAGAGCCGCGACCTGTCGAGCGGCGGCGAGGGGCGGCTGTGGGTGCAGCATCCCGGAATCACCGTTGGCTACTGGGACAATCCGAAAGCAACGGCCGAGACGATCCAGGACGGTTGGCTGGATACCGGCGACATCCTGCACCGCGACGAGGACGGCTACTATTGGTTCCACGGCCGCAAGAAGCAGATCATCATCCACGACGGCTCCAACATCTGCCCGCAGGAGGTCGAAGAGGCCTTGCTCGCGCACCCCGCGGTCACCAGTGCAGGCGTAGTCGGCGTGCACAACTTGGTGCATGGTGAGAACGTCAAGGCCTATGTGACCTTGGGCGCAGATGAGCCGGCACCGGAGATGATCGACCTCATACGCTTCGCGCAGGAGCGCATCGGCTACAAGGCGCCCGAGGAGGTGATCGTTTTGGAAGAAATGCCGCTCAACGCCACCGGCAAGGTCGATCGCGTTACGCTGAAGCGCATGGCCGCCGAACAGCATGCGGCCGAGAATCCCGAAGCGGCTCGTTGAGGCCATCGCACCTTGGGAGGAGGACCATCACCGATGCACCTGAAAGGCTCCTGTCACTGCGGCACGGTGCGATTTTCGCTCGATGCCTATGCGCCCGCTCCCTATCTGCGCTGCTATTGCTCGATCTGCCGCAAGACCGCAGGAGGCGGCGGCTACGCCATCAATCTGGGCGGGCGTGCCGATAGCCTGATGGTGGAAGGCGAAGAGGCGATCAACGTCTATCAGGCGGTGATCGGCGGCAAAAAGAGTCCGGCCGAGCGCCGCTTCTGCGGTCGCTGCGGATCGGCCTTGTGGGCTTGGGATCCGCGCTGGCCGGAGCTGGTGCACCCCTTCGCCAGCGCCATCGACAGTCCGCTGCCGGACGTGCCGGAGCGGGTCCACATCATGCTCGCCTCGAAGGCCGACTGGGTGCCGCTCGACCGGCGCGGAGACGAGCCCTGCCACGACGCCTACCCCACCGAGTCGCTGGAGGAGTGGCACCGGAGGCAAGGATTGCCGGAAATGGAATGATGCCCGCCGCGCGCCTCACTGCGGGTCGTCGCGCTGCGAGGCGATAAGAGTCAGGGGGCCGAGGTTGAGCCAGGCGGTCAAGGCACGCTCGGCCGGCGCCGTGCCGATCACCTCCAGCCGGCCGCTATCTCTTGCGGATTGAAGCGGCAGATCCCCCCTCAAGATGTAGATCATGTCCGGCAGATGGCAGCTGAGATAGAGATCGACGTCGTAGCCTGGGTCTTTCAGGCAAAGGGTGCAGCGGTCATCTTGATTGAGGAACCACCAAAGCTGCTTGTGCTTTGGCTGATCGGTGAATTCCAGGCGAACGAGGGTTCGCTCGGCCTCGAAGGCGGAGGCCTCCACGCTACGCTCCATCGCCCAGATCAATAGGCCCAGATCAATCTCTTCGGCCGCCAGCTGTCGCCGCGCCCAGCGCTGCCCCCAAACACCGAGGGCCTCCACCAAGGGCACGAACTCCGCGCCTGCCGGGGTCAAATGATAGCGCCAACCCTTGCCGCCTTCTGCCTTGCGGCGCTCGACCACGCCTTCGTCGATCAACTGGCGCAGGCGGCTGGACAGTAGGGAAGGCGAGATCAAGGGCACGCCACGATGCAGTTCCGAGAAGCGGGTGGCGCCGGCCGCCAGGTCGCGAATGATCAAGGGCGTCCAACGCTCGCAGAAGAGTTCGGCGGCCTTGGCGACGGGGCAGAACTGACCATAGCTGCGCATGGGCCGATACTACAGATTCTGGACTGGTTGTGCAGCACAAGGCACAGCATTCTGCAACGCATCGACCCATGAAGCGGGAGCGTGAAGATGGAGCAGAGCGACAAGGGGCAGGTCTCCGGCAGCGCGGCCGATATCTACGAGGCCTTCTTCGTTCCGGCCCTTTTCGAAGAGTGGGTGGGTCCCGTGCTGGGTCGCGCCGGCGCCAAGGCCGGCGAGCGCGCCCTGGACGTGGCCTGTGGGACTGGCGTGCTTGCGCGCGCTGCGCTGGCTCGGGTGTCGCCCGATGGCAAGGTTACCGGCCTCGACCGCAACGAAGGCATGCTGGCGGTCGCAAGGCGCAAGGAGCCGGCCATCGACTGGCGTGTCGGCCTCGCCGAGAGCCTGCCATTCGAAGATGCCGCGTTCGAGCGCGTGATCAGCCAATTCGGCCTGATGTTCTTCGAGGACCGGGCGGCCGCCTTGCGCGAGATGTGGCGGGTCTTGCGTCCCGGCGGTCGGATGGTCGTCGCCGTCTGGGATCGACTGGAGGAGACGCCCGGCTATGCCGCGATGGTGAGCCTGCTCGACCGGCTCTTCGGCAAGGATGTTGGCGATGCCTTGCGGGCGCCCTTTTGCCTTGGCGAGCGAGCCGCGCTCAAGGCGCTCTTCGAGGAGGCCGGCCTCGCAGGGGCCGGGGTCGTAACGCAGGTAGGCGAAGCGCGTTTTCCCACGCTTGCCGACTGGGTCCACACCGACGTCAAGGGCTGGACCCTGGCCGAGATGATCGACGAAGCCCAGTATCAGAGCCTGCAGGCAGCAGCGCCCGAAGCACTCTCGGCCTTCGTCCGGGAGGACGGCAGCGTCCGCTTCGCTTCACCGGCCCATCTGGTCTCGCTCGACAAAGTGACTTAGTCGAACCACAGGATTTGGATCCCGGTCCGGCCCAGCCAGGCGCTAGCGCCGACGCGGTGCCCGTGCAGCCACTTCCAAAAGAGCGCGCTCCGCGAGGAGCTGTGCCGGCGCTCCGGTCTGTTTGCAGGCAGCTTCGGCCTCGAGCAGGCGGCCCAAGGCCCAACCGAGGCGCTGGCCGGGCCAGCTGCGGGCCTGGGCGGCAAGCGCTGAGCGGTGCTTCCAGAAGACCGGGGGGCGGAGCGACCGCACCGCCTCGTCAGGCCGCTTGCCCTTGGCGATCTCGCCGCTCAAGAGGTGCAAGCGCTGGAGATGGCGGGAGACGGCGCGCAGCAGGGTGATGGCATTCGCGCCCTCGGCCCAGGCCCGGGCGAGATCGCGCAGGGCGGCCGCTAGATCGCCGGCGCCGACCGCCAGCGCCAGGTCGTCCAGCGTGCGCTCGGCCGTGTCGCCGATCACGGCTTCGGCGGCCTCCATCTCGACCTTTGGCGGATCTGCGGCGCCGACATAGAGGACCAGCTTGTCCAACTCCTGGCGGGTGAGGCGGCGATCGCCGCCCAGGCGTGCCGCCAGGAATTCGAGCGCATCCGGCGCGACCTGCAGGCCGGCGCCGGAGAGATGCTGGCGGATCAGGCTTTTCAGGCCTTCACCCTCGTCGCGGTAGCAGGCCACGGCCGCCCCGCTCTTGGCACCCTCGAACGCCTTGCGCAGGCCCCGGGGCGCCAGATCGCCCGCTTCCACCACGACCAAGGCGTCGCCGGCCGGCTCCTTAAGGAAGTCGCCGAAGAGCTTGGCCAGAGCGTCGCCGGCGTCGCGCACCTTGACCACGCGGCGCCCGCCACCGAAGGCGATGGCCTGGGCCTCGTCGCGCAGCAAGGCCGGATCCTTCTTCAAGTCGTCGGCGGTCAACTCGGCGATGCGGAAGGGGTCGTCGCCATCGGCTACCACGCTCGCCCGCAAGGCGGCTGCCCGCTCGCGGACGAGACCGCCATCGGGGCCATAGACCAGAACGGCGACCATTCCCTCCGGCGGCTTGGCGCAGAAGGCCTCCGCCTCGCGCGGCTGGACCTTCATCGTGGTTCAGTTGAGTGCGGTGGTGAGGCGGGTGGCGATAGAATCGGCGATGATGATCAGCGCCCGCTCTTCCGCCGACTGCTCCGAGACCAGACTGGAGTAGCGATTTTCGAGAATGTTGAAGACGGCCTGGGCGCCTGTTGTTCCCTTGGTCACCACCTCGCCCGCACCGGTCGTCTTCAGCGTATACTGGGCGGTCAAGGTCAAGGTGATGCGGGTCGCCGTCTCGTCCTCCCTGAGCCCGCTCTCCGCTTCTCTGCGGCTCAGATTCACGCGCAACTCATAGGCCGGATCGCTCGGCTGGCCAAGGGGGTTGATGCGGTCGCGCAACATGTTGTGCAGCTGTTGACCCAAGCGGTTCGACAGCGGCGCGATCCTGGTCGCAGAGAGCTCCGAGGTCACCTCGCCGCTGCGCGAGCCATGGAGCGGCCTGACATTGCAGGCGGCGATCGCAAGGGGCAGGGCCAAGGCGAAGCTGCGCCGGCTGAACCGCATGTCAGGTCCTCCTTCTCTTCGCCCGGCCGATCAGACCACGATATTGACCACCCGGCCGGGCACCACGATGACCTTGCGCGGGCTCTGATCGGCCAGATGCCGCTGCACCGTGGCGTCGGCCAGCGCCAATTGCTCGGCCAGCGCACGATCGGCGTCACGCGGTACTTCGATGGTGGCCCGCAACTTGCCGTTCATCTGTACCGCAAGGGTCACCGTGTCGTCATGCAGATAAGCGGGATCGGCCTCCGGCCAGGGCTGGTCGCACAGCAGGCCCTCGCCGCCCAGAGCCTGCCACAGCTCCTCGCCCAGGTGCGGCATCATCGGCGCGATCAGGCGCACCAGGGTCTCGGCACCAAAGCGGCGCACCCACTGGTCTGCCGCGCTCTCTCCCTTGAGGGCGGATAGCGCATTGACCATCTCGTGCACGCGCGCGACCGAGCGGTTGAAGTGAAAGCGCTTCAGATCGTGCGTGACGCCGTCGATGGCGCGGTGGATCTGGCGCAAGACCTTCCCCGGCTCGCCCTCGGCGGCAGCCGCCGGGAAGGCCGCGCCACCTTGGGCCATCGGCGCATCGGGCTGGCACACCAATCGCCAAATGCGATTGACGAAGCGCCAGGCGCCTTCGATCCCGGCCTCGGTCCAGACCAGGTCGCGCTCCGGCGGGCTATCGGACAGCATGAACCAGCGCGCGGTGTCGGCGCCGTAGACCTCGATGATGAGGTCGGTGTCGACGACGTTCTTCTTCGACTTGGACATTTTTTCGACGCGGCCCAGCGTCACCGGCTGTCCGTCGAGCGTGGTCACCGCGTCGCTTTCGCGCATCACCTCGGTGGGCATCAGCCAGTTGCCGTCCGGGCCGCGATAGGTCTCGTGCACCACCATGCCCTGGGTGAAGAGGCTGGCGAAGGGCTCCTCCAACTCGATCAGACCGCAATCCTGCATCGCCCGCATGAAAAAGCGGGAATAGAGTAGATGCAGGACGGCATGCTCGATGCCGCCGATGTACTGATCGACCGGCAGCCAGTAGCGCGCCGCCTCCGGCGTCACCGGCCGGTCGGCGGCAGGGCTGCAGAAGCGCGCGAAATACCAGGAGGAGTCCACGAAGGTGTCCATCGTATCGGTGTCGCGCTGGGCCGGCCCGCCGCATTCCGGGCAGTCGACATGCTTCCACGTCGGGTGATGCTCCAAGGCGTTGCCGCCGCGGCCGGCGTCGATGTCCTCGGGCAGCAGCACCGGCAGCTCGTCTTCCGGCACCGGCACGACGCCGCAGCCGGGACAGTGCACGATGGGAATGGGTGTGCCCCAATAGCGCTGCCGCGAGATGCCCCAGTCGCGCAAGCGATACTGCACGTGCCCCTTGCCCTCGCCCAGCTGCTCAAGGCGCGTGATGGCGGCCGCGATCGCCTCTTCCACGCTCAATCCGTCCAGGAAGTGCGAGTTGATGGCGATGCCCGGCCCGTCATAGGCCTGGACCGAGACCTCGGCCAAATCCTTCGCATAGGCGGCCCTGGTTGCTGCATCCTGCTCGGCCGGCGCAATCACCGGCAGAACCGGGAGCTCGTACTTGCGGGCGAACTCGATGTCGCGCTGGTCATGTGCCGGGCAGCCGAAGATCGCACCGGTGCCATACTCGACCAGCACGTAGTTGGCGACATAGACCGGCAAGCGCAATTCCGGCAGGAAGGGATGCAAGACCTCCAGCTCGGTCTTGTAGCCCAGCTTCGGCGCCTGTTCGATCGCCGCCTCGCTGGTGCCCAGATGCGCGCAGTCCTCAACGAACTTGGCCAGCGCCGGATCCTCTGAGGCCAGAGCGACCGTCAAGGGATGCTGCGGCGAGAGCGCCAGGAAGGAGGCGCCGAACAGCGTATCCGGCCGGGTGGAGAAGACCTCGACCCACTCTTCGCGCCCGGAGATCCGGAAACGAATCTCGGCGCCGGTCGAGCGGCCGATCCAGTTGCGCTGCATGATGCGCACCTTCTCCGGCCAGCGATCCAGCCCCTCGATCGCCGCCAGCAGCTCATCGGAATAGCGGGTGATGCGGAAGAACCATTGCTCCAGCTGGCGCCGTTCCACCGGCGCGCCCGAGCGCCAGCCGCAGCCGTCGATCACCTGCTCGTTGGCCAGCACCGTCTGGTCTACCGGATCCCAATTGACCCATGAGTTTCGGCGGTAGGCCAGGCCCTGGCGCAGAAAGGCCAGGAACAGCTTCTGCTGCTCCTTGTAGTAGTCGGGCTGGCAGGTGGCGAGCTCGCGGCTCCAATCTAGCGACAAGCCCATGGACTTCAACTGCGCGCGCATAGTGGCGATGTTGTCCAGAGTCCAAACACCCGGATGCACTTTGCGCTCCATCGCTGCGTTCTCTGCCGGCAGACCGAAAGCGTCCCAGCCCATGGGGTGCAAGACATTGTGCCCTCGCGCGCGCTTGTAGCGGGCAATCACGTCGCCGATCGTGTAGTTGCGCACATGACCCATATGGATGCGCCCCGAGGGATAGGGGAACATCTCGAGCACATAGTACTTGGGCTTGCCCGGGGCTTCCGTGGCCTTGAAGGCCTGGGCCTCGTCCCAGACCTTTTGCCAGCGCGCTTCGCTCTCTTTTGCGTTGTAGCGGTCCATATCGTCATCCTGTGCGGACGGTCTCGCCAGACGAGGTCCCTGCCGGCGAAAGGCTAGAGCCGGCAGGTTCTCTGCCCTGCTGCTGGGAAGGCGCCCGGCCAGGGGCGCCCGCTCGGCAGGGCCGGCTATTGAAGCTGAGCGATCCTAAGTTCGCGGGCGCGGGTCAGGATCGCGTCCTCCAGCCGGATCGCGGTCTGGGGATCCACCGGCGCATCGACCCAAGCGCCTTCCGCCAGCTGCTGCTTGAAGATGCTGGCGCGAATGCCGTCGGAGCGCAGATCGCGCGCCAGGATGTAAACGTTCACCTTGAAACGCTCTTCCGGGGCGTCGTCCGGGCTGTACCAGTCGGTGATGATCACGCCACCGAAAGGATCGGCCGAGGCCAGCGGCATGAAGGCCACGGTGTCGAGCGAGGCGCGCCAGAGGTAGGTGTTGACGGCAACCCCGCCGCCGCCCGGGCCGACCGCACCCGCCGGCGCATCGCTGTCGCCGCCGAGGAACAAGCCGCCATCGCCCCAGATTGTCGCGGTGCTGGTGTCGTAGTTGGACCGCCCGCCCTGCCTTGTATTGTCGGTGGGGTAGACCGTCTGGTCGTCGCCGTAGTAGCCGCCGCAACCGGCCAGCAGCGCGATCATGCCGGCAAGGGTGAGACCCCGAGTCGTCGAAATGAGCTTCATAAAAGCATCGATCCCTTCTTCATGGCTCGCCAGGAACGCATGGTTGCGACAGCGGGCTCGAGCGGCGATCAAAGCGGCCGCGTCGCGGTCCCCATGGGACGTTCCTGTAGCTGACAGCATAGCGAATCGCGTCGCGTCGCGAAAGCGTGGCCGATGGCCCCGCTCACGCCTGCCAGCCAAATCGTTGCCGCATGGCTTCCGGCATTGCCGCCAAGGCCCGCTCTTGCTGCTTGGCCGAGAGGACCTGGCGCCACTCCTCCACTTCGCCGCGGCGCAGGTGCACCACCTCGGCAGAGAGCGCCTTGGCCGATTGAAAGGCTTCGGGCGCGATACCGAAGAAACGCAGCGCATCGGCGATGTAGCCCTCTGCATCCCGCTTGAAGGCCTCAAAGTCAAGGAAGAGAATGTCAGGTCCTTCGACGTCCGCCTGCGCAGCCTCCAGCCAGCCTTCGACCCAAGCGATCTGCAGCGGCAGATAGTGGTCCAGGCTCCAGTCCATGACGGCTGCCAGCCCTTGCGACAAGACCGAGGCGGGCGGCACGATCCGGCGCCAAAGCGGCGCCAGGAGCCGCATGGAAACGTCGTCCGTGACGAAGTGTGCCCAAGAGACCACAGCCTGTCGCGGATCGCGCAGGTGTACCAGCACCCGGCGCACTCCGGAACGGCGCAGCATCTCCAGATTGTGCGCACTGGCAGGCACATGCTCTTTGGCAATGACCCCGCCCTCGGCAAAGCTGCGCGCGCGCGGGCCCAGTATGCAGCAGTCGGGGAAGAGCCCCAGTGAGATGTGGCTCTGCGCCAAACCTAAGCCCTCTGCCAGCTGGTTCCAAATGCTCTCGCTGGCCGACTTCGGCAGAGTGGTGATCAGGATCGACGGCAGGCCGGACAGCATGGCGGTGTTGCGGCGCTCCAGGAACTCTTGCCGGTCCGAGCGGATGGTGTTGAGCGGCAGGTTCAAATCGCGGCAGATCGCCTCGGCTTCGGCAAAGCGGCCCCTGGCGAGCAGGAGGTTGGCGAGCGGCGCCCAGGCCGTCGGCGCATCGGGAACCCGCTGCAGAATGTAGCGCTGTGCCTCGATCGCACGTTCGACATAGGCCTCACCCTGCACATCGTTGCCCTGCTGGTAACTGAGCGAGCCCAGCAGCATCAGCGAATCGGAATGATAGGGGAAGCGAACGAGGATCTGCTCGTAGATCTTGGCGGCTTCGTCGTAGTGGCCCTCGCCCTGCAAGGCGCGGCCGCGGACGAAGGCCTGATCGACTTCCTGCCGCTTTAGGGCGTCCTCTCGATTGACTCGCATTTGATCTCTTTGCTTTGGGCGAAGGCTTGCCGCCCGTCCGATTGGCGTAGGTCCGGTTAGACCGGGCTCACAGCGCCGTCAAGCGAGCAGCGCGGACGCAGGCTTGCAAAAACCGCCGGGCCGACGCTATGGCTTGCCGCCTGCCCCGACCGCAACAGAGCGACCCCCTCCATGCCCGGCATCATCTGGCTGGCATCCTACCCCAAGTCCGGCAACACCTGGCTGCGCGCCTTCCTGGCCAACTACGTCTCCAACGCCGACAAGCCGATCGCCATCAACGATCTGCCGCAGCACATCCTGGGCGACAACCTGCGCCAGCACTACCTGCAATACAGCGGCTTGAAGGACGAAGCCCTGGATTCGGCCGCCATTCACCGCTTGCGGCCCCGAGTCCACCTTTGGATGGCCAATAGCCGAGGCCACGACGTCTTCGTGAAGACCCACAATGCAGTCGCAATGGCCGAGGGTGCTCCCCTGATCACCCCGGCCGCCACCGCCGGGGCCATCTATATCGTGCGCAATCCCTTCGACGTCGCCGTCTCCTTTTCGCATCACTATCAGACCAGCGTCGAGCGGGCGGTCGAAAGCCTTTGCCAGGACGACTACCGCCTGCCCGAGCAGAGCGGCGTCTTGGAGCAGTATCTGGGTGACTGGGGTCAGCACCTGCGCAGCTGGACGGAAGCACCGGGCATGACCCGCCTGGTGTTGCGCTACGAAGACATGACCGCCAAGCCGCTGAAGGCCTTCGGCCAGGTGGTAAGCTTCCTTGGCCTGCCCAAGGACATGACGCGCCTGAAGCGCGCGACTCGCTTCAGCGAATTCAAGGAGCTCAAACGGCAGGAGAGCCAAGGGACCTTCATCGAAGCCAGGCCTGACGGCAAGTCTCCCTTCTTCCGGGAAGGGCGAAAAGGGGCATGGCGACAGGCCATGCAGGACAGCGACCGTGATAAGCTGGTCCAGCGCTTCGGTAGCCTGTTGCAGCGTCACGGCTATCTGACGGACCAGATGAAAGTGACCGTTTGAGGCGGCGGTTTCGGATCTAGCCGGCAGATCGCCGTGCCATCGCCCGAATCGACGCCGGTTTGCCGAGTCGGAGGCGCAATCCCGTTGAACTTGTTTCACGCATCGACGCCGAGCGCTTGAAACCCCCTGGATTTGCCTGGTTTTTGCGATAGCATGGCGGTCTCGCGCGCTGTTCGGTGCCCATCGGCCAATAGCACTGTGGCGTGAGTGCAACAGACGTCTTGGCATGTCACAGAATTGGCCATTCTATGGCATCGCAGGCGTTGACCATCACGAAGAGAAAAGGCTTAACTCCAGTCAGCTTTCCGCGGTTAGCCACGGAGGGCACTGAACTGGCCTGGATCCTGAGAGTAGCCCTGAGACGGCTGGTTCGATCGGAGAAGGGCTCTTGAGCTCAAGACTGGAAACTGGGTCACTTTGGATTAGAGAGGGAGAGGCAATGAAAAAGGTCCTCTACGGCACGACGGCCCTTTGCGCGGCGGGGATGCTCGGCGCGTCGGGTGCCGCTGCCGACGGCATCGAGCTGGGCCTGGGTGGTTACATGAACACCCTGTTCAGCGCCGGCGGTATCAATGCAACTGGCGGCCGCGATTTTGGTGGTACTGCTGAGCCGGACTACAATCCGACCGGTGTGTGGGCGGATGGTGAGATCTGGTTCCTGGGCAGCTACAAGCACGACAACGGCATCACCTTCGGCGCCCGTGTCGAGCTTGAGGTCTTCGCCTCTGCCACCAGCACCGACACCATCGACGAGCACTACATCTTCATCAACAGTGACTATGGTCGTGTGGTTGCGGGCTCCGAGAACTCGGCGGCCTACATCATGCACTATGCAGCCCCGGTTGCCGGCCTGCCGATCAACTCCGGCTGGGTCACTGTGTTCATCCCGGTCAACGCCGACAGCAC
Source organism: Rhodospirillales bacterium (assembly GCA_963669385.2). GTDB lineage: Bacteria > Pseudomonadota > Alphaproteobacteria > Kiloniellales > JACOMY01 > JACOMY01. The sequence goes on from CAXXGD010000012.1 coordinate 242,416, forward strand.
GGTGGACTTCCGGACGCCATCGGTCTCGACCTATCTGGACTACGGCAACGACGAAAACCAGCTGACCTACTACACCCCGCGCCTCTACGGCTTCCAGCTCGGCCTGAGCTATGCGCCGTCGGTGGTTGACACCGGTGAAGGCAAGAACTTCCCGGTCGAGGCCGATCGCGACTCCGAGTACTACAACGGCTTCGCCGTTGGCGCGAACTTCGTCGACGACTTCGACGGTGTGGGCGTGGCGATTTCCGTTGGTTACACCCGTGCGGAAGCGCCGGACTCCCTGACCAGCATTCCCGGCGGCGGCGTCGACGACTACCAGGGCTTCAACGTCGGTGCGAACCTGTCCTATGCAGGCGTCACCGTCGGCGGTGCCTACGCCAATGCCTTCGACGGCCAGGTGGGCACCTTCACTGACACCGCCGGTGGTACCGGCGTGCTCTCGACCGAAGGCCAGTCCTGGGATGTCGGCATTGCCTACTCGGCGGGCCCCTGGACGGTCGGTGCCGAGTACTTCCAGGGTGAGGTCGAAGGCGTCGTGCCTGGCGCCGGCACTGCCGGCATCGTCGGTGCGGGCAACGAGGACAAACTCTTCGCGGCGACCGGTGGTCTGCAGTACGCCTTGGGCCCGGGCATCGTCGCCCGCGGCGGCGTGATGTGGGGCCGTTGGAGCGCTGAGAGCGGTGCGGTCAACACCGGCGTGATCGGCGCCGGCGGTCTGTCCTTCCGCTTCTAAGAACGAACGACGGCGCTTCGGCGCCGGCCTTTCCGGGGCGCGGGCTCGCAAAAGCTCGCGCCCCTTTTTATTTTGCGCGTGAATGGAAGTTGCCGCGCCAGGGCTGGTATCGCTGGCGATCCGTTCTCGATCTACCATCAAAGCTTAATCGTAGAGAATCTGCGGCAAGCTCAGCCGCGTAGATCAGCGGCTCGCGTCGAGTCCCCTACAGAGCCGCAAGGTCCGGCACCGACCCGCGCCGAAACCCTTACCGGCAGCAAGCCCACGGACCCTATGTCACGCACCTTCTAGACCAGGGTGACGTCAAATCGAAACGATCTGCTGTCTGAAGCCTGCTCTAGGGCGCTCTGGTGCGTGGTCACCTTTGCGGTTCCGGCCACCAAGCGAACTGGCGTTTCCACACGCCTGGTATCCACCGAGACCTGCGTAACGCGTGACGCCGAACGCACAGGAGAAGCATCAATGCACCGGTAGATCGAGACGCTCGGCGGGTAGCGAATTGACGGTGTGGCGGAACGACCGAATCCATAGCGACTCGGGCATCAACTACGCGTGATAGTCGCGTAGCTGTGATCTAATTTTTACTGTCCAATATTACCACACAACCTCTATTACCTCACCCCAATACAGTGAATAATCGGCTTTGGCAGGCGGTTTTCGGCCAAACCACGCTGAAAACAGCATACCTCACACGGCAGTGACAGTCATCTCGAAGTAACCCTATCCTTCACGGAGCGGTGACCGTTGCGACGCGAATAAATTCGATAGCCTCTTCTTATTGCCTCTCGCCTGTCAGCGATTGACCCTCGCAGGCAAGTGGATCGGCCTGGAGACCCAGCCAGTGCCGGTTCGAACAGAGAAGGACCCTTGAGCTCTCAATCGATAACTTGGTTGCTATGGAACAAGAGAGGGGAAGACAGTGAAAAAGGTCCTTTGCGGTACGACCGCCCTCTGTGCGGCGGGAATGCTTGGTTCGTCAGGCGCTATGGCCGACGGCATCGAGCTGGGCTTGGGTGGTTACATGAACACCCTGTTCAGCGCCGGCGGTATCAATGCAACTGGCGGCCGCGATTTTGGTGGTACTGCTGAGCCGGACTACAATCCGACCGGTGTGTGGGCGGATGGTGAGATCTGGTTCCTGGGCAGCTACAAGCACGACAACGGCATCACCTTCGGCGCCCGTGTCGAGCTTGAGGTCTTCGCCTCTGCTACCAGCACCGACACCATCGACGAGCACTACATCTTCATCAACAGTGACTATGGTCGTGTGGTTGCGGGCTCCGAGAACTCGGCAGCCTACATCATGCACTATGCGGCACCCGTGACCGCCCTGGCGCTGAACTCCGGCTGGGTGACCGTGTTCATCCCTGTCAACCCCGACAGCACGGTGGACTTCCGGACGCCGTCGGTCTCGACCTATATCGACTATGGCAACGATGAAAACCAGCTGACCTACTACACCCCACGCCTCTACGGCTTCCAACTCGGCCTTAGCTATGCGCCGTCGGTGGTTGACACCGGCGAAGGCAAGAACTTCCCGGTCGAGGCCGATCGCGACTCCGAGTACTACAACGGCTTTTCGGTGGGCGCGAACTTCCTTGACGACTTTGACGGTGTCGGTGTGGCGGTCTCGGTTGGCTACACCCGCGCCGAGGCACCGGACTCCCTGACCAGCATCGCTGGCGGCGGTGTCGACGACTACCAGGGTTTTGCTGTCGGTGCGAACCTGTCCTATGCGGGCGTCACCGTCGGCGGTGCCTATGCCAATGCCTTCGACGGCCAGGCGGGCACCTTCACTGACACCGCCGGTGGTACCGGCGTGCTCTCGACCGAAGGCCAGTCTTGGGATGTCGGCATTGCCTACTCGGCGGGCCCCTGGACGGTCGGTGCCGAGTACTTCCAAGGTGAGGTCGAAGGTGTCGTGCCTGGCGCCGGCACTGCCGGCATCGTCGGTGCGGGCAACGAGGACAAGCTGTTCTCCGCCACGGGTGGCGTGCTCTATGATCTGGGGCCGGGCATCGTGGCACGAGCCGGCGTGATGTGGGGCCGCTGGAGCGCTGAGAGCGGTGCGGTCAACACCGGCGTGATCGGCGCCGGCGGTCTGTCCTTCCGCTTCTAAGAACGAACGACGGCGCTTCGGCGCCGGCCTTCCCGGGGCGCGGGCTCGCAAAGCTCGCGCCCCTTCTCTTTGAATTCTTGGACTTCATCCTCGCCAACGGCTGCAGATCACCCGGCTGCCGGCAATTGGGATAAAGCCCATGTTTCAAGTCATTAGCTGCGCGGTTCTGCTCGGCAAGTGACCGGTCTCAGTGCAGATTTTACTCCCGTGACCTGCCGCGAGACCGGCAAAGGCGCCATTGCAAATCTACAACAGCAAGCCTTCCAATGTAACATCCGGGGCCGCTCTGGTTCGGAAGGAATTGACCGTCACGCAGTTGAAAGCTCTATAGTCTCGCCAACAGTTACACTGATCCTGAACGACAAACGCGTGGCTCGTTCGAGTCCACAAGGGAATTGCCGAGAGGGGCGGTTCGATCGGAGAAGGGCTCTCAAGCTCGGGAACGGAAACTGGGTCACTTTGGACTAGAGAGGGAGAGGCAATGAAAAAGATCCTCTACGGCACGACCGCCCTTTGTGCGGCGGGCATGCTTGGTTCGTCAGGCGCTGCGGCCGACGGCATCGAGCTGGGCCTGGGTGGTTACATGAACACCCTGTTCAGCGCCGGCGGTATCAATGCAACTGGCGGCCGCGATTTTGGTGGTACTGCTGAGCCGGACTACAATCCGACCGGTGTGTGGGCGGATGGTGAGATCTGGTTCCTGGGCAGCTACAAGCACGACAACGGCATCACCTTCGGCGCCCGTGTCGAGCTTGAGGTCTTCGCCTCTGCCACCAGCACCGACACCATCGACGAGCACTACATCTTCATCAACAGTGACTATGGTCGTGTGGTTGCGGGCTCCGAGAACTCGGCGGCCTACATCATGCACTATGCAGCCCCGGTTGCCGGCCTGCCGATCAACTCCGGCTGGGTCACTGTGTTCATCCCGGTCAACGCCGACAGCACGGTGGACTTCCGGACGCCATCGGTCTCGACCTATCTGGACTACGGCAACGACGAAAACCAGCTGACCTACTACACCCCGCGCCTCTACGGCTTCCAGCTCGGCCTGAGCTATGCGCCGTCGGTGGTTGACACCGGTGAAGGCAAGAACTTCCCGGTCGAGGCCGATCGCGACTCCGAGTACTACAACGGCTTCGCCGTTGGCGCGAACTTCGTCGACGACTTCGACGGTGTGGGCGTGGCGATTTCCGTTGGTTACACCCGTGCGGAAGCGCCGGACTCCCTGACCAGCATTCCCGGCGGCGGCGTCGACGACTACCAGGGCTTCAACGTCGGTGCGAACCTGTCCTATGCAGGCGTCACCGTCGGCGGTGCCTACGCCAATGCCTTCGACGGCCAGGTGGGCACCTTCACTGACACCGCCGGTGGTACCGGCGTGCTCTCGACCGAAGGCCAGTCCTGGGATGTCGGCATTGCCTACTCGGCGGGCCCCTGGACGGTCGGTGCCGAGTACTTCCAGGGTGAGGTCGAAGGCGTCGTGCCTGGCGCCGGCACTGCCGGCATCGTCGGTGCGGGCAACGAGGACAAACTCTTCGCGGCGACCGGTGGTCTGCAGTACGCCTTGGGCCCGGGGCATCGTCGCCCGCGGCGGCGTGATGTGGGGCCGTTGGAGCGCTGAGAGCGGTGCGGTCAACACCGGCGTGATCGGCGCCGGCGGTCTGTCCTTCCGCTTCTAAGAACGAACGACGGCGCTTCGGCGCCGGCCTTTCCGGGGCGCGGGCTCGCAAAAGCTCGCGCCCCTTCTCTTTTGCGCGACCCAGCCCCTCATGCCTTTGCCCTGACGCCTTCTGGGGCGGCAGACCAGCGAAAGCGCTGCGCTAGCTGGTTCGACGCGGCGGGCGACACCATTGCGTTCCTGCAACAGGTCATTGACCTTAGACAGAGATCGCCCGGAACAGAGGCCGTACTGTTTGACCACCTCACGGTAACAGATCCTATACTCCTCTCAACGTCAGATCTGCTATCGCCTGCGACCCTCGCTCAATGGCGACGTATCTACGGCGAGCGGCCACCCTGCCTATGCTTAACAGATGGGGCGCCCAAAGACGGAGAGAGGGAGAGGTAATGAAGAAGGTCCTCTACGGCACGACGGCCCTTTGCGCGGCGGGGATGCTCGGCGCGTCGGGTGCCGCTGCCGACGGCATCGAGCTGGGCCTGGGTGGTTACATGAACACCCTGTTCAGCGCCGGGCGGCATCAACGCAACTGGCGGCCGCGATATCTTGAGCGGATCGAAGTTGCCGGCGCCAAGAGCCGGACTACAATCCGACCGGTGTGTGGGCGGACGGTGAGATCTGGTTCCTGGGCAGCTACAAGCACGACAACGGCATCACCTTCGGCGCCCGTGTCGAGCTTGAGGTCTTCGCCTCTGCCACCAGCACGGACACCATCGACGAGCACTACATCTTCGTCGACAGCAAATTCGGCCGCCTCGTTGCGGGTTCGGAGAACTCGGCGGCCTACATCATGCACTATGCGGCCCCGGTTGCCGGCCTGCCGATCAACTCCGGCTGGGTCACTGTGTTCATCCCGGTCAACCCCGACAGCACGGTGGACTTCCGCACGCCGTCGGTCTCGACCTATCTGGACTACGGCAACGACGAAAACCAAATGACCTATTACACACCGCGGCTCTGGGGCTTCCAGCTGGGCGTGAGCCATGCGCCGTCGGTGACGGATACCGGCGAAGGCAAGAACTTCCCGGTCGAGGCCGATCGCGACACCGAGTATCACTATGGTATCGCCGTCGGTGCGAACTTCGTCGACGACTTCGACGGCATCGGTGTGGCGGTCTCCGTGGGTTACACCCGTGCGGAAGCACCAGACTCCCTGACCAGCATTCCCGGCGGCGGCGTCGACGACTACCAGGGCTTCAACGTCGGTGCGAACCTGTCCTATGCGGGCGTCACCGTCGGCGGTGCCTACGCCAATGCCTTCGACGGCCAGGCGGGCACCTTCACTGACACCGCCGGTGGTACCGGCGTGATATCGACCGAGGGACAGTCTTGGGACGTCGGCATTGCCTACTCGGCGGGCCCCTGGACGGTCGGTGCCGAGTACTTCCAGGGTGAGGTCGAAGGTGTCGTGCCTGGCGCCGGCACTGCCGGCATCGTCGGTGCGGGCAACGAGGACAAGCTCTACGCGGCGACCGGTGGTCTGCAGTACGCTTTGGGTCCGGGCATCGTCGCCCGGGGCGGCGTGATGTGGGGCCGCTGGAGCGCTGAGAGCGGTGCGGTCAACACCGGCGTGATCGGCGCCGGCGGTCTGTCCTTCCGCTTCTAGAGGCCTCAAGGGCGCCGTGCGCCTTTGGCTCTGGTTTCGACGACTGAGGCCGCTATCTTGGCAGCTTGATATGTGGTGCTGTTGGGAGACTGTGCCGTGCAGGCCGAAGGCAAGGTAGCGGACAATCTGCGACGGGTAGGCCAGGCGATCGAAAAAGCCTGCGGCAAGGCCGAGCGCAAAGCGGACGAGGTCACCCTCATTGCGGTCAGCAAGACCAAGGAGGCCGCCCTCGTCACCGAGGCGCTGGAAGCCGGTCAGCGGGACTTCGGCGAAAACCGCGTGCAGGAGGCCGCCGGCAAGTTTCCGGCCCTGCGCCGAGACTGGCCCGAGCTACGCCTCCACCTGATCGGCCCCTTGCAGACCAACAAGTCCGAAGACGCGGTCGCCCTCTTCGACATGATCCACAGCCTCGATCGCCCCAAGCTGGCCCGCAGCTTGGCCAAGGCGATGGACAAGCTCGACCGGCGGCCGGCCTGCCTCCTCCAGGTCAACACCGGCGAAGAGCCGCAAAAGGCCGGCTGCCTGCCGGGCGAGCTGGAGCCGCTCTACCGCCTCTCGGCCGAGGAGCTGGGCCTCGACGTCAGGGGGCTCATGTGCATCCCGCCGCTGGAGGAACCGCCAGCCCCGCACTTTCAGTTCCTGCGCGAGCGCGCGCGCGACTTGCAGCTGCCCCTACTCTCAATGGGTATGAGTGCCGACTACGAGACCGCAATTCTGCTTGGCGCCACCCATGTCAGGGTCGGCACGGCCGTCTTCGGCAGCCGGCCGCCCATTGCATGATCAGCCCGGCCGCTCGTTGACCCCCAGCCCCTTCCACTTCGGCGGCGAGACCATGCGGGTGAAGTCGCTGGACATGAGATTGAAGGAGATGGAGATCCGGTCCGCGGCGCTCTGATTGGGCGGCACGCCGTGCTCCAGCCAAGAGGGGAAGATCAGCAAGCGTCCGGTCTTGATGTCGACATTGCTCTGCTTGGAGTTCGCGAGATTGCCTTCGGTGTGGCGCGGCGCGATGACCCTTGCCTGAGGCCTGGGGTCGTAGAAGTGGATGCGCTCGGCACCCGTCCCGGCCTTCACGTAGTAGACACCGGAGAGCAGGTTGTTCGGATGCATGTGAATGGCGTGCGGGGCGCCCGGAGGATTCACGTTGGCCCAGCAGCCGGTGATCTCCAGGGCTTGATGCGCCAACTTCAGAAAGCCGACCACACCTTGGCCTGCGGTCTGGATGAGGCTCACCAGCTGGGCGAATTCGGGCCGCAGGTGCAGGTCCTGGCTGGTCTGCCAGGTATGGCCCGGTGGCAGGGTCGGCCTGGGCGCGATGATGGCTTCCACCGCAGCCTCCAACTGCGGATTCAGCCTGGCGGCATCGGCCTCCGCCAGGTCGTGCACCCAGCAGAAGGTCGGAAAGAGCGTCACGGCTTGTGTGGTTTCGAACATCGAGGCCTCGTCGAGTGAGAGGGTTTCGGCCGGCGGTGGTCAGCCCTTTTCTGCACTGACCGTAAGGCGCCAAGTAGAGTTCAAGCAGGGCAGCAGCCTTAGGAGATCCGAACGCCCGAGAGCCACGCAGCCTTCCGTGGGCAAGAGGCCGGTCCGCGCGACATGCAGAAAGATGGCGCTGCCCGCACCAGGACGGACCGGCGAATCGTTGTAGCCCAAGGGCACGATAACATCGTAGAGGCCATCTTGACGCCAGAGCCGCTCTGCGGAACTGCGCCAAGGCCAGGAAACCAGCCGATTGTAGGCGGGATCGAGCGGTGCATCGCACCATCCCATCGTCGGCGAAAGCGGTCGCATCGGAAGCGCAGTCCTTGGCACGATCCCCCGGTCCGGCTTGAACAAGACTTCGCGCAAAGCGAAGCTGCCAAGGGGTGTGGCGCCATCACCTTCACACTTGGCTTTGCTGACGCCGCCGCGCCCTATTGCGCAGGGGAAGCGAGTTCCCTTCACCTCGGCACACCAGACGCCACCAAGCTGCCGCACGACTATCTCGCCAGCCACCGACCGGTCCGCTAATCTAGAAGAGATGCCCGAAGCGCCGGGCCTTGGTCATGAGGTAGGGGCGATTGTGCTCGTTGTCGGGAAAGGCGAGGGCCACCCGCTCTGCCACTTCGATGCCGCAGTGTTCGAGCGCTGCCACCTTTTCCGGATTGTTGGTCAAGAGCCGCACGCGACTGACACCCAAGAGGCGCAGCATCTCTGCGGCGGGCAGATAGATCCGCTCGTCGGCGTCGAAGCCCAGCTGCTCGTTGGCATCGAAGGTATCGGAGCCGCCGTCCTGCAGACGATAGGCCCGCAGTTTGTTGACCAATCCGATGCCGCGGCCCTCTTGCGCCAGATAGAGCAGGATGCCGGCGCCGGCAGCCGCAATGGTATCGACCGCGCCGCGGAGCTGGGGGCCGCAGTCGCACCGCAGGCTGCCCAAGAGATCGCCTGTGAAGCATTCGGAATGCAGGCGCACCAGGACAGGCTTGGCGGTGTCGATCTCGCCGATCACGATGGCCAGGTGCTCCAAGCCGCCGTCTCCCGGCCGGAAGGCATGAATGCGGGTGTTCTCGGCCCCCATCAGCGGCACACGGGCCGCGGTGACCTCGCTCAGCCGGCGGGTGCCGGCATGGCGATAGTCCTCCACCGCGCTGACGGCTACGGAGAGGATGTCCTCCGCCGCCGCCAGCCTGCGCCGCGCCGGCGCCAAGGGAACGAAGAGCGCGGACGGCAGCAGGCGCGCCAACTTAGTGAGGTCGATCGCCGCCTCGACCAGGCCTGCCGACATCGGCAGGGTGTAGAGCCGACCGGCATCGTCCGGCAATTGGCTGTTCGAGGTCGGGTCTGCCAGCGAGGCCAGCCGATCGTTGCCGATCCCCTCGAGGTCGAGCGCCACGGGACCGCTGCCTCGCGCGGAGAGCCCCAGGGCCACCGCCCGACGCCGCGTCAGCAGCATGACGGGCCGCCGACCGGCCAGGCGAGACAGCAGTGCAATGCCCAAGGCCTCTCCGGCCTCGGTCGCTTGCACCAGCGCAGCCTCGGATCCTGCATGCAGCAGCACTGGCGCGCCGCGCCTCAGTTCGGCAAGGGCGCGCGAGACGCCTTGCAGCAAAGCGTCATCCGCGAGGGCATTGGTCGGCAGGCTGTCGGTCATTTGCCTTGCTTGGATCTTGCGGTGTCTGCGGAGGCCTGGCGGACCCTCTGCGCGCAGGCTTGCCTCTTCGCCGACGTGCTTTCTTGCCCTGGCCTCTTTACCGCTTGCCTGCCGAGATGGCAGGTTTGCTGAGGGTCGTCAAGTCGGCGCACCGCCGCGAACGACACAGTGGTTGGGGTAAGCAACGGGTAGTGATGTCGGAAGTGGTGTGGCATGGCCTGACCAAGTCGGCCCTGGATCAGCAGTTCAATTTGCGTGCGCGCTGGCCGTCGCACGAAGCCGTGTTGGCGCGCTGGAGCCGCGATAGCGCGTTGATGCGGGCGCGCTTGGCGGAGCGGGTCGAACTGACCTACGGCACCGCGCCACTGCAGACTATCGACCTCTTCCCAGCTGCCGGCGGCGGTAAGACCGCGCCGCTCTTCGTGTTCATCCACGGCGGCTATTGGCAGAGCTTGGATAAGAGCGACTTCTCCTTCTTCGCACCGACCTTTCTCTCTGCCGGGATCAGCCTTGCCCAGGTCAACTATCGCCTGGCGCCAAAGGTAGGCTTGAGCGACATCGTCGACGATGTCGCCAGAGCGCTCGATCACCTGCAAGACCAAGCGAGCCACCACGGCTATGCCGCCCAGCGCCTCGTCTTAGCCGGCCATTCCGCCGGTGGTCACTTGGCCGTGATGGAGCTGCTGCGAGAGCGCCGGGCCGTCGCCCAAGGAAGAATGGATCCCCGAATTGGGGCTTGCTGTTCTATCAGCGGAGTATATGACTTGGCGCCCATGCGACTGTCCTATCAGCAGCCCCTGCTTGCCATCAGCGAGGCAGAGGTCGCAGACTTGAGCCCGCTGCGCCGTGCGCCGGCCAGCGCGCCGCCGCTACTGGTGGCGGTCGGGGATCAGGAAACACCGGAGTTCGTAAGACAGCAGACTGCCCTGGTGGCGCAGTGGCAAGCATTGGACTTGCCGATCGAAAGCCTTCGAGCCGCCCAACGAGACCATTTTACTATCGTCGACGCCCTGTTGGACGCCGATCACCCGCTGACGCGCTGGCTGATCGAGGCCTGCCTGGCGGACAGCAGCAGGAGGACAACGTGAGCACTTTGACCGGCAAGCGCATTCTTTTGGTCGATGACGACCAAGCCCTTCGCGAGGCTTTGGCAGAGCAGCTGCATCTGCACGAGGAGTTCTCGACGCAAGAGGCGGACTGCGGCCAGGCTGCCCTGGACAAGACCAAGGACGAGATCTTCGATGCGATCGTCCTTGACGTCGGTCTGCCGGACATGGATGGCCGCGAAGTCTGCCGCCTGCTGCGCCGCAACGGCGTCAAGTGCCCCATCATCATGCTGACCGCGTCCGCCAGCGACGCCGATCAGATTCTCGGCCTCGATGCCGGCGCCAACGACTATGTCGCCAAGCCCTTCCGCCTGGGGGTTCTGCTGGCCCGATTGCGTGCTCAACTGCGCCAGCACGAGCAGAGTGAGGACGCGACCTTCACCATCGGCCCCTACAGCTTCCGCCCGGCAGCCAAGCTGCTGCTGCACGACGAGAAACAACAGAAGGTGCGCTTGACCGAGAAAGAGACGGCAATTCTGAAATATCTCTACCGCGCCGGCGACCGGGCCGTCGGCCGCGACACGCTTCTGGGCGAGGTCTGGGGCTACAATGCCGGGGTCACGACCCATACGCTGGAGACCCATATTTATCGTCTGCGCCAAAAGATCGAAGCCGACCCCACCCGCCCCGCCTTGCTGCTGACCGAGCCCGGAGGCTATCGCCTGGCACCCTAATGTCACGCACAGGAGCAGCTTACTTGCCCTGACTTCCGCCCTGCATAGCGACGTGATAGCATCCTTGTAACAAAGGCTTAACAGCAGCTGGTGGCGGATTTGGCCAAGGCTTTGAAGAGTGCAGCGCCGTCGCGCCTCCTGTGGCGATATTCTGATCGCGCCGTGGTGACCGGCTCGGCTCTGCGCCCCTCAGGCGCGACAGCCTTTTCCTTCCGCATCGTGGATCGAGCCTTGCAACGAGGCGACGGCCACGATGCTGCACAACGACAATCCTAGGAGAGCAACCTATGGACCTTAAGGAAGGAAAGCGCCTGCCGACCCTGGTAGAGGCGATCATCTCGCTGCTGTCCCTGGTGGCGGGAATCGGCATTTCGATCGTCATATTCGGCATGGACCCGCATATTCCCATGGTGCTGGGTGTCATCGTGGCCAGCATCATCGGGCTGCGCTGCGGGTACCATTGGGACAGCATCCAGGATGGCATGATCCAGGGGATCGCCCGCGCGCTTCAGGCGATCATCATCCTGATGGTGGTCGGCATCCTGATCGGCGTGTGGATCTTGGGCGGCGTGGTGCCGACCTTGATCTACTACGGCCTGCTGATTCTCAGCCCCGAGATCTTTCTGCCTGCGGCACTGATCATCTGCGCCATCGCCTCTTTGGCGACCGGCTCAAGCTGGGGCACGACCGGCACCATCGGCGTCGCGTTGATGGGTGTCGGCGGCGGGCTGGGGTTGCCGCTGGAACTGGTCGCCGGCGCGGTGCTCTCGGGCGCCTACTTCGGCGATAAGATGTCGCCGCTGTCGGATACCACGAACCTGGCGCCGGCGATGGCCGGCACCGACCTCTACACGCACATCCGACACATGATGTACACGACCGGCGTCGCCTTCGGGCTGACCTTGATCATCGAGATCGTGATCGGCATGGGATACGACGCCGACGGCGGCGACCTGGTCCGCATCAAGACCATTCTCGACACCTTGGACAGCACCTTCGCGATCAATCCCTTGATGCTGCTGCCGCCGATCATCGTCTTCGTCGTCTCTTGGCGCAAGGTGCCGGCAATCCCCGGCATCACCATCGGCGCGCTGGCCGGTGCCGTCTGCGCCGTCCTCGCTCAAGGGGCCGGTTACGAGACCGTCATGAATGCCGCCTTTAGCGGCTACAGCTCCGAGACCGGGATCGAAGACGTCGATTCACTGCTGTCGCGCGGCGGGCTCGAATCGATGCTCTACACCATCGCCCTGGTCTTCGTCGCCATGATGTTCGGCGGCGTCATGGAGCGGACCCAGCAGTTGAAGGTAGTGGCCGACCGGGTGCTGACCTGGGCGCGCTCGACCGGCTCTCTGATCTTGTCGACGGTGCTGACCTGCATCGGCGCCAACCTCATCCTCTGCGATCAGTACATGGCCATCGTGATGGGTGCACGCACCTATGCCGAGGCCTATCGCGAGCGCGGCCTTCACCCCAAGAACCTCTCCCGCGCGGTCGAGGACAGCGCCACGGTGACCGCCAACCTGGTGCCCTGGAACACCGGCGGCGCCTACCAGGCGGCAACCCTTGGCGTGGCGACGCTGGCCTATCTGCCCTTCAACTTCTTCTGCTTGCTCTCGCCCATCGTGACCGTGATCTTCGGCTACATGGGCTGGACCATTCACAAGATCGATCCGGCAGCCGTGCAAGAGCAGCTCCACGCATCGACGGCGGCGACCGAGGCAAGGTCTTAAGCCGATACAAAGCTAAGCGGAGCTCAGGCTTCGAGCAGCTTCGACAACTGCTCGAAGCTTGCCTCCCACCCCCTGCCGACGCCCAGCCTGCCCTCCTCGCGCATGATCCCATCGTGGCGGAGGTGCAGGAGGGTGGAGGCCCCTTCCTCGCGGAAAGTGACAGTTACCTTCGAAGCCGAGGTCTCCTCTCGCCTGCCGTCGGCGTGTTCGTAGACATGCTGCCAGCTAAACTCCAAGCAGGCCTCAGGCTCGATCCTGAGGTAGGTTCCGTGAAGCACGGAGCGGCCTTCGTCGGCCTCGCTCATCACGAAGCGCCATTGGCCGCCGACCTTCAGCTCGATCTCGGCGGCCTGCATGCCGCCAGCCGTCAAGCCGAACCACTTTATGATCTGCTCGGGATCGGTCCAGGCGCGGTAGACGCGCCCGACTGGAGCCTTGAACCGCCCTTCGACGATCACTGGTGCTTCGCCCGCCTTGCTGCTGAGAAAGCCCATGGCTCACGTCTCCTCGCCGAGGTAGCGGCCGAGGGCTTCCAGTCGTTCCTCCCAGAAGCTTCGATAGTCGTCCAGCCAGTCGGCCGCATCCTTCATCGGTGCTGCTTTCAGCTGACAGTAGCGGCTGCGCCCGCGTTTGCTGACGCTGACGAGCCCGGCGTCGGACAACACGCGCACGTGCTTGGAGACCGCCGTTAGCGACATGTCGAATGGCGCCGCAAGGTCGGACAGGGGGGCCTCTCCGCCTGCCAAGTGCGCAACGATCGCGCGGCGCGTGGTGTCGCTGAGCGCCGCAAAGGTTCTATCGAGGTCCGGCATTCTCCTCCGCTCCGATAAGTGAACTATATGGTTGACTAACCTCGAACGCCAGATTAGTGAACTGAATGGTTGACTGTCAAATCCTAAGTCCAGGTGGAGGTGAAGCCCGATGAGGCTCTACGATTCGATGACCCCAAACACGCTGCGCGTTCAGGTCTTTCTCGCCGAGAAGGGGATCGACGTGCCGCGGCACAAGATCAACGTCCTGGGCGGCGGCACGCGCACGCCGGATTTCCTGGCGATCAACTCGCTGGGAGAGATCCCGGTGCTGGAGCTGGATGGCGGGCAAATCCTGTGCGAAAGCGTTGCGATCTGCCGCTACTTCGAAGCACTCCACCCCGAGCCAAGATTGATGGGCGAAAGCGCCGCCGAGCAGGCCGACATCGAGATGTGGAATCGCCGCATCGAGATCCACCTCTTCGGACCGATCGGCGACATGGCGCGTCACAGCTTGCCCTTCTTCGCCGACAAGGTGGAGCAGATCCCGGACTACGCCGCCTCGCAACTGCGCCGCTTCGACAAGAACTGGGCCTGGTTCGACAAAGAGCTGTCGGATGGCCGGCCGTTCGCCGCCGGCGAGGCCTTCAGCATCGCCGACATCACCGGAATGGCGGCGCTGATGGTCTGCGACATCTCCGACAAGGCCTTGCCGAACGCGCTCAAGCACGCCAAGCGCTGGGAGGAGACGATGCGCGCAAGGCCCAGCTTTGCCGAAGAAAGGCGCAAGGCGGCCTAAGGGTCTTGTCCTCCGCTCCGCTCGGGCAAGTCGCGTCCGGGCGGAGCGGAGCCTCGCCGATCGCCCAGGGAGTGGTTTCTAAGTCGCTCGCCCACGCATCCGGCGCGCCAGCCATAGGCACATGACCAAGGCGGCAATGTTGACCGTACAGAAGACCGGCGCCGCGACGGACCAGCCACCGTCGGGCGTGATGAGGACGGCAAGCAACAGCGGCCCGACCAGAACGCCGAAATTGCGCAGGGTCATCATGATCCCGAAGGCGGCGATCGTCGGCCCGCCGGGCCCGACGATGGTGGTGGGCATGGCGAAGAGGCCGGCCGGCACCAATCCTGCGCCGATGCCATAGGCGAACAGCAGGACGAGGCCGAAAGCGTCGACGTCAGCGAAGGGCAGCAACCAGCCAACGGCATCGAGACCGAAGCCCACCACCAAGAGCCCGGCTGGGGTCATGCCGCGCCGCAGTAGCCAGGCGGAGACCACGTTGAAGACGGCCACCAGCGCCACCGGGATCAGATAGGCATAGATGGCTTCAGCCGGCGTAAAGCCGAGCGCCTCGACCAGATAGGAGGGAAACCAGGTCATGTAGCCGATGTACTGCCCGGAGAAGAGCAGGAAGCCGGTGCCCGCAACCCACAGCAAGAGGCGCTCTTCGCCGGTGAGCGCGCGCCCCGATTTGGCGCGGGAGCCGGCGCCCAGGTAGATCCCCCGGCCCCGCTGCATAGAGGCCAGCCAGACGCCCAGCAACAAGGTCCCGACGATGGCGAGCCACCACACCGGCCGCCAGATGCCGGCGTCCTGCGTCGGCAAGGCCACCACGGCAGCGACCATTTGGCCGGTCGGAACCCAGGCGGCGGTGAGGGCGAAGACCAGAGGCAAGGTGCTGCGCGCGGCATTGGCGCTGGCGCTGGCCGGCCCTATCAAGGCCATCACCGCAAAAGCCAAGCCCTCCAAACCGCGACCGAAAAGAACCACCCAGCCCGATTCCGGCACCGCCAGGCTGATCACGTTCCCCAAGAGAAAGAGGGCCAAGCCCCCCCACAGGGGCCCGACCGGCCCCACCCTGGCGATCAGGCGCGACAGCGGCATCGACACCACAAGCCCAACCAGCGCATAGATGCTCATGAAGCCGCCGGCCAGAACCAGGTCGTAGTGGTAGTCTTCCAGCATAACCGGCAGCACCGGCGGTAGCTTGAACTGCTGAAAGGCAGCAAAGGCGGCCAAGACAAGACCGAAGGCGACACCGCCCCAGCGTGTTTTGTCAGCGCTCTGCTGATCGCTCATCCCCGGCTCCATTTCGCATTGGTGCAAGCAAGCATCGCTATGCCCAAAGGCCAGCCTTTGCACTTTCGCCGGTCTATGGCCATGTCTTAGAGTGCGGGGCAGCCATAGGCACACGACAGAGTTTGGGGAAAGGGAGCAGCGAAGTAGCCTTATGACGCAGGAACAGACGCACGCGCAGTTCCTCGTCCGCTTCTGGGGTGTACGCGGCTCGATTGCCTGCCCCGGACCGGACTACGCGCGCTATGGCGGGAATACCTCTTGCATCGAGGTCCGACTGGGCCAGCGCTTGCTCATCTTCGATGCCGGCACCGGCTTAAGGCCGCTCGGCATCTCCTTGATCAAGGAAGCGCCGCTGGATGCCGATATCTTCCTCACTCACACCCACGTCGACCACATCCACGGCATTCCCTTCTTCGCCCCCTTCTTCGCACCGCAAAACCGCTTTCGCGTGTGGGCCGGGCACCTGGCCCCGCGGCTCACCTTGAAGCAGGTCCTATGCAAGTACATGGCCGAGCCGCTGTTCCCGATTCCGCCCGACATCTTCGCCGCCAACATGATCTACAAGGACTTCGAGGCCGGCGAGACGCTGCACCCGGCACCCAACGCAGTCCTGCGGACGACCGCCCTCAACCATCCGCAGGGGGCGACGGCCTACCGCTTGGAGGAGGGCGGGCGCAGCTTCTGCTACGTCACCGACACCGAGCATGTCGAAGGCACCCTGGACGAGCGCATCCTGACCTTGGTCAAGGACGCCGACGTCATGGTCTATGACGCCACCTACACCGACAACGAGTATCCGCGCTTCCGCGGCTGGGGCCATTCCACCTGGCAGGAGGGGATGCGCCTGGCGGAGAAAGCCGGGGTCAAGCGCTTAGTGATCTTCCACCATGACCCCAGTCACGACGATGCGACGATGGACGCCATCGCCGAAGGGGCGGAGGCAGCCCGACCGGGCACCTTGGTGGCCTACGAAGGCATGACCCTGGATCTTTAGCCGACCAGCCAGCGCCCACCCTCACGTCCTTCTGATGACCGCCTTGCCTTGCGGCACAGCCCTTGGCGGCCTAGCAAAGTGAGAGTGAAACCTGGCGACCGCTAGGGAGAGCGGAGACGCAGCAAGCGATGTGGCAGCGCACCTACACCTTTCTGATCGGTCCTTCCGAGGAGGACCTGCCGGAAGGCCTGCGCCAAGCGATCCGTGATCAGCAGGACCAAGGCGAGCGCCTGACCGGTTGGATTCAACTGGCCGTCGTGCTGCTGTGGGCGACGCTCTGGTCGATCTCGCCCAAGATGACCAGCGGCATCGACGCGCTGCCGGTGCCGGCCGCGCTCTTCATCTACTTCATCCTGACCGTGATCCGCCTGGTCTGGTCCTATAAGGCGCGCCTGCCGGAGTGGTCCTTGGCGATCTCGGTCGTTTTCGACATGATGCTGCTACTGACCGTTATCTGGTCCTTCCACCTGACCTATCACCAGCCGCCCGCCTTCTTCCTGAAGGCGCCGACCTTGCTTTACGTTTTCATCTTCATCGCCTTGCGCAGCCTGCGTTTCGATTCCCGCTTCGTACTGCTGTCAGGCTTGATTGCGGCCGGCGGCTGGGCGGTGATGGTGGTCTATGTCGTCATCCTCCAAGCCGACGCCATGCCGGTCACCCGCGACTACATCGTCTATATGACCTCCAACTCGCTGCTGTTCGGCGCCGAATTCGACAAGATCATCACCATCATCATCTTCAGCCTGATTCTCTCCGTGGCGCTGGCCCGCGCAAAGGCCTTGCTCTTGCGCTCGGTCACCGAGGAGCAGAAGGCCAAGACCCTCTCCCGCTTTTTCGACGAAGGCGTGGCCGAGCGGATCAAGAGCGCCGACCGCGAGATCAGCGCCGGTCAGGGAGAGCTGCGCAACGCCGCCATCCTCACCTTGGATCTGCGCGGCTTCACCCAGCTGGTCGCCAGGCTGCCGGCTGAAGAAACCCTGTCACTCCTCTCGGAGTACCAGTCGCTGATGGTGCCGATCATCCGTCGCCACGGCGGCGCGGTAGACAAGTTCCTTGGCGACGGCATCCTCGCAAGCTTCGGTGCGGTGGGCGAAAGCAATGCTTACGCCGCAGACGGCCTGGCAGCGCTCGACGAGATCATGGCGGCAGCTGAGCTATGGGAAGCCAAGCGACAGCGCGCGGCTGTCGCCGCGCCCAAGGTCAATGGCGCGCTTACCAGCGGCCGCGTCCTGTTCGGCATCATCGGTGAGGACGAGCGGCTGGAGTACACCATCATCGGCGAGCCGGCGAATCTGGCGACCAAGATCGAGAAACACAACAAGGTCCTCAAGTCCCGTGCACTGACCGACGCCGCCACCTATGCCTTGGCGGAACAGCAGGGCTACCACCCGCCGACGAGCAGACGGCGCCTGCCGGGCGCTCAACTGCCGGAGGCCGCCGCGACACTGGATCTCGTGATCTTGTCTGAGTGAACGTTCAATTTATTTTTCTAAGCTTGCATTTTATAGACGTTTTTGCTATATAAGAGAGGTCGCGAGCGGCGAGCGGTCTAATCACCGCGTCGCCCTCTGCGAGGATCGACCTTTGAAACGGGAGTGACGTCCATGCCGATCGTGCTGGATGCCGCCAACCGGGTCGGCCTCGCCTTCCTCGTGGCGGTCTTGGGCCTAGCGCTCATCACCCTGCTGTAAGACAGCTTGACCCGCTGCCGGTGCAGACCGGCCGTGGGTCACACCGGAACGCGAGGGCCGTTCGGCTTTGTGCGGCCTTATCGGGCGGGGGCCTCGGCGGTTCAGCCAGGCCCCCTGCTCACTCAAGAGGCTTCTCAGGTGCGATGTGCCAGGACCTCGGCCGGGACCACCGGCATGGTGCCGTCGGTTCCGGGCGGCTGCCAGAAGAAGCGCAAGGTGGAGGTGTTCTTGCGCTCGAAGTAGCGAATGGTCAGCGGGTACCAGCCAGGCTTGCTCGCCTGGAAATGCCCCACTTCCGAGAACTGATCGGCATGCACGCCGGGATCCTCGACGATCTCTTGGCCGTTGATCTCCAACCGCACGCCGTCGTTGGATTCGAACACGAAGGCATAGCTGCCCGGCTGATCCAGGTGGATGTAGCCGGTAATCTTGGCCATCACGCCATCTGACCAGGGGCTGGTCAAAACCTTCTTCTTGCCGACCTTGTAGTTCAGCTGCGGCAAGGGCTCGCCCGGCTTGCAGTCGCGATAGTCCTCCCAGTCCAGCATCTCGTCCACGTGCCGGATCATGCCGTTGATGTAGCAGGCCGAAAGGCCGGGCTTGAGCCCGTCGCCGGAAGCCAGAACCTCGGCCCGGATTGAGGGTGCCGTCGACAGCAATAGCCCGCCGGCCACAAGCGCCAGGGACCAGGATGGGAGGAATCTTGCCATGGTCGCCACCTACAGATTCATGAGATTGTCAGTCACCTAGGCACGAGAGGGCGCTCTGACAAGTCTTGCCACCTGAAACGACCTGCTTAGCGATAGGGATCGGCCGCATCGCGCAGGCCGTCGCCCAGGAAGTTGAAGGTCAGCACCACCAGGACGACCGGCAGGGCCGGCAGCATCAGCCAGGGATAGAGCACCACCACGTTGATATTCTGCGCCTCGGTCAGCAGCACCCCCCAAGAGGTGATCGGCGGCCGCAAGCCCAAGCCCAGGAAGGAGAGCGCCGTTTCCGCCAGGATCATCGAGGGAATGGAGAGGGTGAGCGAGGCGATCAGATGGCTGGAGAAGCTCGGCAGCAGGTGGCGGAAAATAATCCGCCGAGGTGACGCCCCCATGAGCTGAGCGGCCTGGGTAAAATCCTCTTCGCGCAGAGAGAGCAGCTTGGAGCGCACCGCGCGCGCCAACCCCGGCCAGTCCAAGAGCGCCAGGATGATGGTGATCCCGAAAAACACCCAAAGCGGCGACCAGGTCACCGGTAAGATGGCCGAGAGCGCCAGCCAGAGCGGGATCTCGGGAAAGGAGCGCACCACCTCGATGATGCGTTGCACCGCGCTGTCCACGAAGCCGCCGTAATAGCCCGCAAGCCCGCCGATGGTGATCCCCAAGAGGAAGGAAAACCCGATGCCGATGAGCCCGATCAGCATCGAAATCCGGGCCCCGTAGATAATGCGCGAGAGCACGTCGCGGCCCAGCCGATCGGTGCCCATGAGGAACATGGTGCCCCCCTCCGCCGAGCAGAAGAGATGAAAATCCGCCTCGAAGAGGCCCCACATCTTGTAGCTGTCACCGCTGCAGAGGAAGCGGATGGGATAGATCTTGTCGGGGCTCTCGGTGTACTCGCGCTTCAGGGTCTCCATGTTGAGGGTATAGTCGTAGCCATAGACGAAGGGTCCGATGAACTCCCCGTCATGGAAGAAGTTGATGCCTTGCGGCGGGGCATAGATGTGCTGGACGTCGCGGGTCTCGAGGCCGTAAGGGGCGATGACCTCCACGAAGACCGTCATGAGATAGACCGCCGCCAGGAAATAGAGCGACCAGAGCGCCAGGCGGTGCTTCTTGAAGCGCCACCACATCAGCTTCCAGGCGGGGGCAAGAAAGTAGCGCTCCTGTTCCGGCGTCATCACCTCGCGCGAATAGGGGTCGAAGGGCGCCGGGCTGACGTAATGCTCCAATCGCTCGGCCAGGTCGTCGCGACGCCCCCTCATTTCTGGCTGCCCCCCTCGAGGCGGATTCTGGGATCGAGCGCCGCCAGGGCCAGGTCCGAAACCATCATCCCGACAATGGTCAGCATCGACAAGAACATGAGGAAGGAGCCCGCCAGGTACATGTCCTGTACTTTCAAGGCCTGAATCAGCATCGGGCCCGTGGTCGGCAGGTTCATCACGATGGAGACCACCGCGGCAGAAGAGACCAGAGAGGGCAGGTAGTTGCCGATATCGGCCACGAAGGGGATGAGAGAGATCCTGAGCGGGTACTTGATCAGGAGCTTGCCGGAGGAGAGCCCCTTGGCGCGCCCGGTGGTGACGTACTGCTTGTTCAGCTCGTCCAGCAGGTTGGCGCGCAGGCGCCGGATCATGGCCGCCGTCCCGCTGGTGCCGATGACGATGACCGGGACGATGAGGTGCGCCAAGACCGAGCCCAGCTTGGCCAGGCTGAAGCCCTCATCCAGATATTCGTCGTCCATCAGGCCGCCGATCTGCACGCCGAACCAGACGTTCATGAAGTACATCAAGATCAGCGCCAGCAGGAAATTGGGTGTGGCCAGGCCGATGAAGCCCAAGGTGGTAAAGGCGTAGTCGCCGAACGAGTACTGCCTGACGGCGGAATAGACGCCGATCGGGAAAGCCACCACCCAGGTGAAGAGGATGGTCACCATCGAGACCAAAAAGGTCAGCCACAGGCGGTCGCCCACCACCTCGTTCACCGGCAGCTGGTACTCGAAGGAGAAGCCCAGGTCTCCGACCAGCAGATTGCCGACCCAGTCCAGGTACTGCTGCAGGAAGGGTTTGTCCAAGCCGTACTGCTCGCGCAGGAAGGCGATGCGGCCCTCGTCGACCTGCTCGCCGCGGCTCTGCAATTCGGTGATGTAGGTGTCGAGGTAGTTTCCGGGCGGCGCCTGGATGATGCAGAAGACGATGAAGGAGGTGATCAATAGGGTCGGCACCATCAAGAGGAGCCGGCGGGCGATGAAGCTCAGCACGGCACGCTCCTCTCCTCCTGGTGGGTGACGGCGCTCGCCCGCACCCAGTGCCCCGGCTTCATCTCGACAAATCCCGGCCTCTGCCCGTCGTTGATGGTGAAGGGCGCCGGCCAAGCCTCGGGGTTGGAGGCCCGCCCGGCCATCAGGGCGCCCAGATCGAGCTGGTCTTCCAAGCGCGGTTCCGGCACCGCGGTCAAGAGGGCCTTGGTATAGGGGTGGATCGGGTCGGCCATCAGGCTGGCGCAACTCGCCATCTCGACGATGCGGCCCTTGCACATCACCATGATGCGGTCGGCGATGTAGTTCACCACCGCCAGATTGTGGCTGATGAAGAGGTAGGTCAGCCCCAGCTCTCGCTGCAGGTCCTTCAAGAGGTTCAGAATCTGCGCCTGGATCGAGACGTCCAGCGCCGAGACCGGCTCGTCGCAGATCACCAATTCCGGGCGCAAGGCGAGCGCACGGGCGATGCCGATGCGCTGGCGCTGGCCGCCCGAGAAGGAATGCGGATAGCGCTTGGCATGCAGCGGCCTGAGGCCGACGACCTGCAAGAGCTCGGCGACCAGGGCGTCGCGCTCGGCCGGCGTGCCGACCTCGTGAATCTCCAAGGGCTCGCGGACGAGATCGCCCACCGTCATGCGCGGGTTGAGCGAGGAAAAGGGGTCCTGGAAGATGAACTGCACCTGCGGCCGAAACTGCACCAATTCCTTGCCCTTCAGCGCCAACAGGTCGACTTCTCCCCTGGCGCCGTGGAAGGTCATGCGCCCCTCGTCCGGCGTGAGCCCGCGCATGATCATCTTCGAAAGCGTGGTCTTGCCGCAGCCCGACTCGCCGACCAGGCCCAGGCACTCGCCGCGCCTGACGGCGAAACTGACATCGTCGACCGCCAGCACTTCATGCTTGGCACCGGCCAAGAAGCCGCCGCGCCGCAAGGTAAAGCTCTTGCGGATGCCGGAAATCTCCAGGATGGGGCTGCCCGGCACCACGTTGCCGTGGCTCTCGTGCACCCGCTTGGCCAAGAGGCGGCTCTGATCGTTCTGCGGGATCTCGCGGATCGGGGTCAGCCGCTCGCCGGGCGTCATATCGAAGCGCGGCACGGCCTTCAGCAAGGCCTTCAGATAGGGATGGCCCGGGTCGCGGAAGATATCTTCCAACGCGCCTCGCTCCATCACCTCGCCGTGGTACATGACCACCACCTCGTCAGCCAGGTTGGCAACCACGCCCAGGTCGTGGGTGATCAGCAAGAGCGCCATGCCCAGATCCTGCTGCAGGTCGCGCAGCAGCTTCAGGATCTGTGCCTGGATGGTGACGTCGAGCGCCGTGGTGGGCTCGTCCGCGATCAGCAGGGCCGGATGGCAGACCAGCGCCATGGCGATCATCGCGCGCTGCCTGAGGCCGCCGGAAAGCTCGAAGGGATATGTCGTAAGTGCCCGCTTCGGATCGGGAAAGCCGACCGCGCCCAGCATCTCCTGTGCCAGCGAGAGCGCATCCCAGCGGCTGACGTCGCGGTGCAGGATCACCGCCTCGCCGATCTGGTCGCCGACGGTGTGCACCGGCGAGAGCGAGGTCATCGGCTCTTGGAAGATGATGGAGATGCGCCCGCCGCGCAGATTGCGGTAGGCCCGGCTGGTCGGATTGATCTTGGTGAGGTCGGTGACCCCCCCGTTCTTCTGCGGATCGGCGAAGAGGATCTCGCCGGATTCGATCTTCGCCGGGCGCGGCAGGATACCCATGATCGCCTGGCTCACCACCGACTTGCCGGAACCCGACTCGCCGACCAGCGCCACCGTCCGCCCCGCCGGAATGCGGAAGCTGGCACCGCGCACCGCCTCCAGCCGTCCCTCGGCCAGATCGAAGGCGATGCGCAGGTCTGAAACCTCCAAGAGGTTGGTGGTAACGCCGGCGCTCATTTCAGGCATGCACGACCCGCCTCCTCTCGCCCCCTCATTGCCCCCACGCACACTTATCCCTCTTGGATGCCGGCGGACTGCTCCGCGGTTACGGCACGCCACTCGGCCGCCATCTCCGGCGGCGGCGTATCTTGGTCCGGATCGACGCCAATGTCCAAGAGGTTGCCGGCGCTGGCCGGATCCAGCGAAAGGCCTGCCTCGCGCGCCGCCCGCGCGGCCCGCCAGGCGATGAGCGCAAAGCCATCCAGCGCGGAATCGAACTTCACCCGCTGGCCGCCGGCTGCCAAGGTCATCTCCATGAAGCCGCTGCTGCGCTCGTCCCCGGCCTTCATCTTGTCGTGCTGGCGCTTGCTGCCGTAGTAGCGCAGGCGCAGCAGCCGCATCTGCGGCCAGGGCAAGGCCCGGTCCTTGAGGTCGCGGACCCAAAGCCCCTCCTCGCTGATCGCGATGCGCTGCAGGCGCTTTTCCAAGGTGCGCTTGCCGAAATAGAGGAACAGCAGGGCGATCGCGCCGAAGATGATGCCGGTCCACCAGGTAATCGGCGCGAAGAGCAGCATGCCGAAACCGATCCCCAAGCCGCAGGCCGTCCGAACCCAGTCGGCCGTCAGGCGATTGGTCGGATAGCGCAGCTCCAGCATCTCCATCCCTTGGCTCATCGGCCGGCCAGCTCCGCCAATTGCCGTGCCGTCTCGGCGGCGCCCTCCAGCGAGACCGCAAAATCGGTGGACCCGGGCCGGGTTTGCAAGCCCTTCTCACAATAAGCTGTAGCGGGCAACTCCAAGGCGGCAAGCATCGCGTCATTCAGCCGCTGCCCGGTGAGGCCCGCTTCCTCCACCAGCACCAGGCGGCCCGACTCCGCCAAGAGGCGCGCGCGTAAGGTCTGTTCGGTCTCCCCGCCCGCAGCGAAGGGCACGACCACGGCCGGCACGCCGGCAGCCAGCACCTCCAGAGATGTGTTGTAGCCGGCCTGGCTGACGGAGAGGGCGGCACGCGACAACAGCTCCAAGAAGTCCGGCCGCGAGCGCTCGACCGCGATACCGGGTGGTGCTGCGGCCTGCAGGGCGTGGAAACGCTCTTCGGGCAGATTGTGGCCGATCAGGACCCGCCAGCGCCGATCCCGCAAGGGCGAGGCGGGATAGGCCGCCAAGACCGCGCGGACCAGGGGCTCGGCCACGGCCCCGCCGCCGGTCGAGACCAAGATCTCGCCGTCCGGCACGGCGCGGCGCGGCGGGATTCCGCCGTCGACGATGTAGCCGGTGTAGCGAATGCGATCGCTGAGTGCTGCGGCCTCGGGAAAGGTCCGCTCGAAGGGGATGAGGCGCTGGTCGCCATGGACCAGGACGCAGTCGTAGTAGCCTTGCGCCGTCTCGACGATCCAGGCGATCTTTCCCGGCTGCTTCAGCGTGGTCAGGATGTCGCGCACCGACGAAGCGATCTTGGGGCGCCAAGGAGCCGCCTTGGCCGCCTCCAGCAAGGGCAGCAGTTCGAATCGCATCTGCCGCCGCCCGAAGGGGAACATCTCCGTCAGCACCACCCGCGGCTCGTGCGCGGCCAGCAGGGAGAGGAGCTGGTCACGTCGCCTCTCCTTCATGGCCTCGTCCAGCAGGACGCCGCTGTCAGTGACCAGGGCGCTGAAGGCTTCATCTGCGCTGCGCAAGGGCGGCTGCAGCTGCACCAGCCTGGCAGCGCCGAAATCGGCATCGGGGACCGCTAGGCCGCCGCTGGCCACCAGCACATCCAATCCGGCCTCCGCGGCTGCGCGCGCGATCAAGGCCGAGCGTTTGAAATGGCCGATGCCCAAGAGGTGTTGGACATAGAGCAAGAGATCGACCGGCCCCGTCACCAGACCAGCTCCAGGTTCAGGCGGTGCAGCCGCAGCACGCCGGAAGACTCGATCTCGAAGAGATGTCCGCAACCGGCCCGCAGGCCTTCCGGCCAGGGCTGCTTCATGTCCCAGCCGGTGGCCAGCGACAGCATTGCGCGGATGACGCCCTTGTGGGTGGTCAGGATCCGCCCGCCCATGTCGCGCGCGAGAGGCTTCAAGAAGGGCTGCAGGCGCTGTGCGACTGCCCGAGGGCTCTCTCCGCCCGGCGGATGCAAATCCAGCCCGCGCGCCTCCATGGCCGCCATGCGAGGGCCCAAGGCCTGCCGGAGGTCGGCCAGCCGCCGCCCCTCCCAGTGCCCCCAGTCCATCTCGATCAGCCAGCCGACACTTCGGCCGCGCCGGCCCATGGCCTCAGCCGTCTGCTGCGCGCGCCTGAGCGGCGAGGTCAGAAGCGGCCAGCCGGCGGACCAAGCCGGCAGGCGCCAGGTGCTAGCCGCTGCCAGGCCGGCAGCCGAGAGCGGCCGGTCGCGCCGGCCCTGCAGGCGACGGCTCTCGTTCCAATCGGTAGCCGCGTGGCGAACGACCAGGAGCTTCATGGCGAAGGCCTCGGCGACATCCCGGTCGCGTCTTCGAGAACCCGGGTCAAGGAATGGGCGGCCGGGGCAAGATCATGGCGGGCCGCCACCTTGGCGCTCGCGCTTGCCGACATTGCCGCTACGCGTCGGGGGTCTTGCAGCAGTGCGCCCAGCGCGCCGGCGAAGGCCTGGTCCTCCAGCGGCACCAAGAGGCCGCTGCTGCCGTCCTCCACGATCCCGGCAACTCCGGGCCGCCGGCCGGCCACCGCCGGCAGGCCGCTGGCCTGCGCTTCCAAGAGCGCCATGCCATAGGCCTCGTTCACCGCCGGCCAGACGAAGATGTCGGAGGCCGCCAAGGGCCGGGCAACCTGGTCTTCCGCGAGCTTGCCCAGGTAGCGCAGGCGGGCGACGTCAGAGCCGAGGACTGCTTGAAATGCTGCCTCCACCTCCGCACGGGCCGGGCCGTCTCCAACCAGCAGCAGGTGCCAGGGATGACCCTTCAGGTGCCCGAGGGCCGAGGCGAGGATCTCATAGGAAGCCAGCTTGTCGCCCGGCCGCATCATGGCGACGGCGATCAGCCAGGGGATGGTCGGGTCCAAAGCATAGCGCTCGGCGAAGGTGGCACGCAGCTGCGCCCTTGCGCTCTGGGCGGCCCGATAGGGCGCGCCATCCAGAAAGGCCGGAAGGATCGTCTGCCTCGTGCCGGCCGGCAGGCATTCGGCGTCTTCCGGGTTCAATTGGACCACTCCGTCGGCCGCGGCGACGGCGGCCAAGGTCGCCCGGTGGCCCAGGTCCCAAGGCCCGCCTGCCCGCTTGTTCGCGACCGAAACCTCGACCAACAGATAGGGAATGCGCAACGCGCCGGCCACCAGAGCACCGAGAAAGTCCGGTGCCTTGTAGTAGAGGTGGTATGTCAGCCAAGCCTGCGGCCGGTCTGCCACCGCTCGCCTCTCATAGCGCCGCAAAATGCGCTGGGCCAAGCGCTGGCCAAGCTCTGCCAAGCGCGCTTGGCGCTGCAGGTCAGGCGCGGCCTGCCAGCTTCTGAGCCGCGAGGCCAGCTCGACCTCATGCCCGCCCAGAGCCAGCGCTCGCAACAGCAACCGCGCTACGGCCCGGTCGCCGGAGGGCACGGGATGATCCGGCGCCTTCATCGGCGCATAGAAAGCCAGCCGCATTGCCTGCCCTCACCCCGCGGCCGACCGCAGCACCGTCGGTGCCTCTGCCGGCAGTCGAAAGCGCCGTAGAAGGTCCTGGATGCAGTGACCCGCATCGAAGTCGGAGCGCACGCGCTCCTGGCCGGCGAGGCCCAAGCTTTGCCGCCTTGCCGGCGCGGCGATGAGGTCGGCCAAGGCCGCGCTGAGGGCCGCAGGATCCGCTGGCGGCACCAGGCAGCCGCTTTCCTCGGCAAGAATCAGCTCCTCGATCCCCGGCAGCCCCGTGGCCAAGCAGGCCAGACCTTGGCTTTGCGCCTCCATCAGGACGTTGGGCAATCCATCGCGGTCGCCGTCTGCAGCCACCTTGCTGGCCAGCACGAAGAGGTCCGCGGTGCGATAGGCGCCCAGGACCTCGCTTTGCGGCTGCGGCCCCAGCCAAGCGATACGCGCTTGAAGCCCGCACTTGCCGGCCAGAGCCCGCAGGTCTTCGAGGTCTTTGCCGCCGCCGATGTGGGTCAGCTGCCAGTGCAATCCCTTCGGCAGCGCCGCCAGGGCCGCCAACAGGTCGTCATAGCCCTTCTTGGCAACGGCGCGCCCGACCGAGAGGATGCGCACAGGCCGTGCCGGATCGCTGCCGTCGCGGCCGGAATGCTGCTCTTCGGGAAGGGGGAAGCGGGCCAGGTCGATGCCGTGGCGCACCAGGCTCACCCGCTCCGGCTCGCCGGCAAGAGCGGAGAGATGGCTCGCTCCGCTCTCGGTGCAGGTGACCAGCCAGGCCATCTCCGCCAGCTTTTCGCGCTTGTCCCAGTCAGGCGTGGTCCAGATGTCCTTGGCATGGGCCGAGCAGGACCAGGGAAGCCCGGTGATCAGCGCCGCATAGCGGCTGGCAGAGGCCGGCGTGTGCAGAAAGTGGGCATAGAGCTGCTCGACCCCCTCTGCCAGCTCGTCGGCCAGTACCAGCGCTTGACCGAAGCGCCTGATCCTGTTGCGGGTCCGATCGCGGCTGAGATCCTTCAAGAAAGCGGCTTTCGCGCGAGCGTAACCGGGGCGCCGGCGCTGACGCCGCCAGGCGGCCAGCACCCGCAGCGGCTCTCGATGCAGGTACTCCGGCAGATAGGTGACCGGCGCCTTGATCTCGTCGTGCACGGGATGGTGGGTCGGATCGGTCGGCGCCCTGAGAGAATAGAGAACAAGCGACAGGCCCGCCCGCTCCAGCGCCAGCAATTCTTGCGCGATGAAGGTTTCGCTCAGCCTTGGGTAGCCCTTCAGGATGACGGCAATGCGGCGCGGGCTCATAACTGCCTAACCTAGTGGTGCTTTGGTGGACCGATTCACGCAACGCTTGGGACTCAAGCGCTGCGATCGGACCACCGGCGAAACCCTGAAGCCAAGCGCCATTGCCGGCTGGTCAGCGCCCGACCCGGGCAGCGGAGCGGCCGCGGGCACCCATGGCATCGCGCCGGTCGGACCAACGGCGCGCCAGGCGCACGACGTTTTCGGCCCCATCCAGGAGGCCCGGCACCACCACGCTGGACGGCAAGGACTGCTGCGGCAGGTGACGCAGCGCAGTCGCCATGTCGCCGGCCAGGCGCTTGCCGTCGTCGGTCAGCATATGCACCAATCCCAACTCCTGCGCCTTGCTGGCGCGCAAGAACTGCTCCTTGCGCGGTTTGGTGCGGGGAACGACGATGGCCCGCTTGTTGAAGGACAAGAGCTCGCAAAAGGTGTTGTAGCCGCCCATGCAGACCACGCCGACGGCCCGCTCCACCAAGGATTCGATGCGCGCATCGAAGGTGATCGCCTCGACGTTCATCAGCCGCGAGGCCCGGGTCAGGAACTCCGTCTGCCGCTCGCTGGCCATGAAGGGACCCAGCACCATCAGCGCTGGATAGGGCAGGTTGGGGTCTTCTTCGTAGGCGCGCAGGACCCAGTCGATGATGTCCTCGCCGTCGCCGCCGCCGCCGACCGTCACCAGGATGTAGGGCGCTTCGATCTTCTCCAGCACGGTCCGCGCCATGCCGCTGCCGGCCGAGCGCCGCAGGTAGCCGGTGTAGACCATGGATTTGCGCAGCGAAGCGGGCAGGTCGATGCCGGCCAGCGGCTCGCAGATTTGTGGCAGGCCATAGACCCAGATCTCGTCATAGTACTTGGTCAGCGCCGGCACCGTGTTTTTGCGTTCCCACTCGGTCTCCAGCAGTTCGGGATCGTCCATGACGTCGCGCAGGCCCAGGATGCAAGGCACGCCGCGCTGGCGCAGCAGGGCCAAGGTCGGTTCCGCCTCGCCGCGCAGACCCAAGGGTTCCTTGTCCACCAGGAAGAGGTCCGGGTCGAATGTCTTGGCCGTGTGCTCGACGATGGAGGCGCGGAGCGCCAGCATCTCCTCGACGGCAATCGGCAGCTTCAGCGAGGTGTACTCGCCATTGCGCAGCTTGATGACGCCGGGAACCCGGATGAAATCCACACGAGACTTGAAGTCGAAACTGCCGATGATCGGCGAGCCCGAAAGGATCAGGACCGACAGCTCGTCGTCCGCCTCGACCAGCGCATGGGCGACGGTGCGGCAACGCCGCAGGTGCCCCAGGCCGAAGGAATCATGGCTGTAAATCAAGATGCGCCTAGACTTGCGCTTCATGCTTCCCCAGCCCCCTGGTCTTGCCCATCTTTTCATGACCGCTCGGTGTTGCCGTCTGCCAGATCGGCTTGTCAAGCGCCACGCGCGGCTGAGACTATGGTAAATGACGGCGCGTCGCCAAGATGACGACTTGATTTCCCGGGCCGGGCAGGGAGACTGGCGGCGGAGGGCCTAGACGGAAAGCGGGGGTATGGAGCGCAACCTTTTCAAGTATGTCTGGCGGCATAGCAAACCTGAACAGGTCGTCATCCTGATTCTGGTTGCCGTCTCCATGCCGTTCTATTTCCTCTCTTTGGACCTGCCCAAGCAGATCGTGAACCGGGGCATCCAGGGCCAGGGCTTCAGCGCCGAGCAGGCGACGCAAAAATTTCTGTCCATCAACTTGCCCTTCGGCGAGCTGCTCACGGGCGCGCCGATCCAGCTCTTTTCCGGCTTTTCCTTCGAGCAGGAAACACTGTTGGTCGTCCTGTCCTTCGCCTTCCTGGCGCTGGTGATCGTGAACGGCCTGTTCAAGCTGACCATCAACACACGCAAGGGCCGCATGGGCGAGCGCCTCTTGCGGCGCCTGCGCTACGAGCTTTCTGATCGAGTGTTGCGCTTTCCTCTGCCGCATCTCAGGCGCATGAAGCAGGCCGAGGTCGCCACCATGATCAAGGACGAAGTGGAGCCGCTGGGCGGCTTCATCGGTGATGCCT
Source organism: Rhodospirillales bacterium (assembly GCA_963669385.2). GTDB lineage: Bacteria > Pseudomonadota > Alphaproteobacteria > Kiloniellales > JACOMY01 > JACOMY01. The sequence continues at coordinate 272,467 of CAXXGD010000012.1, forward strand.
TCGTGACGCCGGCCTTCCTCGGCGGCCAGGCGCTGACGGCGCTCACCTTCATCATGGTGCAGTCGGTCTGGCTGGGAACGGTCTCGCTGGCCATCGTACTGACCCAGGCCTGGCTGATCCCGCGCCTGCGCCGCCGCCTGCTGGTGCTGGGCAAGCAGCGCCAGCTAGCCGCCCGGGCGCTGGCCGGACGCATCGGCGAGGTGATGGACGGCGCCACCGAGATGCATGCCAACGATACCTCCAACTACGAGCGCGCCGACCTGGTGGGCCGCCTGGGGCACATCTTCCTGATCCGCTTCGAGATCTACCAGCGCAAGTTTTTCGTCAAGTTTCTCAATAACTTCCTGAGCCAGCTGACGCCCTTCATCTTCTACCTGGTCGGTGGCCTCCTGGCGCTGGCGGGCGAGTTGGACATCGGCGCGCTGGTTGCCGTCATCGCCGCCTACAAGGACCTGCCAGGCCCGATCAAGGAGTTGATCGACTGGGATCAGCAGCGCTTGGACGTCACCATCAAGTACGAGCAGGTGATCGAGCAGTTCCAGCCCGGCCGGATGATCGAGCCGGCCTCGCAAGCGGTGAAGACGGAAGAAGCGCCGCCACTCGAGGGCGCGCTGGAGCTGGGCAACCTCTCGCTGACCGAAGATGACGGTACCCATCGGCTGCAAGGGATCAATCTCGACGTTCCGCTGGAGAAGCATCTGGCGATCGTCGGCGACAGCAACAGCGGCAAGGAGCGCCTGGCCGGCATTCTGGCTGGCCTGGAGCTGCCGACCGGCGGCAACGTGCGGGTCGGCGGCAAGGACCTGGGCGACTTGCCGGAATGGGTCACCGGGCGCCGCCTGGGCTATGTCGCGCCCGACGTCTATCACTTCCCGCTCTCGGTGCGCGAGAACCTGCTCTACGGCCTGAAGCACGCCCCCTACCGGGCGCGCTCGCAGGCGCAGGACCCGGAGGAAGGTTTCCGCGACAAGGAGGCCAAGCGGGCCGGCAATCCGGTGCTGCCGCTGGACTACGACTGGGTCGACCGCCGGCCGCTGGGCGGCGAGAACGGCAGCGATGAGGAGCGCGCTCTGCGCCAGGCGCTCTACCTAGTCGGACTGGAGCACGACGTCTTCCGCTTCGGCCTCTACGGCACCATCGACCCCGAAGCGCATCCGCAGATGGCAGAGAACTTGCTGAAGGCGCGCCGCCTGCTGAACGAGAAGCTGCAAGAGGAAGGCCTCTCCGACCTGGTCGACCGCTTCGACCCCCGATGCCTACAACCGCAGCAGCACCTTGGCAGAGAACCTGCTGTTCGGCACCACCAAGAGCGCCGGCCTGCAAGGCACGGCGCTTGCCAGCAATCCCGTCGTCCTGGAGGTTCTGAAGGAAACCAAGGACGGCGGCAGCACGATGGAGCAGGACCTGCGCGAAATGGGCCTGTCGATAGCACGCACCATGGTCGAACTCTTCGCCGACCTGCCGCCGGGCCATCCCTTCTTCGATCAGTTCAGCTTCATCGAAGCCGATGACCTGCCGGACTTCCAGAGCCTGATCGTCAAGGCCGACCGCAGCGGCGTCGAGGGCCTGGACCAGGAGGAGAAGGCGCGGCTCTTGGAGTTGACCTTCAACTACAGCGAGGCCCGCCACCGCCTCGGCCTGATCGACGAGGCCACGGAAGAGAAGATCCTGGCGGCCCGCAAGGCGCTGTCCCAACGCCTCACCAGCTCGGAGATGAGCGCTCTGGAGCCTTATGACCCTTCGCTCTACAATGCGGCAGCGCCGATCCTGGTCAACGTGCTGTTCGGACGGGTGGTCTATGGCCAGGCGGAAGGCGAGGCCACGTTGCAGTTCCTGGTGGTCCAGGTGCTGGACGAGTTGGATCTGCGCGGCGCCGTCATGGAGGTCGGGCTCGGCTATGACGTGGGCCTGGGCGGCAAGCGCCTCAGCCAATCGCAGCGCCAACTGCTGGGCCTTGCCCGCGCACTGCTCAAGGATCCGGACCTCTTGGTGGTAAACGATGCCTTGGGTTCGCTCGATACCGCGACCCAGACCCGGATCATGGAGCGGGTGCGCGAGCACCGCAAAGGCCGCGGCATCGTCTGGGCCATGACCCGGCCGCAAGCCGCCCAGGGCTTCGATTCCGTGGCCGTGCTGCAGGAAGGCCGGCTGGCCGCGACCGGCAGCTACGACGAGTTGACCAAGCAAGGCGGCGTGCTGGCCGGAGAGGTCTGAACGCGATAATGTACCAACCGGACAGTCCGATTGGTAAGGGGACCAAGACCAAGGGGCAAGGAGCCCGAAAACGATGAGCCTGGACTCAGAAGTCGATGCGCTGAAGAGGGTGCCCCTCTTCGCCAACATCGAAACCAGCAAGCTGAAGCTCATGGCCTTCGCCAGTGAGCGCCTGACCTTCAAGCCGGGCCAGACATTGGTGCGCCAGGGCGACCAGGGCGACGCTGCCTACATCATCCTGGAAGGCGAGGCCGATGTCGTGCTGAATCAACCCGACGGCAGCGAGGTGGTGGTCGCCACCTTGCAGAAGAACGCCGTCCTGGGCGAGATCGCGATCCTCTGCGACGTGCCCCGCACCGCCACGGTGCGCGCCAAGTCCAAGACCCACACCTTGAAGATCACCAAGGACCTCTTCTTCCGCCTGGTGCAGGACTTCCCGCAGATCGGGATGGAGGTGATGCGCATCCTCGCCGCCAGGCTGGAGAAGACCACGCAAGACCTCTTCGCCGCCCGTGGCGGGCACTAGCGCTGTGGTTCTGATAATTGGTTCTCAATTCCCTAAGTGCGTCATTGCCGGGCTTGATCCGGGCATGACGGTGAGTAGGGACCAATTGTCAGAGTCACAACACTAGCGACCGACCCCACCGCCGCCGCCCCGTGAGCCGTCTCGATTCCGCCATTCGCCGCCTGGAGGCCCAGCGCGCCTGCCTGGACCAGGCCTGCGCCGCCATCGACCGGCGCCCCGGCCCGGTTCTCGAGCTAGGCCTCGGCAACGGCCGCACCTACGACCACCTGCGTGAGCGCCTGACCGATCCCGACCGCTGGCCGATTTACGTCTTCGAACGCAAGGTCGCCGCCCATCCCGACTGCATCCCGCCCGACGACCGGCTCTACCTCGGCGATTTCCATGACACCTTGCCACGCGCGGCCGAGGACTTCAGGGGTCAGGTGGTCCTGGTCCACGCCGACATGGGCAGCGGCGACGAAGCGGCCAATGCCAGACTCGCCGCCTTCGTCAGCCAAGCCCTGGCACCGGCTCTGGCACCGGGTGGTTTGGTCTTGAGTGACCAGGTGCTACGCTTGCCGGGCGCCGAGCGCCGGCCCCTGCCCGACGGCGTTGCCGAAGGGCGCTACCACCTCTATCGCGCACTTGAGCAGTGACCCAAGCCATCCTGTTGGCTTAAGGCCCCCAACAGACGGAAGACCTTCATGACACGGCTGGACATGGATCGGATCTCTGCCGCGCGCGCCTGCATAGCGCCAGAGTTTCTGAATTCGCCGCAGTATCGTTGTGAGGCCTTGGGGGAGGCGCTTGGCTGCACGGTCACGCTCAAGGTCGAGACCTCGAATCCTATCCGCTGCTTCAAAGGGCGAGGCACAGACACTGTCATGTCGAAGCTGGCAGAAGGACCCGGCCCGCGGTCAGCCGTTTGCGCTAGCGCTGGAAACCTGGGCCAGGCGCTGGCCTATAGCGGCCGGTCACGTGGTCTTGCGACGATCGTCGTAGCCGCGGCGACGGCCAATCCGCTCAAGCTCGACCGGATTCGGGCCTTGGGCGCAGATGTCCGCCTGGTGGACGGCGACATCGAGCTGGCGAGAGAGACCGCGGTGCGGATCGCGGCGACGGAAGGCGCCTTTCTGGTGGAAGACAGCGAAAACCTGGATACCTGCGAAGGGGCCGCCACCATCGGCCTGGAATTGGCAAAGGATCCCCACGGCTTCGACGCCGTCCTGCTGGCGCTCGGCGGCGGTGCCATGGTGACCGGTGTGGGATTTGCGCTGAAAACCCTTTGTCCTGACGTTGAAGTGATCGGCATTCAGCCGGTGGGGGCACCGGCTATGACCCTGTCCTGGCGCGCGCGAAGAGTAATCGAGACCGACTCCTTCGAAACGATCGCCGACGGAGTCGCCGGCCGCCGCCCCATTCCAGAGGTCCTGGACGACCTGTTGGAGATCGCCGACGATGTCGTTCTGGTCGAGGAGGAGAGCATCAAGCAGGGCATGCAGTTGCTCTATCGGCATGCCGGCTTGGTGGTCGAACCCTCTGCCGCCCTCGGCATCGCGACGATGCTCGAGGCCCGGCCTCGCTTTGCCGGCAAGCGTGTCGCGACCATCATCTGCGGCAGCAACGTCGTTCCCGAGGACTTCCATCGCTGGGTCATTCAAAACAGACCGTTGGATTAAGCCTTAGCCCGACCTACCGCCCCTCTCTCCGCCAGGCCAGCACCGCCGCGCCCAAGGCCAGCAGCAGGAAGGCCCAGGCCGGCAGTAGCGCTTGCTCGCTGACGCCGGTGACGCGGTAGCGGTCCTGGCGGACCAGGCCGACCCAGTCGCTGCCGGCGCGCCGGCCGTCGCGGCTGACGCTGCGCAGATCGGGCTCCGGCGTGTCCTCCAACCAGAGGCTGCCGCCGCCGCTGGCGTCCACCAGATGTGCCAAGGGGACGGTGCTGCTGCGCAGGTCGGTCAGTTCCAAGGGGTTGAGCGGGCCGGCCGCGGCCAGCGCCGTGAGATCGCCGTGGCGGACGCTGTAGAGACCGGTGTCCTCCAGGGTTCGCCGGCCGACCATCAGGCCCGGCTCCTGCTCGATCAGATCCAGGGTCTCGGCCGTGCCGTCGGGCAGCTCCAAGGTCACGGTGACGGGCTCGCTGGAGAGCGAGCGGCGCTCGACCACCAGGCGGTCGCCCTCGACCCTGGCCCGCAGGTCCTCTTCCTCAAGATCCGGCTCCTGCATCAGCCAGTGAGCGACGCGGCGCAGCAATTCGGCCTGTGGGCCGCCGCCTTCGAAGCCGCGGGCCCAGAGCCAGACGTGGTCCGACATGATCTGCGCCACGCGGCCCTCGCCGACCCGCTCCAGGACCAGCAGCGGCCGGCCGCTCGGGCCCTCCATCAGCATCTGGCCCTTGTCCTGCTGCGCCTCCACCAAGCGGAACCAGCGGCCCCACTCCGGCGGATCGCCGTCCACCGTATTGGCGCCGGGCAGGCCGGCTGTCACCGGATGGCGATGGCCAAGATCCGTCAGCTCCGGCCGATAGCCGCGCTCGATCACCTCGCCGGTAGGCGCCAAGGGCATGACCGCGCCCAAGGGCGTGCCGTAGAGCGACAGGCTGGTGGCCGAGGCCGGCCCGGCACTCTCGAGCAAAGCACCGCCCTCGGCGACATAGCGGGCGATGTTCTCCAGATAGAGCCTGGGCAGGACGCCGCGCCGGCGATAGCGGTCGAAGATGACCAGGTCGAACTCCTGCAGCTTGATCGAGAAGAGCTCGCGGGTCGGAAAGGCGATCAGCGAGAGCTCGTGGATCGGCGTGCCGTCCTGCTTCTCAGGCGGCCGCAGGATGGTGAAGTGCACCAGATCGACCGAGGGATCGGACTTCAGGATGTTGCGCCACACCCGCTCGCCCGTATGAGGCACGCCGGAGACCAGCAGCACCCGCAAGCGGTCGCGCACGCCGTTCACCGCGACGACGGCGCGGTTGTTCTCCTGGCTGAGCTCATCCTCGCCCGGCGAGACCTCCAGCAGCAAGAGGCTCTCGCCGCGGCGGTTCAAGGTGAAAGGCACGGAGACGTCGCGCCCGACCGGCACCCGCATGGACTGCGACGGCCAGCCGTCCTGGCTGATCGACAGCAGGGCCTGGCCGCCGCCATCGCCCTGCTCCACCACGCGCACGGTCAGGCTCTGCTCCTTGCCGACGATGCCGAAGCTGGGGGCATCGACGACGACGAGGCGACGGTCGCGCGCCTCGGGCCGGCCGGTCGCCAGGTGGTGCAGGGGCGCATCGATGGCCAGCGCTTCCATGCTGTCCGGCACGTCGTGCACCTGTCCGTCGGAAACGATGAAGACGCCGCCCACCTGGCCGCGCGGCAGATCGGCCAGGGCCTCCTCCAGATCGGCGAAGAGGCGGGTGCCCTCGCCGGTTTGACCGGCCCGCAGAACCGTGGTCTCGACCTGCGGCATGGCGGCCAACTGCGCCTCCAGGGCCGCCACGGCACGCGCCGTCTGCGCCTTGCGGTCCTCGACCTCCTGGCTGGGGCTCTCGTCGACCAGGATCACCGCGTGCTCGGGCAGGCCGGCGCGCTCTTCGTGAATGATCGAGGGGTTGGCCAAGCCCAGCAGCAGCAAGGCGATGGCGAGCCCGCGCAAGGGCCAGCCGACAGCCTGCCTCCAGGCCGAAAATGCCAGGAGCAATAGCCCCACCGCCATCAAGCCGTAAAGCAGCGGCAATGGCACCAAGGGCGCGAAGGCCAGCGAGGTGCTGCTCATTGGCCGAGGCGCTCCAGGATGAAGGGCACATGCACCTGATCGGCCTTGTAGTTGCCGGTCAGGCTGTAGAGCACCAGGTTGATGCCGAAGCGGAAGGCCATCTCGCGCTGCCGCTCGCCGCCCGGCACCACGGCGAAGTGCGGCCGCCCGTTGCGGTCGAGCGCCCAGGCCGCCGCCCAGTCGTTGGCACCGATCAGGATCCGCGCCACGCCGTCGTTGGCCACCGTCCCTTCGGTGTCGACCCACAGCGTGGTGCCGTCATAGCGGCCGGGGAAGTCCTGCATCAGGTAGAAGGCCTTGGTCAGCACGTGCTCCGGCGGCACCGGCTGCAAGGGCGGGATCTCCAGCTGCGCGGTTATCCGGCGCAGGGCCGCGGTGGCGCTCGAGGCCGGCCCGCCGCCGCCGGGATCGCGCAGGTCGAAGAAGATGGTGCCGCCGCCGGCGAGGAAGCGGTTGACGCGCCCCACCGCCTCCGGGCTGGGTGCCGGCTGGTCCAAGGTGACCGGCCAGTAGAGCAGCGGGAAAAAGGCCAGCTCGTCGCGGTCGAGATCGATGCCGATCGGCGGGCCCGCTTCCACCGCGGTACGCCGGTTCAGCATGTTGGAAAGCCCCTCGAGGCCGATGCGGCTGATGGCATCGACCTCGTCGTTGCCGGTCTCGACGAAGGCCAGGCGGGTATCGCGCGAGGCCTCCATCGCCAGGCCGTCATCGGCCGCAAAGGCCGGCGTCCCCTGTCCGCCGACGACCACCAAGGCCAGCAAGGCAGCCGTCACCGGGCGCACCAAGAGCCCGCGCAAGCCCAAGGTGATCAAGAGGTCGGCCAGCAGCAACAGCAAGGCGGCCGTCAACAGCCAGGGTTTCAAATCCAAGGCCGGCTCCGTCTGATAGGGCGCCGTGGTGGTGCCGGTGATCTCCGGCAGGGCCGTCAGCTGGGGCACCGCCAGCTCTAGATTAAAGGCACGGCGGTTCTCCGCGCCACCATAGTATCCCGGCGGATGGCGCGGCCCGACCGCGGCCTCGGCCACCTGCTCGGCGCTCAGGTCCAAGACGCCCGGCGCCGGCGGCCCCAGACGGCCGAAGGCATCCAGGTTGGCTTCCGGCGGCAGGCGTGCGTCGCCGATCAGGGGCGTCAAGCCCTTGGCGGTTTCGACCACGCGACGCAGCATCTCGACGAAGAGGCCCGAGAGCGCGAGGTTGCTCCACGACGGGCTGGCGGTGGTGTGCACCAAGACGAGCATGCCCTCGCCCCTGGGAGCGGCGGTCACCAGCGGGGTGCCGTCGGCCAGTTGCGCCCAGGTCCGCTCGGCCAGTTCCGGCGAGGGCTCGGCCAGGACCTGGCGGTCGACGGTCACCTCGCCCGGCACGGTCAGGCCGGCGAAGGGCCCTTTCGTCAAGGGGGCGACCGGAACCGGCTCTTCCCAGGACATGGACGCCGCCCAGCCGGCGATCGCCGCCGCGCAGCGGCACCGGCGTCAGCGCATCCGGGCTGCCGGCAAGGCGCGGTCCGGCAAAGCGCAGGATGAGGCCGCCCTCTTCCATGAAAGCCTCGAGGCGACGCCGCTCGGCTTGCGAGAGCGCCCCGCGGTCTGGAATGACCAGGACCGACAGCGGCTCTTCCAGCAGGCTTTCCAAGCTGCCCCGGCTGATCACCGAGAAGGGTGCCAAGGCCTGCTCGACATAGTGCAGCTCGCTGAGCAAGGGCTGCGCCGGCGCCGAAGCGCCTTCTTCCTCGACCAGGCCGACGGCCAGGCGCCGGGCGCGACCGTCCAGCAAGAAGACCGCGGCCCGCGCTGCGCTCGTCCGTCAGGACCAAGCGCGCGATGGCGTTGCGCAGGGTGAGCGGCAACTCCAGGCGCGCCGTCGCCTCCAGCGCATCCTCCTCGAAGATCACCTCGGCACGCGCGACCTCGCGGCCATCGTCGCGCAGTGCCCGCAAGGTCATGGGCAGCGAGGGGGCCGCCAAGGGGCGATCCAGCGTCACCAGGATGCCGTTGTCGATGTCCTCCGGCGGCCGGATCACACGCGCCAGCTCCGTCGGCTGGGGCGCAGGAGGGTGACGGCTCCGAGCGCCGCCAAACGCCGCCCGAAAGCCTCGCCATCCCCCCGGTCTAATCGTCACTGGCCCAGAGTACCTGATGATCGGCCCCTCGCAAACTGCTCCAGGGCCTCGGCCGCCGCCTCGCGGTCGCTGGGCCATGGCTGCGGGCGCATGCCGGCGACCAGGCTGCGCGCATCGGCAGCGGTCATCTCGCCGGAGACCCTCGGCACCTCGCCGGCCGCGCCCGGGGCGGTCCGCAGCAGCCGGACCGGCAGGCCGGCCAGCTCCGCCTCGGCCAGTCGGACGTCGAGGGCCTGCTGATGCTGGCGCCAATCCGGCGCAGCCGCCCAACCGTCGTCGATCACCACCAGCAGCGGATCCTGGCCCGGCAGGGTGGTGGCCGCGTTGAACATTGGCCGCGCGAAGGCGACGATGACCAGGGCAGCGACCAGAAGGCGCAAGAGCAAGAGCCACCAGGGCGTGCGCTGCGGCGTCTCCTCGACCGGCAGCAAGCCGAACAGCAGGCGGATCGCGGGGAATCGCAAGCGACGGGGCGCCGGCGGCGTCGCCCGCAAAAGCCACCACAGCAGCGGCAGCAAGGCCAGCGCCAGCAGCAGCCACGGCTGTGCGAAGCTCAGGGTGGCGAAGAGGTTCATCGAAGAACTACCGGCCCCGGATCCAAGCCGGCATGCATGCTGGCGAGCGCGGCCGCCGCCGGCTGATCGCTGGGCATCGCCAGAAAACGCCAGCCGAAACTGCTGGCCAAGGCGGCCAAGGCCTCGCGATGCCGCGCAAAGCGCTCCAAGTAGGCGCCGCGCAGGGACTCCACCCTGGGCGCCAGCCAGCGCCCTTCGCCCTCCAGGCCCTCGAAGCGCACCCGGCCGTCGAAGGGCAGAGCCGCCTCGGCCGGATCATAAATCTGTACCATCAGGCCGCCGAAGGAACGCGCCGCCAAGAGGCCCAGGCGAGCCGACAGCTCCTCCAGGGGCGCATAGAAATCACCGATCAGCAGCAGGCTAGCATGGCGCGGGATCGGTCCTTCCGGCGGCAGGCTTTCTTGCCCCACCTTGTCCAAGGCCTCGGCCAGATGCCCGATCGCTGCCCGGCCCCGCCGGGGCCGCCGGTCGACGCCCAAGAGGGCGACCTGCTCTTCGCCGCGCAGCGCCAGTGCGGCCAGGCCCAGGATGAGCAGATTGGCGCGCTCCAGCTTGCTTGGCCGATTGCGCGCGCCGCGCCAGTTCATCGATGGGCTGCCGTCGCGCCAGAGGTAGAGGCTGGCGGCCGCGGCCCACTCGCGCTCGCGCACGAAGACCTGGTCGCTGCGCGCCGAGGTGCGCCAGTCGATGGCTTGCGGCAGGTCGCCCCGCACATAGGGACGGGAACTGCCAGAAGGTGTCGCCGGGGCCGGCACGGCGACGGCCGTGCAGGCCGGCCGCAACGGTGTCGGCGATCCTCAGCGCATCGACCACCAAGGGCGGCAAGCGCTCGGCGAGCGCCTGCGCAGCAGCAAGGTTGGCGCCCCGCTGCCGTGCGATCTTTGCCTCAGTTGAGCGTGCCAAGTAGCCGCATCCAGGATGTCGTCGAGGCTCAAGCCCTCGGCACGGGCGGCGAAGCCCAAGGCCATGCGATGGCGCAGCACCGCCGGCGCCAAGGCCGCCACGTCGTCGAGCGAAGGCGCCAAGCGTCCCTCCACCAGCGCACGGGCGCGCACCGCCAGCATCAAGGCCTGGCTGGCCCGCGGCCCCGGCCCCCAGGCCACGTGGGTCTGCACGTCGGCCAGGCGGCTCGACTGCGGACGGCCGTCGCGCACCAAGGCCAGGATGGTCTCGACCACCTTTTCACCGACCGGGACCTGCCGCACCAGGCGTTGGGCACGCTGCAGCGCGTCGGCGTCGGTGACCTGGCGCGCCGGCGCCTCGGAGAGGCCGGTGGTCGCCAGCAGCATGCGGCGCTCGGCCTCCAAATCCGGGTAGGCCACGTCGATCTCCAGCAGGAAGCGGTCCAGCTGCGCCTCCGGCAGGGGATAGGTGCCTTCCTGCTCGATCGGATTCTGCGTCGCCAGCACATGGAAGGGGGTTGGCAGCGCATGGTACTCGCCTGCGACCGTGACCCGCTTTTCCTGCATCGCCTGCAGCAAGGCCGACTGCGTGCGCGGGCTCGCCCGGTTGATCTCGTCGGCCATCAGCAGCTGGGCGAAAACCGGGCCGGGGACGAAGCGGAAGCGACGGCGCCCGTCCTCGCCCTCCTCCAGGATCTCGCTGCCGACGATGTCCGCCGGCATGAGGTCGGGCGTGCATTGGATACGCTTCTCGCTGAGCCCGAAGACGCTGCCCAGAGTCTCCACCAGCTTGGTCTTGGCCAAGCCCGGCAGACCCACCAGCAAGGCATGCCCGCCGGCAAGCAAGGTCACCAGGGCGGCATCGACCACTTGGTCTTGCCCGAAAATCACCTCGCCGATCGCCGCGCGTACCTGCTTCAGCTGATCGGCCATTTCCTCCATGGAGGCAGCCAGCTGGTCCGCCGAGGCCTCCGTCTTTGCTCCGCTATCGAGTACCGCCACCGTTGCGCCTTTCCTTAATCGCAGCAAGTCTGCCTCTTGCAGCCCGCGTCGCTCCCCCTTTTTCGCCACCCTCTCTCGCGACAGGCTTTTGCGACGGGGCTCGCGCGCCTACTTTAGCCTGGAGTGAAGCATTCTTGGCGAAGCTGATCGGACAAGCTGGCGATTTTGTGATGGCGCTATGACCAAACCTGTGAACGGCTCCGCAGCCCAAGATGTAGGGCCGGAGGGCGTGCAAGACCAGCGGAAGCCGCACCCGGGCGAGCCGGAACGCGACCTCAACATGCGCATCGCCGCCGACGGCACCTGGTACTATCAGAACTCGCCGATCAATCGCATGCCCTTGGTGAAGCTCTTCGCGTCGGTCCTAAGGCGCGAGAAAGACGGCAGCTTTTGGCTGGTCACCCCCGTTGAGCGTGGCCGCATCGAGGTCGAGGACGCGCCCTTCATCGCCGTCGACTGCGAAAGCGAGGGCGAAGGCCGGGGCCAGACGCTGCACTTCACCACCAATCTGGACCAGCGGGTCACGGCAGGGCAAGCGCATCCCCTGCGGGTCGCCGAGCAGCCGGAAAGCGGCGAGCCGAAGCCCTACGTCGAGGTCAGGCCGGGCCTGGAAGCCCTCATCACCCGGGCCGTCTTCTATCGCCTGGTGGAACTAGCCGTGCCGGCAGACGATGACGAGTCGATCCTGGGGCTTTGGAGCAGCGGGCGGTTCTTCCCGCTTGGGCGCGCCTCATGACATCTGCCGGCGTGTCCTTGGAGGAGCTCTCGGCGCGTCTGGCGCGCCTGCCGGAGCCACGGCGGCGCACCGCCCCACAGGCCCCCGACAGCGCCCCCATCCCACGCGGCGACCACGAACTCAATCCCGAGTTCTATGATCCCACCCTGCCGCTGCGCCAGGCAGCCGTGCTGGTCCCCATCGTGCTGCACCCCGAGCCTGGCCTGCTGCTGACCAGACGAACCCGGCACCTGAAGCATCACTCCGGCCAGATTGCCTTTCCGGGCGGCAGCATGGAGGAAGTCGACGCCTCGCCGGAAGACGCAGCCCTGCGCGAGACCTCGGAGGAGGTCGGCCTCGGGCGCGCGGAGATAGAGCCCTGCGGCCGGCTCGATACCTACATCACGCGCACAGGCTTCGAGGTGACCCCGGTGATCGGGCTGATTTGCCCGCCCTATCGCCTCTCGCTGCAGGAGGTGGAGGTCGAATCGGCCTTCGAGGTGCCCTTGCGCTTTTTCCTGGACCCCGAGAGCCGCCAGATGGACAGCCGCCTCTATGCCGGCAAGATACGCTACTTCTACGCCTACCCTTACAACAGCTATTACATCTGGGGGGCGACCGCCGGCATGATCAACAATCTGGTCGAGGTTCTGTCGGGGCCGGGGGAGAGTTAGGCGACATGGGCCGCATCCTGCTAATCGCACTCGCGCTTGCCACACCCTTCATCGTCTACGGGCTGTGGACCTGGATCGAGCGCAAACGGCAATCGGCGCTGGCAGAGGGCAGAACCGACAGCTGGGAGACCTGGCCCTGGGCCTGGCTCATCATCGCCAGCGTCGTGCTGGTTATCCTCTCCTTCGTATCGATGCGGATCTTCGATTGGGACCCCGACGGCTTGATCGGCGGGCCCAGCCTGATCCAGCGCGACTCTTCGCAGAACTGACGGGCCTCTCCATGACCAGCCCGCTGCCGACCTGGGCCGCCGCCGCGCCGGTGCAAGCCGTGCTCGCCGCCCTAGCAGCCGCGGGATCGGAAGGCCGTTTCGTCGGCGGCTGCGTGCGCGATCACCTGGCCGGCCGGCCGATCAAGGACATCGACATCGCCACGCCCCTGCCCCCGGAGGCTGTCATGGAAGCCGTTGCGCGGGCCGGCCTCAAGTCGCGCCCAACCGGTCTGCAGCACGGCACAGTGACCGCGATCGCCGAAGGCCAAGGCTTCGAGGTCACCACGCTGCGCGAAGACGTCGAGACCTTCGGGCGCCATGCCACCGTCGCCTTCACCGAAGATTGGCGTCGCGACGCCGCACGCCGCGACCTCACCATCAACGCGCTCTTCCTCGACAATCAAGGCCGGCTGCACGACTTTTTCGCGGGTGCTGAGGACTTGAAGGCCGGGCGCGTGCGCTTCGTCGGCGATCCCTGGCAGCGCATCCGCGAGGACTATCTGCGCATCCTTCGCTTCCTGCGCTTTCATGCCTACTACGCCCGCACACCCCTGGATGCGGACGGCCTGGCCGCGGCGAGCGGCCTGGCCGAAGGCCTGGAGATCATCTCGGGCGAACGCAAGCGCGACGAGCTGCTGCGGCTCTTGGCGGCGCCCGATCCCTTGCCGGTCCTGGAGGCCATGCGCCTGGGCGGCATCCTGATCCAGGTGCTGCCGCAAACCCGGGATCTGGAGACCCTGAGGCGCCTTGTGACCTTGGCGCCGGAAAGCGACTCCCTGCAGCGCCTGGCTGCGCTTCTCCCGACGGAGGCAGGCCTGGCCGATCAGCTCGGCACCTCCCTGCGGCTGTCCAACCTTCAACGCCGCCGGCTTCGCGCCATGACCGCAGCACCCGGCGAGGGGCCCGACTTGGAAGACGGCAAGGTGCGGCGCAGCCTGCTCTATCACCACGGTGCCGAGGCGCTCGTCGATTGCGGCCGTCTGGCAGCCGCCGCGCAAACACTCAGCCCGGACGGGCTCGGCCAACTGGAGCGCGAGGCAAAGGCCTGGGAACCGCGAAAGCTTCCGATCAACGGCAAGGATCTGGAAGCACTGGGCCTGCCCCGCGGGCCGAAGGTCGGGCGCTTCATGCGTCGCTTGGAGGCTTGGTGGATCGAACAGGACTTCCTGCCGGCGCGGGACTCCTTGCTTGCGGAGGCAGAGCGTCAGCTTAGCGAGGAAGAGACCTAAGATTGTTCCGTAGAATGAACTATTCTTTCCAAATATGCGTGATTGTCCCTCATCTTGGAAGTGCCATCTCTGCCTCATGACGAAGCATCGCGCTTTCGGACAGCGAGGGAGACAGCAATGACCAAGCTTCTGGTGCTCTACTATTCCTCCTACGGCCATATCGAGACCATGGCCCAGGCCATCGCCGCCGGCGCGGCCGAGGTCAACGGCGTCGAGGTGACGCTAAAGCAGGTGCCGGAGCTGGTGCCCGAGGCCGTCGCCAAAGCCTCCAACTTCAAGACCGATCAGGCCGCCCCCGTCGCCGATCCGAAAGAGCTGGCGGACTACGACGCCGTCATCTTCGGCACGCCGACGCGCTTCGGCAACATGGCCTCGCAGATGCGGAACTTCCTGGACCAGACCGGCGGCCTTTGGGCGGGCGGCAAGCTGATCGGCAAGGTCGCCAGCGTCTTCACCTCCACCGGCACGGGTGGCGGCAACGAATCGACCATCCTGACCTTCATCCCGACCCTGCTGCATCACGGCATGATCTATGTGGGCTTGCCTTACGCGGCGCCGGAGTTGACCCAGATCGACGAGGTGCGCGGCGGCTCGCCTTACGGCGCCGGCACCATCGCCGGGCCCGACGGCAGCCGCCAACCCAGCGACCGGGAGCTGGCGCTGGCCCGCTTCCAGGGCTGGCATGTCGCCGGTGTCGCGGTCAAGCAGGCCGCCTGAGGCGCGCTTGCTCTTCTGCAAAGAGATAAGGAATAACACGCCATGATCGAAGTCCGACCCTTCGCGCGGCTGGGCCACTTCCAGAACAGCTGGCTGGACGCGCACCACCACTTTTCTTTCGGCAATTACCTGGACCCCAAGCGCATGGGCCTCGGCACCTTGCGGGTATGGAACGACGACACCATTCGGCCCGGCAGCGGCTTCGACCGCCACGGCCACCGCGACATGGAGATCATCACCTACGTCCGCAAAGGCGCGATCACCCACAGGGATCATCTCGGCAACGAGGGCCGGACCCTGGCGGGCGACGTGCAGGTCATGTCGGCCGGCAAGGGAATCCTGCACGAGGAGTACAATCTGGAAGGAGAGGAGACGCAGATCTTCCAGATCTGGATCGAGCCAGCGGTGACCGGAGTGGCACCGCGCTGGGAGACCCGCGCCTTTCCCGGGGGAAGCCGGAATGACGGGCTGGTTCCGCTGGCCTCCGGCCGAGACGGCGATCAAGGTGCGCTCGCCATCCATCAGGACGCCGCCATCCTGGCAGCCACACTCAAGCCCGGCGAGAGCGTGACCCATCTGTTGGCCGAGGGCCGCGGCGCCTATCTGGTGGCCGCTACCGGCGCCTTCACGGTGAACGGCGAGGCGGCCAAGGCCCGCGACGGTGTGGCCGCCAGCGGCAAGGTGCGGCTGGAGATCAGTGCAAGCCAGGCCACCGAATTGCTGGTCGCGGACGTCGCGCTCTAGAGGCGCGGCGACGCCGGCTTCAGGCGTGTGGCTAGAATGGCTTGCAGAACGAACAGGACTATGGCGGGCAAACTGGCCGCCACGAACTTGTCGCCGCGATTGACGAAGGCCCAGACGGCACCGGCTGCGGCAACACCCAACAGCAGAAGAGAGTAGCGCCGAACGCTCTCCAGATCCTGGCTTGCCGATCTGAACAGCCCGCTCTTCGACAGAAAAGTGAAGGGCGCGCCGACAATGACGATCACCAGGAAGAACGCAGTTTCTCGCAGCCAAAGGAGCGTGTTTGCGAGGGCCGGTATGTAGACGACGAAGGCGAAGCCCTCGAGGATCAGCCAGAGGTTCGCTGCCACGACCAGCGGGTTCAAGCGCCGTTGCGCCACCGCCAAGCTCAAAAGGACGACGATCGCGGCACCGCCTCCCCAAAGAAACCTCTCGGAGAAGTCAGAGCCGAAGCGCCCCAGGTAGACGAAGATCAAAAGCGGAAGGAACTCGAAGAGGCCCCAAGCGAAAGAAGTGATCCGTTCTTTCGACATCGTCCGCTCTCCCTCGCCGCAGAACCGACAATGGGGCTGCCAATTCTGGTGGAAAGACTATGCCTGGTGGTTTCTCTCTTCGTCCAGTAATCCGAAACCTTGCAGTTCTCCGCAGATGGCCGCGTCTAAAGCCGTGGCAAGCCCTTCAATCTCTGCGCCCAGGTCTCGAGCACTCCGGACAACCGGAAATCTCCGGCGAACTTCTTCCAGAAAGGCGCGCAGCGGCGGTGCCGGCGCTCTCTCCGCCACATGAAGGGCCTGGCTTGCCGAGGCTGCCAGGATCGCCAGGCAACGGCCCAAAGCTTGCCCCGCCTTCCCCTCCTTCTCGTAGGATTGAAAAAGCGGCATGACGATGTCGGTCTGGCCGTCGTTGCCGGGATAGAGCGGGATCAAGGCAGGTACGGCCTGCTCGCGCGCCCGATTGGCGACCTCATAGGCGCCGAGGCTCAGAAACCAAGTGGAGTAGCGGCTGCCGCCTGTCCAGAGGCGGTCGGGCAGGCCGGTGATGGAGCCCTTGTGTATCTGCTCGACCTGACGCGCGGCGATGGCGGCGAGATCGACCCAGGCCGCCGCCATCCAGTTCAGGCCGTGATAGGCCGAGGGCACGTGAAAGCCGCCGGTGGAGACGACCCGGCCATGGGGCGGCGCTGCCGCCTCATCGAAGAAGACCGGGTTGTCGCTGACGGCCGAGAGCGCCGTGGTCGCCGCCTCTTCCAGCAAGGCGACCGTGCGCAGCATGTGGCCCAGCATGCGGGTCAGGCTGCGCCAGGAGATCGGTGGCTGCCAGCGCGCCCGGCCCAACGCCTCACCGCCCGCCAGAAAGCCCTGCAGCAGATCGATCGCTTCGCATTCATGGGCGTCCTTGATCAGCGGCTTCAGGTCCGGGTCCCAAGGATCCTGGCTGAAGTTCGCGGCATCGGCGGAGAGCGCGAAGACGGCGCCGGCGACCCTGGCCCGCCTGCGTGCGCGCAGCGCGGCATCGCCCAAGAGCCCGGGCGCGCAGCCGCTGCCGTTGCGCAGCGCGTTCTGATCGCGGGGCTGGCTCATCTCGCCCATCAAATGGTGATAGAGGCTATAGAGCTGCAGCAGTTCGCCGGGGGAATCCATCCCCGCCAGCGGCACCTTGGGCAGAGGGCGGCCGTCCAGCATGTCGGCCACGGCCTCGGCCGTCTCCAGGCTGACGGCGGCATGGCCGGAGACATAGTTGATCAGGCGGGTGAAGATCATCGCCCTGACCGCGCGCTCCGGCAGTAGCGCGCCGATACCGGTGTTTACCAGAAAGGCGGGCATCTTTGCCATCTGCTCGCGCTCCTCCGGCGAGAGCAGGGTCTTGGCGCGGTCCCCGTAGCCGGTGGTCACGCCGTAGACATGCAGATCCGGCACACGCTCGATCATCGCCAGGAAAGAGCGTCGCGCTTGGCGCATTCGGCTGACGGCGGCCTCGCCGAAAGAGACGGCCTCGCCCTCCCAGGCAACGCGGCGCAGGCTCTCCAGCGTGAAATCGTCGATGCTGTTCAACACGACCGTCATGCGTTCCCCCCGAAGAAGTCTTAGCCGTCCAATAGCTTGCGGGGACCGGGTCCGGCCGCGGCTAGTCTGTCTTCTGGATTGTAGATGGCGCAGCGGTCCAAGGACAGGCAACCGCAACCGATGCACAGCGACAGACTCTCCCGCAGCCGCGTGAGCCTTTCGATACGCTGATCGAGCTCGACCGCCCAAGCTTGGGAGATCTTCTCCCAGTCCTGCCGGTTGGGAGCACGGTAATCGGGTAAGCGGCCGAGAACCTCACCGACCTCCGCCAAGGTGATCCCCAAACCTTGCGCAAACCTGATGACGCTGATCCGCCGCAGGACTTCGGCGCCGTAGCGCCGTTGGTTGCCACGGGTTCTCCGGCTCTTGATCAAACTCTTGGCCTCGTAGAAGTGGACCGCCGAGACGGCAATGCCTGAGCGGGCTGCAACCTGGCCCACGCTGAACTCTCTCGCCATCGCATTTTTCCTATTGACCTCAAGTTAAGTTGAGGTTGTAGCAAGCTATCCGGCCAGGCGGAAGCCCGCCTGTTGACGGCCTCCGGAAAAGGCCGTGACAGAGAAGGAGGTCGGATTGGACTCATGACGATACGCTACGCTCGCACCTGGGGCCGGGGGCCCCGCCAAGCTGCGCCACGACCGACCGCCGGCAAGACCGAATCCTTCGGCGCGAGTTGGAGCACGCTCAGACGATCCGGTCTCTTGCCGCAGTTCCTGGCGCTCTGCTTTGCCGTCTGGCTGCACGCCGCGAACAGTATGCTGGCCGCGACCACCCTGCCCAGCGCTGTGGAGGAGGTCGGCGGTGCCACGCTGATCGCCTGGGCCTTCACGCTCTATCAGCTGGGTTCGATCTTGGCCGCCGCGGGAAGCGGCCTCATGGTCCGGCGGACCGGCGTGCGCTTGGGCCTTCTGGGTGCATCCCTGGTCTATGGCCTCGGCTGCATCGTCTGCGCCATCGCATCGCACATGGAGATCGTGCTGATCGGCCGCCTCATGCAAGGCATTGGTGGGGGGATGCTGATCGCGCTGACCTACATCGCGCTGACCCGTAACTTCCCGGCCGCCCTGATGCCGCGCCTGATGGCCCTGATCTCGGCCACCTGGAGCACCTCGGCCTTCTGCGGACCGCTGATCGGCGGCACCTTCTCCTCACTCGGGCTCTGGCGTTTCGGATTCTGGGCCTTTGCCTTGCAAGCCCTCTTGTTCGTGGCCTGCGCGCTCTTCGTGATCAAGGAGGGCAAGGCCACAGGCAAGAGCGCCCCCACCACCGTTCCTCTGCTGCGGCTAAGCGTGCTGACCGCGGCGATCGTGATGATCTCCATGGCCGGCGCCTTGGTGGACGCGCTTCTCTCGCCGCTGCTCTCGATCGCCAGCCTGGCCCTCCTCTGGCTCTTCCTTCGAATGGACCGGGCCAGAGTAAGCACCAGGATGTTCCCCAGCAACACGCTGAACGTGAGGGCGCCGGTCAGCGCCGGCCTCTTCATGGTCTTCACCGCGGCTGCGGGCACCATGTCCTTCATCGTCTACGGGCCGATTCTTCTGGAAAAGCTTTACGGCATCACGCCGCTGGCGGCGGGCTATGTCGTGGCGCTCGAGGCGGTGTCCTGGGGCGCGGCGGCCATTCTCTTCTCCGGGTTCCCGCAGGCCAAGGAGAAGCACCTCATTCGGACAGGCACGGCCATCGTGTCTCTCGGTGTCCTGGGTTTCGCCTTTGCCATGCCCAGCGGCAGCCTGTGGCTGGTCATCGCCTGCGCGATCGCCCAAGGCGGCGGCTTCGGCATCATGTGGGGCTTCGTGGTGCGCCGGATGATTGCGGTCGTGCCGGCCGAGGAGAGAGACGTCGCTGCTTCCTCGATGCCGACCACGCAGCAGATCGGCTTCGCCATAGGCGCGTCGGCCGCCGGCATCGTGGCCAACACGGCCGGCTTCGCGGAGGGCTTGACCATGGAGGCCGCGCAGTCGGCTGCCTTCTGGGTCTTCGCCGCCTTCATGCCGCTCGCTCTGGTGGCGAATCTGGCCGCCTGGCGCTTGACGCGATGAGACCTCCGGGCCAATGGATGGTCGCATGAGTGACCCGACAGAGGCCCGGATCGCGGAACGCTACCGCGTCTTCGCGCAGCGCGAGGCGACGGGAGTCTCGCCGCTCTACGAAAGCCTGGCGCTCGCCGTGGCCGAGTGTAGGGAGTTGCTGCAGCAGTTGGCGGGACTGCCGCCCGGCAAGGAACAGCCAAACCTGCTCTTAGCCGCGGTCCGACATCTCTGCGGGACGCCGCGCGATGCGGCGCAGTTCCTAGACTGGACAAGGGCACGCTGGCCGGAGATCGAGGCCATCATGCTGGCGCGCAGCACCCAGACCAACGAGCCGGCGCGCTGTGCCACGCTGCTGCCGCTGCTTGCCCGCCTGGCCCAGCCCCTGGCCTTGCTGGAGGTCGGTGCCTCGGCCGGCCTTTGCCTGCTGCCCGACCGCTATGGCTACGACTACGGCCGCCGAGCCTTGCGGCCGGACGCCCAAGCACCGGTCTTCCCCTGTCGGGCGGATGAGGCAACCCCGCTGCCGGAAGGCTTGCCGCAGGTGGTTTGGCGGGCCGGCCTCGACCTCAATCCGCTGGACCTCGCCGAGCAGGACCAGGCCGGATGGCTGGAAACCTTGGTGTGGCCGGAGCAGGAGGCGCGGGCCGAACGGCTGCGGCTGGCCATAGCACTGGCGCGCCAGGATCCGCCGCGGCTGCTCCAGGGGGACTTGCTCGGGGATCTACGGCAGCTGGCAGCAGACGCGCCGCCGGCGGCCACCTTGGTCATCTTCCATTCCGCCGTCCTGGCCTACCTGGCTACGATCGATGAGCGCATGGCCTTCGTCGAGCAAGTGCGTAGCCTGCCGGCGGTATGGATCAGCAACGAGGCGCCGACCGTCTTGCCGGACCTTTCGGCCAGTCTGCATTTGCCCGAAGACGAGAGCCGTTTCCTCATGTTGCAGGACGGCAAGCCCTGTGCGCTAACCGGCCCGCACGGCCAGTCGATCGACTGGATCACGTGATGCCTTCGCGTGCTGGAGAAGGAGGAAAGCAACTAATCTGAGGCATGGACTGTCGGGAGCCTTCGACGAATACTCTCCGTGCTGTTCGGAAGCGGGGGAGAACTGATGAGCAACGCGGACTATATTGATACTTTAAAAGCCGCCTGGGACGCCTTGGGACGTGGCGACTGGGATAGCCTGGCGGCCTTTTACAGCGCTGACATGATCTTTGTGATTCCAGGACAGAACGATGTTCTCCGCGGGCGGTCTGCCTTTCGCTCTGCCCTCGAAAACATAAGCGAGGCCTTGCCGCC
Organism: Rhodospirillales bacterium; assembly: GCA_963669385.2. Classification (GTDB taxonomy): domain Bacteria; phylum Pseudomonadota; class Alphaproteobacteria; order Kiloniellales; family JACOMY01; genus JACOMY01. Next base: position 293,274 of record CAXXGD010000012.1, read on the forward strand.
AGGATTCGAGATCTCCGATTTGCGCTACTTCGCCGGCGAGAGTGCCGGTGAAGTGGTGAACGTGGTCGAGTGGACGTCGGCGAAGCTCCCGGATGGAACCCAGTCGGCCATTCTATGGAAGTTCAACGCGGCCGGCGAGATTATCGAGGAGCGTTGGTATGTGGACACCGAGCAGTGGAGGTCGGCCTTTTAGGTGACGCGGCCCAATCCAATAAAAGGCCTCAGTCGGCGGAAAGATCCTGCTCCAGCCCCGATTGCGCATGCCTGAACCCGATCCGCTCCGCCTCGCATCTCAGGCGCTGCAGTTCTTGGGTCAGTTCGCCCTTCCGGCAACCTCGTCCCAGAGCAGCCAGGGCGCGGCCGCGCGCGGTGAAGAATTCACTCCAAGGCAATGGTTCCGCCCGGGTGTATGTCTCTAGCGCCGTTGCATAGGCCTCTGCACCGTCCCAATGGGCGCCGAGGAGACATACATCGATGGCATCGCGGTAGAACCAAAGATAGTTGTGGGCGGGGACCCCTTGCTGGAGCAAGGCTTCGCCTTCCGACAAGGCAGACCGGCGGCCCTCCTCATCCCGGGTCACGAGCGCCAGCGCTCCCAGCGCGCGGCCTGCCAGGAACCGCATCCCGAAATCGGACTCCCGCAGAATGGCGATCGCGTTGTGGATGAGGCTCTCCGCCTTGGCAGTGTCGCCGAGATGATAGGCGAAGCGGCCGAGGTACTCGAGATTGATCGACTCGAACAGCCTCGCACCCAGACGGCGCGCAATCTCGAGCGACGCCTTTGCCCATTTCTCTCCTTCGATGGGATCGTTCAGCTCGGCGATGTAGGCGGCCACGATGGCGGCGATCATCTCGGCGCGCGGTTGGCGGATCTTTCTTGCAAGCTCTGCGGCTTCGCGGCAGTCGGCCATCGCGGACCGGAGATCATTCATATAGGTGGAGGTCTGGCCACGCATGGATAGGTTGGCCGCGACTACCCTTAGATTTCCGCAAGCGCGTCCGAGCGAGATACACCTGTCGTAAGATGTGTGGGCAGAGATCATATGCCCTCTGGCGAACTCGGCTTCGCCCAGGCCGCCCAAGGACTGCGCCTCGAGTTCCGGAGCTTGAGCGGCGCGGGAGAGCGCCAGAGATCTGGCATTGACCTCCAGGCAGGCCTGGATCTCGCCGCGGATAAAGTAGACGCTGCCCCGGAGCTGCATGATTCTAGCCAGCTCCGACAAGTGGCTCTCGGCATCCGCAGCCAGCCCTGCTGCATCCAGCGTCTCAAGCAGCTTGCCGTGCTCATCCTGGAGCCGCAGCCCCTCGGCAAGCCCGATCAGAGCATGGCAACGCTCGGTCTGCGTTTGTGCAGTGGCAAGGGCCTTACGGTAAGCGTCGATAGATTCCGGCACCGAGCCTAGGCCGCGCAATATCTCGCCTTGTAGGAGTCGTAGCGGAAGGCTCTCCGTCTGCGGTGCGATTTCCAGGGCACGCGCTACCAGGCGCAAGGCGCTTTCGTAGCGGAGCTGGTCGGCCTCTTCCTTTGCCGCGAATAGATAGGCGCGTGGCGCCTCGGGCGAGGCTGCCCGATCCAGATGCTCTGCTTGAAGGCGCGCATCTCGACTGGCGAAGAAGGCGGCGGCCCGTTGGTGGAGATCCCGGCGGCGCGCTTGCAGCAGAGAGGAATAGATACCGTCGCGGAGCAGAGCATGACCGAACAGGTAGTCTGGGCCTTCTGGCCGGAGGATCCGGTGACGGATGAGCTCGCTGCAGTCGTAGCGCACCACGCCAAGGACATGGTGCAAGGCGTCCAGCGAGAAGCGCTGGCCAAGCACTGCCGCCGCCTGCAGCGCGTCGCGGTCCTTCCTTTCGAGGCGGTCGACGCGCGCCAGCACCAAGCCCTGTAAGGTGTCCGGCAAATCCTGGTCGGAGACCTCCGAGGCGTTTTGAACCAGCTGCTCCAGGAACAGCGGATTGCCTTCCGAGCGCCGGACCAGTGTGTCGAGAGACCCAAGGCCGTCACCTGCCAATTCGCTTGCCAACTGCCGGGACTCGTCGCGATGCAGCGGCTGAAGATCGAAGATCGTAAGCGGGCATTGCTTCCGAACGGCCAGCCATTGGCTGTTCAAGGCCATCCCTTCCAGGCGTGTTGTCATCACCAGAAGTGCCGGGACCTCCGATGTGGTCGATGCGACGGCGCCCAGGTGATCAAGGGTCGTTTGATCCGCCCAATGAACGTCCTCGACAATCAGCAACTGCGGTCCGCGGGCCGAAAGCGATGCGACCAGTTCGCAGACCGTTTCGACCCTGCCCTCCTTGCGCGTGGCGCCATCCATGGCGTTGAAGAGCTCGCGCAGCTCCTCGGGCGGCGGGAGGTCGAGAAGCGAATAGAGGAAGGGGCGGCTTTCTTGGCGGACCAGATCGTCGTCGACCGCGCGCCTGGCTGCCTCTTGGCGGTCAAGTGCACTGCTGTCAGGCGCTAGTGACAGCATACTTGCCACCAGGGCTTGAACGGCGTCCTGGCCTTTGGCCACGCCAAAGTCCAAGATCAGGCTTCTGTGCCGCGCCAGCGCCTCGGCGCGGGCGATGCGATCGAGTTCCTCGACCATGCGTGTCTTGCCGATGCCGGGCTCACCGCGCAACAGCAGTGTGTGGCCTTGGCCGTTTCTAAGCACAGCCTCCAGCAAAGCGGTTAAAGCGACCTAGCTCGGCGCGCCGGCCGACGAAGGGCGTGCCCCTATGGGTGCTTGGCTGATCGGTCAAACGCTCGACAGCCCAGACCTCGACCTCGACGGCGAAGCCCTTGACGGCCACCTTGCCGCGCGAACTGCTGGCAACGGTCTGGGCCGTAGAGCGTTGCACGGCCTTCGAGATGAGGGTCTCGCCGCCGAGCGCCAGATCCTGTAGGCGAGAGGCGAGGTTCACCGTTTCCCCGGTGACGGTGTACTCGCGATGCGCCGCGCTGCCGATCCCGCTGGCCACGACTTGACCGCTGGCAACCCCGATATGGGCGGTCAAGTCGCGGTCCATTTCTTCGCTGAGCCCTCGCATCGCCTGATGGATATCGATCGACGCACGCAATGCCCGCTCGGGATCGTCGGTGTGGGCCACTGGTGCGCCGAAGATGGCCATCACGCTGTCGCCAATGTGCTTGTCCACCGTCCCGCCATAGCCCTGGATGATACCGTCCACCGTCTCGAAGTATCGATTCAGTAGGGCATGAGTAGCTTCGGCATCGAGCGCGCTCGACAGCTGGGTAAATCCCGATAGGTCGGCGAACAGGACCGTCACCTGGCGGCGGTCACCCTCGGGATTCACCGGCGGAGACGGCACCCTCTCACCCTCCAGCGTCGCGTCCGACAGCCGCGAAGCGGCGCTCAGCAGACGCTTTCGGTCGGCCAGGCGGGCGACACCCAAATCCTTGAGATCCTCGTTGGTAAGCTCAGGCAGCAAGTCGGCGTCCACGCCATTTTCGGCGAAGGCCTCGACGTAGGTCTCAAAACCAAGCTCCCGCAACCAGGCTTCGACGTCCATTGCCTCTTCACCAGCGCTGCCATTGCGGTCCGAAGTCTAACACGGCTGTGAGAGCAGGTGTTGCCGCCAAACCCGCCATCTTCGCATCGCGCAAAAGCCGCCGTGTGTGTGAACAACGGTCGACGGGCAACACACTGTTGCAGAATTGGCGAAACAGGTACCGATCCTGAGCAAGCGCGCCGGCTTGCCGCAGGCGGCCAGCCGGCCTGCCTTGACTCGCTGACGCTTCCTGCCTAACTGGCGGCTCCCTGACGCCTCCTTTCGAGGGAAAGCGGGTGTCGGGATTGTTGGAAGATGTGGCCGATCAACGCGCCGAGGGCTGCTTCGGCACGATCGGGCACGAGAGAAAAGGAGACCTTAGAGCCATGCCGGTTATCACGCTTCCCGACGGTGCCAAGCGTACGTATGACGCGCCCGTGGCGGGAACCCGCGTGACTACCGACATCGGCCCTAGGCTCGCCAAGGACGCCCTGGCGATCAAGGTCGACGGGGCCTTGCGCGATCTGGCCTACGTGATCGAGGAGGACGCCGCCATCGAGGTGGTGACGCGCGGCCACGCCGACGCCTTGGCCTTGCTGCGCCACGACGCCGCCCACGTGCTGGCCGAGGCGGTGCAGGAGCTCTACCCCGACACGCAGGTGACCTTCGGCCCGGCGACGGAGGATGGCTTCTACTACGACTTCGCCCGCGGCGAGCCCTTCACGACCGATGACCTGGAGGCGATCGAGGCGCGCATGCACGAGATCGTCGACCGCGACGAGGCCTTGATGCGCGAGGTCTGGCCGCGCGCAGACGCGGTGCGTCATTTCCGCGAGATCGGCGAGCGCTACAAGGCGGAGCACATCGAGAGCATGCCGGCGGACGCCATCATCTCGATCTACCGCCAAGGAGACTGGCTCGACCTCTGCCTCGGCCCGCACCTGCCGTCTACCGGCCGGCTTGGCCACGCCTTCAAGCTGCTCAGGGTCTCCGGCGCCTACTGGCGCGGCGATTCGCAGAACCAGCAATTGCAGCGGATCTACGGTACGGCCTGGGAGACGGAAAAGCAGCTGAAGGCCTACCTCCACCAGCTGGAGGAGGCGGCCAGGCGCGACCACCGCCGCCTGGGCCGCGAGCTCAACCTCTTCCACCAGCAGGAGGAGGCGGTCGGCTCCACCTTCTGGCATCCGCAAGGCTGGCAGCTCTGGCGGGCGATCGAGCGCTATCTCGAACGCCGCCTCACGGCCGCCGGCTACCAGGAGGTGAAGACGCCGCAGCTCTACGACCGCTCGCTCTGGGAGGCCTCGGGCCACTGGGAGAAGTTCCAGGAGCACATGTTCATCGCTGAATCGGAACACCGCACGCTCTCGGTGAAGCCGATGAACTGTCCCGGCCATGTCCTGGTCTTCCGCCAGGGGATCAAGTCCTATCGCGACCTGCCGCTGAGGCTGGCCGAGTTCGGCTCCTGCCACCGGAACGAGCCATCGGGCGCGCTGCACGGGCTGATGCGGGTGCGTGCCTTCACGCAGGACGACGGCCACATCTTCTGCACGGAAGACCAGATCGTCGACGAAACCAAGGCCTTTTGCGACCTGCTGCTGTCGATCTACCGCGACTTCGGTTTCGAGGAGGTGGTGGTGAAACTGGCCGACAGGCCGGAGCAGCGGGTCGGCAGCGATGCGACCTGGGACAAGGCCGAGGCCTCGCTCAAGGAGGCGACGATCGCCGCCGGCCTCGACTTCAGCCTGAACCCGGGCGAGGGCGCCTTCTACGGCCCCAAGCTGGAGTTCGTCTTGAAGGACGCGATCGGCCGCGACTGGCAGTGCGGCACCTTCCAGGTCGACTTCGTGATGCCGGAGCGCCTGGGCGCCACCTATGCCGGCGAGGACGGACAGAAGCATCACCCGGTGATGCTGCACCGGGCGATCCTGGGCTCCTTCGAGCGCTTCATCGCGATTCTGATCGAGAACTACGCCGGGCGCTTCCCCTTGTGGCTGGCGCCCAGGCAGGTGAGCGTCGCCACCATCACCAACGATGCCGACGACTATGCCCGCCAGGTGACCGAGCGTTTCGCGGCAGCGGGCCTGCGCGCCGACTCAGACCTGCGCAGCGAGAAAATCAACGCGAAGATCCGCGACCTTTCGCTCGCCAAGGTTCCGGTGATCGCCGTCGTCGGCCGCAAAGAGGCCGAAACGGGCCAGGTGGCCCTGCGTCGTCTGGGCAGCAAGGCGCAAGAGGTGCTTGCGCTGGACGATGCGCTCACTAAACTGTCTGAGGAAGCGCGTCCACCCGCCTGAGTGAGCGGCGGGCGCTGCTTTTCGTTTAGACTTAGCGAACCTGCCCTTGCAACAGAAGGAGAGCGAGACATAGCACGATTTCAACCGGACGCGGCTCCGTCCAAAGATGGGCCCCGGGCAAACGGCGACATCCGCGTGCCGCGGGTGCGGCTGATCGACGAACAGGGAGAGAACCAGGGCGTGGTGGCGACGCCGGAGGCCTTGCACATGGCCTATCTGGCCGGGCTGGATTTGGTGGAGATCTCCCCCAACGCCGACCCGCCGGTCGCCAAGATCCTGGACTACGGCAAGTTCAAGTACGAGGCCCAGAAGCGCGCCAACGAAGCCCGCAAGAAGCAAAAGGTCATCGAGGTCAAGGAGATCAAGATGCGCCCCGGCATCGACACGCACGACTACGACGTGAAGATGCGCCAGGTGAAGCATTTCCTGGAGGAGGGCGACAAGGTAAAGGTCACCTTACGCTTCCGCGGTCGCGAGATGGCCCACCAGGAACTCGGCATGAAGGTCCTGGACCGCGTGCGCGCCGACACCGAGGAACTGGCCAAGGTCGAGGCCTTCCCCAAGCTGGAAGGCCGCCAGATGATCATGGTGATCGCTCCGCGCTAGAGCGGATCGCGGTGAGTTGGAATCACTCGTCCGCGTGAATCTGCTCTTTTTTTGGCGCTGTAGAGCAGGATCCAGACGGCAGATCCGTTCGGTTTGACGTCATCCTGCTCTGGGGCGGTGAGGCCGCTGCCGTTTTCCTGTCCCGGCCCATCGACAGGTGGGCTGAGGAGGGCGTCGTGCGAATTGTTGCGGCTGCTCTTCAGCCATACAGGGTCACTTCGATCGAGACCAGTCCGCTGCCGTCGCCCGGGATGGTGACGCCTGCGCCCAGGACCAGGGTGTCGCTGCCGGACCCACCGTCATAGAGGTAGGTGGCGAAGTCGCCCTGGCTGGCCACGACAAAGATGTCGTCGCCACTGCCGCCGTAGGCGCTATCGACGCCCTCGCCACCGACCAGCGTATCGGAATCGTCGTCACCGTGGAGAACATCGTCGCCGGCCCCCCCGGCGACATAGTCGTTACCGCCACCGCCGTAGAAGCCCGTGTCGCCGCCGTCACCGCCATAGAGCGCATCGTCGCCATTGAGGCCGAAGAAGAGAGAATCGTCGCCATGGTCGCCGGAAAGGCTGTCCGTGCCGGCTGCGCCATAGAAGTAGGCATCGCTGCCGCTGCCGCCGAAAAGCGAATCAAGGCCTGCATTGCCGAAGAAAGAAACATCGTCGCCATCGTCGCCGTAAAGACGGTCGGGGCCGTCGCCGCCGTAGGCTGTCGCGTCGTCCCCCGCCCCGCCGAACAGCCGGTCGCCTCCGGTCTCGCCCATGAGGTGGCTGTCTGCCCCGTCGCCGCCCATCACCGCATCGGCATTGTCCCCGCCTTCGAGGGTGGCGTCGCTGCCGGACCCACCGCTGACGAGGTCATTACCCTCGCCGCCCCGCAAGAGGATGTCGCTGCCGCTGCCGCCGAAAAGGCTGTCCCTGCCGACCCCGCCCAGAAGGGCGTAATCCGCCCCGTCGCCGCCCCAGGCCATGTCGTTGTTGGCACCGCCGTAGAGGAGGGTGTCGCCACCGGATCCGCCATAGATGCGGTCGCTGCCATCGTCACCGAAGAGAAGATAGTCGCTACCGCTGTCGCCGAGCAGGCTGTCTTTGCCGGATCTGCCGAAAAGGGCGTAGTCCGCCCCTTCATCGCCCCGAACCGTGTCGGCATTGTCCTCGCCGTAGAGCAGGCTGTCGACACCGGACCCGCCCTCGATCAGGTCGCTGCCATCGCCACCGAAAAAGGAATAGTCGTACCCGCTGTCGCCGGAGACCGTGTCGTTGCCGCTGCCCCCATAGAGCCCGACGTCCGCTCCCGCGCCGCCGGCGAGCGTATCTGCACTGGCATCGCCATAGAGGCGGGAATCAGCACCCGATCCCCCGAAAATCAGGTCCGGACCCTCGTTGCCTGAGAAGGTGGCGTCTGCCCCGCTGCCGCCGTAGAGCCTGTCCGAGCCAAGCCCGCCGGTGACAGCCGTGTCGCCGCCATCGCCGCCGGCGATGATGTCGGAGCCGTCGTCGCCGAAGAGATCGATGTCACTGCCTGAGCCGCCGGCGAGACGGTCTCTTCCGCTGCCGCCCAGCAGAGAGATGTCGTCGCCACTGCCACCATAGAGACTGTCTCGACCCGTCGCGCCAAAGAGCCGGTCGCTGCCGCCCAGGCCGTAGAGACTGTCATTGGCGCCGTAGCCAAAGATCTGATCATCCTCGCCACTGCCAAACAAGGTATCCGGATTGTCGGTGCCTGTGATGATGGCCATATCCCTCGCCCCCTAAAGACCTGCCGTAAAGCGCCCTTTGAACCTCCACAGAGGTTAGAACTGAGCGAGTTGCAAAGCCCAATTCTGCCCCTGCACGGCAGACCATACCGCAACCGATGGTCGGCGCCAAGGAGATGCCTTTCCAAGATCTCTTGACGATCAGCCGCCGGCAGCACGCTCACGGCCCGATGGCCGAAAAAAAAATAGGGTGTCCTAGGCCTATCCCCAATCTCTTCCATCCTCTGACGCACCATCGGAGCGTACGCGAGAGACGGGTCGATAGGTCGGCTTTCTCGACAATGGTTCACGCGTGAAAGAGTACTTGGCCCTCGAGCGTGTCTGCTCCTTTCTATCTAAACCTCTCGATCTTCTAATATTTGGATTAGATAGAACAATTGATACTGGCGCGCTATTTACAAAGCCGATACGCGAACGTGTAATGAACTGAAGCAGCCTGCAAGTCTTTGCTATACACAAGATTGGTTTTTTCTGACGGCAGCACAGTTACCGGTATCTGCCAGATGGAGCAAGCGCCCGCGCCCGTAACAATAGAAGCTAAGACATAAAGAGTGTAGTCTCCGGGCGCGACGCGTTCTGCTGTCAAGATGTCCACACTTGCCCACACACTATCCGACCCATCGGCACACGTCATGACACGCGCCACCTCCGGGTACTGTTGCACCATACGACCAAATCCGAGTGGATACTCTCCACTTTCCAAAACTCTGTTGATTCTGTCTGTCACCTCGCTGTTCCAAACCAGTATTGGTAATCCTTGACAATTTAGGGCGGGGGCCGGATTGAACAACTCAAATGCTTCATCGACATGAATCGCAAGAGTTCCGCTTCTGTTTTTGGAAAGGGCGGCGACTTGCTCGTCCGTCAGGTCGATGTTCACCGGAACATCCTTTGCGCAGGCCGCGAGCACGAGGAGACAAAGGACCGCCAAGGTTGATCGCATAGGAAACCCACCCACTCTCCTGATTGAAGAAAAAATGCACGCCCGGATCACTGGCTCTTGTCCACGCATCCGCCTTCAACGCGATAGGCAACCTCATCGCCGCGCATAAGCGTCACTTTCCTGGTCTCGCCGGGCATAAGCTCCACAGGGATCGAGAAGACCCAGCAACTCGTCTCCTGAGCGAAGAGCGATCCAGGGTTATCGATCGCAGTGAAGGCCGCCGAGAGAAGCCATCGGCCAGGCGCCAAGCGCCGGAAGCTGCAGCGATGGCTTTCCACAGGCTGCCCAGTTGCCAATTCTGACCGTCGCACTAGGTGAACCACCAACGAACGACGCAAATACTCGTTGGGCTCCATGAGCTTGAAGGGTCTGTGCCCTCTCGGCCAAGGCGGAGTCACTAGAAAGGAGGCTAAGATGAAACTTGCCCTTCCCCTGACAGCCCTGGTTGGACTTGGTGTTCTGAGCCTAAGCGCCTGTGCGCCGGAGAAGCCCAAACCACCGAAGCCGCCGGAGCCGGAGCACTATGTCTGCTCGGACTTCGAGGCGCTCACCAGTGACCTGGTGCCCTTGAAGAAGGCCCAGCTGCAGGATCAGTTCGGCGCGACGACCGTCGAGGTCTCGCGCATCCGCTATCTCTGCGCGCCGGCCAGCAAGAAGCACGAGGGCAAGGAGACCAAGCCAAAGGACCTCAAGGGACCGCATCTGGCCTGCTACGACTTCATCACGGTGAAGCCCGACCCCAGTATCGGCAAGGCGGTCAGCCTGACCAACCAGTTCGAAAAGGGGGGCCTGAAAGCCACGGTGGGCAAGCGCAAGCTGCTCTGCGTGCCCTCCTCCAAGCTGGAGATCGTCGACGGCAAGGATCCCAAGTTCGATCCCGACAAGGAGATTCTGAAGGTGGAGGCCGCCCTCAACCACTTCACCTGCGCCGACCTGATGGTGAACGACGAGGACTTCCAGCGCCGCCGCCTCAACATACCCCTGGGCGATCAGTTCGGTGGCTTCGAGGGTCCGATCCTGAAGCCGGACTTCCTCTGCGCGCCGACCGCCAAGACCTTCAACAAAAAGGAGAAGAAACCGGCGGGCGGCCTCAACGCCACGCACCTGGCCTGCTACAAGTTCGTCGAAGAGCGCAACGTGGCGCTGCCGGCCAACGTCCTGGTGGTGAACCAGCTGGACCGGGCGGGCCAACGCGGCAAGCCCACCAAGCGCTTCATGTTCTGCGTGCCGACGCAGAAGAAGCTGGCGTAGGAAGGCAGTGAGAAGGAATAGGCCCCCGTGCCATGCCGTCGCTGGGAAAGCCGATCTCTCAGGCTCCCTCCCAATTCCCTAAGCAACACCGTCATGACCGGGCCTAGACCCGGTCATCCACGCCTTAAGGGGCGATGATAACGTAAATCGTTCCCCATTTGGGTTCGCCACATGACTGAAACGGATCAGCAAGCAACGCTTCAGATGACCTGAGCACCACGTGCCACGCGACAACCTCCATGACAGTCATCGGTGGCGACTTTGGTCCAGGACCACGACGGCACGCGATGGCGGCGCCACGTGGATGGCCGGGTCTAGGCCCGGCCATGACGGCGTTGTCGGGACACGGTTCCCAGGCAACTGAGACCGAACGATGGGGTCTGCTCCTCTAGGCCCCGATTTCAGCCGACAGGGTTGGATCGTTCCGAAGGTCGTGTCCCGCCTCTGCGGGCATCTGGCCTTGCGCCTGCGCCATTGGCCCACACCGACAGATGTTTGAACGCCGTAGGGCTAGACCGAAGGATCAGTTGGTAGGTGTTTGCAGCCACGGTGGCGGATGCGTGTTCCAGCCGATCACGATCCATCCGAACGAGAACAGCACGAAGTAGACGAACGCTATTAACCAAGGGCGCAGGGATCGACGCGGATCTTCGTTCAGCAACCGAAAGGCCTTTTTCAGCTGATAGAACAGCAAAAAGAAGAACGGCATTAACCAAACCACCAGGACAACAAAGGGAAGCTTGTCATCCAGCAGCAAGTCTCTCATGAGCCGTCACGCTACCAGGTGAGCCCCCATCGCCTCAGCCCGCCATCGCCGCCATCGCACTCCTAACCGCCTCGCCCATCTCCTTGGTGGTGATTACCGTGTCGCCGGGGGCGGCGATGTCGCCGGTGCGCAGGCCCTGGTCCAGCACCTGGGTGACCGCACGCTCGACCAGCTGGGCGTCTTCGTCGAGGTCGAAGGAGTAGCGCAGGCACATCGCGAAGCTCATCAGCATGGCGACAGGGTTGGCCTTGCCTTGGCCGGCGATGTCGGGGGCCGAGCCGTGCACCGGCTCGTAGAGCGCCTTGCGCCGGCCGCTGGAATCGGGCGCGCCCAGCGAGGCCGAGGGCAGCATGCCCAGCGAGCCGGTCAGCATGGCGGCCTCGTCGGAGAGCATGTCGCCGAAGAGGTTGTCGGTGACGATGACGTCGAACTGCTTGGGATCCCTCACGAGCTGCATGGCGCAGTTGTCGGCGTACATGTGGGTGAGTTCGACGTCCTCGAAGCCCTCACCGTGCAGCTTGGTCACCTCCTGGCGCCAGAGCACACCGGACTCCATCACGTTGGCCTTCTCGGTGGAGCAGACCCGGCCGGCGCGTTTGCGGGCCAGGTCGAAGGCCACCGCGGCCACCCGACGGATCTCGTTCGTGGTGTAGATCTGGGTGTTGACGCCGCGGCGCTGACCGTCAGGCAGCTCCTCGATGCCGCGCGGCTCGCCGAAGTAGACGCCGCCGGTAAGCTCGCGCACGATCAGGATGTCGAGGCCCGAGACCACCTCCGGCTTCAAGGTGGAGGCGGAGACCAGGGCGTCGAAGCAGATCGCCGGGCGCAGATTGGCAAAAAGCTCCATCTCCTTGCGCAGGCGCAGGAGGCCGCGCTCGGGCTTCTGCTCGAAGGGCAGCTCGTCCCACTTGGGGCCGCCGACGGCGCCCAAGAGGGTCGCGTCGGCCACCTGCGCGCGGGCCATGGTGGCATCCGACAGTGGCCCGCCTTCGGCATCGATGGCAGCACCGCCGACCAAGCCCTCGTCGAGGTCGAAGGTGACGCGGCGCTGGCCGTCCAGCCAGTCGATCACGCGTTTAACCTCGTCCATCACCTCCGGGCCGATGCCGTCGCCGGGCAGGACCATCAGCTTCTTGTTGGCAGCCATCGAACGCGCTCCCTCCGTTCCCTCATGCTCACGTCGCCGCGCAAGAAAGCCGATCCGCGCCCGTCTGTCACGGGTCTTGTTTTGGCGGGCAGACATGCAGCAGGAGGGTAAGCGCGACCAGGCTCCAGAACGCGATACCGGACGAGAGATCAGCCAAGTTGCTGTCGGGCCTCAGGGCTAGCGCCCGCGACAGCCGCTCGAAATCGAAGAGCCCGCGCACCACCCATTGGTCCGGCAGGCCGGGCATGATCAAGCGATAGAGGCTGTAGAAGATCTGCGGCGAGAGGCTGAGGGCGAGCGTGAAGGCCAGCGGCAGGAGCAGGAGGTTGCCAAGCAACGCCAAGGCCCTCCCCAGGCGCGAGCGCGCCATCCGGCTGAACGCCAAGGCTGCCTCGAAGGCCGCGAGCGCACCGCAGGCTGCCAGCACCAGTGCCAGGCTGGCGACCAGAAGCTGCGCCCAAGGCGCCAGGGTGAAGAAGCTGTCGTCGGCATGATCGGCCAAGAGCGCGTCGGGCACAAGCAGGCAGATCGCCAGAGCCGAGGCGGCCGCGAGCCCGAGGCTCCAAGGCAGGCGACAGACAAAGCCCCGCCAGCCGCGGCCGGTTGGCGGGGGGTGGCGGACCCAGAAGCCGACGACCAGCCCGTACCAGACCGGCGCTAGAATGACACTGGTCCAGGCCGCCGTCTCTCCCATCCGCCGCTCGCACAATCAGGACAAGCGGCCGGCGGCCCCCTCCGACCGCCGGCCCACATCCGAGGACTCTAGTTCAACTGCGCCACCCCCAAGGGCACGCTGTACTTCACGCACCAGATATAGACCTCGTTGTAGTCGGCAGGCGAGATGCCGTCCGGCAGCTTGTAGCTTTGCGCACCGGTCAGGTTCTCCAAGAGGCCGGCCTCGGTAGCGGCATCCCAGGTGCCGTTGTTGCCGAGCGACACATGCGGGTCGGGCGCGCCGTCGAGGCTGAAGTCTTCGCCCAGCACGACAAAGGTGCCCTCGTTCGTCGTCACGATGGAGACCGTACCGGTGGTGACGTGGTCGCTGGCACCGGTGAAGGTGCCGGTCTTGTGCACGGTCTCGCCCGCCTGTGCACTGAGCGGCAAAAGCGCAAACATGGTCAGGCCCAGGGCGATGGTCATCGCCTTGAAGATCCGAATCATACCCAGAATCCCTCCTCGTTGGATCAGATAGTCAGACCGGTCTGTCTAACTGATGAGCTATATAGGCTATCGATCCAGTCACGGCACGTGACAGACTGGTGAGCAGCCTATCGGTAAGAATCACGTGTCCGTGATTGCAAGATCACCGACACCTTGGGAGAAGAGAGGCATGAATGACCAGCCTATAAGCCCACTCACGGCGAACAACGTCGATGCTTTCCGCCGCGACGGAGCCGTTTGCCTGCGTGGCTGCTTTGCTGACTGGGTTGATCTCTTGCGCGAAGGCGTCGCCGTCAACGAGGCCGAGCCCGGTCCCCATGTCGAGGACGCAGCCGGCGGCGCCGGGCGTTTCTTCGGCGACTATTGCAATTGGCAGCGGATCAAGCAGTACGAAGACTTCATCAGGAACTCCCAGCTGGCCCCGATCGCGGCGGCGCTGATGGGCTCGCCGGTCGTGCGCATGTTCCACGAGCATGTGCTGATCAAAGAGCCGGGCACCGCCAAACGCACGCCCTGGCACCACGATCTGCCCTACTACAACGTCCAGGGCGAGCAGACCGTCAGCCTTTGGATCGCACTGGACGAGGTCGACCGCGAGACCGCGGTGGAGTTCGTCGCCGGCTCGCACCTTTGGGGCAAGCTCTTCTATCCCCGCAAGTTCCTGACCGAGCGCGACTACGACTACAAGGGGACCGGCTACGAGAGCCTGCCCGACATCGAGGCCGACCGCAGCGCCTACGACATCCTGGGCTGGGCGATGGCGCCGGGCGATGCGGTCGCCTTTTCCTATCGTACCCTGCATGGCGCGGCGCCCAACCGCTCGACCCGCCGCCGCCGCGGCTTCTCGGTGCGCGTCCTGGGAGAAGACGCCCGCTATGCCGTGCGGCCCGGCGAGACCTCGCCGCCGCAAGGCGACATCGGCCTGGCCGACGGTGAGGCCTTGGACGAGGCCCATTTCCCGACGATTTGGCGGGCTTAGAGCACTGGGGCTCGCGTTCGCTCGCCCTCAGCACGCTAGCTTTTCGACTATCGACGCAAGTCGCCGTCGCAGATGATGCCATCTGCGCGGTATTTGCTTTTCGAGCCGATCGCGGTCCGCTCAAGCGCGGCAGCGAACACGCCGTGTCAAGGCTGCGTGTACCGGCCCCGGCAAGGCGGTCTTCGACTTGTCAGCCGCAACAACCACTCTAGTCTCTTCAAAAGCTCTTGAACTCCGGCGCGGATGACATCGCATCATGCATGATCACGTGACCAAGTCGGCCTTGAAGGCCCCAGTCAGCCGTAGACGCTTCCTTGGCGGCAGTGTGGTCGTCCTCGCGACCCCGGTACTTCTTTCGGCTTGCTCGACCGGTTGTTCCAGCAAGACCGGTTTAGAGGCGCAGCGCTGTCAGGCCCGCATCAACGACCGGCAAAGCAGGCGTTTCAGACCACGCGGCCGATAGTGACAGCCCGCCTCAGCCCGCAACGGGCTCGGGTTGGCGCTCGCCGGCCGGCGGCGCAAGACCGGGTAGCAGGTCTCGCGCACAGGGGCCTGAACGACGCCGTTCGGGCGGTCGGGTGGCGTGCGAAGAGTACGCTCCTCAACGGGCCGATGCGGTATCGCCGAGGCGATGCCTCCCGCTCTCTGCGCGCAACGGATACCCAAAGACGGCCGTCAGTTCCGTCCCGATGACAAGATGTCGTCCGCCGCATCGATGCCTGACAGATAGGCACCATGGGCGCTTGCGGGATGGCCCGGATGGCAGGCCTCGCCGGCGAAGAAGAGACGCTCCTCCAGGGGCTCGGCCAGGCGTGCGCGTGCCTCGGAGTAGCCCGGGCGGGCGTAGGAGTAGGCGCCGAGGCTCCAAGGGTCCAAGTCCCAGTCGGTGGCGTGCAGGAAGCTGAGGCAGCGACGCGCGGCGCTGCCGTAGTGCGAGGCGATCTCGTCCAGGGCGAAGGCGGCCATCTCACCGGGCCCGGCCCGCACCAGCTCGGATGACAGCGGCCCGCCCAGATAGGTTTCGACCAGCGGCTGGCCGAAGGGGTGGAAGTGGTACTGCCCGGTACGCTCCCGGTCGTAGAAGAAGTGCGCGAAGAACTCCTCCTCCGGCCAGGGCTCCTTGCCGGTGATCGCAAAGTGCACTTTGTTGTCGGAGCCGAGCGGCAAGCCTTCCAGCGCCCAGCGCTTGCTGTCCGGCAGAGCGGGGTCGAAGGCGATGGCATCGGCTGCCAGCAAGCTCGCCGGCACGGTGATCACCACGGCTTTTGCCTCAAGCCTGCCGCGCGTGCTCTCGACCAGGACGCCGCCCGACGTCAGCGCAATACGGGTTACCGGTGCGTCCAGCATCACCGGCAGGCCATCGGCATAGCGCGCGACCATGGTGCCGTAACCCAAAGCCAGGCGCGCATTGACACCGCTGTCCTCGTCCATGGCATGGCCGAGTGCCGAGATCTCCGAAGGCGAAGCGCCCCAAACATAGGTGATGATGGCCGACCAATAGCCGTTCCAGGGATGGCCCACCGGCAGCAGTTCCGACAGCGGCCGGTCTTTGCCTGAGGCCAGCAGCTCTCTCGGCTCGTCCAGCATCTGGGCGCGATAGTCCGCCATCTCGGCGAATTGCTCGGACCCGAGAAAGGAGCGGCTCCAGGGGTCCGCCCAATTGCCCGAATAGTGGTCCACCAAGAATCCCAGCCGCTCGGCCACCCCGACCAGGGGGTTCATATTGGAGGAATGCAGCCAATGGCAGCCGCGGTCGACCCGCGCCCCGTTGGCCAGGGTAAGGCTCTGCGCCCGCCCGCCGATCCGGTCGCGCGCCTCCAGGCACTGCACCTGACGCCCGGCGTCAAGAAGATGGCGCGTGGCGGCCAGGCCAGCTATGCCGGCACCGATAACGACCGCATCCAGCATAGGATTTCCCCCTCACCCTTTCACAACGGTTCCCAGCTTGAGCCCAGCACCCAGCCTTGCGAAGACTGACCCCAAGCACTCTGGTGGAACACTCCATACGACACTATCCGCAGGGTACGGGAGTCCTGAATTGCCGTCCGAAGCACTAGCGGAGCCGTGCGTCCACAATCAACGACAGAAGCTCGTCGAACTCGCGCCGGAGAATGAGGCGATCCTCGCGGCAGAATGCGTCGGCAGCATCGCCTGCCACGAGGCAGGCCACGACCAGCATTTCAAGCGCCGCCTCGCTTTCCAAGCCCTCCTGGCGCAAGGCAATCCAGCGCTTCAAGAACGCGGTGGTGTCTGCTTGATGCACGATGACGGTTTGCCAGGCCGGGATGACGAAGAGAGCTTGCTGGCCCAGCCCCCAGGCCCAGAAGGTGCCGTCCGGCAAGCCGGTGCCCCGGTCCGGAATCCACCAGAGGTAGCCATGCGCACTGCGAAGGCCGCCGTCGCCGGTTGCGGTCACGTCGCTGGTCACCCGCTCGATCCAGCGGGTCGGCAGAATGCGTTCGCCGTCCAGATTGCCCTGCTCGAGGTAGAGCTGCCCGATACGGGCGAGATCCCGGGCGGAGAGGCGGAACATCGCAGCCGGGTGCCGAGAGAGGTCCGGAGAGGCCAGATAAAAAACGTCGTCCCCGGTGAAGTCCTGCATTCCTAGAGGCTCGGCCAAACCTCGGGTGAAGGCCTCCGCGATGCTCAGCCCAGTGGCTGCCTCGAAGATGGTGGTCAGCGCATTGTAGTCCCAGTTGTTGTAGGCCCAGATCGTGCCCGGCAGGTTCTCGCTCTCGCCCAAGCGGCGGTTCTTCTCCGCCGAGAGACCCTCCTCGGCAGCAGCGGCATGGTTGATGCCCGACGTGCTCTTGAGCAGATGAAGGACGCTCGCTTGCCGTTGAACGGGCGTCAAGGGATCAGGGGCATCGTCGATCCCCAGCTGCTCGAGCGTGGCGGCCAAGTCGATCTCCCGCTCGCCGCTGCCGAGATGCTGACCGACCAACGCGCTCAAGATCGCCTTACGGATGGAATGGACATTGTAGCGCTGGTCGACCTCTCCCAGCGCGCCGACGACTTTGCCGTCGCTCGCGATGATCAAGCTGTCGGTGCTGAGTGAGGCAGCGAACTCAAAGACGCGGTCCAGGCCGGCCGGGTCCCAGCCAAGCGCCTGCGTCTCGGCATCGCCCAAGCGCAGGAGCGTCAAGCCACCGGGCTCTTGCGCAAGCCCACCTCCGGCAGCGAAAAGCAGGAAGCAGAGGCTGAGCAGCGATCGCGTCGCCTGCACAACTGCCCGGCCGGGCTCTCCAAGGCTCACGATGTCGCGCTCCCGCCTGCGGCTGAAACAACTCAGCCAAGGCAGGAGATAGCAAAGGTTGTGCCTAGCGGGCAAACACCACGGGCATCGAGGCGCCGGTCATCACCTTCTCCGTCGCGCCGCCGAAGCCGAGGTAGCGGCCGACACGGCCTTCGCTGTAGGCACCCATCACCACCATGTCCGCCTGGTGCTGGCGGGCGGCCTCGACGATGCGACGGCCGCGCTCGCGCGCGCTGGTGCTCTTGGCCTCCAGATCCTTGGTGTCGGCCTTCACGCCGTGCGTCTCCAGATAGCCGGCGGCCAGATCGCCAGCCGAATCGCGCGTGCGCAGCACGACGACGTTCTCGAAGGCCTTCAGCAGGCCCACCGAACCCCTGAGCGCACGCGAGGACTGCAGCGTGCCGTTCCAGACCACCATCGCGGTCTTCCAGCTCTGGGTGCGCTGGCCCGGCGGCAGCACCACCACCGGCGCGCCGCCCTCCATGATCGCCGCACGCACCAAGAGATCGTAGCCGGGCGAGGCCAAGGTGCCGGGCCTGAGCGCCGCCACCACGTCGCTGCAGCGGCCGATCGCATTGGCCTTCTCTTCGTTGACGCTGTCCAGAACCTCGCAATTGGTGAAGCCGGGAACCGAATCGCGCACCTTGCCCCATTCGGCAAGGATGGCGTCTCGCAAGGCCTCGTCCGCGGTCTCGTCGCGCGCCGGAATGTGCGGCACGCCGAGGCCGGCATGATCGAAGAGGTAGGCCGGGATCTCCTGCGAGGGCGGCACCAAGATGCCGGCGACCTTGAGGTCGAGCTTCGGCGCGACGTCGCCGGCATAGTGCAGGACGGACAGCTGCTGGTCGTCAAAGGGCAGCAGGGCGAGGCAGGCACGCATTGGACGAAGTTCCCCTAGTTCGGCGCTTGATGCAATTCGGTCGCCACAATGCCTGCTGTGCGGCCTGGCAACAACCGGGAAAGCGCGAGGGCTGCTAGTGGTGCGGATCGGACGGATGGGACCAATCCGTCCGATCCGCACCACCAACCTATTGAGTGAGTGGGCCGATTCACGCCACGCTTGGGACCCAAGCGTGGCGATCGGACCACTAGAGCCAAGGCTCGCTCAGCTGGCGCTTCGACTCGAAGCCGCCGATCGTCTCCTCCTCCTTCAAGGTGAGGCCGATGTCGTCCAGCCCGTTCAAGAGGCAGTGCTTGCGGAAGGAGGAGATCTCGAAGCTGATGCAGCCCCCGTCGGGCCCGGTGATGGTCTGGCTCTCGAGATCGACCGTGATGCGGGCGTTGGCGCCGCGCTCGGCGTCGTCCATCAGCTTGGCGACATCCTCTTCCGGCAGGATGATCGGCAGAATCCCGTTCTTCATGCAGTTGTTGAAGAAGATGTCGGCGATCTCGCTGGCGATGACGACCCGGATACCGGCGTCGAGCAGGGCCCAGGGAGCATGCTCGCGTGACGAGCCGCAGCCGAAGTTCTCGCCGGTCACCAGGATCTCCGCCTTGTCGTAGGGCGGCCGGTTCAGGACGAAGTCGTTCGGCGTGCCGTCGGAATTGTAGCGCAGGTTGGCGAAGAGCCCCTCGCCCAGGCCGCTGCGCTTGATGGTCTTAAGGAAGCGCGCCGGAATGATCATGTCGGTGTCGACATTGGCCACCGACAAGGGCGCGGCGATGCCGGTGATAGAGGTGAACTTCTGCATCTCTTCCTCCGTTTAGGGCCAGCGGACCAGATTCAATCCGATCGATAGAAGGGCCAGTCCGAGGCCGCCGGTAATGTACGCACCGATCCCGATCGCCTCAAGCGACCTCTCTTGCATGAGAGCTATCATCAGCAAGCCGGTCGAGCCGACCGCAAGAGCGCCGCAAAGGCCGCTCAGAAAGCGAACCCCATGGCGCATCAGCGCGGCCGCGACGGTCAAGAGGCCGGCGACGGGAACGGCCGCGAAGAGCACCAGCAGAATGGCTTCATCCTGCTCTTGCCGCCAATCGATGGCGACCGCGACCAGTTCCAGTCCCGTTCCCGGGCTTGGCGGCAGCACGATCCACGGCAGGAAGAAGGCCACCACGACACCTGCGCCCAAGAGCCCGACGAAGCGGGCCTGCTGGACGCTCGCCGCCACCCGCTAGAGGTCGCGGATGTCCGCGATCCGGCCGCTGACTGCCGCGGCCGCGGCCATCGCCGGGCTCATGAGGTGCGTGCGTCCCCCCGGCCCCTGCCGGCCACGGAAGTTGCGGTTGGAGGTCGAGGCGCAGCGCTCTCCCGGCTTCAGCTTGTCGGCGTTCATCGCCAGGCACATGGAGCAGCCGGGCTCGCGCCAATCGAATCCGGCTTCGACCAGGATCCGGTCCAAGCCCTCGGCTTCGGCCTGCTCCTTCACCAGACCGGAGCCCGGCACCACCATGGCATGCACGCCCTCGGCCACGCGGCGCCCCTCGGCAACGGCTGCCACGGCGCGAATGTCCTCGATGCGGCCATTGGTGCAAGAGCCGATGAAGACCTTGTCGACGGCGACCGCGGTCAGCGGCGTGCCGACCTCGAGGCCCATGTAGTCGAGCGCCTGCTCCATCGAGTGACGCTTGGCCTCGCTGTCGGCGCTCTCCGGATCGGGCACATGGCCGGTGACCGGCAACACGTCTTCCGGGCTGGTGCCCCAGGTCACCTGCGGGGCGATATCGCTGGCCGGCAGGACGATTTCTTGCTCATAGTGCGCGCCGGGATCCGACGGCAGGCGACGCCAGTGCGCTTCGGCCTGCTCCCAAGCCGCACCCTTGGGAGCCATGGGACGGCCCTTGAGATAGGCGAAAGTGGTCTCGTCGGGCGCCACCAGGCCGGCGCGCGCACCGGCCTCGATCGACATGTTGCAGACCGTCATGCGGCCTTCCATGGAGAGAGCGCGGATCGCCTCGCCGGCGTACTCGATGACATGGTGGGTGCCGCCGGCGGTGCCGATCGCGCCGATGATGGCGAGGATCATGTCCTTGGCGGTAACGCCGAGCGGCAGTGCGCCGTCTACCGTGATGCGCAGGTTCTTGGCGTGGCGCTGCAGCAGGGTCTGGGTGGCCAGCACATGCTCGACCTCGGAAGTGCCGATGCCGAAGGCCAAGGCCCCAAAGGCGCCGTGGGTCGCGGTATGGCTGTCGCCGCAGACGATGGTGGTGCCGGGAAGGGTAAAGCCCTGCTCGGGCCCGACGATATGGACGATGCCCTGGCGCAGGTCGTCCATGTCAAAGAAGGGTACGCCGAACTCGCCGCAGTTCTGCCGCAGCGTGTCGACCTGCAACTTGCTTTCCGGGTCGCTGATACCGGCCGCACGGTTCGTCGTCGGCACGTTGTGGTCGGCGACCGCCAAGGTGAGGTCGGGGCGCCGCACCTTGCGTCCGTGCAAACGCAGGCCTTCGAAGGCCTGCGGGCTGGTCACTTCGTGCACCAGATGGCGGTCGATGTAGAGGAGGCAGGTCCCGTCGTCCGAGGTCTTGACCAGGTGGCTCTCCCAAATCTTGTCGAAGAGCGTCTTTGGCTTGTCTGCGGTCATGGGCCTTGCCTTTCACTCCGTATCGCGCCGTCCTTTTCCCTATAAGGGGAGTGCCACGGCCGGCCTCAAGCCTCGCCGCTTTGCGCCTTCCTGGCGGCCAAGCGGGCCTGGCGGCGCGCCTCGATCTTGTCCTTGCTCTCGATCTTCTCGGCGATGCGGGCAGCCTTGCCGGTGCGGCCGCGCAGATAATAGAGCTTGGCCCGGCGCACGTCGCCGCGGCGCACCACGTCGATGGCGGCAATGCGCGGCGAATAGAGCGGAAAGACACGCTCCACGCCCTCGCCGTAGGAGATCTTGCGCAGCGTGAAGGAGGAGTTGAGGCCGCGATTGCGCCGGCCGATGCAAACCCCTTCAAAGGCCTGCAGGCGCTCGCGCTCGCCCTCGACCACCTTCACCGTCACCCTGATGGTGTCGCCGGGTGCGAATTCCGGGACGCCGCGCTGGGCGGCCAGGGTCTTTACTTGCTCGGCTTCGAGCTCAGCAATCAGGTTCATCCTTCTCGCCCTCCAGTTTCCTCTTGCCGCCGCCGGTAGGCCTGCCACAGGTCCGGCCGCCGCGTCCGTGTCATCTCTTCCGCCTGCCGCCGGCGCCACGCCCTGATCTCGGCGTGATGCCCGCTCTGCAGAGCCTCCGGCACCGCACGGCCTTGCCAGACCGCCGGCCGTGTGTAGTGCGGATGCTCGAGAAGCAGCCCACCGAAGCCGTCGCCGAAGGATTCCTCCTCCGGGCTTGCCGCATTGCCCATTACCCCGGGCAAGAGGCGGACCACGGCGTCGATCAGGACCATCGCCGCCAGCTCGCCGCCGGACAGCACATAGTCGCCGATCGAGACTTCGGCCAGCGCATGCTTCTCCAGCACCCGCTCGTCCACACCCTCATAGCGGCCGCACAGAAGGAGCAGTCCTTCCGCCGCCGCCAGCTCGCGCACCAAGTCCTGGCTCAGGGGCTTGCCCCGCGGGGTCAGGTAGAGCGCAGCCGCTCCAGCCGCCTCCCGCCTGGCCGCCTCCAGGCCCGCGTCCACGACATCGGGCCGCAACACCATTCCGGCGCCGCCGCCATAAGGCGTGTCGTCGACCGAACGGTGGCGGTCCGTCGCAAAATCCCTGATGTCCGTCACCCGCAGATCCCAAAGGCCCTTCGTCAGACCGGACCCGGCCAGGCTTGCGCCCAGGGGGCCGGGAAAGACCTCTGGAAAGAGGGTGAGGACATGCGCCGTCCAGGCCATGACCTGTCCCCAGCACACGAAGCAAAAGGTTATGGCGCCTGACTTGACCTTTGTCCAGTCTCCAAGCGCCGGTTATTGATTAAGGCATGGCTGGTCTGCTTTTCGACGCCCATCTGCACATCATCGACCCGCGTTTTCCGCTGGTCCCCAACCAGGGCTATCTGCCGCCGGCCTTCACTGCCGATCGCTACCTGGAAGCGGCCGAACGCCTGGGCATCGCCGGCGGGGCCGTCGTCTCCGGATCCTTTCAGGCCTTCGATCAAGGCTATCTGCTGGACGCCCTGCAGCAGCTTGGACCCGGCTTCGTCGGCGTCACCCAGCTTCCGGCAGACGTCTGTGACCAGGAGGTCCGCCGGCTGGCCGAGGCCGGCGTCCGTGCGGTCCGCTTCAACCTCAGGCGCGGCGGCTCGGCCGGACTTGCGGATCAGGAGCGCCTGGCCCGGCGCGTTCACGATCTCGCCGGATGGCACAGCGAGTTCTATCTCGATTCGCGCGAGATCCCGGCGCTGGAGCAGCGGCTCTCGGCGCTGCCGCAAATCGTGATCGACCACCTTGGCCTCAGCCGCGTGGGGCTTCCGGCCTTGCTGCGCCTGGTCGCCCGCGGCGCCAAGGTGAAGGCTAGCGGCTTCGGGCGCCTGGACTTTGCGCCGGCAAAGGCTTTGCGCCAGATTGCCGAGGTGGATCCGGGCGCCCTTCTCTTCGGCAGCGACCTGCCGTCGACGCGTGCGCCACGGCCCTTTCGCGCCGACGATATTGCCCTTCTCCGCAGCTCGCTTCCCCCGGCCGCAGTGCAGGCCGCGCTCTTCGATAATGCGGTCCGGCTCTACCGGCCCCGGGGGCAGTCGGCCTCGTCGCGCACGTAGAGGTGCATCCAATCGCCGCCAATGTCGGCCGCACGGGTCCAGTCGCCACTCTCGGCCAGGGTCTCGGCTGCGGCAGTATCGGCCAGCATGTAGTGGCCTTGGTCCGGGCAGAATGCTTCGCCATACTGAACCAGTTGCAAGGGCCGGCCGGCGTAGGCCAAGGCATCGTGATCAGGCTCGCCCTTGGCCCAAAATAGAAAAACCGGCCCTTCGGGTAGGGCGCGCACGGTGTCGGCCAGGGCCTCCACCTTTGCCCGATAGGCCAGCTGCCAGTCGGTTCGCCCTTCGACGACGCTGAGCATGACGAGCTGATAAGCAGAGACGAAGATCGCGCCCAACACCAAAAGCAGGGCGGGAAGGCGGCCCTCCACCCAGCGCAGCGCCATCCAGCCGCCGGCGAGCGCAGCAATCGCCCAGGCTGCGGGCATGGCATAGCGCGGTCTGGCTTCGCCCCAGATCAGGACGAACAGCGACCAGGGAATGGCATAGAGCGCCAGCGCCAACACCGGCCAAGAGCTCTTCAAGAGCTGCCGCCACTCGGCCTTGAACAGCAGCATCGCCGGCAGAACCCAAGGCAGGGTGTAGGCAACACCGACCGGCACTTGATTGAGATGCAGCAGCTTCAGCCAGTAGTTCGCCGGCAGCTCGCGCCCGGAGACGCGCATCTCGCTGGTCCAATGGCCGGACTCCTCCGCGGCCAGGTTGATGTAGGCCCAGTATGCCAGCGGCAGCATGGACGCCGCGACCACCAGACCGGCCACCAGCGCTTCCCGCCAAAGCTTGAGCAGCAGAGGCACCAGCACGATCGCCAGCGCCGGAAAGACGACGGGGATGGGCCCCTTGGTGAAGGCGGCAGCGGCCAGGAAAAACCACACGCCGGCCCAGGCCGGCCAGGACAGCCTGCCGCGCAGCCTTGCCCAGGCCCAGATCAGGAAGGCAACGCCACAGAAGGCGGTGACCAGGGTATCGGTCTCTCCCAAGCGCGCCTTGGTGAAGACGAAGGCGCAGGAGAGGAAGGCAATGCCGGCAGCCAGGCCCGCCAAAGCGCTGCGCTCCGGTGCCAGGAGCCGGGCCATGCCGCCGGCCGAGACGGCGCCCAGCAGCACGGCGAGAACCGCCGGCAGGCGCACCGCCACCTCGTCGAGGCCGCCGCGGAGGTAGCTCGCCAGCACGATCAGCCAAGGCAGGAGGGGTGGCTTGTTGATGTAGGGCTCGCCCAGCACCTGCAGGTGCCACCAAGATTCGCCGGCCAGGATCTCCAAGGCCTGAACGGCGCGGCGTCCCTCCTCGAAGCGCAGCGGGCGCGCATCCAGCAAGGGCAGATAGAGCGCCAAGCCGAACAGCAGCAGCACCGGCACCCACCACGCCGCCAAAAGGCGGACGACTCTGTCCAATCCGACCGGAACCGGTCGGTCCAGTCCTAAGGTCGCCCACAGCTTTTG
Source organism: Rhodospirillales bacterium (assembly GCA_963669385.2). Classification (GTDB taxonomy): domain Bacteria; phylum Pseudomonadota; class Alphaproteobacteria; order Kiloniellales; family JACOMY01; genus JACOMY01. The sequence continues at coordinate 317,982 of CAXXGD010000012.1, forward strand.
CACGCATTCACCCCGATACTGCCCGATCGAAGGACTACACCAAGAACAAGAAGGGTGCAAACAGTGCCTAATCGCGCCCGACGGGAGCCTTTCCACGCCAGTGCCCGGAGCTGCCGGATTCCGAATCCGAAGGTATTCGGCACCAGCTGAAGCTATCGGTTGCATCATCGACGCAATCGCACTATGTTCACTTTATGTTCGACCGGGACAGATCACGTCAGGCCCTTGGAAAGGGCCGATTGCGCATGACCGCCGGCAAGGGCCTTTGTGCGGCCTTGGTCGCGTCAGGCGTCTTGCTGAGCACCGTTGCCGCCGCAAGAGCCGACTGTCTGGCCTCGGGCCTGGATGGCCCGACGAGTTTCGGTTGCGAGGACGGCGCCGTCGGCACGATCACGCAGCGATCCGGCCTGATCGAGTACGATAGCGGCGGGGAGGCCCTAGGCTTTGCCGTGGGATCGGGCGGCAGCGCCTTCTACAGCGACGACCTCGGCCGCAGCGGTGTCGTCCTGGGGCAGGGCAATGGGCTCTATATCGACAGCGACCAGGGTGCTTGGGGCCTGGTGACCCGGCACGGCAACAGCCTCTTCATCGACCTGCCGGAGTCTACCTGGCAAGACCCCACGATCTTGCCGGCCGAACGCGAGCTCTTGGGCCTGGGACTGGATTAGGCCCAACCGGACCCCAGGACCGCTAGATCCCATAGCGGCGCACGCTGGCGTGCGGCAGGGCATGGACCAGATGGCTATCGCGGCCGGTCATGTCCTCGTTGGCGACCAGCGCATTGGCGATCGCCTCTTCCGTTGCCTGCACCACCGCCTGGAACAGCGGATCGAGGCTATTCTCGCTCAAGAGCTCGGCTTGGAGCAGGCCATGGTTGCCGAGCGCCCCGGCGTTGGCCGTCGAGAAGGCCAGAAAGATATCGCCCGAGGAGTGATTGCCGCTGGTGCCGGTCCGCGCCAGCCCGATCGGCACCCGGCGCGCCAAGCGTTTCAGTTGGTGCGGCAGCAGCGGCGCATCGGTGGCAACGATGGCGATGACGGAGCCCGCGCCGCCCAGCTGCACGGCGCCCTCGCCGCCGATCTTGCTGCCCAGCAGAACCAATTCGCCCGCCCGGCCGAAGTTGGCCTGCACGAAGACCCCCAACGTCCAGGTCTGACCGCCGGCCGACAGGCGCCGCGAGGCGGTGCCGTTGCCGCCCTTGTAGCCATAGCAGATCATGCCGGTGCCGCCGCCGACCGAGCCTTCCTCCACCGGGCCGCTCTCGGCGGCGTTCAGCGCCTGAAAGACATGCTCCTTGGTGACATGGAACCCATTGATGTCGTTGAGGTAGCCGTCATAGGTCTCGGCCGCGACCGGCAAGCCCCAGTCCTGCGGCAGACCCCCGGGGGCACGCTTGACCGCCCATTCGAGGCTGGCATCACGCGCCAGTCCCACGGCATTGGTGTTGGTCAGCGTGATCGCCAGTTCCAGCCGGCCGGTTTCCTCCAGCCACCAGGATCCGGTCATCTCGCCGTTGCCGTTCAGCATGGCGGCAGCCGCCCAGCAGGGGACATCCAGGCAGTCGGGACCGCGCGGCAGAATTGCCGTGACGCCGGAACGCACCGGCCCCTTCCCCACCACCAAGGGACCGTCGCCGGAAATCAAGGTGGCGGTGCCGACACAGAGCCCTTCGATGTCGGTGATGGCGTTGAGGCGCCCGGGATCGCCGGGAAAGTCGAGGCCCAGTGCGCGGGCGCGCCGATGCCCTAGCGGCGTCTTGCGCCATTCCTCCGGCAGCCCTGTCGCCTCGACCATCTCCGCCTACTCCTCGAGCGAACCCTCCGGCTTGGGCGGCACCAGGATCTCTTCGGGCAGCTCGGCCACCAGACGGCCGCCGGCCAGATCGACCTCCGGCACCACTGCACGGGTGAAGGGCAGCAGCTGCTCTCCGCCCGCCGCATCGCGCAGGGTCAAGAGATCACCGGCACCGTGATTGTCGACGGCCACGACATGACCCAAAAGCGCGCCCGCGCGGTCTTCTACTCTAAGCCCGATCAGATCGGTGTAGTAGTAGCTTTCGGACTCTTCCGGGTCGGGAAGTGCCGAGCGCGGCAAGAACAGCCCAGTTCCCTTGAGCGCCAGCGCCGCGTCGCGGTCCTCGACTCCCTCGATCCGGGCGATCAAGAGGCCGCGCGTCTGCCCGGCAAGGCGCAAGCGAAGCGAAAGCTTGCCGCTGCCGTCGAACAGCGGGCCATAGGCGGTCAGGTCTTCCGGCAGCTCGGCGAAGGACTTTACGGTGACGGCACCGCGAACCCCGTGGGCGCCGGTGATGACCCCCATCTGGATCATGCGGCCGGCGTCCAACTTGTCTGTCATGGGGTCAAAGTAGCAACAGGGGTTAGGCTTCGCCGCCCTCGCCCTCGCCCTCGCCGTCGCTCTCAGCCGCAGGCTCGCTGTCGGCAGCCGGCTCGACCTCGGCGGCGCTTGCCGACTTGGCGGCCTCGGCGTCTGCCTTGGCCTTGTCCTCGCGCTCCTTCAGGCGCTCGAGGGCCTTGGCCTTGGGCTGCGGCTTCTTGGTCTGCTCGGGGCGCTCCGGCAAGGTGATGATCTCGGCGGCAGCCAGCATGCGGGCGACGCGATCGCTGGGCTGGGCGCCCTTGCTCATCCAGTCCTTGGCCTTTTCCATGTCGATGCGCACCCGGTCTTCATGGTCTTGCGGCAGCATGGGGTTGTAGCTGCCGATCCGCTCGATGAAGCGACCGTCGCGCGGGCTGCGGGAATCGGCCACCACGATCCGGTAGAAAGGCCGCTTCTTGGCGCCGCCACGGGCCAGGCGAATACGAAGGGACATTGCAGGGATTCTCCTCTTGCTCTCGTTCTGTCTGTCTTGAGTGTTTGGGTTTGGGCTCAGTGCTTGCGCCCGAAAGGTCCACCGCCAAAGCCGCCGGGGGGCCCCATGGGTCCACCGCCGCCGGCACCCGGCGGCATCAGGCCGTCCAGGCCCTGCCGCAGCAGGCCCTTCTTGCCCATCTTCTTCAGTTGCTTGACCATGCGGCCGGCTTCCTGGTGCTGCTTCAGGAGCTTGTTCACCTCCGAGACGACCGCGCCAGAGCCCTTGGCGATGCGCTGCTTGCGGCTGGCCTTGATGATCTCCGGGTGCGCGCGCTCCTTCGGCGTCATCGAGGAGATGATGGCCAGCTGGCGCCTGACCATGCCGTCATCGACCTTGGCGTTCTTCATCTGCGCCTTCATCTTCCCGATGCCCGGCAGCATGCCCATCATCGAGGAAAGCCCGCCCATCTTCTGCAGTTGGCGCAGCTGGCTGGCCAGGTCGTTCAGGTCGAACTTGCCCTTCTGCAGCTTGGCCGCCAGCTTCTCGGCCTCGGCAGTTTCGATGGTCTCGGCGGCGCGCTCGACCAGCGAGACCACGTCGCCCATGCCGAGGATCCGGCCGGCCACCCGCTCCGGATGGAAGGCTTCAAGCTGGTCCAGCTTTTCGCCGACACCGATGAGCTTGATCGGGCAGCCGGTGACGGCACGCATCGAGAGCGCCGCACCGCCACGGGCGTCGCCGTCGACACGGGTCAAGACGATGCCGGAGAGCCCGACCTTGTCCCTAAAGGCGCTGGCGACGGTGACCGCGTCCTGGCCGGTCATGGCGTCGGCCACCAGCAGGCTCTCGTGCGGGCCGGTGGCATCGCGCACGGCGGCGACCTCGGCCATCAGCTCTTCGTCGATCGCCAGGCGGCCGGCGGTATCCAGCAGCAGTACGTCGAAGCCTTCCTTGGCGGCCGTGGACTTGGCACGCCGCGCGATCGCCACGGGCTCCTGTCCCTCCACGATCGGCAGGGTGGCGACGCCGGTCTGCTCGCCGAGGACCGCCAGCTGGCGCTGTGCGGCCGGGCGGCGTGTATCCAGCGAGGCCATCATCACCTTCTTGCGCTCTTTTTCGGTCAAGAGCTTGGCGATCTTGGCGCAGGAGGTGGTCTTGCCGGAGCCCTGCAGGCCGACCAGCATCACCACCACGGGTGCTGCGGCATTGAGGTCCAGGCTGGCCGAGGTGCTGCCCAAGGTCTCGACCAGGTGGTCGTTGACGATCTTGACCACTTGCTGGCCAGGCGTGACGGAGCGCAGCACCTCCTGCCCGACGGCCCGCTCGCGCACCGCGGCGACGAAGTCCTTCACCACCGGCAGCGCGACATCGGCTTCCAGAAGCGCGATACGCACCTCGCGGAGCGCGGCCGTGACCTCGGTTTCGGTCAGCGCCCCGCGGCGGGTCAGCTTATCGAAGATCCCGCCAAGGCGGTCCTGCAGGCTTTGAAACATCCTCGACCTCTTCCTTGCCGCCCACAAAGCAATGCGGCGCCCCGGCGCGAACCCTCGCGGCGGAACGTGGCTCCTGGGAACCTTGCTTTGCCAGAAACGGCTTGATTCGAGGGGTTAGATACGCATGAGGAGGCGCAGGGTCAAGCGGCAGTATCGCCGGCAAGGCTTCTGATAGCCACGGGCTGCACGGTATCTTGCGCCTTGCGCGCTGCGAGATGGTCACCGCCGTCCAAGGCCAGCATCTGCCCAGTGACCGACTTTGCCATTATCAGGAAGCGCAAGGCAGCGCAGACTTCGCCCAAGCTCGCCGGGCGGCGCAGTGGAAGGCGCCGGCAGCGCTGCTCGAACTGCTGCCTGCTCTGACCGGCGGCCGGCAAGATCGGACCGGGGCCGATCGCATTCACACGAATGCGTGGCGCCAGAGCCTGGGCGAGGCTTTGCGTTAGCGCCCAAAGCGCCGCCTTGCTGACGGTGTAGCTGAGATGCCGCGCCGTGGGGTGCAGGACTCGCGCATCGATCATGTTGACCACGAGACCGCCGGCAGATCTTGGCAAGACGTCGGCGAAGGCCTGGGTCAGGACCAGGGGCGCACGCAGGTTCGGCTCTATGTGTGCATCCCAGCTGGTGCGGTCCCCCGACAGCACATCGTCATAGTCGAAGGTCGAGGCATTGTTCACCAAGAGGCCCGGCGCACCCAGCGCACGGCAGACACGGGGGATCAGCGCCGTGGCCTCGCTCTCGCGCCCAAGGTCCGCCTGCAACGCAACGGCGCGCCCGCCGCCTTGCCGGATCTCTGCCGCCAAGGAGTCCGCGTCGCTCTCCGAGCGGCGGTAGTGCACGGCGACGGCCCAGCCCTGCCGCGCCAGGTCACGCGCCATCGCTCTGCCGACGCGTCTGGCCGCACCGGTCACCAAAGCGACGCGAGGATAGTCGTCAGGATGCCCGCTTGCCTGGTCCATGCTCTCCACGTCCCGTCGTGGTCGCCTCTTCATGCCACAAGACCGCAGCCCTTGTCGCTGCGTGATGATACTTACGCAGGCTAGGCGCCGACAGATTGGCCGCAGCGCCTGGCATCCCGCCTCGCCCGACACTATGTCGCCCAGGTGACAAGACCTTGAAGGCATGGACGCCGCGGGTGGCCACGGCCTATAAGGCGCGGCAAGGGATCGGAGTGCCGTCCCTTCATCAAAGGACGTGGGACCCAATGGTGCAAGATGCACCCCTGCCTTTCCGCAAAATGCACGGACTGGGCAATGACTTTGTCGTTATCGATGCACGCAGCCGACCGGTCGAGGTTTCGGCGGCGGCGGCTCAGCGTCTGGCCGACCGCAGGCGCGGCGTCGGTTTCGACCAGCTGATCTTGATGGAGCCGCCGCGCGATCCGGCCGGCGCCGCCTATGTTCGCTTCCTCAACGCCGACGGCAGCGAAGCTGCGGCTTGCGGCAACGGCAGCCGCTGCATCGCCTGGCTGTTGGCCGAGGAATTGGGCAAGGACGCGCTGGCGATCGAGACCCTGAACGGCCTGCTCACCTGTCGGCGGGAAGCCGATGGCCGCATGACGGTCGACCTGGGCCCGGCGAAAAGCGGTTGGGAGGACATCCCCTTAGCTCTCGAGATGGACACTCTCTCCTTGCCGCTCTCCACCGGACCGCTGGAAGCGCCCGCAGCGCTCTCGGTCGGCAATCCACATGCTACCTTCTTCGTCGACGACGCGGAGGCGATCGACTTGGAGCGCTTTGGGCCGGGCTTGGAGACGAACCCCCTTTTCCCCGAGCGCGCCAACATTGCCATCGCCTCGCTCAGCGCACCGGACCGCCTGCGCGTGCGGGTCTGGGAGCGCGGCGTCGGCATCACGCAGGCCTGTGGCACCGGCGCTTCGGCAGCCGCCGTCAATGCGCACAGGCGCGGCCTTACCGGGCGGCGGGTCGAGGTCGACCTGGACGGCGGCCGCCTCACCATTCATTGGCGCGACAGCAACCGCGTAGAGATGACCGGGCCGATCGCCACGGCCTTCAGCGGGCTGCTGCCGCCGGAGATCCTCTTTTGAGCGGCGCGCCCGACATCCTGACCTTCGGCTGCCGGCTCAATGCCTATGAGTCCGAGGTCATCCGCGGCCACCTGCGCTCGGCCGGCCGGCGCGACGTCGTCGTCGTCAACACCTGTGCGGTGACGGCAGAGGCAGAACGGCAGGCGCGCCAGGCGATCCGCAAGGCGGCCCGCGAAAAGCCGGACGCAGAGATCGTCGTTACCGGCTGCGCCGCGCAGATCGCGCCCGATCGCTATGCGGCACTGCCGGGGGTCGCCCGCGTGCTGGGGAACGCGGAAAAGCTTCGCCTCGAGAGCTGGGGCCCGGGGCCGCACCCGACCGTCCAGGTCGACGACATCATGAGCCTCAAGGAGACCGCGAGCCACCTCACTGCGGCCTTCGCCGAGCGCACCCGCGCCTTCGTGCAGATCCAGCAGGGCTGCGACCACCGCTGTACCTTCTGCATCATCCCCTTCGGCCGCGGCAACAACCGCTCGGTGCCGATCGGCGCCATCGTCGAAGAGATCCGCCGCCTGGTCGAGGCCGGCGTCAAGGAAGTGGTGCTGACCGGCGTGGACATCACCGGTTACGGCAGCGATCTGCCGGGCCGGCCGAGCCTGGGGCAGCTGTGCCGGCGACTTCTGGCACTGGTCCCGGACCTGCCGCGCCTGCGGTTGTCGTCGCTGGACCCGGTGGAGATCGACGAGGACCTCTATCGCCTCTTGGCGGAAGAGGCCCGCCTGATGCCGCACCTGCACCTCTCTGTGCAGGCCGGCAATGATCTGATCCTGAAGCGCATGAAGCGGCGCCATCTGCGCCGCGACGTCTTGGCCTCCGTCGCCCGCGCCAGGCGAGCGCGCCCCGAGCTGGTCTTCGGCGCCGACCTGATTGCCGGCTTCCCGACCGAAAGCGATGCGGCATTCGAAGACAGCATGAGCCTGGTCGAAGAGGCCGAGTTGACCTTTCTGCACGTCTTTCCCTATTCCGAGCGTGAAGGCACGCCGGCCGCGCGCATGCCGCAGGTGGCCAAGGCCCAGCGCAAGGCGCGCGCCGCGCGCCTGCGCCAGCTGGGCGAGACGCAGCTGGCCCGTCACCTGGCTGCCCGTGTCGGCAGCCGTCAGCGCGTGCTGATCGAGCGTCCGGTCCTGGGACGGGCCGAGGACTTCAGCGAAGTGCAGCTGGCCAGGGGGCAGGCGGAGGTTGGGTCGATCGTCACGGCGGAGGTTCTGGCGGCGGGGCCGTCTCAGCTCGAGGGTCGTATCGCGTGAGCTGGTTCAAGCGCCTCAAAGCGGGGCTTTCCAAGACCTCCAGCCGCCTGACGCAGTCGATCACCGGCGCGCTCACGCGCCGGCGCCTGGACGACGAGGCGTTGGAAGAGCTGGAAGAAGCCCTGATCACCGCCGATCTCGGCGTCTCGGTCGCCGCCAAGCTGACGGAAAGCCTCGCCAAAGAGCGCTTCAACAAGGAAGTGACGGATGAGGAGGTGCGCGGCGCGCTCGCCGACGACATCGCCGAGATCCTCTCCCCGGTGGCGCAGCCCTTGGCGATCAATCGGGCAAGAAGGCCGCATGTCATTCTGGTGGTCGGCGTCAACGGCAGCGGCAAGACCACCACCATCGGCAAGCTGGGCCAGCACTACAGCCAAGCCGGCCTGCGGCTGCGCCTGGCGGCCGGAGACACCTTCCGTGCGGCCGCGATCGAGCAACTGCAGATTTGGGGCGGGCGATGCGGCGTCCCCGTGGTGGCCAAAGAGAGCGGCGCCGATGCCGCCGGCCTCGCCTTCGACGCCCTGCAGCAGGCGCGAGCCGCCGGCGAAGACCTCTTGCTGATCGACACCGCCGGCCGGCTGCACAACAAGCGCGAGCTGATGGACGAGCTGGCTAAGATCATTCGCGTCCTGAAGAAACTGGACGAGAGCGCGCCGCACGACATTCTGCTGGTACTGGACGCCACCACCGGCCAGAACGCGCTGGCCCAGGTCGCCACCTTCAAGGACCTGGTCGCGATCACCGGTTTGGTCGTCACCAAGCTCGACGGCTCGGCAAAGGGTGGCATTCTGGTCGCCTTGGCCGAACAGTACGGACTGCCCGTCCATGCCGTCGGCGTGGGCGAGGGGGCGGACGACCTGAAGCCCTTCGACCCGCATGAATTCGCCCGCAGCCTGATGGATTTGGAGGCTGCTTGACCTAACACCCGATGCGATCCGCCGCACTGTCCCTATTACTGACTATCCCTCGGCAAGGAATCGCGTCATTATGGCCGGTCAAGTCGGCTAAGCCATCGCCCGCCGCAAGAGACCCCTGTTGCCCGTCTAGAGATACCCATGTCACTCGCACACGCCGAGATTCACCGCCTCTTTCCGGACCCGACCTACGACGAAGCCCTGGACTATCTGAGCAAGGGCGCTGTGCAGTCTGCTGAAGTAGCGGACGGTAAGCGCGTGAGTGCTCTGGTTTCGGGTTCGGCCAAGAAGAACTACCGCCAGACCATATCGCTTACCTTCGCCAAGAATGGTTCGCTGAAGAACGTGCAGGGTCTTTGCACCTGCCCTGCCGGCTACAACTGCAAGCACGTTGCCGCCGCGTTGCTGGCGGCCGCCGAAGAGATCGAGCCACCCGATACCCTGGAAGAGGCCGCGGCAAGCCCGGCTGCGGCACCGGCGCCTGGCGGCCCCAAGAACCCGGAGCTGGAAAGCTGGCTCGCCCGCCTGCGCGACGCCGACAGCGAAGAGACGATAAGTAGTGACGAGGAGGAGCTGCCGCGAATCAAGGAGCGGATCTTCTACGTAGTCGGCCTCGACCGTAAGCAGCGGGTCACCGTCACGCCGATGAAGGGCAGCTTGAAGCGCAATGGCGAGGTGGGTGCCGGCGCCCGCTCATACGGCTTCGGAAACCTCGATCAGAACCAGCCGCCGAGCTTCGTCGCGCCGGCCGACGTGGCCATCTTTCGCATGCTGCAGGCCTTCGGCATGAGCGGCCGCGGGCTCGGCAGCCAAGGACCGGGCCCCAGGCCGGAAGAGCTGGACATCCTGCTCACCCGGGTGATCGCGACCGGACGGGCACGTTGGCGCTCGATCGCCGGTATCGCCATGCATCCGGGCGACCCGCGCCAAGGCCAGCTGGAGTGGCGCGAAGAGGAGGCGGGCAAGCAGCGTCTGGTCCCGCTGGACGGCGAGGGCAAGCAGTTACAGGCCGTGCCCTCGGCACCACCCAACTACTTCGACCCCACTTGCGGCGCCTTCGGGCGCTTGGAGCTGGAGATGCCGCCGCAGATGGCTGCCGCGTTGCTGTCGGCGCCGGCGGTGCCCCCGGAAGCGGCGAACGAGGTGGCCGGCGCCCTTAGCGAACTCGACGCAGCCGAGCCGCCCCTGCCCAACACCCTGGCGGTCGAAGAACGCGACGGCGGCAAGCCCATTGCGGTCTTGCGGCTCTTCACCCTGCCGGCAAAGCAGCGACGCTCGCCCTATTACCAGCACGGCGCACAGCAGGTCTCGGTGCCGGCGCTCAGACTAGCCTTCGAGTACGAGGGCCGCCTGACAACGGCCTTCCCGCAGGACGATCCCCAATTCACGCTCGACGGCCGCGTGGTCAAGCTGCGCCGCGATCTGGCCAGCGAGCGGGCCTTGCTGGCCAGCTTGGAGGAGAGCGGCGCCCAGCCGCCCGCCGCCTATCGCTATCTCGAGTTCGGCGAGAGCGTCATGAAGGGCGACCTGGCCTTTCCGGAATCCAACCGCTTCGAAGAGTGGGTCTTCGCCGACGCCCACGATGAACCGCGCAGTGCTGCCATCACCTTTACCGCCGAGCGCCTTCCCGAGCTGCGCGAAGAGGGCTGGCGTGTGGAGATCGCGCCGGAATGGCCCTACCGAATCTATGACGGCCCGCTCTCCATCCACGCCGAGATCGAAGAGAGCTCCGGCGTCGACTGGTTCTCTTTCGCGCTGAAGGTCGAAGTCGGCGATCAAATCCTGGATCTGCTGCCGATCATCGTCTCCGTCATCAAGATCCTGCCGATCGACGCGAGCGGCGAGCTGCCTGACGACTTCGACCTGGAGATATTCCTGGAAGAGCTGGTGCTCTACCCAGACCTGCCCGACGGCGGCTTGGTGCGGCTGGAAGGCGAGACCCTGGCGCCCCTGGTGCGCGCGTTCCTGGGCATTCATGGTTTGGGCAGCCCGTTCCATCAGGCCGAAGCGGGCAAGGCGGCGGTCCTGGCCGACGCCCTGTCCGGCACCGGCATTTCTCTGGAAGGCGGAGAGGCGCTAAAGGAGCTGGGCAGCAAGCTGCGCGCGCTCTCCAACTTGCCGGAGATCACGGCGCCCAAGGGCCTGACGGCGCGCTTGCGCCCCTATCAGGCCAAGGGCTACGGCTGGCTCGATGCCCTTGGCGGCACCGGATTCGGCGCCTGCCTGGCAGACGACATGGGCCTGGGCAAGACCGTTCAGGCCTTGGCCTTGCTGGTGAAGCGCCATCTGGTCGAGGGCTGCGAGGATCCGAGCCTCTTGGTCGTGCCCACCAGCCTGGTCGGCAACTGGCTCCGCGAGGCGGAGCGCTTCGCGCCCGGCCTGGATATCCTGGTTCTGCACGGCACCAAGCGCAAGCAGCGCTTCGATCAGATCCCCGACCACCACCTGATCATCACCACCTATCCCCTGATCCATCGCGACTTCGAATCGCTGTTCAAGCATCGCTACGAGCTGGCCATCCTCGACGAGGCGCAGGCCGTCAAGAACCCGCGGGCCAACGCCTCCAAGCGCATACGAGAAATCAAGGCACGCCAGCGTCTGGCGATGACCGGCACGCCGCTGGAGAACAACCTGCAAGAGCTCTGGGCGCTCTACGACTGGCTGATCCCGGGCCTGCTGGGCGACCGCAGAAGCTTCACCGACACCTACCGCAAGCCGATCGAGAGCGGCGGCGACGAGGCCGCCCAGCGCCGCCTGAACGATCGCATCAAGCCCTTCCTCTTGCGCCGCACCAAGGAAGAGGTCGCACCCGAACTGCCGATAAAGAGCGAGATTGCGGAGCTGGTGCCGCTGAGCGGGACCCAGCGCGGCCTCTACGAGACCTTGCGCACGGCAATGGACGCCAGAGTGCGCGCAGCGATCCGTGCCAAGGGCATCAACGCCAGCCGTATCACCATTCTCGATGCCCTGCTGAAGCTGCGCCAAGCCTGCTGCGATCCGGCCTTGGTGAAGCTGGATGCGGCCAAGAAGGTCACCGAAAGTGCCAAGCGCGCACGCCTGATGGAGATGCTCGAAGAGTTGGTGGACGAAGGCCGGCGTATCCTGGTCTTCTCGCAGTTCGTGGAGATGCTGAAGCTGATCGAGCCGGAGATCCAGGACCGCGGCTGGGACTATGCGATGCTGACCGGCCACACCAAGAAACGCCAGGAGGTGGTCAACCGCTTCCAGAAGGGCGACACGCCGATCTTCCTGATGAGCCTCAAGGCCGGCGGCGTCGGGCTCAACCTCACCGCCGCCGACACCGTCATCCTCTACGATCCCTGGTGGAACCCGGCGGTCGAGCGCCAGGCCATGGATCGCGCCCACCGCATCGGCCAGGACAAGCCCGTCTTCGTCTACCGCCTGGTCGCCGAGGGCACGGTCGAGGCCGCGATCCAGGAACTGCAGGCCAAGAAGCAGGCGCTCGCCGACGCCCTCTTCGAAGGCACCGGCAAGGCCTCTCTCGGCCTTAGCGAGGACGATCTCACGGCTCTATTCCAGCCGCTTGAGGATGCGGCCTAGAGTTGGGCCGTGGACTCCCAATCGGGCAGCCGAAGCCGCGGGTCGAAGTCGCTAAGGCACACTGTTGTGGATGCTGCTGCAGACCAGATGAACCGGGCAGAGTGACCAGGAGCAGCCTTTCGCTGCACAGACGCTTGCATTCTCACATCTATGGCTTGAGCTCCAGTGCGCGCTCGTGCTCGGAAATGTGTTCGCGTGGCGGAGGCATGTTGCCGGTGGCGCCCGTTGGCGCAAACCCCGTGCGCGCGTAGAGTTCGATTGCCGGCTTGTTGTTGTCGGCGACCTCGATCACCACCCGCGTGAATGCGGACGTGCGGGCCCAATTGATGACGGCACTAACCAGCACTTCGCCGACGCCCCTTCGGCGGGCCTCGGGAGCGACCCACAATCCGAACAGACCAGCTATCCCGTCATGCCCGCGCAACTCTGCACCCGTCACCAGACCGACGTCCGCCGCCTCGATCACGGCAGCGAACGTTGCTGCTTGGTCGGATAGGCGTGCGCGCCATTCCTCAGGCTTCAACTTGACCTCTTCCGCATGCGTTCGCGCAAAGGCATCCGGAGCGTCGGCGAGGGCTCGGAGTCTTATTGCGCGGTATCGCTCCCAGTCCTTTGCAGCGAGGCGTTCAGCTTTCATCGATGGTCACTGCCCGGACTGTCGAACCAGCCCTGAACCGCTAGCCCCATAGCGCCGGCTTCGGCGGATGCATGACCGAGCCTTCGATCACCAGACCCGGCAGGCGGTCTTCAGCCAGCAGCAGCGGACCGTCGAGATCGACGAAGGCCGCCCCTTGGGCCAGCAGCACCGCCGGGGCCATGGCCAGCGAAGTCGCCAGCATGCAGCCGATCATGATTTCCATGCCGGCCGCCTCCGCCGCAGCCTTGAGCGCCAGGGCCTCCGTAAGCCCGCCGGCCTTGTCCAGTTTGATGTTCACGCAGTCGTATAGGCCGATCAGGCGATCCAGCGAGGCCCTGTCGTGGCAGGATTCATCGGCGCACAAGGGCACCGGCCGCGCCTCGCCGCGCAGCGCCTCGTCGGCATCGGCGTGCAGCGGCTGTTCGATCAAGGCGACCCGAAGCTCGGCGAGGCGCGGTGACAGGTTGCGGTAGGCCTCGATGTCCCAGCCTTCGTTGGCATCGACGATCAGGCGGCTCTCCGGTGCCGCGGCGCTGACGGCGGCCACCCTGTCGAGGTCCTCGGGCCCGGCGAGCTTCAGCTTCAGGAGCGGACGCCAGGCATTCTCGGTGGCGGCCGCAGCCATCTTCTCGGGGCTGTCGAGCGACAGGGTATAGGCCGTCGTTACCGGCTGCGGCTCTGCCATCCGGGCGATCTGCCAAGCAGCGAGGCCGCTACGCTTGGCCTCGAGGTCCCAAAGTGCGCAGTCGAGCGCGTTGCGCGCGGCTCCGGCAGGCAGCAGGCTTTGCGCGGCAGCACGATCGAGACCGCTTGGAGCAAGGGCCTCGAGCGCGGCACGGCTGGCATCCAGGCGCTCGCCATAGCGCGCATAGGGCACGCTTTCGCCACGGCCGCTCAGGCCCTCCTCTTCCAAGGTGACCAGCAGCACCTCGGCCGAAGTCTTGCTGCCGCGGCTGATGGTGAAGCTGCCGCGGATCGGCCAGCTCTCCTGCGCAACGGTGAGGTGCATGCGACCGCCAACCTAGATCTTGGCCATCGCGTCGACCAGGCGTGCTACACCGTTGCGGACCGGATCGACCGCCGGCAGGCCGTAGAGGTCCTCCAGCTCCGCCAGGCAGCTGGCCGCCTCTTCTTCCCCGAGCGCCTTGGTGTTGACCGCCATGCCGATGCAGGTGACGTCGTGGTTGACCAGCAAGGCGTGCGCCAGCGCGGCGTCGATGGTCTCCTGGATCCCGGGCAGCGGATAGTGCGGCAGGCCGCGCATGTGGGTCCTGGTCGGCTCGTGGCACAGCACCAAAGCGTCCGGTTGGGCGCCGTGGAGGAGGCCCAGGGTCACGCCGGCATAGGAAGGGTGGAAGAGCGAGCCTTGACCCTCCACCAGATCCCAATGGTCGGGGCTGTTGGCCGGGCAGAGCCACTCGGTGGCGCCTGAAATGAAGTCGGCGACGACGGCGTCGATCGAGACCCCGCTGCCGGCGATGAAAATGCCGGTCTGGCCGGTGGCCCGGAAGGTCGCGTTCATCCCCCGCGCATGCATTTCGCGCTCCACGGCAAGCGCGGTATACATCTTGCCGATGGAACAGTCGGTGCCGACGGCCAGCATGCGCTTGCCGGGCCGCTTGGCTCCGCTGGCGACGTCGAAGCTTTCCGTCGGGTGGCGCAGATCGAAGAGATTGCAGCCGTGGCGAGCCGCCGTCTCGGCGATTTCCGGCACGTCGTTCAGCTTGCTGTGCAGTCCGGTGGCCACATCGAGCCCCAACTCCAAGGCACGCAAGATGACGCCGACCCACAGGCGCGAGAAGACGCCGCCGCGATTGGCGACACCGACCACGAGCGTTCGCGCGCCCTGCTCGGCCGCAGCTTCGAGGCTGAGATCGGGCAGCTCCAGGTCCGCCTTGCAGCCCTCCAGGCGCAGCTGTCCAAGGCACCATTCGGGGCGCCAGTCTTTGATGCCTTGCGCCGTCTTGGCCGCAAGCTGATCGGTGACGTCGCCGAGAAACAAAAGGTAGGGGCGCTGCAGCTCCATAGCGGGAAACACCTCTGACAAGAGTATTCAGCCGATTGCCGGCGCGCATCCTAACCAGCGGCAAAGGCGCAGGATAGATGCCTCTTGCACGGCTGGGCAAAGGTGACGCGCACGTCTGAGCCTTGTTTGCCCAAGGCCCGGCGGCCTAAAGTCCGCCGCCGCACCACCCAAGGGGAGCCACAGCATCCATGTTTACCACCCGCCCAGAGATCCAAGGTACGTTCGGCGTCGTCGGTTCAACCCACTGGCTGGCGAGCCAAGCCGCCATGGCGATTCTGGAGCGCGGCGGCAACGCCTTCGACGCGGCGGTCGCCGGCGGCTTCGCCCTGCAGGTGGTGGAGCCGCACCTGAACGGGCCCGGCGGCGAGGTGCCGATCCTCTTGCACGACGTCAAGCGCGGCGAGACCAAGGTGGTCTGCGGGCAGGGCGTGGCCCCGGCGGGGGCTACCATCGAGCACTACCGCAACGAAGGCCTCGATCTCGTCCCCGGCTCCGGCTTCCTGGCGACCGTGGTGCCCGGCAGCTTCGATGCCTGGATGGTGATGCTGCGCGACTACGGCTCGCTGCCGCCGCGCGCGGTTCTGGAGCATGCCATCGCCTTCGCCGAGGGCGGCTATCCCCTGGTCCATCGCATCACCCAGACGATCGAGGTGGTCGAGCAGCTCTTCCGCGAGCATTGGCCGAGCTCGGCCGAGATCTACCTGCCGGGCGGCGCGGTGCCGCAGCCCGGCACGATCTTCCGCAACAAGCCGCTGGCCGAGACCTACAAGCGCCTGCTGGCCGAGGGCGAGGCCGCCGGCGGCGACCGCGAAGCCCAGATCGAAGCCATGCGCAAGGCCTACTACCAGGGCTTCGTCGCCGAAGAGATGGAGCGCTTCTGCCGCGAAAACAGCGTGATGGACTCTTCCGGCGAGCCGCACCGCGGCGTGCTGACGGCGGACGACATGGCCAAGTGGCAGGCCACCTACGAAGAGCCCGCTACGCTGGACTATCACGGCCTGACGGTCTGCAAGAACGGCTTCTGGAGCCAGGGCCCGGTCTTTCTGCAGCAGCTGGCCATCCTGAAAGGCGAAGACCTGGCTTCGCTCGACCCGCTGGGCCCAGACTTCGTCCACCTGGTGGTCGAAGCGGCGAAGCTGGCGCTGGCCGACCGCGAGGCCTATTACGGCGACCCCGATTTCGTCGAGGTGCCCAAGGAGGTCCTGCTCTCCGATGCCTATGGCGCCGGGCGGCGGCAGCAGATTTCGGACCAGGCGAGCCACGAGCTGCGGCCCGGCGCGATCGAGGGCTACTCGCCGCGCGTCGAGTTCACCTTGGTCCGCCACGAAGGCGCGGGCGAGGCCGATGCCCTGGGCGGCGGCGAGCCCACCGCGCAAACCTTCGAGTCCGACCGCAGCGGCACGCGCGGCGACACCTGCCACATCGACGTCATCGACCGCTGGGGCAACATGGTCTCGGCCACGCCCTCGGGCAGCTGGCTGCAGTCCTCGCCGGTGGTTCCAGCGCTCGGCTTCTGCCTCAACACGCGCGCGCAGATGTTTTGGCTGGAAGAGGGCGTGCCGGCCGCCCTGGCGCCCGGCAAGCGGCCGCGCACAACGCTCTCGGTCAACCTCGTCTTGCGGGACGGCAAGCCGCTGATGGTCTTCGGCACGCCCGGCGGCGACTATCAGGACCAATGGACGCCGCCCTTCTTCCTGCGCCACATCCATCACGGCATGAACCTGCAGGAGGCGATCGACGCGCCGGCCTTCGAGACCGATCACATGCCCTCCTCCTTCTACCCGCGCAACGCCGACCTCGGCAGCCTCTCGCTGGAGTCGCGCTTTCCGGCCGCGACGATCGAGGAGCTGCGCCGCCGCGGCCACCGGGTGAGCGAGGTCGACCCCTGGTCGCTCGGCCGCATCTCGGCCGCACGCAAGGACGGCCAGCTGCTGCGCGCCGGCGCCAATCCGCGCTTCCAGCAGGGCTACGCCGTCGGGCGCTAGTACCAGCTTTCACAGAAAGCTGGTACTAGGCTGTTTGATAGCGTGGCCGATTCACGCACAAACACCTGCTTCGTCCCGAAGCAGGTGTTTGTGCGATCGGGCACTAGGCTCCGTAGTCGCAGTTCGCGGTGTCGGAGACTAGCGGCGGATCGGACAAGGGCGGCGCTCCGCCATGCCATCGTCAAGCAGTCGCTTCCCCACTCTCGGATGACCGGTCCTTTCCGTAGGGCCGAGCCTATGCGATAGCACAGGCAGGGCGAAAGCCACGCAACGAGGGTGCCGATCGGCAGCGGCAAGCGCAGACACCGATGAACGAGCAAATCCGGCCGACAACAGGACTGCATGCGGTATCCAAGGACGAGGCGCTCCGGTTCCTGGAGGCGGAAGGGACCGGCCTGAGCGGTGCCGAAGCGGCCCGCCGCCTGAGTGAGCTCGGGCCCAACCGCCTGCCGGCGCCGCCGAAACGCAGCGCCATCCTTAGGTTTCTGGCGCATTTCCACAACGTCCTGATCTACGTGCTGATCGCTTCGGCCGTGGTCACGGCTGTGCTGCAGCACTGGGTGGATACGGTCGTGATCCTCGCGGTCGTCCTTGCGAACGCGGTGATCGGCTTCGTGCAGGAAGGCCGCGCCGAACAAGCGATGGACGCGATACGCGGCATGCTCGCCCCGCACTCGTCCGTGCTGCGCGACGGGCGCCGGCAAAGCGTCGGGGCCGCCGACCTCGTGCCGGGCGACATCGTGCTCGTCGAGGCGGGCGACCGGGTTCCGGCCGATCTGCGCTTGCTGGAGGCTCGTAGCCTCAAGGTCGAGGAGGCCGTCTTGACGGGCGAATCGGTGCCCGTCGACAAGGGCACCGCGCCGGTCGCCCAAGAAGTCGCGCTCGGGGACCGGACATCGATGCTCTTCAGCGGCACGCTCGTCGCCGCAGGCGCAGGCCGGGGGCGTGGTTGCCGCCACCGGGGCCGCCACCCAGATCGGTCGGATCAGCGGGATGCTGTCGGGCGTGCAGACCTTGACGACGCCGCTTGTCCGCCAGATGGATGTCTTCGCCCGCTGGCTCACACTGTTTATCCTCATGGTTGCGGCCAGCCTCCTCGCCTACGGCTACTTCGTCGGCCACCTTCCCTTCGCCGAGCTTTTTATGGCAGTGGTCGGCCTATCCGTCGCCGCATACCCGAGGGACTTCCGGCGGTCTTGACGATCACGCTGGCCGTGGGCGTGCAGGCCATGGCACGACGCAACGCTATCGTACGTCGCTTGCCGGCGATCGAGACGCTGGGCTCGGTCTCGGTAATCTGCTCCGACAAGACAGGCACGCTGACCCGGAACGAGATGATGGTGTCGACGCTCGCCTCGAGCCGGCACATCTATTCCGTAGGCGGCACTGGCTATGCGCCCGAAGGCGCAGTGCGCTGGCGCGAGGCCGATGCCAACCCGGCCGAGCACGCCGTCCTGACCGAGTTCGCTCGTGCCGCCGGCCTGTGCAACGATGCGGTACTGCATGGCGCGACCGACGGCTGGCGCGTCGAGGGCGATCCGATGGAGGGCGCCCTGATGGCGCTCGCCGGCAAGATCACCGGGGCGGGGCCGCGACCCTTCCAAGACTGGAGCCGCACCGACGCGATCCCTTTCGATGCCGCGCACCGCTACATGGCCGTGCTGCACGACGACCACCGAAGGCCATGCCTGCATCCACGTCAAGGGCGCGCCGGAGGCTTTGCTTGCGCTCTGCTCGGGCCAGCGCGCCGCCGAGCGCGGCACCGACCCGCTCGACAAGGATTACTGCATGGCATGGTCGAAGAGCTCGCCGCCGAGGGCCTGAGAGTGATCGCGGTCGCCGTTCGGGCGGTGGAACAGGGCCGGACCATTCTGAGCACGAGCGATCTGGCGGACCAGCTCACACTGATCGGCCTGATCGGCCTGATCGATCCGCCGCGCGCCGAGGCCATCGAGGCGGTCGCCGAGTGCCACACGGCGGGCATCCGCGTTAAGATGATCACGGGCGATCATGCCGCGACGGCCCGCGCCATCGCCGGGCAGATCGGGCTGAAGAACCACGAGAGGGTGCTGACCGGTGCGGATGTCGAGGCGCTGAGCGATGCGGCCCTTGCCGACGCGGCAGTGGAGACAGACGTCTTCGCGCGCACCTCGCCCGCCCACAAGCTACGCCTCGTCACTGCGCTGCAGTCACGCGGCCTGACCGTAGCGATGACGGGCGACGGGGTAAACGATGCGCCCGCGCTCAAGCGCGCCGATGCCGGGATCGCCATGGGGCAGAAGGGCAGCGAAGCCGCGAAGGAGTCGGCCGAGCTGGTACTGGCCGACGACAACTTCGCCTCGATCGCGGCGGCCGTGCGCGAGGGTCGGACCGTCTACGACAACATCAAGAAGTCATCGGCTGGACCCTGCCCACCAACGCGGGCGAGGCGATGACGATCATCGTGGCTCTCTTCGCCGGCATGGCGCTGCCGATTACCGCGGTGCAGATCCTCTGGATCAACCTCATCACGGCGGTGACGCTCGGCCTCGCGCTGGCATTCGAACCGTCCGAGCCCGGCACCATGCGCCGTCCACCCCCGCCGACGAGATGCGCCGCTGCTCTCGGGCGAACTGGTTTGGCACATCGTGCTGGTCTCAAGCCTCTTCCTCTCCGCGGTTTTCGGGATCTTTGCCTATGCCATTGACCGGGGCTATGATCAGGCGCTGGCGCAGACAATGGCGATGAACACGCTAGTGGTCCTGGAAGTGTTCCACCTTTTCTTCATCCGTAATATCCACGGCACCTCTCTGACCTGGGGCGCGATGAAGGGAACGAAGGTTGTCTGGGCCTGCGTCGTTGCGATCACGGTTGCACAGTTCGCATCACCTATCTGCCTCCTTTGCAGGCGGTGTTCGGCACGCAGAGCATCGCCCTGGCGGACGGCCTTTTGATCGTCGCCATCGGCGCCATGTTCTTCGCCCTTATCGAAACCGAAAAGCAGATGCGCCTGGCCTTCCGTAAGCAGAGGTCACAAGACTGAAGCCAGGGCCTCGCGGAACAGAATGACGAGGCTAGAGCAAATCCCGAGCTGATTGATTCATCAGCGACGACGATTTGCTTTACTAATCAGATAGCTAGAGCATGTGGAGCGAGCGAACGCGAGCTGGACGTGCTCTAGCTTCGAGAAAGCGTAAGGCAATGCGAAGCACGCCAAGCTTTGCAGAAGAGCGTGCGAGCGTAGTTGGTAGCCGCCGAACCCGTAGGGTTCCAAGTCGGGCCGACCTTAGCCGCGCAGGTTCCGGGGCGTTTTGCGTGCTTGTGAGCTCACGGCTAGTGCCTGTGCGGTAGAGCTGCGCTAGGCTGCAACCAGCCTGCAGTTTGTGGAGGTTGCACCGTGAACGAAGGTTTCTGGACGCTTCTGGCCTACACCCTCATCCCTGCGCCGGGATGGTGGTCGGAGGTGTTTTCGCCACCTTACGGGTGCCGGGGCGAGAGGCTCATCAGCTCTTTCCAGCACTTCGCCGGCGGCGTGGTCTTCTCGGCCGTCGCAGTCGAGCTCCTGCCGCAGGTTCACGCGCTCGATTCGCCGATCGCCATGATTCTGGGCTTTGCCTGGGGATCGCGGACGATGCTGATCGCCAAAGCGCTCTTCGAAAATGCGGGCATCATCGTTCCGCTCAGCGTCGACCTCTTCATCGACGGCCTCTTGATCGCGGTGGGCTTCGCCGCCGGCGTCATGGGCGGGACAGTGCTGCTGGCCGGCCTGACCTTGGAGACCCTCTCGCTCGGGCTCTCGACGACGCCGTCGCTGGTGCGCCGCGGTATGAGGGCGACGCGCGCCGTCCTGCTGCTCGGCGCCATCGGCCTGGTCATCCTGCTTGGCGCGGCCGTCGGCGAGGTCATCGTCGGCATGTCGGGAGCTGTCTTGGCGGGCGTCCTGGGCTTCGGCGTCGCCTCGCTGCTCTATCTGGTGACGGAGGAACTTCTGGCCGAGGCGCACGAGGTGCCGGACACACCCATCGTCACCGCAACCTTCTTCGCCGGCTTCCTCCTGCCGATCGTCATCGCCGCGATCTGAGCGCAGCTCTAACCTGCCGGGACCTCTCGTTCCATCCAGTCGGCGCAAGTGGAGGCCAAACGCTCCCATCCCGGCTCCATCTGCATGTAGTGCCCGCCGCCCGGCACTTCGTGGAGGCTCGCCCGCCCGCCGTAGTGCTGCACGATTTGCCTGGCATTGGCCGGAGAGACGCCCCGGTCCAGAGTCCCGCTCGCCACCAGAAGGGGACAGGCGACCTTGTGGGCCGCGATGGCGGTGACTTGGCGTTCGTCGAACATCCAGAAGAAGAGCTCGAAGAAGGCATGCCCCGATTCCGGGCCCATGCGGTCGAAGATGGCCCGCTGCTGGTCGGGCGGCATGGCATTCAGCGCCAGTTCGGCCAAGGGCTTGAAGTCCAAGGTCAGCTCTCGCTCCCAAAAGGCGCCGCCCGCCATAAGCAGCCTGCCGATACCGCGCTCGTCGTCGGTGGTCGGCAGGACACCGGCGATGGGGCTGCTGTTGATCAGCACCGCGCCGCTGGCCAGGCCACGCTCCGCCAGCTTCTGCACAATGACGCCGCCCATGGAATGGCCGATCAGCACCGGCGGCTGGTCCATGTCGTCGACAAGGCCTGCCAAGTCGTCGGTGTAGTCTTGAATGCTGAGGCCGGCCAGGCTGGCGGTGTTGCCTGGCTCGTGGTGACGCAAGGTGGGAAGACGACAGCTGCAGCCGCGCTCCGTCAGATAGTCGGCGAAGGCTTGCATGGTCCAAGGGCCGCCGCTCGCGCCGTGGATCAGAACCACCTGATGTCTCATTGCACGACCCT
>CAXXGD010000013.1:0-57164 GCA_963669385.2 Rhodospirillales bacterium
CGCCACCGATCATCCGGTCAGTACTGGCGCCGCCGTTCAGCAGGTCATCGCCGCTGTTGCCCACCAGCGTGTCCTCGCCCGCTTGCCCGAAGAGGCGGTCGGCGCCACTGGCGCCCCTCAGGGTGTCGTCGCCCTTTCCACCAAGAGCGGAGTCATCGCCCTGCTGACCCGCCAGGCTGTCGTCCGCGCCAAGTCCATAAAGCCGGTCATCGCCGCCCCGCCCGAAGATGGTGTCGATCAGGTCCGTTCCGGTCAGGGTGTCCGGTCCGTTGGTGCCCGTGATGATCATATTGCTCTCCTGACCGGCTTAAAGGCCACTCCATCCTTGAGTCCCGTGACACTTCTACGCCTATTTCGAGCGCCTGGCGATCCTTACTCATGGGGCCTCGTCGCTATGCCGGCCTCTTTTCGCCTCCTTTCCCAGCTCCGGTGTTCGGAAATAGACTCACTGATAGTCTTGCTTTCTAGAGCCTCTCTAAGAGTTCAACCGAAAAGAGATGAACGATTGCAGAGGCTTGAGGGCGTTGAGAGGGAAACCCTCCCCGGCCCTCCCTTGTCAGGGAAGGAGAAGATCGCGGCTTGCCGCAGCGCTACAGAGTCCCCCTGAGAAGGGGGATTTAGGGGGTTTGCGGACAACGCGTAGCGACCGACCGACAGCGTCGAGGCCGTGGTGTGCTTGTAAGGTTTCCCACCGGGTGCGTCGCCGGCCTTTGACATTGGCTAAAGAATTTCGGGTTGGGTTCTATGGCGTCCTCTCTTGCCGACTTTCTATTTCCGCATCCCTTGCAGTGCTTCCAGTTCTACATCCCAGCTGTCGAGAACGAGGTCACGGCAGGCATAGGCGATTTGCAGTGCACGTTGTTCGAGGATTTTTGTGGGGACAGCATCACCTTCTTCGATAGGAAAGGCGATTTCTCCAAACCGATACATGGCTGATTCGAGGGCTCTGTTCTCAACCATGGCGAGGCGCCCCCAGTAGTATTGCCGGAATAGGTCTCTGTCCTTTGCCCAGTCGGACCAGTCTTGGGCTGACGCGAGCTTTGCCGCCGTAGCAGTGACGGTCCAACAAGCATCCAGCTGCTTTTCCAAGAAGGGACGCTGGGAATCACGCCGGAAGGACTCGCTAAACTGCATCGCGCCGACGATTATTGCCGCCGCCCCTATCACAGTAGACAAAACTACGTCGATTTTCATAGGCGGGCGTCCTATGGAAGGGTGGGCTGGCTCACTGTTATCAGGGCAGCGTCGACCAGTTGCAAGGCCAAGAAAACTTGAGAAAGCACAGTTACATCGGTTGTCATTGCGAGGAGCCGAAGGCAACGCGGCAATCCAGTACATAACACCGTGACAGTGAGACCTGGATCGCCGCGCTATCGCTCGCGATGACGGCCGAATTACTTCGTAGTGTTGGTCGGGAACCGACGCCGGTATCGAGCTTTCACGGAGATTTGGCGAACTGCGCCAATAGCGGCCTGTGCGGAGTGCAACCTCCTACCCGCCCGAGGAGTCGGCTCCATAGGACTTCGCCGCCGCCAGCGCCTGCTTCAGGTCGGCCTCGCAGGCCACCAGCTTGGCTTCGGCTTCGGCGCGCTTGATCTTGCCTTCGTCGGCGATGCGCAGGGGAGTCCTGGATCGTGGCGACCAGCGAGGCGTTGGCACTCTCGACGGCCTCGATATCGAAGACGCCGCGCTCGACCTGCTCGCGGATCTGCTGGTTGGACTGGCGCAGGGTCTCGGCGTTGGCGGTCAGGAGGTCGTTGGTGAGGTCGCTGGCCTCCTCCAGGGTGCGGCCGGCCTCGGCCGAGCGGGCGACGGTGACGGCGATCGCCAGTTGCTGGCGCCACAGCGGCACGGTGTTGGTGACGGTGGAGCGGATCTTGCCCGTGAGGGCCTTGTCGTTCTCCTGCACCAGGCGGATGGAGGGAAGCGCCTGCATGGCGACCTGGCGGGTGAGCTTCAGGTCGTGCACCCGGCGCTCCAGCTGGTCGCGGGCCTGGCGCAGGTCGCGCAAGGCCTGGGCGGCCAGCATCTCGTCGCCCTCGGCTTCCTTCTCCTTGGCCGGGATCGCGACCGTGTCCAGCTCTGTCAGCTTGGCCTCGCCGGCGGCGATGTAGTCGGCAAGGTCGTGGAAGTAGGCGAGCGTGGCCTCGTAGAGCTTGTCCAGCGTGGTGATGTCGGTCAGCAGCTGCGTGGTGTGGTGGTCCAGGCGGTCGGTGATGTCGTCGATCTGGCCCTTCACCGTCTCGTAGCGCTGGATCAGCAGTGCGGCGGGCTTGATCTTGCCCAGCAGGCGCCCGAAGAATCCCGGCTGCTCGTTGGGATCGATGTCGGAGACGTCGAAGCCGCGCAAGGTCGCCAGCATGTCGTTGAGCGCGCGCCGCCGGCGGGCCCGGTGTCCTTGTTGCGCACCCCGTCCAGCATGGTGTCGGAGACCTCGGTCACCTGCTCCTGCGCCTTGGCGCCGAAGAACATCAAGGAGCCGCTGTCGGCGACGTCGATCTGCTCCATCAGCTGGCGGATGCGCTGGCCGCGCTCGGGCGGAGCCTCGGTCAGCGGCACGATCTGGCTTTCCTGGATCTCCTGCGCCGAGAGGTCGGGCGGGGGCGGCATGGCGATTACGTCCTTGGTTGCAGTCGGCTTGCCCTTGTCGTCGCTCATTCTTCTGCGTCCTTTCTTGTCGTTCAAGACAGGCTATTCAAGACAGGCCCTCGCGCTGGATGCGCTGTTCCAGCACCTCGATCTGCACATCGAGGTCCAGGGCGTCATTGGCCAGAAGTTTTTGGTGAAGCTCTTCGGCCGCCCGTTCCATGGCGGCCAGCAAAGCGATCATGCGCGGCGCCATCTTCGCCGCGGCCTCGCGGTCGCTTTCCTGCAGTTGCACCAGGCGCTCGGCCACGTCGGCGGCGCCGTCCAGATAGACCTTCATGAACTTGCGCGAGCGGCGCAGGTCGCGCGGGTCCTCGCGGATGCGCTGAAAGATGCGCTCGGTCAGTGCCACCACGCGGTCGATGCGCTGGCCCAGGATGTAGCCAGCCATGACCTTGCGGGCGCTGCGCAATTCCTTGCGGTCCTGGCCGATGATGTCGAGCATGTCGTCGGCCACGGCGGCGAGCTTGCCGAACTGGTCGCGAAAGGTGTTGCCGGTCTCGGTGACCAGTTTCTCGCGCGCGGCCTTGAGGCGGTCGAGCTTGACCTTGGCTTCCGCCAGGACGCGCTCGGTATCGCTCATCTGGGCCTTGTCGACGGCCTTGGGCGAGAACCTGGGCAGGCGCCGCTCGAAGAGCTCGGAGCCATAGGCCATCACTGTGCCGCCGGTGGCCACCAGGCCCAGCACCACGCTCTCCACGTACCCGTGCCCGGCCAGCATGGCGGCCATGCCGGCGGTCCCCAGGCCTATCAGGGCCGCCCCCGGCGTGCGGCCCGGAAAGCCGCCTTCGCCGCGGTGATACTTGAGGCCCCGGCGCAGCGACCAGGTGCCCAGGCCCAGGACGAAGGTCATCGCCACGCCCTGGCCGAAGTCGATCACCTGGCCTTGGAAGAGGCGGGCCAGCGAGGAGAGGCCGAAGAGGACCGTCAGGATCATCGGCCAAATCCCTCTGGAGCGCAGCAGTCGTCCGCTGCGCTTGGCGTCCTTGTCGCTCACAGGCGCTCGATGGCCGCCGTCGGTGCCGAGATGGCCCGCGCGCTGCAGGACTGCAGGCCCACCAGCCCACAGGTCACCAGTAAAAGCACCACACCCAAAAAACGGAGGCCGCCGCTCCCCATTTGCACTCCCTTTCTTTGGTTACCGCATCTCAGACTGTCCATATCGGGGCGGAAGGCCGCTTCGCCAAGTCCGCCGGCCCTAAAGATCGGGCAAAGCGGCGGCCGCCCTGGCGCCGCCGACGCCGGCCTCGGAGATCAGGAGGTTGGCGAGGCTCTGCTCGGCGTGGCGCTGGCGCAAGGCCAGCATGGCCTCGGCCATCTCCAAGCGCTGCTCGCGGTAGGCCGGATCTTGAGCCAGATTGCGGGTTTCCGCCGGATCGGCCTGCATGTCGAAGAGCAGCGGCTCCAGGCCGGCGAAATGCACGTACTTGAAGCGCTCGCCGCGCAGGGCCGCCAGGTTGCAGGCCTCGCCGGCAAGCCCCAGGGCGCGTTCGGGCTTCTGGCTCAAGGGTTCGCGGAAGTCGTGCTCGAAAAAGGCCGCTTGACGCCAGTCCTCCGGCCGCTCGCCGCCTAGAAACGGCAGGAGGGAATGGCCGTCGCACTGCCCGGGGATGGTCTGGCCCAGCCAGTCGAGCACGGTGGGCATGAGGTCGACCGCCTCGGTGAAGGCCTCGACCGCGTCACCGCCCTGGCGCTGGCGCGGATCCCTGATGATCAGGGGAATGTGGAAGGCGGGATCGAAGAAGGTCTCCTTGCCCAAGAGGCCGTGCTCGCAGAGCATCTCGCCGTGGTCGACGCTGTTGATCACCAGGGTGTCCTCGGCCTGGCCGGTCTCCTCCAGGACGTCCAGCAGGCGGCCGATGTGATGGTCGGTCTCGCTGATCAGGCCGTAGTAGTTGGCGCGCAGCTGCGCGATCACCTCGTCGTCCATGGTGCGTTCCGCGGCCGGGCTGCCCAGGTAGTAGGCCAGCTTCGGATCCTTGCCGAGGCAATAGGCCTGAAAGGGATGCAGCTCCGGATCCGGCCCGGCGAGCGCCGGCGGGCTGTCGGAGGGCCGATAGCGTTCGTGCCAGGGTGCGGGCGCGCGCAAGGGCGGATGGGGATGCCAGAAGGAGACATAGATCAGCCAGTCCTGCTTTTCGTTGGCCCGCAGGCAGTCGATGACCTTGTCGGCAAGAAAGGCGGTCAGGCTGTCTTCCTGGCGGTAGAAGGCCGGCCCGCCCATGGTGCCGTCGCTCGGCTCGAAGAAGTCGTCGGCGTCTTCGGGAAGAGGCCCGTAGCCCTTGGCCTGCAGATGGGCCCGCCAGGGCCGGAAATCTTCCTCCAACCGGCAGCCGACCTCGAGGCCGGGCAGCACGGCGCCATAGCTCCTGAGGTCGGGGTCGCCGGCCGGGCTGGAGCGGGGATCGACGCTGGTATCGGTGTAGCCGTAGAGATAGGGCATGACGCCGGCCCGGCGTGCCTCGAGCGCCAGGTTGGTGAAGCGCCGGTCCAAGGGCGTGCCGTTGCGCACCGCCCGGTTGGTCATGAGATAGCTTCCGGTCAGGAGGCAGGAGCGTGCCGGCCCGCAAGGTGTGGCCTGGGTGTAGTGCCGGCGAAAGAGCGTTCCTTCGGCCGCCAGCCGGTCCAGCCGCGGGGTCTGGACCAAAGGATGACCCATGCAGCCGAGCGAATCCGCCCGCCACTGGTCGCCGGCGAGGAAGAGGATCTTGCGAGGGCGGCTCATGGCTAGGGTCTCCCGCGTGTGCTCCGTTAGCCGGGGGTATCAAGCAGCCGATGCCGCTTTGCAAGCTGACTTTTGTGACGGATGCACGCTCGGCGACGGCGTCGTCAGTCCGTCAACGCGAAGAGGCCTTCGACTTCGATCGCCACGCCGTAGGGCAGGCCGCTGACGCCGATCGCCATGCGGGTATGCTGGCCGGCTTCGCCGAGCGCCTCCAGGAAGAGGTCGGAGGCACCGTTGGCGACCTGGCTGTGCTCCAGGAAGTCCCCGGTGGCATTGACATAGACGCCGATGCGCAGGCAGTGGGCAAGTTGGCGGCCATCACGCTCCAGCACACGATCCAGGTGGGCCAATAGGTTGAGGGCTGCCAGGCGGGCGGCTTGCTGCCCCTCTTCGAGGCCGAACTCGCGGCCAAGCTTGCCGACGTAGCGCCGCTCGCCGTTCCACTGGGCCAGCTGGCCCGTGATGAAGAGCTGACGACCTTCCAGCCTGTCCTGGCGATAGTTGGCGCCGGGGCTGCTGGGGGTCGGCAGGGTGATGCCTTTCGCCAGCAGCGCGTCGCGCAGTCTTTGTCGCATGGTGCCTCTCTAAGCGCCCCTGGTCTTGCCGCCTGCTAAATGAACATGAAGTCGCTGCTGGTGAGCTGGTCGGCCTTCGTGATTCCCGCCGCGTCGATCTCGAAGTCGGCAGTCCCGTTGCCGTCGCTGTCTACCTCCAGCCTTTGGGAAGCGTCGTCGAAA
Source organism: Rhodospirillales bacterium (assembly GCA_963669385.2). Classification (GTDB taxonomy): domain Bacteria; phylum Pseudomonadota; class Alphaproteobacteria; order Kiloniellales; family JACOMY01; genus JACOMY01. The sequence goes on from CAXXGD010000013.1 coordinate 6,109, forward strand.
CGGACTTCAGCCTTGCCGGTGCCCGAAAAGGCGGCACTGGCGATCCACTCACCGTCGCCCGATGTGGCGATCTGGAATTGATCGGCCTCGGCCGGGTTGCTGACGGCGGAGGTGAAGTCGGTAATCACGGCGTCCAGGCCGTTGGCACTCTCCTCAAAGAAGAAAGTGTCTTGGCCGGCGCCGCCGGTGAGCGTGTCGGTGCTGCTGCCGCCGATGATGAAGTCGCTGCCCTGATCGCCGAACAGCTCATCTGCGCCGCTTGAGCCGAAGAGCAGGTCCTGGCCGGAGCCACCGTAGAACAGGCTGTCCGCGCCTTCGCCACCATAGAGAAGATCGACGCCACTGCCGCCGAAGGCCTGGCTGTCATTTCCGCCGCCGCCGAAGATCGTATCGCCGCCCGACGCGCCGTCGAATAGGTTGTCCGATCCATTTCCGCCGAAGATCACATCGTAGCCGGATCCCCCGAAAAGCCCGCCGAAGAAAGCATAGCCGCCGATTGCGTTGACGTAAAAGGAGACCTCGCCGTCGTCGCCGGCACCGCCGTAGAGCCGATCCGCGCCCTGACCACCGGATAAATAGAAGTCGTTGCCGCTGTCCCCGAAAATGCTGTCGTCGCCATCGCCGCCGTAGAGGCCGCCGCGTTGGACCAGCGAGCCGCCGTAATCGTAGTACTGCCGAATCTCGCTACCGGAACCGCCAAAGATGATGTCGTTTCCGGTTTGACCCCTGAGACGATTGTCGCTGCCGTTACTGCCATAGAGAGAATCTTCGCCCGAACCGCCAAATAGGGTGTCTTGACCATCCTGACCCAGTAGCGTGTCGTTGTCGTTGTCGCCGCTTAGCGTATCGTTGGCGCCGAGGCCGTAGATGGTGTCGTTACCGCTATTGCCTTCGAAAACGTCGACGTAGGGCGTGCCGATCAGAACGTCGTTGCCGCTGCCTCCTTCCGGGTCGATCACGTCGATGCCGATCAGAACCAGATTGGAAAGATCGAGGCTGCCACCGAAGTCCAGCGTGTCGGTTCCTTCGCCACCGACGATGGTTTCGGTCCCGACGATGTCGCTGATTGTCTCGATGTAGAAGACATCGTCGCCGGACCCGCCGAATGCCTTGTCGCTGCCCGAGCCCAGCACGATGAGATCGGCGCCACCGCCACCTCTGGCCTCGTCGTTCCCGCTTTGTCCGTCCAGCCTGTCGTCGCCAACGCGGCCCAGGAGGAGGTCGTCGCCCAGGTCCCCGAAGGCTTGGTCGTGACCGCTGCCGCCGTTCAAGCTGTCATGCCCCTGGCCGCCGAACAGCCTGTCGCCACCGCTTTGCCCCGAGAGCAGGTCGTCCTCGGCGCCACCGTAGAGCCGGTCGCGGCCATGATTTCCCGCCAAGAGATCCTGCCCTCTACCGCCGAAGGCCAGATCGTCGCCGCGATTGCCGCGCAAGGCATCGCCCGCCGATCCGCCGACCAGCAGGTCGCGGCCCTGCCGCCCATAGAGCAGGCCGCGCCCCTCGCCGCCGATCAGGAGGTCGTTGCCAAGGCCACCGTAAAGAGCGTCACTGCCGTTCTGCCCCAGCAACACGTCGTTGTCGCCAAGACCATGGAGCCGGTCCGGACCGCCCAGCCCGGCGATGACGTCGAGCCGCTCGCTGCCGGTCAGGGTATCCGGACCCTGCGTGCCAATGATCACCATGCTCTGCGCTCCCCCTGTCGGGCGCCACGCTACGAGCGGCCAGTCCCGCCCCCTGCCGGTGCGCCACCCCCGAGTCTGAGGTGCCAGGCTATCTCAACGGGCAAGGCTTGGGAACCACAAAGCAGATTCTTGACGCGGTCAAAATGGCGAGCAACGCAAGTGGTATTCTTGTATTGGTAGAATCTCCCTTTGCACTTATTGGTGAACAACGTTTTAAAGCCTGGCGGAATCTGGTACGATTCCAGGGTCTTCCGCAAGTGAGCCCTCTATTTGCTGGCCAAAGTGGAAGACCCGGCCTGCCGTGCTCTCTGATGCCGTCGACGCAGATACCAGCCAAGGTAGGCGGCCAAGTAGCTTGCGCCAATCCTCCGTTTGGATGATCATAGCGACACGCGGGGGCTGCTTATTCGGATAGGATCGATGAACCTGGCACTCCTCGCGATCAGCCGCGCGGGGAACGCCGGCGCGCGGTTTTGAACTGGTGGCCGGGTGAAAGGGGAATCGCAATCCCTGCCACCGTCTTGAGGTTGCCAAGGGGACCGGCGGGGGAGGACAGCGGAGATGACCATTTTCACCGGCACTGACGGACCCGACTCGCTCTTCGGCAGCAGCGGCGTCGACACCATGTTGGGATATGGCGCCAACGATACGCTTTACGGGGCCAGCGCCGCCGACAGCCTCTTCGGCGGCAGCGGTGACGACAGCCTCTACGGAGGCAGCGGCAGCGATCGCGCCTACGGTGCCAGCGGCGCCGACAGCCTGTTCGGCGGCACGACGGTCGACCTCAGCTTCTTTGGTGGCAGCGGCGACGACAGGCTCGATGGTGGCGACGGCGATGACTACAGCTTCTTCGGCGGCAGCGGAGAGGATCGCCTTTTTGGTGGCAGTGGCAGCGACCGCACCTTCCTCGGCGGCAGCGGTGCCGACAGCCTCTCCGGCGGCAGCGGGCTCGACTTCCGCTTCTTCGGCGGCAGCGGTGCCGACAGTCTCTACGGCGGTGACGGGGACGACTACAGCTTCTTTGGCGGCAGCGGTGCCGACAGCCTCTACGGCGGCGATGGCAACGACACCAGCTTCTACGGAGACGACGGCGCCGACAGCCTTTCCGGCGGCGATGGAAATGACTTTCGATTCTACGGTGGCAGCGGCGCCGACAACCTCTCCGGTGGCAGTGGGATAGACAATCGTTTCATCGGTGGCACAGGCGCCGACAGACTTTCTGGAGGCAGCGGGATCGACCTGGTGTTCTACGGCGGCGATGGCGCCGACAGCCTCTTCGGTGGTGAGGGAGGTGACTCTATCTTCCACGGTGACGTCGATGTCGACAGGCTCTACGGTGGTGAGGGGGATGACCGTTTCTTCTACGGCGGCAGCGGAGCCGACAGCCTATTCGGCGGTGACGGGAATGACTCGAGATTCAACGGCGGCAGTGGCACCGACACTCTCTCTGGCGGCAGCGGATTGAACCGCCTTTTCTTCGGCGGCGACGGCGCCGACAGCCTCTTTGCCGGAAGCGGGGGTAACTCCCTATTCTACGGTGACGCGGGAGCCGACAGCCTCTTCGGCGGCGATGGCGACGACCAAGCTTTCGAAGGCGGTGACGGTGCCGACAGTCTTTCCGGCGACGATGGAAACGACGCGGGTTTTCGCGGTGGCAGCGGTAGCGACGGCCTTTCCGGCGGTAGTGGGGCCGACCGCTTTTTCTACGGCGGTAGCGGCGCCGACAGCCTCTTCGGCGACGAAGGATCGGACTCCCTATTCTTCGGCCGCAGCGGTGCCGACAGTCTCTACGGAGGCGACGGCGATGACACGGCCTTCTACGGTGGTGATGGCGCCGACAGCCTCTTCGGCGCGAGCGGCGCCGACAGCCTGTCCGGTGGTTCCGGCGCGGACCGGCTCTATGGCGGCCTGGACGCGGACAAGGTCTACGGCGGCAGCGGCGATGACATTCTGGTCGTCCGTAGCCAGGCGGAGCTGACGGCCGGCGAGACCTTTGACGGCGGCGAGGGAATCGACACCCTGATCCTGGAAGAGGGCGCCAGCCTACCGGGCGGCGTGGAGCTCAGCTCCATCGAGGTGCTGATTCGCTGCGGCACCGAGTTGGACGACACCTTGACCGGCGATGACCGGATCAATGTCCTGAAGGGCCTTGGCGGTGCCGACAGGCTCTATGGCCTGGATGCCGACGATACCCTTTTCGGCGGCAGCGGTAATGACATCTCGCTCCTGGGCGGCAGCGGCGATGACAGCCTCTTCGGCGGTGATGGCGGTGATCTCTACTTCCTCGGTAGCGGCGGCGACGACAGCCTGTTTGGCGGTAGTGGGGGTGATTTCTTGTTCTTTGCCGGCAGCGGAAGTGACGTCCTTGCCGGCGGTAGTGGCGATGACAGCTTTTTCTACGGTGAGAGCGGCGCCGACAGCCTATTCGGGGGCGATGGGAACGACATCAGCTTGTTCGGTGAGAGCGGTGCCGACAGCCTGTTTGGCGGCAGTGGCGATGAACAATACTTCGTCGGATACGATGGTACCGACAGCCTCTTCGGCGACAGTGGGTTCGACTACGCCTTTTTCGGTGGCAGCGGCGCTGACAACCTCTTCGGCGGGAGTGGAACTGACGGTTACTTCCGTGGCGACAGCGGCACCGACAGCCTGTTCGGCGGCGAGGGAGATGACAGCATTTTCCGCGGAAGAGATGGAGACGACAGCCTCTCCGGCGACGAGGGGAACGACCGTTCCTTCTACGGCGGCAGCGGCAGAGACAGGCTGTTTGGCGGCAGTGGTGCTGACTACGGCTTCTACGGCGGCAGCAGCGCCGACCGCCTCTACGGCGGTTCGGGTGGCGACAGTCTCTACGGCGACTATGGGCCGGACCGCGTCTTCGGCGAAGACGGCGCCGATAGCCTCTACGGCGGCGCGGCCGGCGACGATCTCTACGGTGGCAGCGGCGCGGATGACCTGCACGGCGGTGGTGGCAAGGACAGCCTCTACGGTGGTAGTGGCGAAGACCACTTGATGGGTGCTGCTTCAGACGATTCCCTCGTCGGCGATGACGGCGGTGACAGCCTCTATGGCGGCAATGGAGACGATGCTGCCTACGGTGGCGAAGGGGATGACAGCCTTCGCGGCCAGGGCGACGACGACCGCCTGTTCGGCGGCAGTGGCGCCGACGACCTGGGCGGTGGCGGTGGCCTAGACCTGGCTTACGGCGGCGCCGGTCAGGATCTGCTGCGCGGCAATGACGGAGCCGACACGCTGTCCGGCGACGCCGATGACGACAGCCTCTTCGGCGGCGGCGGCGCGGATCTGGGCTACGGTGGTGCCGGCCAGGACCGCATCAGCGGCGGCGACGGTGACGATGTCCTCTATGGCGGCAGCGGCAGCGACCGCTTGACCGGCGGCAGCGGTGCCGACAGTTTCGTCTTCAGCGAGGACGACAGCGGCCTTGCCGCCAACATCGCTGACTTCACCTCGCACAGCGGGACGGTGCCGCCGCCCGACGCCGACACCATCGTGCTGGGCATCTCGGGCGCTGACGGCAGCTGGATCGGCGATGCCACCTTCGACGGCAGCGGTCCGCAGGTCCGCTTCAGAGACTCGAACGATCGCCTGCAGGTGGACAGCGACGGCGACGGCAACGTCAACTTCTCGATCAAGCTCCCCGGCACTTCCAGTGTCGATCAGCTGACCGCCACCGACTTTGTGTTTGAGTGAGTAGTGGCGGCGGGATTGCGGCAGAGCCCGAAAATCGCTTGGGCTGACATGAGGAGCGTTGAGCAGCGGCGGTTCTACGTCCCGCCAGTGACGCTATTCTCCGTTGTTGCCACTCTCTCGGCGTCGTCCTACGGCTTGACCGGAGGACCACTATCCACCCGCTCGTGCGAAGGGAAACTGGTTCTCCGGTCAAGCCGGAGAATGACGTGGTGAGGGATTGTCACGCAGGCGCCCTTTGCCGATGAAAGGTGGAGAGGGCGTAGGACTGCCGCCTCGCTGGTCGGCTTCGGCTTTTGCGTGTTGGCCGGTGGTGAACCCGGAACCGACCCCTCACGCCTCCAAGATCACCAGCCCGTACTCCTTGGCCGCGTCCTCCAGCCAGGCGAAGACGTACTGCGCGAAAGACGGCCGGCAGAGCAGGGTGTAGGTGTCGGACTTCGCACCTTCTTCGCGGAAGAGGATGATCTCGGCCTTGGACATCAGGGTCTGGGCGCAGCGGCCGGGCGGGAAGGCGCTCTCGTGCAGGTCGATGGGCACACCTTTTGCCAGCAAGTCGGTGACGCGGGGCCCGCGCAGGAAGAGCTCGACGTAGTTGTCGGAGAGGTCGGCAATCGCGATGAAGTGCCCGGCCAGGGCCTCGCGCAGGGCTTCGGCCGTCATCGGCGCCTTGGGGCAGAGCAGCAGCCATTCGTCGGGGCCCAGGCCCAGCAGTTCCTGATCACCCTTGGTCACCAGCTGCGTGGTCTCGGGCAGAGGCCGGTCCAAGGTGGCGGCAAGCGCCTTGCGGGCGGCCGCGTCGTCGCGCCGGGCGCGCAGGCTGATGGCTCCCTCGTAGCGCACCTCGCCGATGCCCACACCGGCCTCGCCCAGGCTCTCGACCGCGCGTTGGCCCAGCGAGAGGTGGTCCAGGGGGCCTTGTCTTTGGAAGTTAGGCACTGAGACGGCTCCCTTCCTTGTCGTAGAAGACGGGCTCGCTCACCTCGCACTCGACGACCTTGCCGTCCTTCAGAGGCGCGTAGAGGGTCTCGTACATGCGCCCTCGGCCGCCCTTGACCAGCGCCATAGCGATGGAGCGGCCCAAGATCGGGCTCCAGTAGCTGGAGGTGACGTGGCCCAGCATCGGCAAGGGGCGTTCTTCGCCAGGCTTCGTCACCAATTGCGCGCCTTCCGGCAGCACCTCCTTGGCGTCCTTGGTCAGGATGCCGACCAGCTGCTTGCGGTCGGGCTTGGCCATGTCGGCGCGGGTCAGCGAGCGCTTGCCGACGAAGTCCTTGGTCTTGGAGACGATCCAGTCCATGCCGAGATCCAGCGGATTGACCGAGCCGTCGGTCTCTTGCCCGACGATGATGAAGCCCTTCTCGGCGCGCAGCACGTGCATGGCCTCGGTGCCGAACGGCGTGATGCCGTACTTGGCACCGGCCCGCATCAAGGCCTCCCAGAGGCCGAGGCCATAGGAGCTGGGCACGGCGACCTCGAAGGAGGCCTCGCCGGTGAAGGAAACGCGGAAGACCCGGGCCTTGCGGCCGGCCACCAGGGCCTCGGTCACCGACATGTGCGGCAGGGCTTCTGCTGAGAGGTCGATGTCGGGCGCGATCTCGGCCAGCAGATCGCGGGCGTAGGGGCCGGCGATCTGTGCGGTCGCCCACTGTTCCGTGACCGAGGTCAGGAAGACCTTCAGGTCCGGCCACTCGGTCTGCAGGTACTCCTCCAGATGCGCCATCACCTGGGCGGCGTTGCCCGAGGTGGTGTGCATCAGATAGTGCTGCTCGCCTAGCCGCGCGGTGACGCCGTCGTCCATCACCATGCCGTCTTCGCCCAGCATCAGGCCGTAGCGGCAGCGGCCGACGGCGAGCTTGGACCAGGCGTTGGTGTAGATGCGGTTCAGGAACTCGGCCGAGTCGGGACCTTGGATATCGATCTTGCCGAGGGTCGAGGCATCCAGCATGCCGACCGCGGTGCGCACGGCCAGGCACTCGCGGTTGACGGCGTCGTGCATGCTCTCGCCCGGCTCGGGGAAGTACCAGGCTCGGCGCCACTGGCCGACGTCCTCGAAGGCGGCCCCGTTGGCCTCGTGCCAGGGATCCATCGGCGTCTTGCGCAAGGGGTCCAGCAAGTCGCCGGCGTCTCGGCCCATCCAGGCGCCGAAGGAGACCGGCGCGTAGGGCGGGCGGAAGGTCGTGGTGCCAACCTCCGGCACCGGCTTGGCCAAGGTCTCGGCCACCAGGGTCAGCGCGTTGACGTTGGAGGTCTTGCCCTGGTCGGTGGCCATGCCGGTGGTGGTGTAGCGCTTGACGTGCTCGATCGAGCGGTAGCCTTCACGCATGGCGAGCTTGAGATCGGCCGCGGTCACGTCGTTCTGCTGGTCGACGAAGTGCTTGCCCTTGTGACCCAGCGGCTTGTCGGCCGGGATCAGCCACAGGCGGCGCAGCGGCAGAACGTCGGTCCCCTCGGCCGCCGAGGCCTCGCCGGCGGCTGCCGTGAAGCCCAGCTCGGCGGCGGCGGCCCGGCCGCTGTCGTGACCCTCGACCAGCAGGGCGCCCAGGCCGAAGGTGCCGTTGCCGGCGCCGGCCGAGCGCTGGCCGGGCTGGCCGGGCGTGCCCGGCCGGAAGAGCTGGCGCTCCTCGTCCCAAGTGAGCTTGCCCTTGGCCTGGCTGAAGAGGTGGACGCTGGGCGTCCAGCCGCCGGAATTCAGGACCAGGTCGCAGTCGATGCGCTCCTGGCCGGCGGCAAGGCTCTTGCCGTCCGCCGACAGCTTGCCCACGCGCACGGCCTTGACCCGCTTCTTGCCTTCCGCCGCGAAGACCCCTTGGCCGGGCAGGGCCTTGAGGCCCCGCTTGTGCGCTTCTTCGGTCCAGTGGCCGCTGGGCGACTCGCGCAAGTCGGCGATAGCAGCGATCTCCACGCCGGCCTCGCTCAGCGCCAGCGCCGCGCGATAGGCGCTGTCGTTGTTGGTGACCACGACCGCGCGCTTGCCCGGCTTCACCGCCCAGCGCTTGAGGTAGGTTTCGGCAGAGGCGGCCAGCATCGAGCCGGGGCGGTCGTTGTCGCGGAAGATCAGCGGCCGTTCGATGGCGCCTGCGGCGAAGATCGCCTGACGGGTGCGCAGCTTCCACAAGCGGTGGCGCGGCTGGCTCTCGGGCCGCTCGTCCTCTTTCAGGTGATCGCTGACGTTCTCCCACAGCGCGAAGAAGTTATGGTCATAGGCGGCAAAGCACATGGTGCGGGTCATCACCCGCACGTTGGGCAGAGAGAGGAGTTCCGCCTCCGCCTTGGCCACCCAGTCCAGGGCCGGGAGGCCGTCGATCTGCTCCTGTGGGGCGGCCAGCAGATGCCCGCCGATGCGGCTGTCCATTTCGACCAACAGCACCCGCGCCCCGGCGCGTCCGGCCGCCAGCGCCGCCGCCAGCCCGGCCGGGCCGCTGCCCACCACCAGCAGATCGCAATGCGCGAAGGACTTGTCGTAGATGTCCGGATCGGGCCGGGTCGGCGCATAGCCCAGTCCGGCAGCCTTGCGGATGACCCGCTCGTAGAGCATCCAGGCCCTGGTGCCGCGGCCGGGCCCCATGAAGGTCTTGTAGTAGAAGCCGGACGGCAGGAACCTGGAGAAGCGCTGGTTGATCGCGCCCAGGTCGAAGTTCACCGTCGGCCAGGCGTTCTGCGACTCGAGCACCATGCCGTCGACCAGTTCGCAGATGGTGCCCTTGATGTTGGGCTCGGTGCGCGGGTCGTGGCCGATCTGGAAGAGGGCGTTGGGCTCCTCCACCCCGGCGGAGACGATGCCGCGGGGGCGGTGGTACTTGAAGCTGCGGCCCACCAGGTGGACGCCGTTGGCCAGCAACGCCGAGGTCAGGCTGTCGCCGGCATAGCCGTCGTAGCGATGGCCGTCGAACTGGAAGCGCAGAGGCCTGTTGCGGTCGATCAGGCCGCCGTCGGCCTGGCGGAAGGGCTGGGTCATGGTCGTCTTCTCTCGCCCCTTCGCCTAAACGTAGGTCTTGGTCTCGATGGCGGGCGGCTCCGCGCCCTGCTCATAGACCGCCAGTATCTGATAGCTCACCGTGTCGCGCACGACGTTGAACCAGCGCCGGCAGCCGTGGGTGTGCACCCAGCGCTCGAAGAAGACGCCCTTGGTGTTCTTGCGCATATAGACGTACTGGGCCCAGTCCTCGTCGCTCATCTCCGCGGCCTTCTCCGGCCGGGCCAGATGCGCTTCGCTGCCGTAGCCGAATTCGATCTCCGGGCGCTCGCCGCAATAGGGGCAGGGGATCAGCAGCATTTCCTTTGCTCTCCTCGCCGGGTCGGGCCGGTCAGTGGGCGACGGCGGCAGCGCCGTGCTCGTCGATGGTGAAGCCGGTGACGAAGCGGCTGAGCCGGAAGGGCTCTGCGATGGGGTGCGGTTGGTCGAGGGCGATGGTGTGGGCGAAGACATGGCCGGAGCCGGGCGTGGCCTTGAAGCCGCCGGTGCCCCAGCCGCCGTTGATGAAGAGCCCGTCCACCGGTGTCTTGGAGATGATCGGGCTGGCATCCGGGCAGGTGTCGACGATGCCGCCCCACATCCTGAGCATGCGCATGCGCCGGAACAGCGGAAAGAGCTCGCAGATGGCCGCCAGGGTCTCTTCCGTCACCTGGATCGAGCCGCGTTGGCCGTAGCCGATGTAGTGATCGACGCCGGCGCCGATCACCAATTCGCCCTTGTCGGACTGGCTGATGTAGGCGTGCACGGCATTGGACATGACGACGCAGTCGATCGCCGGCTTCACCGGTTCGCTCACCAAGGCCTGCAGCGGCATGGACTGAATCGGCAATTGCACGCCGGCCATCTGCGCCAGCACGCTGGAGTGGCCGGCGGCCACGATGCCGACCTTCTTGGCCTTGATGGTGCCGCGCGCTGTCCTGACCGCGGTGACCCGCCCATTGGTGATGTCGAAGCCCTCGACCGGGCAGTTCTGGATGATGTCGACGCCATGTTCGGCAGCCGCGCGGGCATAGCCCCAGGCCACCGCATCGTGCCGCGCGGTGCCGCCGCGGCGCTGCAGGCTCGCGCCCAGCACCGGATAGCGGCCGTTGGCGCGCAGATCGATGACCGGGCAGAATTCCTTGACCCCGGCGGCGTCCAGGAAGACCGAATCGATGCCGTTCAGGCGGTTGGCGTTGACCCGCCGCGACAGCTCGCGCAGGTCGTGCTGGTTATGCGCCAGGTTCATCACGCCGCGCTGGCTGAACATGACGTTGTAGTTCAGCTCGTGGCTGAGATTCTCCCAGAGCTTCAGCGCGTGCTCGTAAAGCGCCGCCGACTGATCCCAGAGGTAGTTGGAGCGCACGATCGTGGTGTTGCGCCCGGTGTTGCCGCCGCCGATCCAGCCGCGCTCGACCACGGCCACGTTGGTGACCTTGAGCTCCTTGGCCAGATAGTAGGCCGTCGCCAGGCCATGCCCGCCACCGCCGACGATGACCACGTCATAGGCGCTCTTCGGCTCGGCCGATGGGATCGCCTCCGCCCAGCCTTCGTGGTGGCTGAAGGCGTTCTTGACCAGGCTCGCCAGTGAATATCGCTGCTTCATACCGACTCGACCCCCAGCCGCAGCCTTTCCCCATCGGAATTTTGGCTGTCGCGCAGATCAGAAGACCGAAAGCTCGATTCTGACGCCTAGGAGGCTTCGGGGCAAGCCCGAGCGCGCTTCTTTGCCGTGGCTCGACTCCCGGCGACAAGATCGGAAAGGGCCCGAGAGATGGATAAAGACTTGCGAGTTGGCGCCGGGAAATTATGATTTTGCGACACGAGCTGTGAGGCGGCCAAAAAGCGTGCTGAATAGGCCAAGCTTGCAGCGATAGAGACGAGGAGCGAAGGAGTGTTCGGTAGCGCACCACGGGCCTTGCCGCAACGCTTGGGTTTCATTCTGGTTCCCCAGGTGACGCAGATCGCCTTGGTCGGGGCCGTCGAGGCCTTGCGGCTGGCTAATCGGTCAAGCGGGCGCGCGCTCTACAGCTGGAGCTTGCTGTCGATCGACGGCAATCCGGTCAAGGCCTCCAACGGCACCGAGATCGCGGCCGACGGTTCGCTCGACGCGGCCGGCGGCTTGGATGTGATCGTGGTCTGCGGCGGTGAGGATCCCGCCCTGGCAAACGACCGCCGCCTCCTGGCCTGGCTCAGGACCCAAAGCCGGCGCGGCTCGGACATCGGCTCGCTTTGCACCGGCAGCCTGACCTTGGCCAAGGCGGGGCTGCTGGACGGCTATCGCTGTACCATCCATTGGGAGAATCTGGCCGGCTTCGTCGAGGCCTATCCGGAGATCGACGTCTCGACCGAGCTCTACGAGATCGACCGCGGCCGCTTCACCTGTGCTGGCGGCACGGCGGTGATCGACCTCATGCTGAACCTGATCGGCCAGCAGCACGGCCCCGAATTGGCGGCCAAGGTGGCCGACCAGTTCATGCACGAGCGCATCCGCGACAGCCACGACCACCAGCGCATGAGCCTGCCGGCGCGCCTCGGCGTGCGCCATCCCAAGCTCTTGGCCATCATCAAGTTGATGGAGGAGAATCTGGAAGAGCCGATGAGTCGCAGCGACCTGGCCGAGCATGCCGGGCTGTCGGCGCGCCAGTTGGAGCGGCTGTTCCGCAAGTACCTGAACCGCTCTCCGGCGCGCTACTATCTGGAGCTGCGGCTCAATCGGGCCCGTCTCCTGCTGCTGCAGACCGACATGAGCATCATCGACGTGGCGCTGGCTTGCGGTTTCGTCTCGGCCTCGCATTTTTCCAAGTGCTATCGCGATTTCTTCGGCCACACTCCGCGCCGCGAGCGCGGCGTGCCGATAGCGGCCTGCGCCAGTTAAGGCATCTTTCGCCGCCCGTTGCGACCCGCTATAGACAAGTTGTATAGACAACTTGGAGCGGACCATGCCGCAGTCAATGCAGCCGGGCGATCTGTCGCTCACCCAGCTCTACCGCTTTTGGCGCGGCGATCATGCCGTCGAGCTCGATCCCGCGTGCTGGCCCGGGGTCGAGGCTGCCGCCGAGGCGGTGGCCGCCATCCTGGCCGGCGGCAAACGCGTTTACGGCGTCAACACCGGCTTCGGCCTCTTGGCGAGGAAGCGCATTGCCGACGAACAGGTGCGCGAACTGCAGCGCCGCTTGCTGGTCTCGCACTGCACCGGTGTCGGCGAGCCGCTGTCGGCCGACAGCGTGCGGCTGATTCTGCTGCTGAAGATCGCCAGCCTGGCCCGCGGCTATTCCGGCGTGCGCCTGCAGTTGATCGAGCGCCTGCTGCGGCTTCTGCACGAGGATGCCTTGCCATTGATCCCGGCGCAGGGATCGGTCGGCGCGTCTGGCGACTTGGCGCCCTTGGCGCATCTGGCCGCCGCCGCCCTCTTGGGCGAGGGCGAGATCTTTCTGCGCGGTGAGCGGATGCAGGCCGCCGAAGCCCTTCAGCGGCTGGGGGTTCAGCCGATGGAGCTGGCGGCGAAGGAGGGGCTGGCACTCATCAACGGCACCCAGGTCTCCACCGCGCTCGCGCTCGAGGGGCTCTTCCGCGCCTACGAGACGGCGGCTGCGGCCCTGGTCGCCGGCGCCCTCTCCGTCGACGCGGCGGCCGGCAGCGACACCCCCTTCGACCCGCGCATCCAGCTCTTGCGCGGCCACCCGGGGCAGATCTCCGTAGCGGAGATCCTGCGCCGATTGCTCACAGGCAGCTCCATTCGCGAATCGCATCGCGAGGGCGACGACCGGGTCCAAGACCCCTATTGCCTGCGCTGCCAGCCCCAGGTCATGGGCGCGGTGCTGGACACGCTGGCGGCCGCGGCCGGCATGCTGCATCGCGAGGCCAACGCGGTCTCCGACAATCCGCTGGTCTTTTCCGACGGCCTGGAGATGCTGTCTGGCGGCAATTTCCATGCCGAGCCGGTGGCGATGGCCGCCGACATGACTGCGCTGGCCCTGGCGGAGACCGGAGCGCTCTCCGAGCGCCGGGTCGCCCTTCTGACTGACGCCAACCTCTCCACCTTGCCGGCCTTTTTGGTGGTGGACCCAGGCCTCAATTCAGGCTTCATGATCGCGCATGTGACCGCAGCAGCGCTAGCCAGCGAGAACAAGCAGCTGGCGAGCCCGGCCTCGGTCGACAGCCTGCCGACCTCTGCCAATCAGGAGGACCATGTCTCGATGGCGACCAATGGTGCCCGCCGCCTGGCGCCGATGGCGGCCAACAGCGGGCGCATCGTCGCCATCGAGCTGCTGGCGGCAGCGCAAGGCGTGGAACTGCGCCTCCCGCTGGAGACCAGCCAGGCCCTGCAGGAGGCCTGGCAGGCGATCCGCGCACGCGCGCCCTTCCTGAGCCAAGACCGCGCCTTGTCCGGCGAGATCGAGTCGGTCTACCGGCTTGTGGCCTCTGGCTGGTTCGCGACGCTGGCCTGGCCCGAGAGCGGCCTGCCCTGGTCGTAACCGAGGAGCTAAGAGCTGCGAGAAAAGCGCATGCGGCCTATGCGCTTCTTCGGCTGCCCTCTGTCGCAATTCAGCAAGGCGAGGTCGGAGGAAAGCCGATGAAACCGCTTGGATACCGCGAGACTGCGCGCCATTCTATCAGGGAGGCCAGACCTAGTATGGGCTGGCTTTAGCTGCTGTTGGCGGTTCAGGTATCACACTAGGGAGCTTAGTCAGATGTCCGACGAAGAAGAAGACGATCTGGACCTCAGCACGCTCGACGACGACGAGTTGGTCAAGCAGATGCACGACGACCTCTACGACGGTCTCAAGGAAGAGATCGAAGAGGCCGTCAACATCCTGCTCGGACGCGGCTGGGTGCCCTACGACGTTCTGACCAAGGCTTTGGTCGAGGGCATGCGCATCGTCGGCATCGACTTCCGCGACGGCATTCTCTTCGTGCCAGAAGTCTTGCTGGCAGCCAACGCGATGAAGGCCGGCATGTTCATCCTGCGCCCCTTGCTGGCGGAGACCGGCGCGCCCAAGCAGGGCAAGATGGTGATCGGCACGGTCAAGGGCGACATCCACGACATCGGCAAGAACCTGGTCTCCATGATGATGGAGGGCGCCGGCTTCGACGTGATCGACCTGGGCATCAACAACCCGGTCGAGAATTATCTCGGTGCGCTGGAGGAGCACGAGCCCGACATCCTCGGCATGTCGGCGCTCTTGACCACCACCATGCCCTACATGAAGGTCGTGATCGACGCCATGAAGGAGCAGGGCATCCGCGACGACTATACCGTGCTGGTTGGCGGCGCCCCCTTGAACGAGGCCTTTGCCGAGGCGATCGGGGCCGACGCCTACTGCCGTGACGCGGCAGTCGCGGTGGAGACCGCCAAGGAGTACGTCGCCCGGCGTCACAACGTGCGGGCCTAAGGCTGAGGGGCTGGCATTGGCGGAGCGCCCGGCCATGACGGCGGAGAAGACCTTAATCGTCGGGTGCGGCGCACTGGCCCGCGAGATCGTCGCGGTGGTGCGCCGCTACGGCTGGACGAACGTCGAGATTACTTGCCTGCCGGCCAAGTGGCACAACAGGCCGCAGCTCATTCCCGACGGTGTGCGCGAGCGCATCCGCACAGGCCGCGAGGAAGGCTTTCAGCGCATCTTCGTGGCTTACGGCGACTGCGGCACCGGCGGGCTTCTGGACCAGGTGTTGGCGGAGGAGGGGGCAAGCCGCATCGCCGGCGATCATTGCTACGCCTTCTATCGCGGGATCGATGCCTTCAACGAGGAGTTCTTCGCCGATCCCACGGCCTTCTATCTCACCGACTATCTGGTACGGCACTTCCAGCGGCTGATCATCGAGGGCCTTTGGATCGACCGCCATCCGGAGCTGAAAGACCAGTACTTCGGCCACTACACCCGCCTGGTCTATTTGGCGCAGAGCGAGGATCCGGCGCTCGACCGGCAGGCGGAGGCCGCAGCCGAGCAGCTGGGTCTCGCCTACGAACGGGTCTTCACCGCCATGGGCGAGTTAGAAAGCTTTCTGAAGCAGGCCGCCGCTTGAGCGCGGCATAGGCTGTCAACACCAACACACAAGAGGAAAGGGCAGTTCACAGTGGCGCAATTGATCACTGTCTACTGGCGCGACATTCCGGCCCAGGTCATCGCCAAGGCCGGGCGCAAGACCGCCAAGATCCAACTGACGGAGCGCTTCGAGAAAGCCATCGACCGCGCCGCGATGCGTGCCAAGCTGCGCGACACGGACTCATATCTGGCGCACTGGCGCCGCGCCGATCCGGTGCCTTGCGAGGACGATCTGGAGGCTGCGGCCAAGACCGCTGCCGATCGGCTGGAAGCCGACTATACGGACGAGCGGCTGAAGACCCTGGTCGCCCAAGGCGGTCTGGAGGCAGCCCAGTCATGACCTCCGCAGCCAGCGCCGCTCACCCTTTGAAAGAGGCTCAACCCATGCCCGCCGACACTGCCGAAAAGCAGCAGATCATGGATTTCATGTCCGGCTTCACCATCGAGACCACGCCGGGTGCTGCGTTGAAAATCGCCGACTATCGCGAGCATCTGAAGCCCGGCACCATGGTCGCCGTCACCTTTCTGCCGGGCTCCGACTTCGCCGACACCATCAAGGTCGCCAAGCGCCTGCGCGACGAGGGCCTGGAGCCGGCACCCCACTTCGCCGCCCGTTCGGTACCCAGCCGTCAGGCCTTCGCCGACTATGTCGAGCGTATCGTGGGCGAGGCCGGCGTCACCCATGTGGTGGCACTCGCCGGCGGCGTCGATAAGCCGCTTGGCCCCTTCGAGAGCTCCATGGCGCTGCTGGAGACCGGTCTCTTCGACCGTCACGGCATCAAGAAAATCGGCATCGCCGGCCATCCCGAGGGCAGCCCCGACATCTCCGACGCCGATATCGCCGCAGCACTGGCCTGGAAGAACGGCTTCGCCGAGCGCAGCGACGCCGAGGTCTACATCTGCACCCAGTTCTGCTTCGAGTCGGCGCCCATCATCGCCTGGGACAAGAAGATCCAGGCCGAGGGCAACCGCCTGCCGATCCACCTGGGCGTGCCCGGCCTGGCGACCCTGAAGACCTTGATCCAGTACGCCAAGGCGAGCGGCGTGGGCAACTCCATCCGTTTCCTCACCAAGCAGGCCCGCCAAGTGACCCGCTTGCTGACCGTAAACGCGCCCGACCAGCTGGTCCGCGAGCTGGCGCGCTACAAGGTGAGCGACCCCAAATGCGGCATCACCCAGGTCCACATGTACCCGCTCGGCGGCATGCGCCGCTCTGCCGCCTGGAGCTATGCCGTGGTCGAGGGCGACTTCCACTTGAGCGGCAAGGGCTTCAAGCTGGACCGCGACATCGGCTAGTCGGAGGCCGGTACCTCGATCTTCTTGCCGACGATGGTGACGGGAATGCCCTCCGAAGGCCTGGGACCCAAGGGGTCGCCGTCGATCGGCACGAAACTGAGGAGCGCGCTCAAGCGCAAGGTCTCGTCGGCGGTGTCGTAGGTTCCGTTGTAGTCGAGACGGCCGATCAGGCGCCGGCCGTGATTGGGGCCCGGATAGGTGAAGTTCAGCATGACGGCGGAGAGCTTCACCTTGCTGCCCTCCTTGCCGTCGCAGCGCCAGGCACCGCGGCTGTCGCCGAAGGAGAGCCGCACCTGGCCCGCATCCTGGTCGGAATCGTTGCGGAAGGCATGGCCGCCATTGGTAAAGGACAAGAGGCTTCGGGAATGAACGGGCCCTGCCTGTTCCGCGCCCACGGTGTTCTTGGTGAGGAAGGTGCCGACCGCGGCGAAGCAGTCGGAGAGCGGCTCTTCGGCCCTGCCTTGCGAAGGCGTGATCGAGAGCAGGGCGGCGAGTGCTAGGGCACTCACGCTACAAGTCGTCTTCTGCACTGGGGCCGTCTCCCTTGTTGACCGGAACGGGGCTCATGCCGCCGTCTGCTTTAGCGCGGTGACTTCGATTTCCACCAGCATACGCGGATCGACGAGCTGCGCTATGACCGTAGTGTTGGCAGGCCGGACCGCGCCAAGCTTCGCGGCCAGGACAGCGGCGACGTCTTCGAAGTCCGCCCGGTCGGACAGATAGACAACCACCCGGACCACATCGGCCAAGCCGGACCCCGCCTCGGCCAATGCCGACTCGATGTTGGTGAAGCACTGTCGTGCCTGGCTCTCCGCATCCTCGGCGATCGTGCCGGCCCGATAGTCGAAGCCGGTTGTGCCGGAGAGGAAGACGTGAGGACCCTGCACCACCGCCCGGCTATAGCCGACCAGCGCCTCGAAACTGGAACCGGAGGAGATGAGACGTCGCGACATGGGGAGTCCTTTTGAGTTCGGCCTTGGAGACTGACGTGGTCACCGACGAGCAAGATGCGGCCTTGAGGGGCGACTTGGCCAGCGTCCTAGGGTTGATGGCTTGATCCGGGTCGGATTCGCTCAGCCTGCTGTGGACACCGGTGTAAAGACTTGCACGTTGTCGGCGAGCCCGTCTAGATCGACCGTCGTTGAAGGGTAGGTGTGATGAATTCAGTCGGGAGGTCTTCGGTTTGAGTTGGGAAGCAATGGGCCGGCGAAGGCAGCAGATCCTGCAGTGTCTCCGCCGTGCCGACCTCCTGCGCGAGGTTCGTGCGTTCAAGGCTTGGTGCATCGGCCTGCCGAGACTGGTGTGGTTGATCATCGGGGCTGCCCTGATCGTGCGCTTGGCTGGCATTGGCTATGGTCTGCCCCTACAGTTCGATCCGGACGAGCAGATCTGGATCAATCACGCGCACAGAATGGCGTTCAATCCACGTCCTAACCCTGGTTGGTATGGTGCGCCAGCGAGTACTCTGTTTTATCCTCTTGCGGTCTTGTTTTTGATCTACGGAGCGATTGTATCGGTTATTTCTTGGGTTGATACAAGCTTTGTACCCAACTTGCGCGATGATGCCGAAGCATTTTATTATATCGCGCGCGCGTTTACTGCTCTAACTGGAACATTGTTGCTGCTGCCACTCTATGCCATGTCAAGAAGACTGGGGGTGCGGTTGGGCTGGTCCCTCCTGTCCCTGGTGGTCGTGGCGATGACATCGGTCATGCTGGAGCTGTCCAGCATAACCCGAATGGACATGCTGCAGACGCTCTTTATTCTCTTGACCCTCCTGTTCGTTATTATCGGCCTGCAAGAGCCGTCGCGGCGGCACTTCATTGTCGCCGGGATCTGGGTCGGACTAGCGACCACCAGCAAGTATCCGGGAATCGTTGCTGCCACGTCGATCTTTGCCGCCCTTTGCAGTTTGACCTTGGAGGGCCGCCTTCCTTGGCGAACCGCCCTGCGCTGGCTGATAGGTGCCGGCCTGGCCACCGCTGTCACGGCTTTCCTGTCTGCGCCGTTCCTGTTTCTGCAGATCTCCAAGACCCTCCACAACGTCCTCTTTGAAGCCAGAGACAGTCAGATTGGTGCCATGAAGGATGGTACAATTGACGCGCTGTTTCACTATGTGTCTGTCGCGGTTCCATACTACTATACTGAGATCATGACGGTCGTTTCTTCGGTTGCTTTGGTGTACATGATGACAAGGAGACACGCATGGATCGTTAGCTTGTTTGTCGTCGTCTACATCGTGTTCTTGTCGCTCCTCAGCCTGCGATCAGACCGTTGGATTGTACCTCTCTTGCCATTGCTGGCTCTGGCATTTGGATTTGGCGGCAGCAAGCTTTGGGACGCTCTGTGCGAACGGGGGGCCCAGTGGTCCATCGTGGTGAGGGCGATCTTGGTCATGGCTATGGTCGCGGCCGTGGTGCCGCTCCTCCTGTCAGGCGCAGGTCAGGTCGAGGGAACCGCCAGAAACCTGGATACGCGGGTTAGCGCCCATGCATGGGTGAAGCAGAATTTGCCAAAGGGCAGTCGGGTGCTGATCGAGACCTTTGCGCCTCAGCTATCCGTCGACGAATTCCACACGATGATTGAACTACGCGGCGACATCGTCTCGTGGCAGGACGTCAGCGACCGACAGAGGCCGCCTGGCGCCTTTGGGGAGCTGGCACGCATCGGCGGAAGGGAGTCACCGCCCGAACGGCTTTTGGAGGCCGTCGAAGAAGCTCAGGTCGACTACATTATCATGAGCCGATTCATCGATCAGTACCGCCATGAGGCGCACCACTGGCCGCGCGAGTTGGCGGCCTTGGAACTCTTGCTGTCGCACTACCCTGAAATCGCCCGCTTTAAGCCGCATGGTAGGCTGCGTGATCCAGTCATTCGCATTCTGAAGGTTCGGCAGGAATGAGGCGAAGAACAAGCCGAGGGCTCCAGGGGATTTGGCCGGCGCGCTGCGGCCCGGGCAGGTTTTTGGGGAGTAGCGCGAAGGCGGAGCAAAGGCTGAATTGTTAAAGGTGAGGCCCACTGGCGCGGCCTTGACTGCAATGCTTCGGCGGGTCGATCCCTTCAGAGAGCTGCGGGAACTGCGGGCTTGGTTGGCAAGCCTCCCGATCTTCTTCTGGCTCTTGCTTGCCCTTGTCCTGGTGGCGCGCTTGGCGAGCATTCGCTATGGCCTGCCGCTGCAGTACGATGCCGACGAGCAGATCTGGATCAACCATGCGCATGCAATGGCCTTCGATCCACGGCTTAGCCCCGGGTGGTACGGCGCGCCCGCTAGCACGCTCTTCTATCCGCTGGCTCTCTTGTTTGCCCTCTATGGCGGGCTTGCCAGCGCGTTTGCCTGGATCGACGGCAGCATTGTGCCTGATCTTCACCGAGAGGCCCTGGCGTTCTACCTCATCGGCAGAAGCTTCACGGTCCTGACGTCGCTCCTCGTCTTCTTTCCCCTCTACGCCATCTTGCAAAGGCTTCGTGTTTCACCCCTTTGGTGTCTGTTTGCAATCCTGATAACAGCCTGTGATTCCTCCAGTATCGAGTTGTCCACAATTACCAGGATGGATATGCTGCAAGTGCTGTTTATGTTGCTATGCATTATGTTTGTGATCAAAGGCATGCAGGATGTCACTCTTCGGTCCTTCATCTATGCCGGGTTCTGCGTGGGACTTGCCGCGACAAGCAAGTACCCTGGTATCGTCGTCTCTTTTGTAATATTTGCAGCCTTGGTGGCCCTAAGCGTGACGGGTAGAGTCTCCGCCATGACGGCGATCCGTTGGCTGCTTCTTTCGGCCATGGCAAGTATGATCATGGCTTTCTTGTCTGCTCCCTACGTCTTTGTTCACTATGACTTCACAATTCAGCAGATCGTTTACGAATCTCGTGATCAGCAGATCGGGGCCATGAAAGATAGCTTCTTGGGAGCATTGCAATACTATTTTGTTCTGTCGATACCAGAGGCCCTTGGTGTGAGCGCGGCGGCTATTGCTTATCTATCGGGCCTCTTTATGCTGTCGCAGAGAACGGTATGGATCATCCCGCTCTTCATTGTGGTCTATATGATCTTTCTCTCGAGCCTCTCGTTACAATGGGTACGTTGGATCGTTCCTGTGGTGCCGCTGTTGGCGCTGTCACTGGCCTACGCGGGGCACCGGCTGACGGTTGGGCGAAGGGAACAGTCCGATCTCCTACGCGGGGCTGCCAAAGCGGCGGTTCTTTGCGTCGCGCTCTTTGTCGCGGGAGTGTCCATTCGCGAGGGCGCCAAGGCGACGATCGAATTGGCAGGAAATCTGGACACGCGGGCAGCCGCGCTCGCGTGGGTCGAGAACAGCCTCCCCAAGGGCAGCAGAGTTCTGATCGAATCTTTTTCGACCCAGATCTCTAGCGAAGACTACGTGGTGCTGGTGGAGCGCGATCGCGCCATAGGCAAGTGGGAGGACCTGAGTGATCAACTGCGCCCTCCCGGTTACTTCGGCGAGATTGCCAGAATAGGCGGCCCGGAACGCCCGCCCGAGCAATTGATCGAGGCCATCGAAGCAGCAGACGTGGACTACATTGTCTTGAGCAAGTACCTAGACTTCTATCGAGCCGAAGCGCATCACTGGCCGCGCGAGCTGGCGGCCATGGACCTCCTGCTGGCTACCTATCCGGAGGTAATGCGCTTCTCAAACGATAGCGGAGGTTTGGGCCGAGGCCCGACGATCCGGGTTCTGAAACGTGTTGCGCGTTAGCACAGCAAAGGTCCCGTGCAACCTGTCTCCAATCGCTTGGCTTGCGAGTGTGGTGTGCCCGACCTATAAGATGGCGCGGTGGAATCGACCAAAAGCGTAGCCATTCTAGAGGGCCAAATGACAGCGGTTTTGCAATTGCGCAGATTGCGGTTTTGTTGCATTGCTGGGCTCGGGCTGATCTTCGCGACGGTGGCGGAGTGGTCCTGGTTCCTCTAAGTTACGGGCAAGCGCGAAGCGAGATGTACAAATCATTGCGTGCTATGGAGTTTCTCAGTGAACGTTTCGAAGGTGGTATTTTACCTAACCATAATAATAGTTGGATCATTATCAATTTTCTTCTATGGTCTTTACGCTGGCGCGACGCGTAATGAAACCTATGCGTTCGTCGAGCAAGAGTTTCAGAGCATCAAGAAGGCCTTTGATGACGTCGAGCAGACGGCGGTGCTGCATCCAAGCACCTTTCTGCAGCCGGCGCGGGGGCCGGGTTCGGGTGTCACCATCGATCGGGCAACGGACCGGGAGAGCCTGATCTTTCTGACCAGCTTCTTCGACGGCAACAACGAACTGCGCCTGATCAGGCGCGACGGCAGTGTGGTCGCCCGCTGGCCGGTCAAATTCAGCGAGCTCTTTCCCGACAGCGTCGACCTGGAGAACGCGCCGGCAACCAACTGGAACGTCGACCTGCACGGAGCCGTTATCGACCGCGATGGATCGGTGACCTTCAACTTCGAGTACTGGGGCATGGCAAGCCTCGATCGCTGCGGCGAGACGATCTGGACACTTCCGGAGCCGACCCATCACTCGGTGGAGTTCGCTCAAGGTGGAGGCTATTGGGTCCCGGGGCGCTTGTTCCACGGTGAGGGGGAGAAGAGTCCCTTCCTTCCCTTCTCGACTCCGCTGAAAGAGGACACAATCCTTCGGGTTTCGGAAGAGGGCGCGGTTCTGGCGGAGTACTCGGTGCCTCGGCTGCTGCTTGACAATGGCCTATGGCCCCTGGTTACCGGAAACGGAGCGAGCATTCGGGACTTCGAGTTTTTCGATGATGAGATCGTACACCTTAACAAGGTGGTCGAGCTGAGCCCGGCGTTGGCGCCCAAGTTCCCTCTCTTCGCCGCCGGTGATTTGATGATATCGCTCAGAACCTTGAACATGGTCTTGGTGTTTTCTCCAGAGACGCAAAAAGTCAAGTGGTGGAGTGTCGGACCTTGGATCCGGCAACATGATCCACAGTTTACGGAAGACGGAACGATTTTGGTGTTCAACAACAATACTTATCTTTACGATGTGGATGCATTGCATAGACCGATGGGTCTACGCGAGATGGTCAGCGACATTATAGAAATCGATCCGAACACCAATGAGTGGCGCGTGGTCTACGGCGAAAAAGACGACGAGCCGCTTCTCACCGTGATCAGAGGCAAGGTCAAAGCCACCGACCAAGGCGGATTGCTGGTGACGGAGTTCGAGGGAGGGCGCGTGTTCGAGACCGACCCGGAGGGCGAGATCGTTTGGGAGTACATCAACCGCTTCGACGAAGCGCAGGTGGCGGAGATTACCGAGGCTCGTCTGCTGCCGGCGGACTACTTTGCCAGCGTGGATTGGTCCTGCAATCCGGCGAGCGACAGCAAGCAGTGAGTATGAAGGGAGTCTGGCGTGGGCATGTTGAAAGGTCTCTGGGTGTGGGTCTGGACCCCTATGGTACTCTTCATGGTACCGACGCAAGCGCTGGCCTACATCGGTCCGGGAGCGGGGCTGGGAGCGATCGGCACCGTCTTGGCCGTGATTGGCGTGGTTCTTTTGGCCGTGGTGGGCTTCCTCTGGTACCCGCTTAAGCGCGTCTTGAAACGCAGTCGGCCGACGGCTGACCAAAGTCGGGAGAAGGGCGAGGCCGACGGTGCATGAGCCTCGCAGTCGCGCTCGCGTCGGGTGTCGTGTTCTTGCTGGCCTTTTTCGGGCTGGGCCTGGTGCAGGTCTCGTTAGGCGCATTGACGATACAGCGTGACGCCCTGCGGGTCTTGCGCGATCCCACTGCGGATGACCGGGCGCGTGAATTGGTGACGAGGCGAGCTAGTCTTCGTCTGCTTGTCGTTCTGTGGTCCATTGTCTGGCGTGTTGTTCTCGTCTTCTTCGCTGCTGCGCTGCCTTTGCTGCTCGGCGACCTGCTCGGGATTGCGCCTTGGGAGCAGGCGGTGTTCGAGCTTGAACGCTGGGAGACAATTATCGGCCTCACCGTCTTCGGCGTTTTTCTTTGGCTCGTTTGGGCGAAAAAATGGTCCAGTTTCTAGATGACTATTCGTTCTTGGATCGTATGGTTCACAGGTTTGCGTTCGGCGGCCGGGCGGTGCAGGAGCTTGCCTGCGACATCGAAGCGGCCTTGTACGGGCGGGTCTATTCAAAGGCGAAGGTAACAGCGCCGATCTTCATCACCGGGTTGCCGAGGTCCGGCACGACGGCTCTGTTGACGGCCCTGCAGACGCTGCCGCAAGCGGCGAGCCACACCTATCGCGATATGCCTTTCGTCCTGTCCCCCCTGCTCTGGAGCCGGCTGAGCCGGCCCTTTCGAAAGCAGGCAGGGGCGAAAGAGCGGGCCCACGGCGACGGGCTGATGGTCGGCTACGACAGCCCGGAAGCCTTCGAGGAAGTGCTGTGGCTGCGCTCATGGGGATCGAAATATCAAGGTCAAAAAATCGCTCTTTGGTCCAGCAAAGACGACATTTCGGCATTTCAATCTGTCTTGGAAACCCATATTAGAAAAGTAATAACAGCTCGACTTGGTGCTGAGTGCTCCAGTGGTCGTTACATTTCCAAAAACAACGCAAATATATCTAGAATTTCATTTTTGAAGACCGTGTCGCCGGATGCCAAAATCGTCGTGCCAATTCGGCACCCATTCCGACACGTTCAGTCGCTATTGAATCAGCACCGCCGCTTTATCGCGCTACATGAGCAGCAGCCCTTCGTGCTGCGCTACATGAGGGACATCGGTCACTTCGAATTCGGCGCGCTTCACAAACCAATCGCTTTTCCGGGCTTTGCGCCTGACGCGTTTGATCTGGACAGCCCAGACTACTGGCTCGCCTATTGGATCGCAGCCTACTCCTATCTGACAAGCAAGGGCGCAGATCTGGTGCCCCTGTCCTACGAGCACCTTTGTTCCGACGGTGCGCCCGCGTGGGAGGCTCTTTGTGAGCGGGTCGGAGTCGACCTCGGCGATCATCTTCCCAGGCTGACCGCATTCTTCCGTCACAGGGGGAGCACCTCCGCTTCGGAGCCTGACTGCGACTCTACTATGAAGAGAAGAGCGCTTGACGTCTACCGCAGCTTCTTGGAATAGAGAGGCTTGGCTGCGAGTGTCGCTTGCCCACTTGGGAACGCCGTCGCCTGCTGCCGGAGGAAATCTGAGTTGAGCCGGGTTCGTGTGGCCTTGGGCATTTGTTTGATCGGATGAGGGGATAAAGGGTGTTGTCTACGAGTCGCGCAGAGCGGATCTTTGCGATTTTGGTTTGCGCAATAATTGCCATCAATGTGCTCTTTGCCTTTGTTGGTTTGAATGCGAGCAGCCTTTGGATTGATGAGCTCTATACTTACTACTTTTCGGATACCGCTTTGCCATCGTTCAAAGAGGTTGTCTATCGATCAGCTGAAGATGTTCACCCTCCTCTTTACTACGTGGCTGCACACTACATTCGCGAGATAACAGGCGGGTACGAATTCCCCCTGCGAGCGTTCAGCGCGATTTGTGCCTGTTTGGCTATTGCCGTGATTTATTGGGGAACGCGAGGATTCATCGGTTGGCAAGGACGGCTCCTGGGTGCCGGTTTCGCCCTGACCGCCGTCTACTTCTATGAATACATGCAGATGGCGCGATCCAATGCGCTCTCGATTCTGTTGGTTGCAGTCTGCGCCATTGCCGCTTTGCGAATCTTGAGAAGGTATGAGCAGCGCTGGTCGTCCTGGGGGCTGTATTTGGTGCTTCTCATAACGTCAATCGTTGGGTGCTTTGTGCATTTCTACATTTTGATCCTTTCCGGTGCCATCTATGCGGTTCTTCTCTTGAAAGCGCCACGATGGAGCGATCGCAGTATGATCGTGGTCTCCGGCTTGCTCGTGTTGGCCGCGTTTCTGCCGTACCTGCGCTGGCAGCTGTCTCAAATGGTTTCCACGGAGGAAACGACTTGGTTCGAGTCGACGCTTCCCTTCTTGCTCAAACACGTCCGGCAGTATCTGGGAATGCAGTTCGGCAGTCGTCCCATGATCGCGCTGGTCATCGCGGTGGCCTGCATTCTGATAGTGGCTCTTGCTCACGTTCGTTGGAGCCGTTTGCGCAACTACAAATTCAGCCCGGTGGTCACACTCTCGGTAGCTGTGCCGGTGATGACGATTGTACTTGGCATTTTTGTCAGCATAGCGGTGGCGCCCTCTTTGTCAGACCGAAATTTGACGTTAACGGCGCCTTTCATATGGATGTTGTTCGCAGTGCTCTTTGACAGGGCGCTCGCATGTCTTGCCGTGTTCGAGCGATTTTGTGCGTTTCGTCTGCGCCATCGATTGGAAGGCAACCCCAGACTCCTTTCCGCTTGCTTCGAGCTCTTTTTCAGATCGCCTCGCTTGATTGTCCAGAATATCGGACTGCGCAGCCGTACTTTCCTCCTTCTGGCGAGCGTCTTAGTGCTGGTTCTCTCGTCTAGCGTCGTTCTGCAGCGACCCTTTGCGCGTCAGCAGGAGTGGCGCAAATCGGCCGCGTTCGTTTCCGACATAGAAGCTTGCCGCACCAGCGTCATTCCCGTGGTCGCGCACGACCACAACGCGATCTCCCAGAGGGAAGTGGACGTCTTCTACAGATACTACCTGGCAGAACCGGAAGCGCCGAAGCTGCTCGAGGTGCCCCGCCAGGCGCTCATCGATCGATCTTTCGCCGAGTTGAAGTGGCGTGACTTGATCGAGCGGCGCCTGAGCGGCGAGGATCCCTGTCCGATCCTGCTGTGGGGCGTTCACCACTTGACGTCGTGGGATCTCAAGCTCTTGGACGAGGCCTTCAAGTTCTTCTTCGCCAGAAGAGGTGGCAAGGACATCGAACTCTACCGCTTCCCGCACAGGATGATGCGGATGGGCAGTCCCTTTACGTCGGATTATCGCTGGTGCGACGACGCCTTCGTCTTCTTGACGGGTCCGCTTCCAGGCCTGGACCCAAAAAGGGCCGCAGAGCGGTCCTACAGCTGTTGAAGGTGCCGCATTGGGCGTTGCGGCAAAGGAGGCTTGGGTGGTTGACAGCGTGGCACTTCTCGGGAGAGCCGGCAAAGTTGGGAGTGAGCATCCGTGACCGATCGCATTGAGCCGCAGTCCGGACGAGAGGGCAGCCCCACCCTCACCGTCATCGTGCCCGTCTTCAACGAAGAGGAGACGGTTGCCCGCTTCCTGGAGGTGGTCGAGCCGATCTTGCAGCCGCTTGGCTGCCAGCACCGCTATCTCTTCGTCGACGACGGCAGCCGCGACCGCACCGTTGCCGCCTTGCGGGCCCTGCAGCGCGAGAACCCCCGGGTCTCGGTCGTCGTGCTGTCGCGCAACTTCGGCAAGGAGGCAGCGCTCACCGCCGGTTTGGACCAGGCCGAGGGCGACCTGGTGGTGATCATGGATGTCGACCTGCAGGATCCGCCGGAGCTGATCGAGACCTTTCTGGAGCGCTGGCGGGAAGGCTACGATATCGCCTTCGGCCTGCGCAGCAGCCGCGAGAGCGATTCCTTGACGAAGCGGATCACGGCGAAGGCTTTTTACAGCATTTTCAACGCCATCGCACGCGAGCCCATCCCCTTCAATGCCGGCGACTACCGCATGATGGACCGCAAGGTAGTGTTGGAGATCCGCCGTCTGCGCGAGCGCAATCGCTTCATGAAGGGCCTGATGGCTTGGCCGGGCTTCAAGTCGATTGCCGTCCCCTTCGTGCGACCGCCGCGGGAAGCGGGTAAGACCAGTTGGAATTACTGGAAACTTTGGAATTTTGCACTTGACGGTATCACCGGCTTTTCCATGGCGCCCCTCCGATTTTGGCTTTACGTTGGTGCATCGATTGCTTTCATATCGCTCCTGTTTGCGGTCTATATTTTGGTGAAGAGCCTGTTCTTCGGGACCGATGTGCCGGGCTATGCTTCCTTGATGATAGCCATCGCGTTTTTCGGTGGGATACAACTTCTCACGTTGGGGCTGATCGGCGAATATCTCGGACGGATCTTTCAAGAGGTAAAGCAGCGTCCGATCTATGTTATCGACGAGGTCCTGGAAGCTGCGGAAGAGGAGGAGAGTAGGGGGTGAGAATGCAGCGCGTCTCGAACAATGCGCGTCGTTTTTCGATCAGCCCCGAACCCTTGCCAGACGGCAGTGTGACGGGTGACAAGGATCGGTGAAGCTAGGCTGCCGAACGTGCGTGGCACGTTCTTGCGGCCTTTCTGGTTGGCGGCATGGTTTAGCGTAGAAGGATAGCGCGAGATGGCCCGCACTGTGGTGTCGTCGAAGAAGAAAACGGTTGTAATCGGTTATGAGCAGCCCTTTTGCGTGATCGGCGAGCGGATCAATCCGACCGGCCGCAAGAAGCTGGCGGCGGAGATGGCGTCCGGCGACTACTCCACGGTCGAGGCCGATGCCGTGGCGCAGGTCGCGGCAGGGGCTGCGATGCTGGACGTGAATGCCGGCATTCCCTTGGCCGACGAGCCGGCGATCCTGGCCGAGTCGATCAAGCTGGTGCAGTCGCTGGTCGACGTGCCGCTGTCGATCGACAGCTCCATCGTCGAGGCCCTGGAGCGCGGGCTCGAGGTCTACGAGGGCAAGCCGTTGGTGAACTCCGTCACCGGTGAGGAAGAGCGCCTGGAAGTGGTGCTGCCGCTGATCAAGAAGTACGGCGCTGCCGTGGTCGCGATCTCCAACGACGAGACCGGCATCTCGGAGGACCCCGACGTGCGCTTCGAGGTCGCCAAGAAGATTGTCGAGCGTGCCCAGGACTTCGGCATCCCTAAAGAGGACATTGTGGTCGACCCCCTGGTCATGCCGATCGGCGCCATGGGCACGGCCGGCAAGCAGGTCTATCACCTCTTGACCCGTCTGCATCGCGAACTGGACGTCAACACCACCTGCGGGGCTTCCAACATCTCCTTTGGCCTGCCCAATCGGCGGGTGATGAACGGCGTGTTTCTGGCGATGGCGTCGGGCTTCGGCATGACCTCGGCGATCATGAACCCCTTGCACGAGGAGGACATGGGCTGCATCCGGGCATCCGACGTCCTGATGCATCGTGACCGGGATTGCCGCCGCTGGATCAAGAAGTACCGTGTGCCCCCGCCGGAGGGCCAGGCGGAAGGCGGGCGTGGCGAGCGCGGCGAACGCCGGCGGCGGCGCGCCGCCAGCGCCTAAGGCGCTGGCGGACGGGTTCGATGAACGAGGCGGTCGACCCGACTGCCGCCAGCGAGGCGGAGGCAGCCGAGGCGCAGGCCCTGGTGGTGTTCACGCCGTCAGGGCGCCGCGGCCGCTTCGCGGTCGGCACGCCGGTTCTGAAGGCCGCGCGCAGCCTGGGCGTCGACATCGACACGGTCTGCGGCGGCCGCGGCATCTGCGGGCGCTGCCAGTGCCTGGTGAGCGAAGGCCGTTTCGCCAAGCACGGCATCACCAGCGGCGCCGATCACGTCTCGGCGCGCAACGAGGTCGAGTCACGCTATAGCCTGAAGAAAGGCATGAAGCCGGGGCGCCGGCTGTCGTGTCAGATGCGCCTTTTGGGCGATGCCGTCATCGACGTGCCGCCGGACAGCCAGGTCTACCGCCAGGTCGTTCGCAAGCGCGCCGAAGTCCGCGACATCAAGCTCGATCCGGCGATTCGCCTCTACTACGTCGAGGTCGAGGAACCGGACATGCACAATCCCTCCGGCGACGTCGAACGCCTGCACATGGCGCTTGACCGCGAATGGGGGGTCGAGACAAAGCTCGAATACGACTTGTCGATGCTTCAGGTCCTGCAGAAGGCCCTGCGCGACGGCAGTTGGAAGGTGACGGTGGCGGTCCACCGCGGCCAGGTGGTCAGCGCGGTGTGGCCGGGCTTCGTCGAGCGCGCCTACGGCGTTGCCGTCGACGTCGGCTCCACCACCATCGCCGCCCATCTTTGCGACCTGCGTACCGGCGAGGTCGTCGCCTCTTCGGGCTTGATGAATCCGCAGATCCGCTTCGGCGAAGACCTGATGAGCCGCGTGTCCTACGTCATGATGAACCCCGGCGGCGACCGGGAGATGACCAAGGTCGTGCGCGAAGCGATCAACGGTCTGGTCGCCGAGGTCGCCAACGAGGCGGGAATCGACCTCCACCTCATCTTGAACCTCACCTTCGTCGGCAATCCCATCATGCATCACCTGCTGCTGGGCATCGATCCGACGGAGCTGGGTGGCGCGCCCTTCGCCTTGGCGCTGAACTCCGGCCTCACGCTCTGGGCGTCCGAATTGGAGATCGAGGTCGGGGATAATGCCAGGGTCTACGTTCTGCCCTGCATCGCCGGCCATGTGGGTGCCGACACGGCCGGCTGCATCCTCTCGGAAACGCCGCATCTGCGCGACGAGATCACGCTGATGGTGGATGTCGGCACCAATGCCGAGATCGTGCTGGGCAACAAGGAGCGCCTCTTGGCTTGCTCCTCGCCGACCGGCCCGGCCTTCGAAGGCGCGCAGATCTCGGGTGGCCAGCGGGCCGCACCCGGCGCCATCGAGCGCGTGCGCATCGATCCCGAAACCTTGGAGCCGCGCTTCAAGGTGATCGGCTGCGACCTCTGGTCCGACGAGGAGGGTTTCGAGAAGGCTATAAGGCGCACCGGCGTGACCGGCATCTGCGGCTCCGGCATCATCGAGGTGATTGCCGCTATGTTTCTGACCGGAATCCTGGCCACCGACGGCACGGTCGACGGCGCCATGGCCGCTAAAAGCCCCCGCGTGCAGCCGGACGGCCGCACCTTCGCCTATCTCTTGCACGCCGGCGAGCCCGAGATCCGCATAACACAGAACGACGTGCGTGCCATTCAGCTGGCCAAGGCCGCTCTCTATGCCGGCATTCGCCTGTTGATGGACCGCCTGGGCGTGGAGCGGGTGGAGCGCATCATGCTGGCCGGCGCCTTCGGCAGCCACATTGACGTCAAGTACGCCATGGTGCTGGGGATGATTCCCGACTGCCGGCTCGATCACGTGCATCCCGCCGGCAATTCGGCCTCGACCGGCGCCAGGATTGCGCTGTTGAACCAGACCGCCAGAGACGAGATCGAGGCGGTGGTGCGCTCGGTCGAGAAGGTGGAGACGGCCGTCGAGCCCATGTTCCAAGCGCATTTCGTCGCCGCCATGTCGATGCCGCACGCCAGCGATCCCTTTCCCGAGCTGGCTCAGGCGGTCAAGCTGCCGCCGCCGAAGCGCGCACAGCACCAGGGCGAGGCCGGTCAGGAAGGCCGCCGTCGCCGTCGGGCACGCTCTGCCTGAGTTCTCGGGCTTGACCCGCCCGCCAGGCGTGGGCATGTCTCTCGGGAAGCGAGCGGAGGGGTTAGAATGAGCGACGAGAAAGACCCATTGGAAGAGGCACGGTCAGCCTACGAGGCTGGCGACCTGGAGGCCGCCAAGCGCCTCTGTGACAAACGCCTGGCCAAGGCGAAGGACGATGCTGCGGCCAAGTGCCTTCTGGGCGAGATCCAGCTGAGCCTCGGTAAGTTGCCGGCAGGCCTCGCCAACTACGAGGCACGCTGGGAGCTGCCGGAGTTTGCGGAGTTTCGGCGCAGCCGTTTCGAGCCGTGGTGGGACGGCAGCCCCCTGGGCACCAAGACCCTCATGCTTGGCCTGGAGGGCGGGCTGGAAGAGGTCCTGCAGTTCTGCCGCTACGCCCCGGTGCTGCTGCGGCGCTTTCCCCAGGCGCAAGTCATCCTGGAGGTTCCAAAGACGGCGCAAGAGCTGATATCTCGCAGCTTCTCGCGGGTCGATCGCGTCTCTGTGGTGGGTGCGGCCGGACCCGACGGCGAGGGCTTGCCCAGCTTCGACTGCTATCTGCCGCTGGTCTCGGCACCGGGCCGCGCGCAGACGATCGAGAGCAACATCCCCTCGACCAAGGCCTACCTCTTCGCCAAGAAGCCTCGGCGCTTGGCGCCGGAGAAGGAAATGGCGATCGGCATCTCGTGGCGCAGCCACCATCCCACCGGCGGCAAGCGCTGGAGCCTGCCCCTGGCCAAGCTGGCACGCAGCCTGCAGCATCCCGGCACCCGCCTCATCAACCTGCAGGAGGGTGATACCGAGGCCGAATGCCGCCACCTGATCCGCACCGACGGAATCGCCGTGCAGAATCCGAGGGGTGTACCCGAGGGCACCTGGCTTGGGCCCTGGAGCGATGTCGTCGCTGGTTGTGATTTGGTGGTCACGGCCGACAATGCCGTTGCGCACATGGCCGGCGCGCTCGGCAAGGAGACCTGGGTGCTCTTGGCCCATCCGCCGCATTGGCGCTGGTTCATGGAGCGCGACGACAGCCCCTGGTATCCCTCGGTCAAGCTCTTTCGTCAGCCTCTTGCCGGCGATTGGGAACTGATGCTGCCCGACGTGATGGCGGCCGTCAGCGAACGCCTCAACAAGGACGAGGCCGCTTGAGCGCTTTGTTACCGCGGTCCGGCGGTGCTAATGCAGGCATGAAGATGTCCAGGGTTGCGAAGAGGCCAGGGTGAGGAAAGCATGGAAGGATCAGTGAAAGCCGGGGCCGACCCGCAGCCCAAGCCCGATTGGCGCGAGGTGGTGGCGCGGGCCAAGCAGCAGCTGGCGAAGGATCCGGACGACCAGGATGCCGCACGCGCGCTCTGCGAGGCGCTGGTGCGCGGCAATCTGCACCGCCAGGCCGAGCAGGTCACCAAGCCTTTCCTGAAGCGTAAGGACTGTGATGCGCAGCTGCTGTTCTACTATGCCTTGGCGGCAGACGGCTGCGGTGAGAAGACTGGCGCCTTGGTCGCCTACCGCCGCTGCGTCAAGCAGAAGGAAGACTGGGCGGAGGCCTGGCTCAATCTTTCATCGGTAGCCAAGGGCCAGAACCAGCTGGACGAGGCCATCCGCGCGGCCGAGCGCGGGATCAAACTGAAGCCCGACATTCCCGAGGGCCACAACAACCTGGGCCAGGCGCTGCTGCAGAAAGGCAAGCCGGAAGAGGCGCTGGCGGCCTACGACAAGGCGCTCGAGATCCGGCCGAGCTATGGGCGCGCCCATGCCAACCGTGCCCAAGCGCTCTTGAAGCTGGACCGCGCGGACGAGGCCGACGAGGCCTGCAAGAAGGCCATCGAGGTCAACCCCACCGGCAAGGAGGGCTACACCAACCGTGCCGTCGTGCTGCTGGCCAAGGGGCGCGTATTGGAGGCGGTGGAGAACTGCGAGAGCCTGGCCAAGTACTACCCCGACGATCCCGAGGTGCTGTCCAACTGGGGCGTGGCCTTGAAGGAATCGGGCATCATGGAGAAGGCCTTGAACCGCCAGGCCCAGGCCCAGGCGGTGGCGCCGCACAACCCCACGCCCAAGTGGAACGAGGCGCACGCCCGGCTGCTGATCGGCGACTATCCCGTGGGGCTGGAGCGCTACGAGTCCCGTTGGGGAACGCCGGACTTCAAGGCCTCCATGCGGCCTTTCAAGGCGCCCTATTGGAATGGCGAGCGGCTGGGCAACAACATCCTCCTGATCCACCTGGAGCAGGGTGTCGGCGATACCGTGCAGTTCTGTCGCTATGTGCCGATGGTGGCGGAGAAGCATCCGGCAGCGGAGATCGTGATCGAGGTGCAGCCCTCGCTGCGCGAGTTGCTCGCGCACTCCTTTCGCAAGTGGCCGCGCATCCAGGTACGCCCGCACGCCAGCGTGTCAGGCGTGAACCTGCCGCCCTTCGACCGCCATGTGCCAATGGGCCACTTGATGCGGCTGTTCAACACGCGCCTAGACGATATTCCGGCCGAGTGGGCCTATCTGGAGCCGCCGCGGCCGCGCAAGTACAAGAAAAAGGGCGATTCCCTGGTCATCGGCATCTCCTGGAAGAGCCGCGGCACCACGGGGCGCAAGCGAAGCCTCACCCTGGAGCGATTGGCGGGCCTCTGCGCCAAGCCGGGGGTGCGCCTCATCGACCTGCAGTACGGCGACACCAAGGAGGAGCGCGAGGCGCTCACGAAGAAGTCCGGAATCGAGGTGTTTCACGACGACGTCGATCCGGAAGCCGACCTCTGCGCCTTTGCCGATCAGGTGGCGGGCTGCGACTTGGTGATCTCCATCGACAACACCACGGTGCACATCGCCGGCGCGGTGGGCGTGCCGTCCTGGGTGGTGTTGCCGCACGTGCCGGATTGGCGCTGGCTCTTCAGGCGCGAGGATACGCCCTGGTATCCCAGCCTGCGGCTCTTCCGGGTGCTGACCGCAGACGACTGGGAGACGCCGCTGGAGCGGCTGGAGAAAGCCCTTGTCGCGCTGCTGGACGGCGATAAGAGTCAGTTCGAAGCGCCGAAATGGGAGGGACCGCCGGCGCTGAACCCTTAACTCAGATTATTTGCAAGCAGGGAGGGTCTGAAGGATGCAGACGGTTAGCTTCAAGCACATGATCGACGGCACCCGCGAGGACTACGCCTTCGTCATGGGCTTGCATGAGGAGACCAAGGCGCGCCATCACGTCGATTCGGTCCTGGCGCTTCTGCGTGCCACCGGCGAGCCCGAAGCCGGCTATCAGGTGAGCCGCCTGGGGCACTCCCTGCAGACCGCGACCCGGGCGCTCAACGACCATGCCGACGAGGAGTGGGTTGTGGCAGCTTTGCTACACGACGTCGGCGATTTGATCGCGCCGGACGACCACGCCGAGATCGCCGCCAGCATCCTCAGGCCCTACGTGAGCAGGAAGGTGCACTGGGTGGTGCAGAAGCACGGCATCTTCCAGGGCTACTATTTCTGGCATCACATCGGCCTCGACCGCAACGCGAGGGACAAGTACCGCGACCATCCCTGGTACGACGACTGCGTCTATTTTTGCGAAAAGTGGGACCAGACTGCCTTCGATCCCGACTACGAGACCTTGGCGCTGGAGGTCTTCGAGCCGATGGTCCGCCGCATCTTCGCTCGCGAGCCCTTCTCGATGGAGGATGGCGACCCGCCGCTTAACCGGCAATAGGTCTATCGCGGCACCGCCACCGTCATCGTGACATCGCCCCAGCCGTCGACCGAGTCGCGCGCACGCACGATTACCTCTTCGATATCGACCGGAATCGCCACGCCGGAGAGCGAGCGGGTGAAGGGCTGCTCGCTCACGTGGGGATGGGCCAGCACGCGGGTGCCCAGCACGGTGCCGTCGGGGGCCAGCACCTCCCAGCGGTCGGCGTAAGCCTCCCAGCCGGTATCGGGGTGCTGGACGGTGACGTCGAAGCGGTAGGTGCCGCTGCCGTCCGGCGTGATCTTGACGCCGACCACCTCTGCGTCGCTGGCCATTGCCAGGCCTCCCATCACGAGGGCGAGAAACAGGCCTAGGAGCGCGCGCTGTAGGGAAGGCATGAGACGGGGCCTCGGTGGCTGGATCGGCTGCTATGCAGTTCTTATGGCCCCCCCTTGCGTGCTCGGCAAGGGTAAGCGGCAGGGCGCGCAACCATTTGATTTTTCACGCACGCGGCAGCCCCCTGCCGCCCCGATAAGATATCCTTGACGGCCCCCAGGCGCATCCATAGTATGCGCCGACTTCCAGCGGGGTCCGCCTCGGGCCGCGACACGTCGTGCGTGCCGTTCCGAGGGCCCGGAGGATAGCGAAAGAACACCGGCGGCGCGGATTGGTCCCCAGGCGGATACCGCCGTTGCCATCAAACGCCCGAGAGCCAAGGCGGCGAGGCTCTTGCGGCGTCAATTGTTTGTTGCCGCATGGGTCAGGGCTGCGGCCCGCCAGAACGCCACTGAGGGCGGGCGGGACGTCAGTTGCCTCGAGGCAAAGGTAGGTGAGAAGAAAGCATGCCGACGATCAACCAGTTGATCCGGGCGCCACGCAAGGCGATCAAGGCGCGCAACAAGGTGCCGGCGATGCAGGCTTGCCCGCAGAAGCGTGGCGTCTGTACCCGCGTCTACACCACTACGCCGAAGAAGCCGAACTCGGCGCTTCGCAAGGTGGCGCGTGTGCGCCTGACCAACGGCTTCGAGGTGACCAGCTACATCCCCGGCGAGGGGCATAACCTGCAGGAGCACTCGGTGGTCTTGATCCGCGGCGGACGCGTGAAGGACCTGCCGGGCGTTCGCTACCACATCATTCGCGGCACCTTGGATACCCAGGGCGTGCGCGATCGTCGCCAGCGCCGGTCCAAGTACGGCGCCAAGCGGCCGAAGTAAGCTCGAGGGGCTCGAACCTATGTCGCGTCGTCGCAAGGCCGAAAAGCGCGAGATCCTGCCGGACGCCAAGTTCGGTGACATCGTGCTCACCAAGTTCATGAACAACCTCATGCGGGCCGGCAAGAAGTCGTCTGCGGAGACCATCGTCTATGGCGCGCTCGACAAGGTCGAAGGGCGGGCCAAGGCCGATCCCGTGAAGCTGTTCCACGAGGCGCTCACCAACGTGAAGCCCGAGGTCGAGGTGCGGTCCCGCCGTGTCGGCGGCGCCACCTACCAGGTGCCGGTCGAGGTGCGCCCCGAACGTGCCCAGGCCCTGGCGATCCGCTGGCTGATCAACGCGTCGAGGGCGCGCAGCGAGTACACCATGGTCGATCGCCTGGCCAATGAGTTGATGGATGCCGCCAACAATCGCGGCTCGGCAGTGAAGAAGCGCGAGGACACGCACCGGATGGCGGAAGCCAACCGCGCCTTCTCGCACTATCGCTGGTAACGGCTGATCTCGGGGACGAGTACGATTATGGCCCGCAAGTATCCGCTCGATCGCTATCGCAACATCGGCATCATGGCGCACATCGATGCCGGGAAGACCACGACCACAGAGCGCATCCTCTACTACACCGGCCGGTCGCATAAGATCGGCGAGGTGCACGACGGCAATGCGACCATGGATTGGATGGAGCAGGAGCAGGAGCGGGGCATCACGATTACCTCTGCTGCCACTACCACCTTTTGGCAGCGCTTCGGCACCGAGTACCGGATCAACATTATCGACACCCCCGGCCACGTCGACTTCACCATCGAGGTCGAGCGCTCCTTGCGCGTGCTGGATGGGGCGATCGCCGTCTTCGATTCCGTCGCCGGTGTCGAGCCGCAGTCCGAGACGGTGTGGCGTCAGGCCGACAAGTACCACGTCCCGCGCATGTGCTTCGTCAACAAGATGGACCGCATGGGCGCCAACTTTCACCGCTGCGTCGACATGATCGACGA
Organism: Rhodospirillales bacterium; assembly: GCA_963669385.2. Taxonomy (GTDB): domain Bacteria; phylum Pseudomonadota; class Alphaproteobacteria; order Kiloniellales; family JACOMY01; genus JACOMY01. The sequence continues at coordinate 42,853 of CAXXGD010000013.1, forward strand.
CCGGCTGGGGGCGACCCCGCTGGTGACCCAGCTGCCGGTCGGCAGCGAGGCCGACTTCGTCGGCGTCGTCGACCTGATCAAGATGAAGGCGATCATCTGGAAGGCCGAGACCCTGGGTGCGGAATTCGAAGAGCGCGACATTCCGGCCGACATGGCGGATGAGGCCGAAGAAGCCCGCAACAAGATGATCGAGATGGCGATCGAGCAGGACGACGACGCCATGGAAGCCTACCTCGAGGGCAACGAGCCCGACGAGGCGACGCTCCACGCCTGTATCCGCAAGGGCACCTGCGGCCTGGCCTTCGTGCCTGTGCTCTGCGGCTCCGCCTTCAAGAACAAGGGCGTGCAGCCTCTGCTGGATGCGGTCATCGACTATCTGCCGGCGCCCACTGACGTGCCAGCCATCCGCGGCCACAAGATGGGCGGCGACGAAGAGATCGTGCGCAAGAGCTCCGACGACGAGCCCTTCTCCGCTTTGGCCTTCAAGATCATGTCGGACCCCTTCATGGGCTCGCTCACCTTCGCGCGGATCTATTCCGGCAAGATCAACAGGGGCGCGACCGTCCTGAACTCGGTCAAGGAAACCCGCGAGCGGGTCGGACGCATGCTGCTGATGCATGCCAACAACCGCGAGGACATCGAAGAGGCCTATGCCGGCGACATCGTCGCCTTTGCCGGCATGAAGTCGGTGACCACCGGCGACACGCTCTCCGATTCCTCCAAGGCTGTCGTGCTGGAGCGCATGGAGTTCCCCGATCCGGTGATCGAGGTGGCGGTCGAGCCCAACTCCAAGGCCGATATGGAGAAGATGGGCCTCGCCCTGCAGCGCCTCGCGCAGGAAGATCCCTCCTTCCGCGTCACCACCGATCAGGAAAGCGGCCAGACCGTGATCAAGGGGATGGGCGAGCTCCACCTCGAGATCATCGTCGACCGCATGAAGCGCGAGTTCAAGGTGGCGGCCAACGTCGGTGCGCCGCAGGTCGCCTACCGCGAGACCATCAGCCGGACCGGCGAGATCGACTACACCCACAAGAAGCAGACCGGCGGCTCCGGCCAGTTCGCCCGGATCAAGCTGGCCTTCGAGCCGTTGGAGGCAGGCAGCGGTTTCGTCTTCGAGAACAAGATCGTCGGCGGCAATGTGCCTAAGGAGTATGTGCCGGGCGTCGAGAAGGGCCTGAACATGGCGCGCGAGACCGGCACCATCGCCGGCTTCCCGCTGATCGACTTCAAGGCTACCTTGGTCGATGGCGCCTATCACGACGTCGACTCCAGCGTGCTGGCATTCGAGATCGCCAGCCGAGCCGCCTATCGCGAGGGTATCGTCAAGTGCGGCCCGGTGCTGCTGGAGCCGATGATGAAGGTCGAGGTGGTGACGCCGGAGGACTACATGGGCGACATCATCGGCGACCTGAACAGCCGCCGCGGCCAGGTACAGGGCATGGATGCCCGGGGCAACGCCCAGGTGGTGAATGCCATGGTGCCGCTGGCCAACATGTTCGGTTACGTCAACACGCTGCGTTCGATGAGCCAGGGTCGCGCGCAGTACACCATGCACTTCGACCACTACGAGCGCGTGCCGCAGGCCGTCGCCGACGAGGTCGTGTCCAAGCTGGCCTAGCTTAACGAAACCCCAGACGCCCCTTAGGCCGCCAGACATCGGAGAAGGAAAGAATGGCCAAGTCAAAGTTCGAGCGGACGAAGCCGCACTGCAACATCGGCACGATCGGTCATGTGGATCATGGCAAGACGACCTTGACGGCCGCGATCACGAAGGTCTTGGCGGAGGCCGGCGGGGCGAAGTTCACGGCCTACGACCAGATCGACAAGGCGCCGGAGGAGAAGGCGCGCGGTATCACGATCTCGACGGCGCACGTGGAGTATGAGACGGCGAACCGTCACTACGCGCACGTGGACTGCCCTGGCCATGCCGACTACGTGAAGAACATGATCACCGGTGCCGCCCAGATGGACGGCGCGATCCTGGTGGTCTCGGCGGCCGACGGCCCGATGCCGCAGACGCGCGAGCACATCTTGCTGGCGCGCCAGGTGGGCGTGCCAGCGATCGTGGTCTACCTGAACAAGTGCGACATGGTGGACGACGAGGAATTGTTGGAGCTGGTGGAGCTGGAGGTACGCGAGCTTCTGTCGAGCTACGACTTCCCGGGCGACGACATTCCGGTGATCAAGGGATCTGCCCTGGTGGCGCTGGAGGACGGCGACGAGAAGATGGGCAAGGCCTCGGTGCTGGAGCTGATGGCTGCGGTGGACGACTACGTGCCGCAGCCGGAGCGTCCGAAGGACAAGCCCTTCTTGATGCCGATCGAGGACGTGTTTTCGATATCGGGCCGCGGCACGGTGGTGACGGGTCGTATCGAGCGCGGCGTGGTGAAGGTGGGCGAGGAGATCGAGATCGTCGGCCTGAAGGACACGCGCAAGACGACGGTGACGGGCGTTGAGATGTTCCGCAAGCTCTTGGACCAGGGCGAGGCGGGCGACAACGTGGGCGCGCTTCTGCGCGGCGTGGGCCGCGAGGAGGTGGAGCGCGGCCAGGTTTTGGCGAAGCCGAAGTCGATCACGCCGCATACGAAGTTCACGGCGGAGTGCTACATCCTGACCAAGGAGGAGGGCGGTCGTCACACGCCGTTCTTCACCAACTACCGTCCACAGTTCTACTTCCGGACGACGGACGTGACGGGGGTGGTGCATCTGCCGGACGGTGTCGAGATGGTGATGCCGGGCGACAACACCACCATGCAGGTGGAGCTGATCGCGCCGATCGCCATGGACGAGGGCCTGCGTTTCGCCATCCGCGAGGGTGGCCGCACGGTCGGTGCCGGCGTCGTCGCGAAAATCAGCGAATAGTCGGTAACAGCAAGGGACAGACCAAGCGGGCGCCCCTCTCCAAGGCGGGGCGCCCCGGCATCTGAGAAGACAAGGCGATGGATAGCCAGAACATACGAATCAGGCTGAAGGCCTTCGACCACCGGGTGCTTGACCAGTCGACGCACGAGATCGTGTCGACGGCCAAGCGCACCGGCGCGCAGGTGCGCGGTCCGATCCCTCTTCCAACGCGGATCGAGCGCTTCACCGTGAATCGCTCGCCGCATATCGACAAGAAGAGCCGCGAGCAGTTCGAGATGCGCACGCACAAGCGGCTTTTGGACATCGTCGACCCCACCCCGCAGACCGTGGACGCGCTGATGAAGCTCGACCTGGCCGCCGGCGTGGACGTCGAGATCAAGCTCAAGGGCTAAGGCGATGCGGACCGGTTTGATCGCACAAAAGCTCGGCATGACCAGATTCTTCAACGAGACCGGCGAGCATGTGCCGGTGACGGTGCTGAAGGTCGAGAGCTGCCAAGTCGTCGCCGTGCGCCGGCAGGAGAGCGACGGCTACAACGCCGTCCAGCTGGGCGTCGGTAAGGCCAAGGTGAAGAACACCACGCAGCCGCAGCGCGGCCACTTCGCCAAGGCGAAGGTCGAGCCCAAGCGCAAGCTGGCGGAGTTCCGGGTGAGCGAAGAGGGCTTGCTGGAGCCCGGCGCCGAGCTGTCGGTCGCGCACTTCGTGGCCGGCCAGAAGGTCGACGTGACCGGCACCAGCAAGGGCAAGGGCTTTGCCGGTGCGATGAAGCGGCACAACTTCTCTGGCCTGCGTGCCAGCCACGGCGTGTCCGTTTCGCACCGCTCGCACGGCTCCACCGGTCAGCGCCAGGACCCCGGCAAGGTCTTCAAGGGCAAGAAGATGGCCGGCCACATGGGCGACGCGCGGGTGACCACGCAGAACTTGACGGTGCACGGCACCGACGAGGAGCGCGGCCTCATCTTCGTGCGCGGCGCGGTGCCGGGGGCCGAGGAGGGCTGGGTCTTGGTGCATGACGCGGTAAAGGGTGCCGAGCGAGACGACCTGCCGTTCCCGGCGGCGCTCAAGGAGAGCGCGGAGGCGGCCGAGACGCCGCTAGCCGAGGTGACGGCGGACGCTGCGCCTGAGGCCGAGGCGGACGCGGCCCCCGCGGCCGAGCCGGCGGCCGACAGCGAGCAGAAGGACGGCGCATAAGATGAAGGTACAGGTCAAAAACCTCGACCAGGAGGCGGTCGGCGATCTGGAGCTGGCCGACGAGGTCTTCGCGCTGCCGGCGCGGGCCGACATCCTGGCGCGCGCGGTCACCTGGCAGTTGGCCAAGCGCCGCCAAGGCACGCATAAGGTCAAGGGGCGCAGCGAGGTCCAGGGCTCGGGCAGGAAGATCTTCCGCCAGAAGGGCACCGGCAACGCGCGCATGGGCAACTCGCGCACGCCGATCCGCCGCGGCGGCGGCCGGGCGCACGGGCCGCAGGTTCGCTCGCACGATCACGATCTGCCGAAGAAGGTGCGCCGCCTGGCGCTGAAGACGGCGCTTTCGGTTAAGGCCGCCAACGGCCAGCTGGTGGTCTTGGACGAGGCCAAGCTGGAGGAGGCCAAGACCAAAGCCCTGCGCAGCAAGTTCGACGCCTTCGGCTGGAGTTCGGTGCTGGTCATCGGCGGCAGCGAGCTGGACGAGGGCTTTGCGCGGGCCGCCAGGAACATTCCTTTGGTCGATGTTCTGCCGCAGCAGGGCGCCAACGTCAGGGACATCTTGCGCCGGGACACCTTGGTCTTGACCCGCGATGCCGTCGCAGCCTTGGAGGCACGCCTCAAATGAGCTGGAAATACGCACGCCGCTCGGCGGCGACCAAGATCTCGACCGAGCGCATGTACGAGCTGATCCGCCGTCCGGTGGTGACCGAGAAGTCGACCCGTGCCTCCGAGCACGGCCAGGTCGTCTTCCTGGTGCCGACCGACGCCACCAAGCCGGAGATCAAGGCGGCGGTGGAAGGCCTCTTCAAGGTCAAGGTGACGGCCGTCAACACGCTGCGCAACAACGGCAAGGTGAAGCGCTTCCGCGGCCAGCTGGGCCGGCGCGTGCACACCAAGAAGGCCTACGTGACCCTCGAAGAGGGCCAGCAGATCGACATCACGACGGGAATCTGAGGCCATGGCGCTTAAAACATTCAATCCTGTCACTCCCGGGCGTCGCGAGCTGGTCCTGGTCGACCGGCGCGACCTCTGGAAAGGCAAGCCGGAAAAGGGCCTGACCGAGGGTAAGAAGAAGCACGGCGGGCGCGACAACCACGGGCACATTGCCGTGCGCCATCGCGGCGGCGGCCACAAGCAGCGCTACCGTCGGATCGACTTCAAGCGCCGCAAGTGGGATGTGCCGGGCACGGTGGAGCGTTTGGAGTACGACCCCAACCGCACTGCCTTCATCGCACTCGTCAAGTACCAGGACGGCGAGAAGGCTTACATCATCGCGCCGCAGCGCCTGGCGCCGGGCGACGAGGTGGTGGCCGGCGAGCGGGTCGACGTGAAGCCGGGCAACGCCATGCCGCTCTACTCCATGCCGGTCGGCACCATCATCCACAATGTGGAGATGAAGATCGGCAAGGGCGGGCAGATGGCGCGCGCCGCCGGCTCCTATGTCCAGCTGGTGGGCCGCGACCAGGGCTACGCGCTGCTGCGTCTCACTTCCGGTGAGGTGCGCATGGTGCGCCAAGAGTGCATGGCAACGGTGGGCGCGGTCTCCAACGCCGACCACCTGAACGAGTCCTTGGGCAAGGCCGGCCGCAAGCGCTGGCAGGGCATCCGCCCGACGGTGCGCGGCACGGCGATGAACCCGGTCGATCACCCGCTGGGCGGCGGCGAAGGCCGCACCAAGGGTGGCCGCCAACCGGTCAGCCCCTGGGGCCAGCCGGCCAAGGGCTTCCGTACGCGCTCCAACAAGCGCACCGACAAGCTGATCGTGCGCCGCGCAAGCGCCCGAAAGAAGAAGCGGTAGAGGGTCAAGGAAAGATGGCGCGCTCTGTTTGGAAAGGTCCCTTCGTCGACGGCTATCTGCTGAAGAAAGCGGATGCCGCGCGCGGATCGGGACGCAACGAGATCATCAAGACCTGGTCGCGACGCTCGACCATCATGCCGCAGTTCGTCGGCCTGACCTTCGGCGTCTACAACGGCCAGAAGTTCCTGCCGGTGTTGGTCACCGAGAACATGGTGGGTCACAAGTTCGGCGAGTTCTCGCCGTCCCGGACCTTCTATGGACACGTGGCCGACAAGAAGGCCCGCAGGCGCTAGGAGGGGGAAGGCTGATGGGCAAGCCCAAGGCACCGGATATGCGTGCCGAGAATGAAGCACAGGCGATGACCCGCAACCTTCGGGTCTCGCCGCAGAAGCTGAACCTGGTCTGCCAGCAGATCCGGGGGCTCTCGGCCGAGCGCGCCTTGGCCGAGCTCGCCTTCTCGAAGCGGCGGATCGCCGGCGACGTGCGCAAGACGCTGCAGTCGGCGATCGCTAATGCCGAGAACAACCACCAGCTGGACGTCGATCGTCTGATCGTAGCCGAAGCCTATGTCGGCAAGTCCTTCACCATGAAGCGGTTCCGTGCGCGTGCGCGTGGCCGCGGCGCAAAGATCCTGAAGCCCTGGAGCCGGGTGACGGTGGTCGTGCGCGAAGCCGCCGACGCGGCATAGGAGGCAAGAGAGTTCCATGGGTCATAAAGTCAATCCCATAGGCCTGCGCCTCGGCATCAACCGCACCTGGGATAGCCGTTGGTATGCCGATTCAGGCTATGCCAGCATGCTGGGCGAGGACCTCAAGATCCGGGAGTTCCTCGAGGAGCACCCCAAGCTGCAGTCGGCGGGTTTGTCGCGCATCGTCATCGAGCGTCCGGCCAAGCGCGCCCGCGTCACCCTCTACTCGGCCAGGCCGGGCGTGGTGATCGGCAAGAAGGGCGCGGACATCGAGAAGCTGCGCGGCGAAATGCAGAAGCTGGCCGGCGGCGACGTCGCGCTCAACATCGTCGAGGTGCGCAAGCCCGAGATCGACGCCAAGCTGGTGGCTGAGAACATCGCCCAGCAGCTGGAGCGCCGGGTCTCCTTCCGCCGGGCGATGAAGCGTTCGCTGCAGAACGCCATGCGCCTTGGCGCCGAAGGCATCCGCATCAACTGCGGCGGCCGTCTGGGCGGGGCCGAGATCGCGCGCATGGAGTGGTACCGCGAAGGCCGCGTGCCGCTGCACACGCTTCGCGCCGACATCGACTACGGCGAGGCCACGGCCAAGACCACCTACGGCACCTGCGGGGTCAAGGTCTGGATCTTCAAGGGCGAGATCATGGCCCACGATCCCACGGCGCAAGAGCGCCGCATGACCGAACAGCAGGGCAGCGGCCCGCCGGGCGGCGGGCGCGACCGGGACCGCGATCATCGCCGGCCGCGGCGTGGGGCGGAGAACTAAGTCATGCTGCAGCCAAAGCGCACCAAGTATCGCAAGCAGCACAAGGGCCGCATTCACGGCGCCGCCAAGGGCGGCACCGACCTCACCTTCGGCACCTATGGGCTGAAGGCGCAGGAGCCGGGCCGGATCTCGGCTCGCCAGATCGAGGCGGCCCGCCGCTCGATCACCCGCCACATGCGCCGCGTCGGCAAGCTCTGGATCCGCGTCTTCCCGGACGTGCCGATCAGCTCCAAGCCGGCCGAAGTCCGCATGGGCTCGGGCAAGGGCACGCCGGAGTGGTGGGCAGCCAGGGTAAAGCCGGGCCGGGTGCTTTTCGAGCTGGATGGCGTCAGCCGCGAGGTCGCCGAAGAGGCCTTCCGCCTGGCCGGCGCCAAGCTGCCGATCAGCACCAAGTTCATCGCCCGTATCGGCGAGGAGGGCTAGGCACATGAACGCTGAAGAGATGCGCGGCAAGACCGAGGACGAGTTGAAGGACCAGCTCGTTCAGCTGCGCAAAGAGGCCTTCAACCTGCGCTTTCAGCAGGCTTCGGGCCAGTTGGAGAACACCGCGCGCGTGGGCCAAGTCCGCCACGAGATCGCGCGAGCCAAAACCATTCTGCGCCAGAAGGCGCAGAGCTAGTTCGACGGAGTTAGGAAGAGACCATGCCGCGCCGCGTGCTTCAGGGTCAGGTGGTCAGTGACAAGATGGACAAGACCGTCACGGTCTTGGTCGAACGTCGCGTGATGCACCCGCTCTACAAGAAGTTCATCCGCCGCTCCAAGCGCTACCATGCGCATGACGAGACCAACGCCTGCAAGGAAGGCGACCTGGTGCAGATCGAGGAGTGTCGGCCGATTTCCAAGACCAAGTCTTGGCGCATTTTGGCGGACAAGGAGGGAGCAGCGACCTGATCCCTGGCCGGTTGCCGTCTAGGCGGTCCCGTCCCAGGTCGCGGAGGAGCGATCCATGATTCAAATGCAAAGCAACCTAGAGGTCGCCGACAACTCCGGTGCACGCCGCATTCAGTGCATCAAGGTCCTGGGCGGCTCCAAGCGCAAGTATGCCGGCATCGGCGACATCATCGTCGTCTCGGTGAAGGAAGCCATTCCGCGCGGTCGCGTGAAGAAGGGCGACATCCATCGCGCCGTCGTGGTGCGCACCGCCAAGGACATCAAGCGCAACGACGGAACCGTGATCCGCTTCGACCGCAACGCGGCGGTCTTGATCAACAAGCAAGGCGAGCCGATCGGCACGCGTATCTTCGGCCCGGTCACGCGCGAGCTGCGCGCCCGGCGCTACATGAAGATCGTGTCTCTGGCGCCGGAAGTCCTCTAGCTGGGAGGCCTGGATTTAGTCATGGCAAAGATCAGGAAAGGCGATCAGGTGATCGTCATCTCCGGCAAGGACAAGGGCCAGCGCGGCGAAGTCTTGGGCGTGCAGCCCAAGAATGCGCGCGTGGTCGTGGCCGGCGTCAACATCGTCAAGCGCCACCAGCGCCAGTCGCCGCGCGATCCGGGTGGGATCATCGAGCGCGAGGCGCCCATTCATGTTTCGAACGTGGCCCTCATCGATCCGGAGAGCGACCAGCCGACCCGCGTCGGCTTCCGCACCGACGAGGATGGCCGCAAGGTTCGCTTCGCGCGTCGCTCCGGCGTCGCGATCGACAGCTAGCCGGCCTGAGGAGGACGAGGGACGATGAAGCCCCGGTTTCAAGAGCGCTACGAAAGCGAGATCCGGCCGAAGCTGCTGGCCGAATCCAAGTACCAGAACCTGCACCAGGTGCCGCGCTTGGAGAAGATCGTGATCAACATGGGCGTCGGCGAGGCGGTGCAGGATTCCAAGCGCCTGCAGGCCGCCGTGGCCGACATGGCGCTGATCGCCGGCCAGAAGCCGGTGGTCACCCGCGCGCGCAAGTCGGTCGCTCAGTTCAAGCTGCGCGAGGGCATGGCAATCGGCTGCAAGGTCACCTTGCGCCGGGCCAAGATGTTCGAGTTCATGGATCGCCTGGTGACCGTCGCCCTGCCGCGGGTCCGCGACTTCCGCGGGCTGTCGGCCAAGTCCTTCGACGGGAACGGCAACTACGCGATGGGATTGAAGGAGCAGATCGTGTTCCCAGAGATCGACTACGACAAGGTCGACAACATTCGGGGTATGGACATCGTGATCTGCACCACGGCCGATACGGACGGCGAGGCGAAGGAGCTTTTGGCCGCCTTCGACATGCCGTTCCAGGCTTAATGCGAAAAGGACGTGAGTGATGGCTAAGAAGTCTGCAGTCGAGAAGGACAAGCGCCGCCGCAAGCTGGCCAAGAGCTGCGAGCCGCGCCGCCAGCGCCTGAAAGCGCTGGCGCGCGACCGCGAAGCCTCGCCGGAAGAGCGCTTCCAGGCCTATCTGCAGCTGGCCGAGATGCCGCGCAACGGCTCTAAGGTCCGCATTCGCAACCGCTGTGTCGTCTCCGGGCGGCCGCGCGGCTACTATCGCAAGTTCGCGCTCTCGCGCATCGCGCTCAGAGAGCTGGCGTCGAACGGGCTGGTGCCCGGCGTCACCAAGGCGAGCTGGTAAGTCTTCAGGGAAGGGAGAGGCCCCGACCATGGCGTTGAACGATCCCCTAGGGGACTTGCTGACCCGGATTCGCAACGGGCAGCGCATCGGCAGGAGCAAGATCGCAGCTCCGGCCTCGAAGCTGCATGCCAACGTGCTCGACGTGCTGAAGCGCGAGGGCTTCATCCGCGACTTCCGCCGCTATCAGGACGGGCCCTGCCCGATGGTGGAGATCGAGCTGAAGTACCACGAGGGCGCACCCGTCATTCGCGAGATCTCGCGCGTGTCCAAGCCGGGGCGGCGAGTCTATTCGAAAATCGCGGATCTGCCGCGCTTCTACAATGGCCTGGGCATCCAGATCCTCTCGACGCCGCGCGGCGTCCTGTCGGATCACGAGGCCCGTGCTGCCAACGTAGGCGGCGAGATCCTCTGCCGGGTCTACTAGGCCGGCGGCAGCAGGAGGGAGAAGCAGCAGCATGTCACGCGTCGGCAGCAATCCGGTCGCAGTCCCCGCTGGGGTGGACGTCGCCATCGCGGACGGCCGCATCCAGGTGAAGGGCAAGCTGGGTCAGTTCGACTATCCTCTGCCGGAGGAGGTCGAGGTGAGCCGCGAGAACGGCGAAATCCTCGTCAAGCCGCTGAACGAGACCAAGCGCGCCCGCGCGCTTTGGGGCACCACGCGGTCCAACATCGCCAACATGGTGACGGGCGTGTCCGCGGGCTTCACCAAGGTGCTGGAGATCACCGGCGTCGGCTATCGCGCGGCGGTGCAGGGCAAGAGCTTGACCTTGCAGCTGGGCTTCAGCCACGACGTGCAGTTCGACATTCCGGACGGCATCACCATCAAGTGCGAGCGGCCGACCCAGATCCAGGTCAGCGGCGCCGACAAGCAACAGGTCGGCCAAGTCTGCGCCAAGATCCGCGGCTATCGCCCGCCCGAGCCTTACAAGGGCAAGGGCGTGAGGTACGCCGACGAGCAGGTTCGCCGCAAGGAAGGCAAGAAGAAGTAAGGCCATGCTGACCAACAAAGAACTCCACCAGCGTCGCCAATCGCGCACGCGCTTCCGTCTGAGGCAGCGCGCCGGCGGGCGGCCGCGCCTGTCGGTCTTCCGCTCCGCCCAGCATATCTATGCGCAGGTGATCGACGACACCAAGGGTGCGACCGTGGCTGCTGCCTGCAGCCTGGAGGCCGGTCGTGCGGGGCGACAAGAAGCTCGGCAGCGACAAGAGCACCGCCGGGGCCGTCGGCCGCCTGTTGGCGGAGCGCGCCAAGCAGGCCGGGGTCGAGACCGTCGTCTTCGACCGCGGCCGCTATCCCTATCATGGCCGCGTCAAGGCGCTGGCCGAGGCCGCCCGTGAGGGCGGGTCTTAACTTCTAACCGTTCGGGACTGGAGTAGAGATGGCACGAGGCCCGCGAGAGGACCGTAGGTCCCGCGATCGTGATCGCGACAGTGATGAGCCGGAACTGATCGAGAAGCTGGTCGGCATCAACCGCGTCGCCAAGGTGGTGAAGGGCGGCCGGCGCTTCGGCTTTGCCGCGATCGTGGTGGTCGGCGACGGCAAGGGCCGCGTCGGTCACGGTCACGGCAAGGCGCGCGAGGTGCCTGAAGCCATTCGCAAGGCGACCGAGCAGGCCAAGCGCGGCATGATGCGCGTGCCCTTGCGCGAAGGCCGCACCCTGCATCACGACGTCAAGGGCCAGTTCGGCGCCGGCCGCGTCATCATGCGCAGCGCCGAGCCCGGCACCGGGATCATCGCCGGCGGCCCGATGCGCGCCGTCTTCGAGGCCTTGGGCGTACAGGACGTGGTGGCCAAGTCCTTGGGCTCGCAGAACCCGCACAACATGATCAAGGCGACCTTCGAGTGTCTCAAGAGCTGCTCCAGCCCGCGCATGGTGGCGCAGCGCCGCGGCCTCAAGGTCGGCGAGGTCCTGGGCCGCCGCGAGGTCGGCGAAGGGGCCGAGGCGCAGGAGCAGGCCTGATGCTAAGACCGCGAAGAAAAGACGCTCAAGGTGACCCAGATCAAGAGTCGATCGGGCGTATCAAGGTGCAGCACGAGACCCTGAAGGGCCTCGGGCTCTACAAGATCAACCGGACCCGGGAGTTGGAGGATACGCCGGCCGTGCGCGGCATGATCGCGCGTGTCTCCCACCTGGTCCGGGTCGAAGGCGAAGATCAGCGCTGAACCCGCTGCTCGATGAGAGCAGGGGTGGCGGCGACAGCTTGAGGAAGCAGTCATGCGGCTGAACGAGATTTCCGACAATCCTGGTGCCCGGCGCTCGCGCCGCCGCGTCGGCCGCGGCATCGGCTCCGGTCTGGGCAAGACCTCTGGCCGGGGACAGAAGGGTGCGAAGGCGCGCAGCGGCACCGCCATGAACGGCTTCGAGGGCGGGCAGATGCCGATCCACATGCGGCTGCCCAAACGCGGCTTCAACAAGCCCTTCCGGGCGCGCTATGCCGAGGTGACCTTGGCCCGCTTGCAGCGGGCCATCGATGCCGGGAAGCTGGATGCAAGCGGGCCGCTCGACGGCCAGGCACTGGCAGCGGCGGGCCTCTTCAAGAAGCTGCGAGATGGCGTGCGCCTGCTGGCAACGGGCAGCCTCACCACCAAGGTAGACTTGGTAAGTGGTCGGCGCCACCGCGGCCGCCGTGAAAGCGGTCGAGGCTGCCGGCGGCAGCGTCACGATCGCGCCAAAGGGAAAAGCCGCGGGCGAGCCGGCGGCTGCGCCGCAGAGTGCTCCCGAAGGTGGCGGCCAAGCCCGAGGCGGCCGCGCCGGAGGAAGCGAGCGCGCCGGAGGCCGATAGGCCGGCGAAGGAGGACTAACCCTCCGGGCGGCCCCTTCGGCCCAGTGCGTCGGGACGACACAAGGCTGCCGTATTTGCCCGGTGGCATAAAGGCGGGGTGCCGCTGACGGGCCCCGCCGGACTCATGGTGTGAGGCGCACGAGGAGAGATTATGGCATCTGCCGCAGAACAGCTGGCTGCAAATTTCAGCCTGTCGGCCTCGGAAAGGCGACGGAGCTTAAGAAGCGCCTGCTATTCACCTTGGGGGCCTTGGTGGTCTATCGCCTCGGCACCTATATCCCCATACCCGGTATCGATACGGTGGTCTTCGCCCAGGTCTACAGCCAGCTTTCGGGCGGCGTCCTGGGGATGTTCAACCTCTTCTCCGGCGGTGCGCTCGAGCGCATGACGATCTTCGCGCTCAACATCATGCCCTATATCTCGGCCGCCATCATCATGCAGCTGATGACCGCGGTCTCGCCGAAGCTCTCGGCGCTTAAGAAAGAGGGCGAAGCCGGGCGCAAGAAGATCAATCAGTATACCCGCTACGGTACCGTGGTACTGGCGGCGGCCCAGGCCTATGGCATCGCCGTCGGCCTGGAAGGCACGCAAGGCCAAGGCGGCGGCGTCGTCATCGATCCTGGGCTGTTCTTCCGGATTTCGACCGTCATCACCTGACGGGCGGCCACCATCTTCCTGATGTGGCTGGGCGAGCAGATCACCCAGCGCGGCGTCGGCAACGGCATTTCGCTGATCATCTTCTCCGGCCATCGTCGCCAACATGCCGCTGGCGATCGCCCAGCTCTTCGAGTTGGGTGCGGGCGGCGGCTTCGCCTCTTCGCCGGTAGGCTCCAGCCTGATCACCTTGGCGATCCTGGCGATGGCGGTGGGCGTGGTGGCCTTCGTGGTCTTCATGGAGCGCGCGCAGCGCCGCATCGTGGTGCAGTATCCCAAGCGCCAGATGGCAACCGCATGTTCGGCGGCGAATCCTCGCACCTGCCGCTCCGGCTCAATCCCTCGGGCGTCATTCCGCCGATCTTCGCCTCCTCGCTGCTGCTGATGCCGCTGACGGTCGCGAATTTCTCCGGCGAAGGGGCCCTGCCTGGCTTTCTTTCGTGACCGCCTACCTCGGCCCCGGCCAGCCGCTCTATATGCTGCTCTATGCCAGCATGATCATCTTCTTCGCCTTCTTCTATACCTCGATCGTGTTCAATCCCAACGACACGGCCGACAATCTCCGGAAGTACGGCGGCTTCGTGCCCGGCATCAGGCCAGCAAGAACACTGCGGACTACATCGAGTACGTGACCAACCGCCTGGTGACGGTGGGCGCGGCCTACCTGGCCGCCGTCTGCCTGCTGCCGGAGTTCATCCGCCTGGAGTACCCGGCCGTGCCGCTTTACTTCGGCGGAACGAGCTTGCTGATCATCGTCTCGGTGACCATGGATACCGTGGGGCAGATCCACTCGCATTTGCTGGCACAGCAGTACGAGGGGCTGATCAAGAAGTCGCGCCTTAAAGGCCGACGTTAGAAACCAAGCTGCGCCCGGTCGGAGGGGGTCGATCATGAACATCATACTCTTAGGTCCGCCGGGCGCCGGCAAGGGAACGCAGGCCAAGATTCTGGAGGACGGCCGCGGCCTCAAGCAGCTCTCGACCGGCGAGATGCTGCGCTCCGAGGTCGCCTCGGGCAGCGACTTGGGCAGGA
>CAXXGD010000014.1:0-73146 GCA_963669385.2 Rhodospirillales bacterium
TCGCACTCATCGCGCGCGCCAAGGTCATGGTGGCGGCCAGGAAAACCAGGAGTTCGACGTCGGCACGGCGGAAGGCCTCCTTGCCCTTCATGCCGGAGAGCGGCAGGGCTGCGATGGCGCCCAGCAAGGCCACGGCCTCTGCCGAGACGCCGTGCAGCGGGGTGGCGACCCATAGCGCCACCACGGCGCCCACCACGGCGATCAGGCCCCACTGCCGCCGCTCCAGCGGCCGGCGCACGCCGTCACCAGGACGCAAAGGCAAGGTGCGCAGGTGGCGGTCGGTGAAGAGCCGTAGGATTGCCTCGACCGCCAGCAGGCTGGTGAGCAAAGCGAAGGGGCCGGCAAGCGCGCTCCACAGCAGCATGTCGACCGGCCGCCCGAGCGCCGCCGCGATCTCCGCTGCGGCCAGCACATGCGCGCCGGCACCGATCAGCGAGCCGCCGGCCGACAGCAGAATGACGGTCGGGAAAAGCAGCAGGAAGGCCGGGCGCAGGCGCGGGTCCGGCAGGCGCTCGACCAGGGCCAGCGCCACCGGCAGCAAGAGCGCCGCGCGCGCCGAGGTCGAAGGCATGATGAAGGCGGTGGCCGCGATCACCAGGGCCAGGCCGTAGAAGAGCCCGCGCACGCTGGCGACGGGGCGCGTCGCCGCCATGGCCATGCGCTCGGCCAGGCCGGAGGCGGTGAGGGCCGCGGCCATGACGAAGGCACCCAGCATCAAGAGGATCAAGGGCTCGCCGAAGGCCCCGGCGATGCCGCCGTCGGGCTCCAGCCCGGTGGCCGCCAGCGCGATGGCGGCCAAAGCGGCGACGGCTGCGTCGGGAACCCGCGACAGGGTCCAGCCGACGATGGCCACCCCCGGTGACGGCAAGCACGATCCTGCCCTCGGCCGCCATGCCGGTGGGGAGGAACCAGGCGGCCAAGGCAAGGGCGATGGCGGCCAGAAGGGGCAGGGCATCCTGCCGCCGCAAGCGCAGGACCGGGCGCTCACGGCTGCCGCTGACCGAAAGAGTGAGCGTGGCGATCGCGGTGGTCATCATGGATCTCCTGTGTTGGCGTTCTAGGGCCGTCTGAGAGGAGAACGAGGCGGCCGGCGGGTTATTCCCTTCGGTCGGCGGCGGGCCTGAAAAATTAGTTAGGTAGGTTTCTAACTTTCCTCTTGCGGCAATCATTGAGAACGCATAAGTTAGGCACATGCCTAACCAACAGAACCCACTGGATGCCGTCTTCCACGCGCTGGCCGATCCGACCCGGCGGGCTGTCCTGCAGCAGCTCTCCCAGGGGCCGGCCTCGGTCAAGGAGCTGGCAAAACCCTTCGAGATGGCCTTGCCCTCCTTCCTGCAGCACCTGCGCGTCTTGGAGGAGAGCGGCTTGCTGCGCTCGCAGAAGGTGGGGCGGGTCAGGACCTGCGAGATGCAACCCTCCCCACTCGGCGAGGCCGAGGACTGGATCGCCCGGCAGCGCGCCATCTGGGAAGCGCGTTTCGAGCGCTTGGAGGCCTATCTGGCCGAGCTGCAAGCCAAAGAGCGGAAGGAGCGCGACGATGCCTGACAGCCTGCCTGCCCACGATGCCGCCACGTCTGGCGACCCAGCGGCCGAGCCCACGCTGACTCTGACTCATCTCTTCGACGCCCCGCCGGCCTTGGTCTGGCGGGCCTGGACCGACCCGGCACACTTGGCCCGCTGGTGGGCGCCGGCGGGCTGCCGGAGCGAGGTTGAGCGGTTCGAGCTCAGGCCCGGCGGCGCCTTTCATCTGGAGATGCAATTGCCCGACGGCGGCGTCATGCCCTGCCGCGGGACCTTTCTGGAGATCGATCCGCCCAGGCGCCTGGTCTACGAGGGGCCGGCGGAGTCTCTTTCTCCCTGCGGCGCCGGTCTGCCGCCCCGCGCCCGGGTAACCGTCACCTTGGCCGAGGAGGCCGGCAAGACCAGACTGACCTTGCACACCCGCTTTGCCAGCGCCGACGACCGCGAGGCGGCCTTGCAGTCCGGCTACGCCACCGGCTGGGCCAAGACCCTGGCCGGCATCGAAGCGCTGCTGGCGGGCGAGGAGCGGCGGCCATGACCGGTCTTGCAGCTGCCGCGCAGGGGCAGACGGCCCGGCAGCACGAATTGACCTTGACCCATCTCTTCGATGCCCCGCGCACGCTGGTCTGGCGCGCCTTTACCGAGCCCGAGCACCTGCTGCGCTGGTGGTTTCCCGAGGGCTGCCGCAGCACCCTCGAGGCCATGGAGCTCAGGCCCGGCGGCGCCTTCCGCCTGCTGATCGAGGGCCCGGACGGCAGCAGCTGCCGCGCCCAAGGCCGCTACCGCGAGATCGACCCGCCCCGCCCGCCTGGTCTGGCAGGGCGAGGAGACGGCCGACAACCCCGGCGGCGCCGGCATCCCGCCGCGCGCGCTGGTGACGCTGACCCTGGAGGAGGAGGCCGGCAAGACCCGGCTTACCCTCCACACCCTCTTCGAGACCGCCGCCGCCAAGGAGGCCGCGATGGAGTCCGGCCTGGCCCGCGAGTGGCCCAAGGGCCTGGCTCGTTTGGCCGGCCAGCTGGCCGACGCCTCGGACTAACCTAGACCCTTAGAGATGGAGATTCCCATGCAGCCCAAGATCGTCTCGCACGAGGCCTGGCGTGCCGCCCGCGTGGCCCTGCTCGCCGAGGAACGCGCACTCACCCACCAGCGCGACAAGCTGAACGAAGCCCGCCGCGCCCTGCCGTGGGAGCCGGTCGAGACCGACTACCGCTTCCAATCGACCGAGGGACCCAAGACCTTGGGCAATCTCTTCCAGGGCCGCAGCCAGCTCTTCGTCCACCACTTCATGCTGCCGCCCGGCAGCCAGGCCATCTGCAAGGGCTGTGCCGCCATGGCCGACCACGTCGACGCCGCGCGCCGGCATTTCGAGCATGCCGACCTCTCCTTCGCCGCCGTCTCCCGCGCAGCCATCGAGGAGATCGAGGCCGCGCGCACCCGCATGGGCTGGTCCTTCCAGTGGGTTTCCTGCGCCGGCACGACTTTCTCGCAAGACTACGGCGCCGGCTTCAGCCCCGAGCAGATCGCCGCCGGCAAGAGCGACTACAACTACGCCACCACCCCCTACGCCGCCGAAGACCTGCCCGCCGTCAGCATCTTCGCCAAGGACGAGGCCGGCCAGGTGCACCACACCTACTCCGCCTACACCCGCGGCACCGAGGGCCTCTTCACCCCCTTCCACTTCCTCGACATGGTGCCGAAAGGCCGGAACGAAGGGGGGAGTACGATGAGCTGGCTCAGGCTTAAGGACGAGTACGAGGCGTGATCGCCCGCTTGAGCACTTCCGGCTCGCGTTGGCTCGCCCGAAGTACTCCAGCGGTTTGATTGACAACGCAAATCGTCGTCGCCGATGAGTCCGTCAGCTCGGGATTTGCTCTGGCCGATCCCTTGCATCCCACCAACCGCCCTGCCCCCCCCCGCACAAGAGGACCTTTCCCATGACCTACGTAGACGGCTTCGTCGCCCCGGTTCCCAAGAACAAGCGCGAGGCCTTCCTGAAGCACGCCGAGATCGCCGCCGACGTCATCATGGAGCAAGGCGCGCTCAAGATCGTAGAATGCTGGGGCGACAACGTCCCCGACGGCGAGGTCACCTCCTTCCCCATGGCCGTCAAGCTCGAGGCGGACGAGACGGTCCTCTTCAGCTGGATCCTCTGGCCGTCCCGCGCCCACCGCGACGCCGCCATGGAAAAGATCATGACCGATCCGCGGCTGCAGCCGGAGAACAACCCCATGCCGTTCGACGGAAAGCGGATGATCTTTGGGGGATTTGACGTGGTGTTGGAGCGGTGAAGGAGTAGTGGTGGCGAGAGAGTGATCTTTAAGTTCCCAACGCTATCCAATGACTTCCAAAGCGGCTGCGCCATAGCTCCACCGAACCTCTCGTCCTAACACAGGATCCTCCAGCGCCAACTCGAACCTCTCCGCCGGCCGCACACCTCCAATCGCTGGCATCGTCCCGCCCAGCATGACGTCCCCCGGCTGCAGTCCTTCCGGCTCCTCCTCGGCAAATCGGGCCAGCAGCACCTCCGGCGACAGGAGGCCCGCGAGCGGCCCCGACTGATAGAGAGTGCGGCCTCCGGTTTCCTCAATATGCGCCGTCAGCTGCAGCTGGTCCCAATGCGGCGCCACCTCTTCCAGCGGCCATAGGACCGGCCCGATAGGCTTGTCGCAGAGTTGCTTTGCAAGGGTGATGGAGTGGGTTTCGGCCTTCCTGTCCGTGTGGTCGCTGGCGGCGCCCACCCATAAGGTGCCGTCGAGGTTCACCAGGCAGAACTCCGCCTCGCCGCTGGTGTCGGAGCCGCTGACCTGGATTTCGGGGGCCTGGGTCAGGCGGCTGGCGGAGATGCGGTAGAAGAGCGGGGTCTTGGCCGGGCGGGGGACGCCCAAGGCCTCCAGCTCGGCGATGTGGTGCTCCATGGCGGCGGGGTCGCGGCCGGTCCAACCGGCGACGATGAGGCGGCGGGGGGTGAGGTGGCGCTGCGCTTCGCCTTGGGCCGAGATCAGGGTGAAGGTGAGGGCGTGGGTCATGGTGGCTCCGCGGGGACACGAGGGGGACGTTAGCGCGATCTTAAGGGAGCCGGCGGGAATTCCAAGCGGCTGGCCGCTGGGCGGCGCCTAGGGCCTCTCGTCGGCGCGGTGGCGCCCGCTGCCCGTCGCTTGCCTGCCCGGACGTCGCTCCCGTCACGAGAGGGTCGGCGGCCCGACCGCGTCGTCTCCAGCATCGCCATGGAATTGGCGGTTGAGCGGCAAAAAATCAACAAAAAGAGCCCGCTCAATCTATCTCCTTCAGATATACTCTAACTAAAGAACCGGTTACGACTCTGCTTGATCTTAAAGTAGAAAGTGGGTACAACTACCATACGGCGATGAGCGCGCAGGCTGGTGAGCGTCAGCTCTTTCTGAGGCGGGTAGGTGTGCCACAATCATTGCGCCGCCTCCAAACCAGAACAGGGAACCTTGAGGAGAGCGTGAGAGATGGCCTTTATCCCAGGGACCGGCGGACCGGACACGCTGACCGGCACCAACGATGTCGACACCATTCTCGGCTACGGCGCGAACGACACGCTCTATGGGGCGAGCGGGGCCGACAGCCTCTACGGTGCGCAGGGGAACGACACGCTAGCGGGCGGCAGCGGGATGATGCCACGCTGGACGGCGACACCGGTCAGGACAGCCTCTTCGGTGACGCGGGCGACGACAGCAATCTCTCCGGCGGATCCAGGGCCGACCTCGTCTATGGCGGCGACGGGGCCGACGCCGGGCTGTTCGGCGGCGTGGCGGACGACACGCTCTCCGGCGACAGCGGAAACGACGGCTCGCTTTATGGCAGCGCCGGTCTCGACACGCTCTTCGGCGGCACCGGGGCCGATACGCATCTCGACGGCGGCGCCAATGCCGACGTGATCTATGGCGGCGAGGGTTCGGACCGCTTTCTCAACGGCGAGCGGGCGAATGACAGCGTCTTCGGCGGGGAAGGCAGCGACCTCGTCCTCTACGGCGAGCGCGGCAGCGACAAGCTCTACGGCGGCATCGGGGCCGACGGGCACTTCTACGGCGACGTCGGCGCCGACAGCCTGGCCGGAGACGGCGGCGCCGATTTCTATCTCTACGGCGGTGCCGGTACCGACAGCCTCTTCGGTGGAACCGGCAACGACTTCAACTTCTTTGGCGGCGGCAAGCAGGATAGGCTCTATGGCGCCATCGGCGACGACGCGCGCTTCTATGGCGGCGGCGGCATCGACCGACTGTTCGGCGGCGAGGGCGCGGACTCACAGTTTTTCGGTCGCGCCGCCAGCGACAAGCTCTACGGCGACGATGGTGATGACAGCGGCTTCTTCGGCGGCAACGACAATGACACGCTATCCGGCGGGGGCGGAGTGGATCGCAGATTCTACGGCGCCACCGGCGCCGACAGGCACTACGCAGGCGACGGGAATGACGCCTTTTTCTTCGGCGGCAGTGGCGTGGACAGAATTTCCGGCGATAGCGGCGGTGACAGCTTGTTCTACGGCGGTTCGGGGGCCGACGCTCTGTTCGGCGGCGACGGGGGCGAGTCTTTCGGCTATTCCGGAGATGCGTTTTTCTTCGGCGCTGATGGAGACGACAGCCTCTTTGGTGGAAACGATGGCGACTCGAAATTCTACGGCGGATCGGGGGCCGATACTCTCGACGGCGGCGGCGGGGATGATTCCTCCTTCCGCGGCGCTACGGGGGACGACATAATTTCTGGCGGCGACGGTAATGATACTCAACTCTATGGCGGGGACGGCGTCGATACTCTTTACGGCGGCAGTGGCGCCGATGCCACCTTCGCGATCGGCCTAAACATCGTTCTTGGAGGATCGGGGAGCGGTACCATCTATGGCGGATCGGGTGCGGACCGCCGTTTTTACGGCGGATCGGGGGCTGATGCGATCTTCGGTGACGACGGAGATGACATAGTCTTCAGAGGCTATGGCGGAGACGATACTCTCGCTGGTGGCAGCGGCAACGATACCGCCCTCTATGGCGGAGAGGGGGCCGACACTCTCTATGGTGGCTCCGGAGACGACTCTGCATTGTTCGGTAGCATCGGAGACGATTCGCTCATCGGTGGAGCCGGCGCCGACACCTTGTTCGGTGACGGCGGAGACGACGTCTTCATTGTGGCCAGCCAAGGCGACTTTGCCGGCTACAGCTATAACGGAGGCAGCGGCACCGATACGCTGATGCTGGGCGGCGGCGCGACGATTGCAAGCGGCGGCATTGGTCTCAACTCCATCGAAGTCACCCTCTACGGCTAGACCGGCAGCCGCGATAGGCCGCGCTCAGGGAAGGGCGAGGTCGCTTTCGACCAGGACTTCGGCGCATCCTGGTTCCGAGGCAAAGCGCGCCGCGCGCAGGAGCGGCGCTGCTCATTAGGACGCGGGCAAGCTCGCGCACCTGCCGCTGCTCCCCATCGCTTGCTCGCCGGCCCTTGCCCGACGCCGCCGGATGCGGCAGTCTGTCTCTTGCGCTTGCATATTTGCCTAGTTAGGAAAATATCTAATGAAGGAACCCTTCAAGGCTCTGGCCTCAGAGCCGCGGCGGCGGATCCTGAACTATCTGGCTGCCGGGCCGATGACCGTCGGAGAGATCGGAGAGAAGTTCGACATGGCCCTACCCTCCATATCCAAGCACCTCTCGGTCTTGAAGGAGGCAGGCCTGGTCCATGAGCAAAAGCGCGGCCAGTATGTACTCTACTCCATTGCCGCGGATCACTTGCTGAACTCTCTCTACAGCTTTCTGACGCCCTTCTGCCCGGACGCACGCCGCATCGCCGCCGATCGACGCAAGGAGGTGAAAGAGGAGGACTAGGCGCGGCGATCGGGCTCGCCGGCCCGGCTGCGTCGGTCCCCCCAAGGAGGAGTGCGATGACGACGGCAGGCGCAGCCGACGCCTACAAGGTCAACTCCCTGACGGATCTGGACGGGGCGAGTCCGGTCGAGGGCAAGGTGGTCTGGGATCCGCCGCGCTCTCTCTGGAACGGATCCATGTTGCTGGCGGCGCTGATCCTGGGGCCCTTGACCGTCACCTGGTCGGCCTTGGGGGTCTTTATCGTGACCACGGCGGTGACGCTGTGCGCCGGACATTCCGTCGGCTTTCATCGCCGCTTGATCCACCGCAGCTTCGACTGCCCCAAGTGGCTGGAGCGCATCTTGATGTGGTTCGGCACACTGGTCGGCATGGGCGGTCCGCTCTGGACCATCCGCCTGCACGACAGCCGCGACTGGGCGCAGCGCCAGCCCGACTGCCACGGCTTCCTCCGGCACGAGAAGGCGGTCTGGCTGGACGGCCTCACCTACCTCCACTGCCGGCTGAAGCTCGCCCATCCGCCCGGATTCGACCCCGGTCCCGGCATCGGCGACGACACCTTCTACCGTTTCCTCGACCGCACCTGGATGGCGCAGCAGATACCGATCGCGCTGGCGCTCTACTTTCTGGGCGGCTGGCCCTGGGTGGTCTGGGGCGTCTGCGTGCGGGTGGCGGCCTGTACCACCATGCATTGGTACATCTCCTACTACGCTCACACCAAGGGACCGCAGGACTGGACCGTCGACGGTGCCGTGATCCAGGCGCACAACGTTCCCTGGATGGCGATCCCCACTATGGGCGAGGCCTGGCACTGCAACCACCACGCCTTTCCCAGCTCTGCCCGCCACGGCCTCTATCCCGGCCAGATCGACCTCGGCTGGCATTTTGTTCAAGTGCTGCAGTGGCTGGGGCTGGCCTGGAACGTCAAGCTGCCGTCCAACCTGCCGCCGCGCCCCGGCATCACCCCGGTGACCGCACGTGCCATGTCGGCAGCGGCCGAGGGCCAGGCTACGCTCGTCAGAGAAAGCGCCTAGCTGATGGATCTGCAAGACGCGCAGTCGGCTGGAGATGCCTTGGCGGCCTTTCGGAGAGAGAGGGGGCTCGACCCGCGCTCCGCATCGGCTGCTACCTGGCGTCTGCCACTGGGGCACGACCTAATCGCCCTTCCCAGATGCGTAGCATCTCGACGTGACGTAGGGCGCGCGCCGTTCAAGGCACCGCCGCTTTAACGCGCTCCTCGGGGATCGCGCCCCAGCACCATCGCCCTTGACGTTAGCTAAGCTTCCTCACATTACAATTAGTTATGGATTTCGATGATATTTAGTTGTTTGAGTGACCCTTCACTCAAGTGATACTTATGTCATGTGACACAGGATTGAAAGTGGGCGGAGCGTCCGCCTGCTCCGAGAACCCTCTAGAGAGCGTTCCGGTGGCGCGCATCCGATGACCGGACTGCGGCAGGCACGCGGTGGGCGCTCGCGGATGGAGCATTCGAAGTCAAGAGCAGAGGTCTCTTGAGAGTGGGTGGCATCAACAACGCAAAAGAAGAATAGGAGGCTTGAGTGACGATCTTACCGCTTCGAGCATCTGCATTTGGAGGCCGGATGTCGTTCCGACTTCAATGCAAGACGGGGGGGAATTGCCATGGATGAGGCTGTCTTCTTTCAATTCTCCACACCGATGGTGATCATACTCCTGCTGGTCTTCTACGGCCTCACCTTCTTCATGTCGACCTACGTGAACGAGAAGAAGGAGAACGTCGACGGCTACATGGTGTCCAGCGGCGAGGTCGGCTTCGGCATCTCGGCGGCCAGCATGACGGCCACCTGGATCTGGGCGGCCTCCTTCTACGGAGCGGCCATCTCGGGCTACAACTACGGGCTCTCGGGACCCATCCACTACGGGTTCTGGGGCGCCTTGATGATCCTCTTCATCTACCCCTACGGGCTGCGCTTTCGTAAACTGGCGCCGCATGCCCACACCTTGGCCGAGATCATGCAGGCGCGCCACGGCTCCGGCAGTCAGCTGATCCTGGCGGTCTCCAACCTCTTCGGCAGCGTGATCAGCCTGATGGTGAACTTCACCGCGGCCGGCGCCCTGGTCTCGGTGCTCTCGCCGCTGTCGTTCCAGACCGGCGTCATCATCGCCGGCGTGGGCGTTCTTTCCTATACCCTCTGGTCCGGCTTCCGCGCCTCGATCCTGACCGACTTCGCCCAAGTGGTGGCGATGATGGCCGTTGCCGTCATCATCATCCCCTGGGTCTACTTCAGCGTCGGCGGCAGCGAGGTCTTGAGCGAGGGCCTGTCGCGGGTGACCGCCGAGCAGGCGGACTTCTTCTCCGGCAAGGCGATCCTGGAGCAAGGGGCGCCCTTCTTCGTGGCGGTCCTGGCCTACGCCATCGGCAATCAGACCATCGCCCAGCGGCTCTTCGCGGTGCGGCAGGATCTGATCAAGCCGACCTTCGTCACCGCCACCATCGGTTACGGCTCGATCGTGATCGGTTTGGGCATGATGGGCCTGATGGCGCTGTTGCTCGGCATGGCGCCACATGACGGGGACCTCAACAACCTGATCCCGCAGATGGCGTCGAGCTACTTGCCGCCCTTTGCCATCGCCATGTTCTTCATCCTGGTGATCGGCTCGCTGTCCTCGACGGCGGACTCCGACCTCTCGGCGCTGTCGGCCATCATGATGACCGACATCTACGGCCGCAACATTGCCAAGGGGAAGCCGGAAGCGAAGAAGATGCTGCTGCTGGGGCGTATCACCATGATCGTCGCCACCGCGCTGGGGCTGATCCTGGCCAGCTTCTCCTTCAACATTCTGGTCATGCTGGTCTTCGTCGGTGCGCTTTGGGGCGCCATCGTCTTCCCGGTGATCGCCAGCTGCTACTGGAACCGGGTGACCAATGCCGCCTTCATCTGGGCGGTCGCCGGCGGTCTAGTGGGCTTCTGTCTGGTGCGCTTCGAGCTCTTCCCGCTGGATGGCCTGGTCGGCCGTTTCTTCGAGATCGTGGCCGGTGTCGGCGGTGGCGTGGTTGCCGGCCTGATGGCCTTCGGCTTCTTCGGCCGGCTGGTCGGGCTGGGTGTCGGCGCCATCGCTGCCGTGGTCTGCATCTACTACTTCTTCGCCTATCTGCACGACTACACGGTCTTGCTGGGATCGCTGACCGCCTATGGCGCCAGCACCATCATCTGCGTTGCCGTCAGCCTGGCCGCCAAGAAGGAGTTCGACTTCAAGCTGATCGGCGAGCGCGTCACCAACTTCCAGCAGGAAGAAGAAGAGTCGCAGACGACCGCTCCTCGCCCCAAGCCAAAGCGCATCTTACAGCCCTAGGAGGAAATGATGCTTACGCTATACATCTTGATATGGCCGATTATCGCCGCTGCCGTGCTGGCGCTTATCGTCTACAGCTTCGTGAATGACCTGCGCCAGGCCAGGCGAGAAGGCAAGAAAGTGGTGTAAGGCCTAACGGCCCGAGACGTGAGCCAAGATCGCCCCGGGCAGCGCGCTCGGGGCGATCGCCATTTTCGCCGTCACTCGGCAGCAGCCTGTTCCCGCCGATCGGCTTCGCTGGTGCGCATCACCCAGTCATAGAGCACTTGCGTCTTGGGAGACATACGCAGACCTGCCCGGCGCACCACGTAGTAGCCGCGCTCGGTGGTCAAAGAGAGGTCTATGGGCCGCACCAAGCTGCCGTCGGCGACCAGCGGGTCCACCAGGCCGCGCCAGCCCAGCCCTACGCCCTGACCGCTGCGGGCGGCATCGATCAGCAAAGGCAGCGCATTGAAGCTCAAGACCTGGGCCCGCTCGGGCAGTTCGACCCCGGCCGCGGTCAGCCACTGCCGCCAGTCGACCCAGTCCCAGCGTTCGCCCTTGAGGTCCAGGAGCACCTCCTTGGCCAGGCCCTTCGCGCCGGCGATCCCGCCGCAACGCTCAAGATAGTCCGGAGTGCAGACCGGAAAGATCTCTTCGCGGATCAGCAGTTCGGCATCGAAGCCTGGCCAGTTGCCGCTGCCGTAGAGCAAGGCCAGATCAACCTCTTCCTTCAAGCAGTCCTGCTCGCGGTCGGAGGCCAGGATGGTGACCGCGATCTCCGGAAACTCCTGACAGAAGCGCGGAAAGCGGGGCAAGAGCCAGAGGTGCGCCATGGAGATGTCGGCGGCCACGGTGAGGTCGCTGCTGGTGACGCCGCCGCGCAGCTCGCCGGCGGCATTGGCCACCAGCTCCAGCGCGACGGCGACGGCATGCTGGAAGGACTGCCCCTCCTTGGTCAGCTTGATCTGACGATGGCCGCGCTCGAAGAGCCGGACGCCAAGGTTCTCCTCCAAAACCCGGATCTGCCGCGAGATCGCGGCCTGGGTGACGTAGAGCTCTTCGGCGGCGAGCGTGAAACTCAAGAGCCGTGCAGAGGCCTCGAAGGCCGGCAAGGCGGTCAAGGTCGGCAGTCTGTGGCGCAGTCTTTCCATGACAATTCCTTATGCGAGCGCCCAAGTATTCCTTTATTGAGAGGTTATTCACACAATGTCACTTTATGGCTGTAACTCCACCGAGGCAAGCAGGCGCGCCCTCCCTGAATGGGCGCCAGAAACGGGAAGCAAAGCCAATGGCCATCGTTCCGGTGTTCCAGCCCAAGGGCTATGCGCCAGGACTGCCGTTCCTGGGCACGGGTATCGAGCGCTATCAGATCCGCGGCGGCGGTGTGACCGTCATCGATCTCTACCCTGACGACAGCATCGAGATCATCGACCCCGAGGGTCTGCAGCGCTGCGAGTGCGCCGTCTTCGGGCGCGACGGCAAGGAGGATGCCGGCCTGATCGGTGCCCAGGCCGACGGTGCCGCGGAAGACATCTGGAAGATCCTCACCGGCCCGGCCGACGACGCACGCCGGGTGTCGCGGCGGTTGAAGCACTGGAACATCGCGCCGCAGGACTGCGGCTCGGTCCACCTCTTCGACGGCGAGTCGGCGCCCGGCGAGAGCCGTAGCTTTGTCGCCGAGCGCGACGCCATCTGCCTGATCGCGGCACCCGGCAAGGCCATGGCGCCGGACGGCCAGCGGCCGCCGACCGATCTGATCGCCCTGGTGACCCGCTCGGTCAAGCGGCCAAGCTTCGAACACGACCTACCTGCGCCCTTGGCCGACCCACGCCTGGACTTCCGGGTCGGCCGGGCAACGGCCCAGAGCTATGAAGTCAAAAAGGGCGAGTTCATCCAGATCATCGACGTGGCCGGGCGGCAATGCTCCGACTTCGTCGCCTTCAACACCCGCCAGCTGGAGGCAGGGATCGAGCGTGGCCTGGATCCCGCGACCACGCGCTCGCTGATGGGGGCGGCCTATCCTAGCCCCGGCCTCTACTCCAAGTTCTTCGATCAGGACATGAATCCCCTGGTCGAGGCCGTGCGCGACACGGTCGGCCGGCACGACACCTTCAACCTGGCCTGCACCGCCAAGTACTACGAGGACCTGGGCTATCCCGGCCACGTGAACTGTTCGGAGAACTTCAATGGCGAGCTGGAGCGCTTCGGCATCGTGCCGCGCAAGGGCTGGCCGGCGATCAACTTCTTCTACAACACCTCGGTCGATGCCCAGAGCGCGATCTCCTTCGACGAGCCCTGGTCCAGGCCGGGCGACTATGTGCTGCTGCGCGCGCACAGGGACTTGGTCTGCGCCTCTTCGGCCTGCCCCTGCGACGTCGACGCCGCCAACGGCTGGAACCCGACCGACATCCACGTCCGCGTCTATCCCGAAACCAACAGCTTCTCGAAGGCCATGGCATTCAGAAAATCCCCCGAGGCGGAGGCCGAGTTGACCCGCGAGACCGGGTTTCACCCGCGCACCTCAGAGCAGACCCGCTATTTCACCGAGTACCGCGGCTTCTGGCTGCCGTCCTCCTTCGTCAGGACCGGCGCGGTCGAGGAGTACTGGGCCTGCCGCGAGCGGGCGGTCGCCATCGACCTCTCCGCGCTTCGCAAGTTCGAGGTCTTCGGCCCCGACGCCGAGACACTGATGCAGTTGGCGCTGACCCGCAACGTGCGCCGGCTCTCGATCGGCCAGGTGGTCTATTCGGCCCTGTGCTACGACACCGGCGGCATGCTGGATGACGGCACCCTGTTCCGCATGGGGCCGGAATCCTTCCGCTGGGTCTGCGGCGACGAGTACTGCGGCATCTGGCTGCGCGAGCAAGCGGAGAAGCTGGGCCTCAAGGTCTGGATCAAGTCCTCGACCGACCAGCTGCACAATCTCTCGATCCAGGGCCCCAAGAGCCGCGAGATCCTGAGCCAGGTGATCTGGGCCAAGGACGACCAGCCGAACATCGATGAGTTGGGCTGGTTCCGCTTCACCATCGGCCGCTTGGGCGATCACAACGGCCCGGCCGTGGTGGTCTCGCGCACCGGCTACACCGGCGAATTGGGCTACGAGGTCTGGTGCCATCCCAAGGATGCCGTTGCCGTATGGGACGCCGTCTTCGAGGCCGGAAAGCCGCATCGCATGGTGCCCATGGGCCTGGACGCGCTCGACATGGTGCGCATCGAAGCCGGCCTGATCTTCTACGGCTATGAGTTCACCGACCAGACCGACCCCTTCGAGGCCGGCATCGGCTTCGCCGTGCCCTTGAAGACAAAGGAGGACGACTTCATCGGCCGCGAAGCCTTGGAGCAGCGCAAGAAGCACCCGCAGAAAAAGCTGGTCGGCCTGGAGATCCACGACAACGACCTGGCCGCCAACGGCGACAGCGTCCATCTTGGCCGCAACCAGGTGGGCGAGATCACCAGCGCGACGCGCTCGCCAATCCTGCGCAAGAACATCGCGCTTTGCCGCATGGCGGTGGAGTACGCCGCGCCGGGCACCGTGGTCGAGGTCGGCAAGCTGGATGGCCTGCAGAAGCGATTGCCGGCGACTGTCGTCCCCTTCCCCTTCTACGATCCGGACAAGAGCCGGGTGAGGGCGTGAGGCCTGACGAGGGGTCAAATGCGCGTTCTCTGTTTCGATGCTGAACGACGGATCAGAGCTTTTGTGTAATCATGTATTCACCGCAGATCGTGAGAGTCAAGTTGGCCGACAGTAGCTCGTCATTGCGAGGAGCGGTAGCGACGCGGCAATCTAGTATGTAACGCAGTGCGTTGAACACCTGGATCGCCGCGCTATCGCTCGCGATGATGCCCACATTACTTTGTAATGTGGGTTAAAGAGAAAGGC
The DNA here is from genome assembly GCA_963669385.2 of Rhodospirillales bacterium. GTDB lineage: Bacteria > Pseudomonadota > Alphaproteobacteria > Kiloniellales > JACOMY01 > JACOMY01. The sequence continues at coordinate 14,557 of CAXXGD010000014.1, forward strand.
GCGCACATATTAATTCTTCTGGTAGATGTCAAAGCGCCTACAAATGAGGTCAATTCGTTCACATTGGAAACCCCAACAGCTAGATAATGACGATGACATCGATGCCGCTCAGGACCACACCGGCCGGAACGGTCGCCCCGCCGCCTAGCTCCAAAGTATCGCTGCCCTGCCCACCACGGTAGGTCTCGCCGGCCAGGATCTCGCCTTGGCTGGCGACCACGAAGGTGTCCTTGCCAGTGCCGCCGAAAAGTCGATCCACCTGGGCACCGCCGAAGAGGATATCACGACCGCTCCCGCCAAAGAGCCGGTCTGCACCGCTCCCACCTGACACTCTATCCCGGCCATCATCGCCATAGAGGCGCTGATCGCCGGCCTTGCCGCCGTAAAGCCTGTCGTCTCCACGGCCACCATTCAGGAAGGAATCGGCTCCGCGGCCACCATAGATGAGGTCGTCCGCCTCGCCGCCGAAAATCGAGGCGTCCGCGCCATCATCGCCGGACAGCTTGTCCTGGCCGGAACCGCCGAAGAGGAAGTTGTCGTCGCCGACGTCGCCGTAGAGTCTGTCGGCGCCCTGATCGCCGGCGAGCGAGGCATCGTTGCCACTGCCTCCGGAGAGCGTGTCGTTGCCGTTGTCACCGTCGAAGCCGAGGTCATCCCCACTGCCGCCGTAGAGTCTGTCGGCGCCCAGGCCAGCATTCAGGAAGGAGTCGTCGCCAGCGCCGCCGTAGATGCGGTCGCCCGCCTTGCCGCCATAAAGCGAGGCGTCCGCGCCATCATCGCCGAACAGTCTGTCCTGCCCGAAGCCGCCGAAAAGGTATCTGTCGTTGCCACTGCCACCGGAGAGTCTGTCAATGGATTTGCCACCGTAGAATCGCTCATCGCTTCCACTGCCACCGAAAAACGTGTCGCCGCTGCTGCCACCAAACTGGAAGGAGTCGTCTCCGTCGCCACCGTAGATGAGGTCGCGTCCCTCGCCGCCATAAAGCAAGGCGTCCGCTCCGCTATCGCCGAACAGCCGGTCCGTACCGGAGTCACCGAAAAAGACGCTGTCATCTCCGCTGTTGCCATAGAGGCTATCCCGTCCCTCACCGCCGAAGAGCGAAGCATCGTTACCACTGCCACCAGCGAGGGTGTCGGTAGCATCGTCACCGTAGAAATGCTCATCTCTTCCACTGCCGCCAAAGAGCTGGTCGTAGCCAAGGCCACCAAACTGGAAGGAGTCGTCTCCATCGCCTCCGTAGATGAGGTCTCCGGATTGGTCGCCATAAAGCGAGGCGTCAGCACCGCCATCTCCAAACAACCTGTCCGGGCCGAAGCCGCCGAAAAGGAAGCTGTCACTGGCATCATCGCCAAAAAGATGGTCTGCGCCCTGATCACCCAAGAGCGAGGCATCGTTGCCACCGCCACCGTAGACACTGTCGTTGCCACTGCCGCCGAGCAGACTTTGGTCATCACCACTGCCACCAAACAGCGTGTCGTTCCTGGTCAACCCAAAGAGAGTGTCACTGTCGCCATAGCCGAAGATCGTGTCGACCGCGTCGGTTCCGGTTAGGGTATCCGGTCCTGGTGTGCCGACAATGATCGTCATGGTCCGCTCCTCTCATCGCGATTTAACATCTTGCGACGTTGCTCCTTCGCGTATTGATAGCATAGCCGACAGGATTTCTCAAGTGTCTGCCGAGAGCGGTACCAATGATGGTACGCCACCCCGCTCATCACGCTCTCGTGTTCGCGGCGAACTTTTCTGCCACTCGCTCGTCCTTGTAAGCAAAAGCCAGATGACGGGGCCATCGAATGGCCTTGTCGCCAGCCCGAGGACAGGAGCGGTTCTTGCCCGATCATCGAGATGCCTCCGAGGCCGATCTCGGCCGGACCTTCCGCGAGGAAGCGGGCGCGCTCTATAGTTTCGCCAAGCGTCTCTTGGGCGATGGCGCGGAGGCGGAGGATGCGGTGCAGGAGGTCTTTCTCAGACTGTCTCGACATCGTGAGCGCCCGGACGGCTTTGTCAGCGCGCGCGCCTTTGTATCTCGCGTTGTCCGCAACGTTTGCATCGACCGCTTGCGAGGGCGAGCGCGCCAGTTGCAAGTGATCTCTGATTAGGGGCTTGGCGAAGAGATGCCGCCCGGTTGGGCGGCGCCGACGCCCGAAAGCGATGTGCTCGCCGCAAAGAGCTTTCGGCCCATTGCCGAGGCCATGGAAGTGCGCCGTCTTCGGCAAGGACGGCAAGGCAGATGCCGGCCTGATCGGCGCCGAGGCCGGTGGCAGTGCCGAGGTCATCTGGAAGATTCTCTCCGGGCCTTCGGAAGACGCACGCAAGGTATCGCGCCGGCTGAAGCGCATGGACATCACGGCCCAGGACTGCGGCTCGATCCGCCTTTTCGACAGCGGCTCGGCGCCCGGCGAGAGCCATAGCTTCACGGCCCAAGAGAACGCCATCTGCTTGATCGCCGCTCCCGGCGAGGCCATGGCACCGGACGGCCAGCGCCCGCCGACCGACCTGATCGCCCTGGTCACCCGCTCGACCAAGCGGCCAAGCTTCGAACACGACCTGCCCACGCCCTTGGCCGGCCGCCAACGGCGACAGCGTCCATCTGGGCCGCAACCAGGCGGGCGTGATCACCAGCGCCACGCGCTCGCCGATCTTGCACAAGAACATCGCGCTCTGCCGCATGGCGGTGGAGTACGCCGCGCCGGGCACAGTGGTCGAGGTCGGCAAGCTGGACGGCCTGCAAAAGCGCCTGCCCGCCACCGTCGTACCCTTCCCCTTCTACGATCCGGACAAGAGCCGGGTGAGAGCGTGAGGCAGGAGTCACCGAGCCTCGGCAGTGTTGGTGCCGAGGCCCTGGCCGAAGGTGCGTAGTCCTGTCGAATAACTCGCTCTTTCCGAGAGTGCCAAGAATTTTGGGCAGCTGGACGTTCCTTGATTCGATGCTGAACGACGCATCATTGCCTTTATGTGATGAAGTATTTCTTACAGATTGTAAGAGTAAAACCGCCTACAGAAGGCCGTCATTGCGAGGAGCGTTAGCGACGCGGCAATCTAGTGTAAAACGCCGTGCATAGAACACCTGGATCGCCGCGCTATCGCTCGCGATGACGCCCGCGTTACAAAGTAATGTGCGTCAAGGAGAAGGGGCGCGCGCATCAGTTCGGAAGGACGATAGTGAGAAGGTCTCCGAAAGGAAAACATTGGTAGAAATCGAACCACTCAGGGCTAGATGATGACGATTGCGTCGATGCCGCTCAGGACCGCGCCGGCCGGGATGGTCGCGCCGCCGCCGAGGAAGAGGGTGTCGTCGCCATCGCCGCCGTCGAAGGTCTCGCCGGCCACGATCTCCGCTTGGCTGGCGACCACGAAGAAGTCGTTGCCGGACCCACCGTAGAGGCGATCGATCCCAACCCCGCCGGAGAAGATGTCGCGACCGCTGTCGCCATAGAGCCGGTCGTTTCCACTACCGCCGAACAGGGTATCCCAGCCATCCCCACCGAAAAGGCCGTGATCGCTCCCTCTGCCGCCGTAGAGCCTGTCCGCGCCAAGCCCGCCATAAAGCAAGGAATCATGGCCGTCGCCGCCGTAGACAAGATCGCCTGCTTCGCCACCGAAAAGCGAGACATCTTCGCCGCTGCTGCCAAAGAGCGTGTCCTCACCGGAATCCCCGTAAAGGCGGCTGTCATCACCGCCATCGCCAAACAGGATGTCCGAACCCTGGTCGCCAAAGAGCGAAGCATCGCTGCCGCTGCCGCCGGAAAGCATATCGGTGCCGCTATCACCGAAAATGAACTTGTCTTCTCCACTGTCGCCGTAGGCCCTATCTGCTTGGTCGCCGCCGTAGAAGAATATGTCGTCGCCGTCGCCGCCATACAGCCAGTCGGCATTGTCCCCGCCGCGGAAAAGGAGATCTTCGCCGCTATCGCCAAATATCGTATCGATGTCTTCGCCACCGAAGAGAAAGCTGTCGTTTTCGCTGCCGCCAGAGATCACATCGGTGCCGCTGCCGCCAAACAAGAAAGCATCGTCGCCATCGCCACCGGACAGGACGTCGTTACCGCCCTGGCCGTATATGGTCTGGTCATGTTCCTTACCGCCGTACAGAAAATCGGCCCCAAGGCCACCATAAAGATAGCTGTCGTCCCCTTTGCCACCATAGATCAAGTCGCCTGCATCGCCACCAAAAAGCGATACATCAGCGCCGCCGGCGCCAAACAGTCTGTCTTGACCAGATCCTCCGTAGAGCTGCGTGTCGTTGCCATAGCCACCGAACAGGTTGTCCGCACCCTGATCACCGAATAGCGCGGTTTCAGCGCCATGACCGCCATAGAGGCTATCGGCACCACTGCCGCCGCTGAAGGACACTTCGCTACCGCTGTCGCCAAAGAGCGTATCGGCGCCGGAACTACCGTAGAACCTCGCGTCCCCTCGATCGCCGCCATAGAGGGTATCGTCGCCGTTGCCTCCGTCGAATCTGGCGTCAAAACCGCTGCCACCAAAGATCCGGTCGGCGCCGCTGCCTCCGATGAGGCGCTGGTCAGGACCGCTGTCGCCAAAGAGCGTATCGGCACCGGAACTACCGTAGAACTCCGCGTCCCCTCGATCGCCGCCATAGAGGGTATCGTCGCCGTTGCCACCGTCGAATTTGGCGTCAAAACCGCTGCCACCGTAGAGCCTATCATTGCCGTCACCACCGAAGAAGTGGCCGTCATTTCCACTGCCGCTGAAGAGCGTGTCGGCGCCATTGCCTCCGTAAAAGCGCTGGTCGTTGTCACCGCCGCCGAAGAGCGTGTCTGCGCCGCTGCCGCCAAAAAAACGTTCGTCGCGGCCTGTGCCGCCGAAGAGCGTGTCTGCGCCGCCATCGCCGCTAATCCCGCCGCGGTAGAAGGCACCGTCATCCCCATCGCCACCAAAAATCCTGTCAGCGCCGCTACCACCGTCCATGATACGGTCGATGCCGCTGCCACCGTAGAGGCTGTCATCGCCGGAGAGGCCGTAGAGCTTGTCGCTGTCGCCATAGCCCAAGATGGTGTCGACCGCGTCGGTCCCGGTGATGGTGTCGGGTCCCGGCGTGCCATACAGAACTGCCATGACGACTATCCTCCATTGAATAGTTTTGCGTATTAGCAACTTATAGACGCGTTTCTCTGTCTTCGGCGGCCTTACTCGCTCTTAGTTGTATTGATAGCATGAGTAGCAATGCCTGTCATCCAAAGTAAGGGGAGGTGGCACCAATCCCATCCTTTCCGATGAGGCGCAGTGGAGGCAGGCACGTTCCGCCGCTCATCACGCTCTCGTGTTCTCCGCGAACTTTTCTGCCGTTGGCTCGTCCTTGTAGGCAGTAGCCAGACGACGTGGCCTTGCTACGGCCTTGTCGCCAGCCCGAGGACAGGAGCGGTTCTTGCCCGATCATCGCGATGCCTCCGAGGCCGATCTCGGCCGGACCTTCCGCGAGGAAGCGAGCGCGCTCTATCGCTTCGCCAAGCGCCTCTTGGGTGACGGCGCGGAGGCAGAGGATGCGGTGCAGGAGGCCTTCCTGAAGCTCACCCGGCATCGCGATCGCCCGGACGGCTTCGTCAGCGCGCGCGCCTTCGTCTTTCGGGTGGTGCGCAATGTCTGCATCGACCGGCTGCGGGCGCGGGCGCGGCAGCTGCAGGTCATCTCCGACGAGGGGCTCAGGGAAGAGATGCCGCTCGGCTGGGTGGCGCCCACTCCCGAGAGCGATGTGCTCACGGCAGAGAGCTTTCGGCGCATCGGCGAGGCCATGGACCAATTGCCGGAGGCGGAAGCCGAGACGCTTTCGCTCGTTGTGGTGGAGGGCCTGTCCTATCAGGAAGCCGCCGCGGCCACCGGGGTGCCGATCGGCACGGTCCGCTCACGGCTCAGCCGCGCGCGCCAAAGGCTGCGCGCGGCGTTCAAGGAAACATCCGCCCTTTCCTCCGCGGAACCCTATTCGGCGCGGGTGATCGGGCTGCCGAGGAAGAAGCAATGAGTGAGTGCCTTAGTTTTGAAGACATTGCCGCCTACATCGACGGCGAGTGTCAGCCCGACCCGGCCACGACCGCGCATCACTTGGCGAGCTGCGCCATCTGCGCTCGCGAAGCGGCGCAAATAAGGCTCGTGAATATGGCTGTCCGTGCCAATGAAATGCGTATCTCCGCACCGCCGTCCCTGACCGACTGGATCGACGCCAGGCAAGGACGGCGCGGTGTTTGGCTCTCGCGTCGGCGAGCAATCGGCGGCCTGGCGGTTGCGGCAAGTGCTGCGGTTGCGGCCCTCATTTTGACACGCGGCGGCAATAACGCGATGGCGATGGAGCCGACGCTGTTCCGCGACTACGCCACGCTTGTCGCCGCCAACGGTCCCTTGGATTTCGAAAGCGGCGATGCCCAGCAGGTCTTTGCCTGGTTCAGAGTTCGCCTACCCTTCGCACTGCCGCATCTGAGCCAGGTAAGGAGTGTCGGGGTGCGCGGGGCGCGTCTCTGCTGGCTCTTGGAAAGGCGCGTCGCGGCCCTGCACTTGGGGCACGTGGGCGAGGGCGTCTGCCTCTACATCACCACCGCCGAAGGCTTGATCTTGAAGGAGGGCGTGGCGCTGCCCTCCGGCGGCCCGCCGGTCATGCTCAGTGAAGGTGCGATGTCCGGCGCTTTCTGGCGCGAGAGCCAGCTTGCCTTGGGTCTGATCGGCGACCGGTCCAAATCGCAAATCAGAGAGTTGGCCGAGCGGCTGCGCGGAAGCGGATAGGACCGGGCCGATAGGTGTCACCTTTGGCCTGAGACCAGTGTTTCAGGACGCACACTGCCTCGAAGTCGTTAGGTTTTGGGCGGCGGACTGCATGTCGGTCTCCAGAACTTGGACGGTGACCATGATCTCAAACCCCATCCCTCTTCGGCGGCTCTGGGGACGAGTTCAGCACCGGCGGAGCGACCCGCGTGCACAGGCTTTGCGGCGGCGGCGGCGACGACTTCCTCAATGGTGGGGATGGCGCGGACACCTTGCAGGGTGGCAACGGAAGCGAGAGTAGCGTTGGCCGCAGCGGCAACGATGTATTCCTGGCGACCAGCCAAGCGAACTTCGTCGGCTACTCCTACGACGGCGATTCCGGCAGCGATACGCTGGCGCTCGCCGCTGGCGTCACAATCCCAGGCGGTGGCGTCGGACTGACCGGCATAGGAGTAACCTTCGTCATCTAAAGAAAGGCCGCCAAGGGCCGCCGACAGCCTATGCTGGGCGCTGGTACCGACAGCCTTTTCGGCGGCAGCGGTATTGTCTATGTCTTCCGCGGCTTCGAGGTGATTGCCCGCGTGGCCTCAGAGGCCTTCTCCGGCCTCTCCAATCATTTCATGCCTACTGTGTGGTGGAGGCGTCATGGATGCCCACCCCCTCTGTGTCATCCTCCGACTCGATGTATGGCCCGGGGATCCACGTGGCCGTGCCGCACGCTTTTGGTGTTGGTCGGCGGCGGCGAGGCGTGGATGGCCGTGTCGAGCACGGCCATGACAGGCTATGCTCGACAAATCCTTCACAGAAATCACCTCTGGGGCGAAGTGGAACTTGTACCGGACAGTAGTGGGTCATGCCGGAGGATGGCGTCGGTTGGGGATGGCAGTGCCCCTCTTTGCGCCGCCGAGACGCGGTGGATCCGCCGCTCTCCTGCGCGCACCCTCCGGCTAAGCGACCCTTAGCTAGCGCGTCGGCACCGGTCTCTCGCCGGAATCGTCGTAGAAGCCGCGGCCCGACTTGCGGCCGACCCAGCCGGCCTCGACGTACGTCACCAGCAGGGGGCAGGGGCGGTACTTGGAATCGGCCAGGCCCTCGTAGAGCACCGGCATCATCGCCAGGCAGATGTCGAGGCCGATGAAATCGGCCAGCTCCAAGGGGCCCATGGGGTGGTTGGCGCCCAGCCGTATGGCGGTGTGGATGGAATCGACGGAGCCGACGCGCTCGTAAAGGGTGTAGATGGCGAGGTTCTCAGACGACTGCATGCCGCGGCCGCCGGAGATTACCACCCGCGCGGTGGTCAGTTCCGGGCGCTCGCCCTAGGTGCTCTAGTGGGCTGTTTGACGACGCAAATCGTCGTCGCCGATGATTCCATCAGCTCGGGATTTGCTCTAGCAGCTAGGCTTCTCCGCGCTGGGCGCGCCGCATCAGCTGATAGACCTTGTCGCCGTCGGGGATGTAGCGGAAGCCGATGGGTACCATTCGGTAGCGGCTCAAGCCTGTACTGGAGCTGGAGCCGGAGCGGGCGCCGACGCGTCTCTTCACCATGCGCTTGGCGAAGTAGATGGTCGCAGGCTCGCCCGGGCGGTAGTCCAGCTCCGTGTCTGGGTCGATCGGGTAGCTCTTGAGCCGCCGGCCGAAGACCTGCCTGGCGATGAAGGCGCGCTTGTTGGAAAGCGCATAGCGGGTCTTCGAGCGGAGGTAGGCATCCCACAGAATGTGGCCGAAGAGAAACCAGGCGCCGATTGCAAGGAACGGCAAGCCGAAGAGAGGAAAGAGCTGGGCAGGCCCGCCCGCGCCGACGATGTTGGTCGCCATGATGATCCAAAAGAGCGCGAAGCCGAAAAAGATCAGGCCAAAGGCCGACTGGCCCAGCATGTGAAGCTCCAGCTTGATGCCCCGGCCGGGCGCTCCGTCCCAGAGCAGCGTCTCGTCGGGGTCGAAGTAGACCGCCCAGCCCGTTCTCGCTTGAGTTTGCTCTAGCTCGCCTGATTGGCTGCGATCGGCTTCCTTGTCCATCTCGCTCTCCCCTCTCTCCTCGATCGGGCGGCCGGATTGCTAGTTCTGTGCCTGGCTCCCTGCCAAGAGCCGCGAAGCCACGTTGATGTACTTGCGGCCGGCCTCCTGCGCCTCGGCCACGGCCTCGCGCAGGCCCAGCCTGCTGCGCACGCTGGCCAGCTTGACCAGCATCGGCAGGTTGACGCCGGCGATCACCTCGACCTTGGCATGATCCATGATCGAAATCGCCAGGTTAGACGGCGTGCCGCCGAACATGTCGGTCAAGAGGACGGTGCCCTCGCCCTGGTCGACGGCGCGCACCTGCTGCAGGATCTCTTGACGCCGGGCTTCCATGTCGTCCTCGGGGCCAATGCAGATGCCTGCCACGCATTCTTGCGCGCCGACGATGTGCTCCAGCGCGGAGAGAAACTCGGCGGCGAGCCGCCCGTGTGTTACCAGTACGATCCCGATCATCGCCTTCGTCCAGCTAGGGCACCTTGGCCCGCGCGGCTTGCTTTTACGCCGAGAAGGCAAGCCTTGTCATCCCAAAGGGTGGAGCAGCTAGCCATCGCGCTCTGTATCCCGATGCGCGACGACCACTTGCCGCCCCTCTTCCGTCAGCCAGCGCGCCAGGCGTTCCGCCACGAAAACCGAGCGATGGCGGCCGCCGGTGCAGCCGAGGGCGAAGGTCAGATAGCTCTTGCCCTCGGCCTCATATAGCGGCAGCAGCGGGCGAAGCCATCGGGTCAGGCCATCAAAAAACGGTGTGAAGGCGGGATCTTCGCCGATGAAGCCGGCAACGGAGGGATCGCGGCCGGTCAAGGGGCGCAGGTCCGGCTGATAGTGAGGGTTGCGCAGGAAGCGCACGTCGATCACCAGGTCTGCCTCCATCGGCATTCCGTAGCGGTAGGAGAAGGAGGTCACGAAAATGGCCATGCCGGCGCTGGCATCGGCGGTGAGCCGCAGATGGCCGGCCAAAAGCCGCCGGAAATCCGCCGGCCGCAGGGCCGAGGTGTCGATCACCAAGTCTGCGCGGCTCTTGATCGGGGCGATCAGACGTCTTTCGGTCTCGATGCCGCGGCCGACCGGGCGGTCGGCGCCGAGCGGATGACGGCGCCTGGTCTCGCTGAAGCGGTGCAGCAGCACCTCGTCGGCGCAATCGATGAAGATCAGGCGCGGATCCAGGCCGGGCGTGGCCTTGAGCGCGGCAATAACCTCCAGAAAGCGGGCGATGGCGAAATCGCGGGTCCGCAGGTCGACGCCCAGCGCCAAGGGACGCTCGGCGGCGCCCACGAACAGCGAGGGGATGAGGGCCAGCGGCAGGTTGTCGATGACCTCGTAGCCCAGGTCCTCCACCGTATCCAAGGCGAGCGAGCGGCCGGCCCCGGCCATGCCGGTCACCAGTAGCACCGGCCGGCGGTCTTGCCCCGGCCGCTCGGCCTTCTCCGCACTCCAGCCCCGCTCCAAGGCCAAGCGCACGCGGGCCAAGGCCGAGGCCGCCTTCGGGTCGAGCGTGATATGCGGCAGCGACACCCCCAAGATCTCCAGGCTGCGCTCGTCGGGCAGGCGTTCGATCTCCTCGGCCGGCTGCAGATCGACCACCAGTGCGACCGCCACCGAGACCATCGAGGGCTGGCCGATCACGCCGATACCGCGCACCTCCATGCGGCCGCTCAGGACCTCTGGCGCAGAGGCGGTGAGCCGTCCTTCCGCCGCGCTCAGCAAGGTCTGGTCGTCGGCGACCAGGAGCCCGCCGGCATCGATCAGGCGCAGTGCCAGGTCCGACTTGCCGGCGCCGGACGGCCCGCGCAGGAGAATTCCGCGGCCGAAGAGCGAGATGCAGGTGGCGTGAACCAGCTGGGTGTCGCTCATCAGGCTCATCCGACGGTGCCGGCGGGCCGTGGCGCCTGCCAAGGCAGAGCTGGCGCGCGTGACTGAGGTCGTGCCCCCGCCATCACGCTATTTGGCCTTGCCGTCGTAGGCGTGCAGGCGGACGACGAAGCGAGCGCCCTCCACCTTGCCATCTGCGCCCAGGCGGTTCTCGGCCCAGATCTCGCCGTGGTGCGCCTCGACGATCTGCTTGGAGATAGAGAGCCCAAGGCCGGAATGGGTCCCGAACTTCTCGTCTTCGGGACGCTCGGTATAGAAGCGGGAGAAGATGGCCTCCAGCTTATCGTCGGGAATGCCAGGGCCCTGATCCTCGATGCGGACCTCGACCATGTCGCCTTCGCGCTTCAGCAAGAGCCGCACGTCGGAGCCGGGCGGCGCGAAGGTGACGGCATTGGTGATGATGTTGCGGAAGATCTGGCCCAGTCTGCCTTCCAGTCCCCTGACCTTGACCCTGGCGGAATTGCGCGGGGCGACGATGACGAAACGGGGCCCCTTACCGCGATGGCCGACGCTTTGGATCTGCACCAAGGCCTGTAGCAGATGCAGCAGATCGACGGTCTCGCTGTCGGCGCGCGCCATCTCGGCATCGACGCGGCTGGCCTCCGAGATGTCGGTGATCAGGCGATCGAGCCGGCCGACGTCGTCCAGGATAATCTGCAAGAGCTGCTCGCGCCTTGCCGGATCGGAGATCCTGGCGACCGTCTCCACCGCGCTCTTCAACGAGGTGAGCGGATTCTTGATCTCGTGGCTCACATCGGCGGCAAAGCCTTCGATCGCATCCAGGCGGGCCCAGAGCGCATCGGTCATGGCGCTAAGCGCACGCCCCAACTCGCCGATCTCATCCTTGCGATTGGCATAGTCCGGCAAGGAGATCTTCTTGCCCTTGCCGCTCTTCACCCGGTCGGCGGCACGGGCCAGGTTGCGGATCGGCCGGGCAATCGTGCCGGCGAGATAGAGCGACAAGAGGACGGTGATGCTGAAGGCGACCGCGAAGACGATCAGGACATCGCCCCGCCGGTCGTCGACCGCCTCCGTGATCCCGGCGCCGTCGCGGCTTAGCAGGAGGGCGCCCAGCACCTGGCGGTAGCGCTGGACCGGCACTGCCATGGTGAGGATCAATTCGCCCCGTGGTCCGCGCCTGGCCGCGCCCGTCGCCTCGCCCTTCAGCGCCATCTCGACCTCGGGATAGTCGGCGGCAGTGCGGGTCGCCCCTTCCTCGTAGAGCGGCAGGTTCTCGCCGGGGAGCCAGTCGAAGAGCCCGTCAAGAAAGCCCAGCAGGCCTTCGGACAAGCTTTGCTCGTCTTGGGGCTGCAGCGGGCGAACGGTGATCACGCCGTTGGGCCCTGGCAGCTGGTAGGAATCCACCATCATCACGCCGCGCCGATCCACCGGGCCGTAGAGGCGGGCGCGCAGGCCAGCCTCGGTCAAGAGCAGACGCAATTGGTGGCGGGTCAATTCCGGGACCAGACGTTCGCGGCCGCTGCGGTCGGCCAGCACCGACGTCGCCCCCAGGGCCAAAGCGAAGACGCCGCCTTGCGTCTCCATCGCCTTGAGCTCGGCCTGGATCAGGCTGTCGCGGTACTGGCTGAGGTGCAAGAGCCCGATGATCGGAATGCAGAGCGCGATGAGATTGAGCGTGAGAATGCGGCGCAGCATGGGCGAGCGCCAGAAGCGCCAGCCCTCGAAGTGCCGCAGCAGCTTGGAACCGCCTTCGGACTTGGCCTTGGTTTCGTTGCGGGCTTTGCTCGCGCCGGCCTCAGGCGCACCATAGGCGTCGTCCTGGGTGGAGGCCGACATGCCGGCAGCGGATCCTACGCTCTGCCTTAGGCGTCCTTGTAGCGATAGCCGACGCCGTAGAGCGTCTCGATCTGATTGAAGTCGTCGTCCATCGCCTTGAACTTCTTGCGCAGGCGCTTGATGTGGCTGTCGATGGTGCGGTCATCGACGTAGATGTGCTCGCCGTAGGCGGCATCCATCAGCTGGTCGCGGTTCTTGACGTGCCCCGGCCGGCTGGCCAGCGCCTTGAGGATCAGGAACTCGGTCACCGTCAATTGGACGGCGGCGTTCTTCCAGGTGCAGAGGTGGCGCTCGCTGTCCAGGATGAGGTCGCCGCGCACGATCGCCTGCTCGCCCTGGCCCTCGCCATCGGCGGCGACCTGGCCACGGCGCAGCAAAGCGCGGATGCGCTCGATCAAGAGGCGCTGGGAGAAGGGTTTCTTGATGTAGTCGTCGGCACCCATGCGCAGGCCGAGAACCTCATCGATCTCGTCGTCCTTGGAGGTCAGGAAGATGACCGGCAGGCTGGAGTTCTCGCGAATCCGGCGCAAGAGCTCCATGCCGTCCATGCGCGGCATCTTGATGTCCAGGACGGCGAGGTCGACCGGTGCGGTCTGCAAGGCGCGCAAGGCCTCCGAGCCGTCGGTGTAGCTCTTGACCTTGAAGCCTTCGGACTCCAAAGCAATGGTAACAGAGGTCAGGATGTTCTTGTCATCGTCGACCAGGGCGATCGTATTGTTCATCGTCACACCATCCAGAAAGCCGCCTGCGTTCGCGCTGTTAGATGGCAAGGCGTTGCGGCAGGTCTATAGGGTATTAAGGTACTTTCTACGCCTTTGCCAGCGCTCTCGCAGCCACAATTCGCACCCAATGGGCAACGTTAAGGAGAGAATCGGTCATGCCTGAGGCAGCGACACCCGAAAGCCTACTTCCCACGGCAGTGCGGCTGATTCGCACCACCAGGCGTGGCAGCCTGGCCACGAGGCTGGCGGAAAGCGGCCAACCCGGGCTCGGCCCAGGCGTGCCTTATGTCTCTCTGGTGCTCTTGGCGCCGGATGAGATCGGCGTGCCCTTCCTGCTGCTTTCCGACCTGTCGGAGCATGCCAAGAACCTGCAGGCCGATCCGGCCATGGCGCTGCTGCTGGAGCAGACCGCCGGCAAGAGCGAACCCTTGGCGGAGCCGCGGCTGACCCTGCTGGGCCGCGCGCAGATGGTGGAGGAAGCCGAGGAGGTGGCCAGCATGAAGGCGGCCTTCGTCGCCGGCCATCCTGCGGCCAAAGTATGGGCGGGCTTCGCCGACTTCCGGCCCTATCGACTGACCTGGACGGCGGCCCACTTCGTCGCCGGCTTCGGGCGAATCGCCTGGCTTCCGCTGGATGAGCTGCACGCGCTGGCGGTTAAGCCGGACTGAGGCCTTGCGGGGATGCGGGCGCGCATGGCTGCGCAGAACGCAAATGCGGTGACAGCCGGGCTTTTGAATGGTTAGAACCTACTCCGCCAGGTCTTGTCGGTGTCGCGAAAGGGGCGGGGACGCCGATCATGCGGGCGCAGTGGAGTGAGAGGAGAGCGGAATCGTGAGTGAGAGTGGACCGGTTATCAGCCGTCATGGTTTGGCGGAGCAGGGCATAAAAACCCGCGGCACTGCCTATTGGAACCTGACGGCCCCTGCCCTCTATGAGCATACGGTCCGCCGCGGTGACGGATTTTTGAGCGACGGCGGGGCCCTCGTGGTTCGCACCGGACATCACACCGGGCGCTCGCCCAACGACAAGTTCATCGTCGAAGAGCCTGGTAGTGCCGAGGACATCTGGTGGGGCAAGGTCAACGTGGCGACCACGCCGGAGCGCTTCGAGCGGCTGCATGCCAAGGTCCAGGCCTACCTGCAGGGCCGCGATCTCTTCGTGCAGGATCTCTACGCAGGTGCCGCCGAGAGCTTTCGCTTGCCAGTCCGGGTGGTCAGCGAAAGCCCTTGGCACGCGCTCTTTGCCCGCAACATGTTCATCCAGCCTCCGGCCGATGCTCTCGCCGACTTCGAGCCCTCCTACACGGTGCTGCACGCCCCCTATCTGGAAGCCGATCCGGAGCGGGACGGCACCAATAGCGAATCCTTCGTCCTCCTGGACTTCTCGCGCCGCCTGGTGGTGATCGGCGGCACCATCTATGCCGGCGAGATCAAGAAATCGGTCTTCTCGGTCCTGAACTACCTGTTGCCGGCCCGCAACGTCCTGCCGATGCACTGCTCTGCCAATATCGGCGAGACCGGCGACACGGCGATCTTCTTCGGGCTGTCCGGCACCGGCAAGACCACGCTCTCGGCCGATGCGAGCCGTACCTTGATCGGTGACGACGAGCACGGCTGGTCGGACGAAGGCGTCTTCAATTTCGAAGGCGGCTGCTATGCCAAGGTCATCCGGCTGTCGGAGAAGGCGGAGCCGGAGATCCACGCCACCACGCGGCGTTTCGGAACGATCCTGGAGAATGTGGTGTTCGACGAGGGCAGCCGCATTCTCGACCTCGACGATGCGCAGTTCACCGAGAACACGCGCGCCAGCTATCCTCTTGATTTCATTCCCAATGCCAGCACCACGGGGGTCGGCGGGGCGCCCAGCAACATCGTCATGCTAACGGCCGATGCCTTCGGCGTCTTGCCGCCCATCTCCCGGCTCTCACCGGAACAGGCCATGTACCACTTCCTCTCCGGCTACACCGCGCGCGTCGCCGGTACCGAGAAGGGCATGGGCAAAGAGCCGACGGCCACCTTCTCGACCTGCTTCGGCGCTCCCTTCATGCCGCGCCATCCTTCGGTCTATGCGACGATGCTGGGCGAGAAGATGGCCCAGACCGGAGCCTCCTGCTGGCTGGTCAACACCGGCTGGTCGGGCGGGGCCTATGGAGTCGGCAAGCGCATGGCGATCGCGCACACGCGCGCCATGGTGCGGGCAGCCTTGAGCGGCGGGCTGAGCGGCGTGCCGACCTCGGAGCATCCGCTGTTCGGCCTGGCGATGCCGGAGGTTTGCCCGGAGGTGCCGGAGGGTGTGCTGAACCCCAGGACCACCTGGCAGGACAAGAGCGCCTATGACCAGACCGCGCGCGAGCTGACCATACGCTTCGAGACCAACTTCAAGCAGTTCGAAGCCTATGTCGACGAGGACGTAAAGGCGGCCGGCATCTATGCCGCCGCCTAACGCGAGAATGCCGCCCGGCTACTCTTTGCGCAGATAGATCTCGAGCTCGTCCTCCCACTTGCCGCACGGCTTGGCGACACTGCTGGCACGCCAGGTGTTGGAGTCTGCGATCCGCTGAAAGCGGTGGGTCCCCTTGCGCGTGCAGTTGACCGGCTTTTCGTACTGGTGAAGCTCGTAGCTGATTGTGCCATTGAGAGTGAAGCCCTCGCTGTCGATGTCGGTCACGAAGCCCTCGATCTCCATCACGTCGTTGGCGGCCTTGCCCTCGCCTTGCTGGCGGCCCTTAAGGTAATAGAGGCCCAGGTCCTCGAAGACCACGAGCTCTCCCCAGGGCTGTGCGCCCACCCACTTGAGGGTGGTGCCATGCGAGCCCACCAGCTGTTGGGCGACGCTCTCATCCTCGATGTTCGTCGTGCCCAGACCGTTGGGCGCCTTGGGGAAGTCCGGTAGAGGCTCCAGCAGCTTGCCGAAGATGAAGCCCTGGGTGCCGTCATAGAGGCTGACCGCATACCAAGTGCGATCGCGATCGTCCTTGGTCTCGCCCAGGATCAGCACCTGCTTGCCGGCCTTGAAGGTGTCCAAGGGCGGCTGATTGGTCGAGGGATCGGCGCGGAAGTTGCTGGTCCTCAGCACCATCGCCGGTTCGTAGAGCGGCGTGACGTCCGGTTCTGCCGCAAAGGCCTCCAGACTGACGAGAAGAGCAAGCAAGACGCCGACCAATCGCATGACGCTTCTCCCACTGTTCGGGTTTGGCCGACGATCATGGCCCAGTCTTGCGGACTTACCAAGGAAAGATCCGATCAGCTGGCCGGATCGATCCGGATCAGCTGTCCGTCCGAGTCGTCCGTCAGCAGGTAGAGGTGGCCGTCCGGGCCCTCGGCGATATGGCGCACGCGGGTGCCCACCGGGATGCGCTCTTCGCCGGTCACCTGGCCTGCCGGGTCGAGCAGGATGCGGCGCACATCACCGGTCCCGAGCTCTGCGGAGAAGAGGTTGCCCCGCCACGCGGGGATTGCTTCGCCGCCGTAGCCGGAGAGCCCGGAGGGTGAGGCCTGGCCCATCCAGACCAGGCGCGGGTCCTCCATGTTCGGCAAGGTGCGGTGCGGGCTGATGTCGCCGCCGAAATACTCCTGGCTATAGGTGACCGTCGGCCAGCCGTAGTTTTTTCCGGGCTCGATGGCGTTCAATTCGTCGCCGCCGCGCGCGCCGAACTCGCTGGCCCAGACCTGGCCGGTCACCGGGTCGATGGTCAGGCCCTGGACGTTGCGGTGCCCATAGCTCCAGATCGCCTCGTCGGCGCCGGGCGAGTGCAGGAAGGGGTTGTCGGGCGGAATGCTGCCGTCGTCGGCGATACGCAGGATCTTGCCCAGCCGGCTGTCCAGCCTTTGCGCCTGCTTGCGGATCAGGTCGCCGTCCAGCGCTGTCGGCGGATTGCCGCCGTCGCCCACCGACACCAGAAGCGTGCCGTCGGGCAGGAACAGCAGCCGGGAGCCGAAATGCGCGCGGCCCGGCTTCAAGGGCTTGGCCTCGAAGATGACCTCCAAGTCCTTGAGCTGCATGCCGTCAAGGACCGCGCGCGCGACGCGGGTGGCGTTGCTTTGCCGGTCGCCGGCGGCATAGGAGAGGTAGATCAGCCTGTTCTCTTCGAAATCGGGATGGACGGCGACGTCCAGCAGGCCGCCTTGGCCGCTGGCGAAGACTGCCGGCGTGCCGCCGATCGGCTGCGGCAAGAGCTGTCCGTTCTGCACCAGGCGCAAGCGGCCGGGCCGCTCGGTGATCAGAAGATCGCCGCCCGGCAGCCAAGCCATGCCCCAGGGTGTGTCCAATCCCTGGGCGAGGATCGCCAGGCGATAGTCCTTCGCCGCGGGCGGCTCGTCATAGGAGACCCAGGGCTGGGCCAGTGCTTGCGGCGGCAAGGAGAGGCAGAGGAGGGCGGCAAAACAGACAAGAAGGCGCGAAGATCGGACCATGGGCGTCTCCCACGAGAAAACCAGGCTTCTCATGTGGGCCGTCGGTCGGGCGAAGGCCAGCGGTGCGGTCAGGTGATCATGAGGAAAAGCTGAACGCCCAGGTTGTTCAGAATGTCCAGGAAGAAGGCACCTACCAGCGGCACCACCAGAAAGGCTTTGGGTGAGGGGCCGAAGCTGCGGGTGACGGAATCCATATTGGCCATGGCAACCGGCGTGGCGCCGAGGCCCAGGCCGCAGAAGCCGGCGGTGATGACGGCGGCGTCGAAATCGCGCCCCATTGCCCGGAAAATCACGAAGACGGCCACGATGATCATCAAGAGCACCTGTGCTGCCAGCACCAGCAGGACGAAGCCGGCCGCCTTGGCCAAGACCAGGAGATCGAGGCTCATCAGGCTCATCGAGAGAAAGATGTTGAGGCTGACTTCGCCGATGCGCTCTATGGTGACGGGGTTCAACGTCACCTTGAAGCCCGGCAAGTCGACCAGGTTGGCGATGATGATGGCGAAGGCCATGGCGGTGAGGAACCCCGGCAAGGTCACGCCGATCGCAGTCAAGATGTCGTTCAGAATGTCGCCCAACAGGATGCAGATGCCGATCACGAAGATGACGGTCAGGATGGTGTTCAGGTGACCGGCGCCTTGCGTGTCGACGTCGTAGCCCAGCGCGTTCAGCTGCTCCACCGAAGGGCCGGACTGCAGCTTGTGCCGGACGATCAGCCAGCGCGCCACGGGCCCGCCGACCAGGCCGCCGGCGACCAGACCCGCGGTGGCGAAGACGATGCCCAGACTGCCGGCACCCTCTACCCCGTTACCTTCGAAGACCTTGCCCCAAGCGATCACCGTGCCGTGGCCGCCGGCGAAGGAGAGGCTGCCGCCCATCAGGCCCAGGCGCGGGTCCAGCCCGTCGGACAGTGCGATAAGAACGCCTGTGCCGCTCTGGAGAATCAGGAAAATACCCGTCACCACGATGAGGATGATCAAAGCCTTGCCGCCGGCGATCAGGGTGCGGACCTTGGAGGAGAGGCCGACGGTGGAAAAGAAGACCAGCAACAGCTCGTCGCGCAGATTGAGGTCGAATGTGACCTTGAGGCCGAAGAACTCATTGGCCAAGGCAAGCAAAAGGCTGAACAGCAGGCCGCCGGTGACCGCGGGTGGTATGTTGTTCTTGGCAAGGAACCTGACGGCGCTGGTGATCCTGAAGCCGACATAGAGCACGAAGATGCTCATCACCAGCACCTCGATGATGTCCAGGTCGATCTGCACGCTGTCCCTCTTCCTCTCGAGCCATTCTGGCCGGCGCCGGTCTGGGGATGCTAGCCTGAGGATTCCGTGAAGTCTCCTGTCCAGGTTACCGCACGAAGGGCTGGCCCGGATGGCAGTGCCAGGGCCTTGCGGCGTGTGTGCCGGACGCAACCTCTGCGAGGCAACGCCATGCCCTCTTTGAGCCAGGCCGATCGTGTGCGCACCATCGCGCTCGGCAGCATCGGCGGCGGCTTGGAGATCTACGACTTCGTCATCTTCGCGCTCTTCGCCGATGCCCTGGGGCAGATCTTCTTTCCCGGCGAGAGCGCCGCAGCACGGCTGGGCGCCGTCTTCGCCGTCTTCGCCGCCGGCAACCTGGTGAGGCCCTTCAGCGGCCTCCTCTTCAGCCACTTCGGTGACCGCTACGGACGGCGGATGATGCTGCGCATCTCGATCGCCGGCATGGCGCTCGCCACCACCGCGATGGCAGTCCTGCCGGGCTACGAGACGCTTGGCGTGGCGGCGCCGATTCTCTTTGCCGTGATCCGGGTGCTGCAAGGCTTCTTCCTGGGCGGTGAGCTGCCCGGCGCCATGGTGCTGATCACCGAAGCCTTGCCGCAGCGGCGTGGCCTTGCTTGTTCGCTGCTGTTCGTGGCCGTCTACGGTGGGCTCCTTCTGGCGCAGCTTACGCATTGGCTGCTTGTCGACCTGATCAGCAACCAGGCCCTCACGCATTATGGATGGCGGATCGCCTTCGGCATAGGCGGCCTGCTTGCGGTGATCGGCTACGTGCTGAGGGCAAAACTCGTCGAGAGCCCCGCCTTCGCCGATCTCGGGCAACGCATCCAGAAGATCCCGCTGGAAAGCCTGCTGCGCCAGCATTGGCGCCACGTGCTGGCCGGCCTTCTCGTCATCAGTCAGGTGGGTGCCGTGGCCGCCTTGCTCTATCTCTACATGGACAGCTATCTGACCGACTTCCTCCACTACGACCGCGCTGCGAGTGCGCGTGCCGGGGTGGCGGGCGTGTTGGTCTTCATCGCGGTTCTGCCGCTGTCGGGTTGGCTGGGCGATCGCTTCGGCCTCAAGTGGCCGGTGCTGGTCGGCAGCTGCCTGCTGGCTCTGGCTGCGATCCCGCTCTATGCCTGGCTGCGGTCGGGCGAAGAGGCGGTTCTGCCGGCCCTGGCTCTCCTGTCTCTGCTGGCCAGCCTTGCCTATGGCGCTGCAACCGGCCTTGCGACCGCGCTCTTTCCAGCCGAGGTGCGCTACAGCGGCGTGGCACTGGTCTTCAACATCGGAATCGCAGGTGCCGGGGGCCTGACGCCGGTGGTCGCCACCAATTGGATCCGCGCCTCCGGCAGCACCGCGCCGCCGGCCTACCTGCTGGCCGGTTTCTGCCTGCTGAGTGCCCTGGCCTTGATCAGGCTGCGCGTTGGCTCAGGGCGATAGGCAATCGACATCGCTTCGCTCTCAGGTCGGCTTACGGGTATTTGTGGATAAGAAATTGGGTAGTCGCGTCCAGAATTTGAATTTATGGATAAATATGGGTAACTTTATGGATATGCCGGTGAACGTCAACGCCTTGGAGATCACCCCTGAGATCCTTGCGCTCATTGCTGAAATCGATGAGTTCAAGGGAGCTTGGCGCGCGTTGGGGAGACTGGTGCCGGAGCGCCTGTCCGCACTGCGCCGAGTCGCGACGATCGAGAGCATCGGCTCATCCACAAGGATTGAAGGCAGCAGGCTCTCAGACACTGAGGTTGAGCGACTCTTGTCGGCTCTGGAGATCGAGAGCTTCGGCTCGCGGGACGAGCAGGAAGTCGCCGGATATGCAGAGACTATGGAAACGGTCTTTGCTCATGCGGACGCCATCGACACCACGGAGAACCACATCAAGCAGCTGCATCGCGATCTCTTGGTTCATAGCACCAAGGACGCGCGGCACCGCGGCGCGTACAAGACCCTTCCCAATCATGTCACCGCATTCGATGCCGATGGCGGCGAGATCGCCGTCGTCTTCGAGACGGCAACACCCTTCGACACGCCGCGCCTGATGTCCGAGCTGGTCGGCTGGACCAGAGCTGCATTGGAGGACCGCCAGCTCCACCCGCTCTTGGTCATTGCGATCTTCGTCGTGGCCTTCCTCGAAATCCATCCCTTTCAGGACGGGAACGGCAGGCTGTCACGAATTCTGACCACGTTGCTTCTGTTGCGCAGTGGCTACGCCTATGTGCCTTACAGCTCGCTGGAGAGCATCATCGAGCAAACGAAGGAAGGCTACTACGTCGCCCTGCGCCGAACCCAGGGCACGATCCGCAGCGAGACCCCGCAATGGGCGCCTTGGATTATCTACTTCTTGCGTGCCTTGCAGCAGCAGAAAAGGCGGCTTGAGAACAAGATCGAGCGTGAGCGCCTCTTGGTCGGCACTCTACCGGCGTTGTCCGCAAGAATTCTGGATCTGGCGAGAGATCACGGAAGGGTCACCGTCGGTCAGATCGTCAGAATGACTGGTGCCAATCGCAACACCGTGAAGAAGCACCTCAAATCGCTGGTCTCCGCCAAGCATCTCGCCCAAGAGGGAACCGGCAGAGGCACGTGGTACCGGCTTTCCTGATTGCTTTTCGAAGCACCCAGTCATGCCGCACCGCAGGTGCGCCCCCGGCAGGGGTTAGCGCCGCAGGCTGCGAAGCAGAGTCTCACGCAATCCGCTCCAGAATATCGAAGATACGCGGCCCGTAGGTCTTGAGATCGTCGCCCTGCGTAGCGGCGCGCAGGTCGGAGCGCACCTGCGCCAGAAACTCGGCCTCGCTGACCGGGCGCTTGCGCAGCAGTTCCTCCAGCATGGCGCGGCGCAGGAGGCCCTTGGCGCGGTCGCGCTCCGGGTGGGCCTCATAGATGGCCTCGCGCAGGCGGACCAGGTGGGCTCTGGCATCGCGCGCGCTCAAGACCTCCGGCAGGGGCTCGAAGGACGGCAGCTCGTCGCCTGGGCTCTCCAGGCCCGGCAAGGCAGGCTGGGAGCGCAGTGCCGGCGCGGGCGGTGCCTGGTGGATGGCCTCCAGCTGGCTGATCAGTCGGGTGAGCGCGCGCTCCGGATCGAGGAACCAGTCGGTCGACCAGACACGGAAGATGGTCCAGCCCAGCTGCTCCAGCACGGCCTGGCGCAGGTGGTCGCGGTCGCGGGCCGAGCGGCTGCTGTGATAGTTGGCGCCGTCGCACTCGATGCCGGCGAGGAAGCGCCCCGGCTTTTCCGGGTCGAGCACGCCGATGTCGATGAAGAAGCCGGCTTGGCCCACTTGCGAGCGGCAGTTGAAGCCACGCTGCTCCAGGCCCTCGATCACCGCCATTTCGAAGTCGCTGTCGGGCCGGCGGCCGGTGAGCCGCGGGGCGTCACCCAGAAGGCCGCCTTGGGCGAAGCGCAGGAAGCCCTGCAGCTCGTGCGGGCCGCGGGCGCTGCTCTCGCCGGGCGTGACGTCGCTCTCGCGCAGGCTGGAGAAGATCTCCATACGCTCCTTGGCACGGGAGAAGAGGACGTTGAGGCGCCGCCAGCCGGTCTCTTGATTGATCGGCCCGAAGTTCTGCGGCACCCGGGCGCCGATGGCCGGCGGGCCGTAGGTGAGCGAGATGAAGATGACGTCGCGCTCGTCGCCCTGCACGTTCTCCAGGTTCTTGACGAAGAAGGGCTCGCTGCCGCCGCGCGTCTCCTCGGCGCCGCCGGCCAGCGCCGGCTCGGCCTCGGCCTTGCGCTCGACCAGCTGCTGGATGAGGTCGCGCTGCTCGACGTTCATCGCCACCACGCCCAGGCTTTGGCCGGGTCGCTCGACGAGATGGCGGACGGCGGCCTCCGCCACGGCCTCGGCCTCCATCGGGTTTCGGCCACTCTGGCAGACGCCCTCGGCGACGGGATGGAAGGCAAGGCCTTGATCCTGTTTGTCGGCCATGGGGCTGGGGAACAGCAGCAAGCGCCCGTTGTAGAAGCGCTGGTTGGAAAAGGCGATCAGGTCGGGATGGCGTGAGCGGTAGTGCCAGCGCAGCATGGCCGATTGCAGGCGGTTCTCCGCCATCTCCAGGATGCTGTCGGTGGCGCTGGCAAGATCGGCCTCCTCCTCAGAGACGGCCTCTCCGGTACGCTGGAAGAAGCTGGTGGGCGGTAACTGGTTGGAATCGCCGACGATGACCGCTTGGCCGGCACGGGCCAGCGCGCCCACGGCTTCTTCGGGCCGTACTTGCGAGGCCTCGTCGAAAATCACCAGGTCGAAGGCCAGCGCGCCGGGCTCCAGGTACTGGGCGACCGACTGCGGACCCATCATGAAGCAGGGCTTCATCGCCTGCAGCGCCCGGCCGGCGCGCCGGACCAGCTGGCGGATGGGGATGTGGCGCTTCTGCTTGGCGGTCTCGCGCTTGACCAGTCGCTGTTCGGTGAGATCGGCCACCTTGGCGCCGCTGCGGCCCTCCGGGATGGGCGCGCGCACCAGCTCTGCCGCGATCTCCTGGGCGGTCAGCTCCATCAGCGCCTCGTCGCCCTCCTGGAAGGCGGCGCGCAGGCGGTCCTGGTCGCCGTCGCGCATCTGGGCAAGCAGGGGATGGGCGGCAAAAGCCGCTCTGGCGAGGCCGTCGAAGAGGAGGTGGTCGAAGGTGTCCACCGCGGCGTCGGGCGGCAGCGCGCCCGCCAGCAAGGCTGCCGTGACCGCCTGCACGCCGGGCACCTCGCGGCGCGACAGCAGGCGATCGGCCTCCAGCCAATCCGCCAGGCGGTCTTGGGCGGACAAGGCATGATCGAGCCGCGCCGGGGCCGACAGGCCGGGGCGATCCCAAAGCGCGCGATCCAGGCCGGCGCAGTCTGCGAATCGCATCTCTGCTTGCGCGGCGGCGTCCGCTGCCTGTGACAGCGCTCCCAGCCGCTCGAGCAACGCGGCGAGGTCGGTGTCCAACAGCCCGGCCAGGGCATGGGCCAAGGGCTCCGGCAGCAGGGTCGCCAAGTAAGCGGGCCAAAGCGCGCGTCCCTCCTCGATCGAGGAGAGTGCTTGTTCGAAGGCGATGAGCGTCGCGCCCTCTGTCTGGTCCGCCGTCGCCGCGAGATCGGCCAGCTGTGCCGCGCTTGCCTGCATCACCCGCCGGCCGACTGCGGCGCGTGGCGAGAAGCCCTGCCCGAAGGCGACCTGCACGTCGGCCGCCCAGCTGCGGGCGGCGGTGATGGAGTCCAGGACCTGCTGCACCTGGTCGAGCCGTTCGCCGGCGAGGCCAAGGGCTGCCGAGGCGGCAAGCAGGCTCTCTCGTTCCTCCAGGAAGACCGCCGCTTGGATCAGTGTTGCCGGCTGGCGCGCCAGATCGCTGCCGGTGGCGGAGAGTGCGCGTGCTTCGCGCTTGGCGGTGCGGACGGCGGCGCTGAGCCAGCCGAAGAGCCCCCCTTGTTGCAGCTGCCTTGCCAGCTGGCGCAAGTGTTCCGGCGCGCCGAGCGTTTCGGGCGCGACGGCGAAGCGGTGCTGCAGGGCCTCGCGGCGCCCCAGCAGGTCGCGCAGCTGCTGGCGCAGCGGCTCCAGCTCGCTGCCGAGCGAGGGGTCGCTGACGAGATGCTGCGGCAGGCGGTCGATTCCAGCCGGTGCAGCGGCCGCCAGGCGCAGGA
Organism: Rhodospirillales bacterium; assembly: GCA_963669385.2. Classification (GTDB taxonomy): domain Bacteria; phylum Pseudomonadota; class Alphaproteobacteria; order Kiloniellales; family JACOMY01; genus JACOMY01. The sequence goes on from CAXXGD010000014.1 coordinate 38,943, forward strand.
TGCCGGCGGCGGTCCGCAGGTCTTGCAGCTCGTCCGTGGCCTCGAGCGAGAGGTAGTCCAGAACCTGCCTGGCCGTGACGGCGGCGCGCACGAGCGACAGGCGCAGCGCGGGCAGTTCGCGCGGCAGCTCGCCAGGCGGGTCAGCGGCAGGAGGTCGGTGGCCTCGGCGAGGCCGAGCTGATTGCGCAGTGGCCCGAGCGTCTGCTCGAGGGCGGAGAGGGCCTCTCGCCAGAGCTGGGCCTGCCTCACCACGGCGTGGCGGTCGACCTCGCCCAGGACGGCGGCGGAGGAGACGCCGGCCCAGGGATGCTCGGCCAAGGGCCCCTCGGCGCTGCTCGCCAGCGCGGCCAAGGCGCCCAGCAGTTCCCTGGCCGCCTTGTGGTCCTGTTGGGTGAGTGCGCCGGCCTCCAGATCCGCCGCCTCGGGCCCCTCCAGCACCAGCGAACCGAGGCGTCGCCGCAGGCGCCCGGCTTGGAATAGAATATCGGCGATCGGCCAGCCGAGCGCGCCGAAGGGCTGGGCCACGACGGCCACATAGTCCTGCAGGGCTTGGCGGTTGGCCGCCAGCTCGCGGCGCGCGGCGGCGATGCGTTGCGGGTGGCGGTGGCGTTCGCCCGCCGTCAGGCGATGGCGCAGGTCCTCGATCAGCGCCTGCTTGCGGGTCTTGTGGCTGTGCAGCTCCAGCACGAAGTCGCCGAGCCCGGCCTCGTCCAGGCGGCGGCGGACCACCTCAAGCGCCGCCAGCTTCTCCGAGACGAAGAGCACCCGCTTGCCGCGGCCCAATGCGGCGGCGATCAGGTTGGTGATGGATTGCGACTTGCCGGTGCCGGGCGGGCCTTGGATGACCAGGCTCTCGCCGGAGAGCACCCTGAGCAGGGCCGCCGACTGCGAGCTGTCGGAGCGCTCGACCAGCGCGAGGCCGAGATCGATCTCGTCCGGCTCCGGCTCCGGCGGCGGTGCCAGGTCGAGGCCGCTGCCGCTTTCGCCCAGCAGCAGCCTTTGCACCAGGGCCGACTCGGCGAGGCCCTGCCCCTTGGGCCAGACCGCCGGATCGAGGTCGCGGTAGAGCAGCTGCTTGCCGAACTGGAAGAGCGCCAGGCTCACGTAGCGGCGCACCCGCCAGTCGGCCTGATCGGCGAAGGCACGGCGCACCTGCTTGAAGTAGGCCTCCGGCAGCAGGTCCTCTTCGAAAGCGGGCAGCGTCAGCGCGAAGTCGTCGGCCAGTTTTTTTTCGAGTGAGAGGTTCGACTGCAGGTCCTCGCCGGTCCAGCTTAGGCGATAGCTGTGCTTGCCGCCGCGCAGGGTCTGGCGGTCCAGCTCCACCGGCACCAGCAGCAGCGGGGCCAGGTAGCCGCGCCGGGGATCGCGCGGCTCGCGCCACTCCAGAAAGCCGACCGCCAGGTGAAGCAAGTTGCTGCCGGTCTCCTCCACCGCCGTGCGTGCATCGCTGCGCAGTTTCCGCAAGCGCCGCTCCAGCTCGTCGGGATAGAGTAGCGTCTGGATCTTGCGGTCGCTGTGGCGATCGGGCCGCTCCTCGGCAGCGTCCAGCGGCAGTTCGTAGTCCACCTCGATGCCGCAGTGCTGCGCCCAGGTCTCGGCCTTGGGCCGCGGCAGGGCCTCCTCCGGGGCGGCAGCACGGGGGACCGCCTGATCGGCCGCATGATAGCGCTCAAGCTCCCGCTGGCTTGGTTCCGGCACCGCGTCGAAGGTGAAGCCCTGGCCTTCCAGGAGACCTCGGTAGAGCTGATCCGGCAGTTCGTCGGCGACGCGCAGGCAGCTAACCGTCGAATGCCGAAAGGCCAGCAGGCGGTTGCGCGTGCTGAGATCCAAGAGCTTGGCCCTCAGGTTCTCCAGGATGGGTCTCAGGGCATCGGATCGCTGTCGGGCTTCGTCGGGCATGGTTCGCGTCAAGACTGTTGTTAGAGAATAGAATATACATTGAAACAATGGCGTATTGCGTGCAGTTTGAAAATCTATCTATGGTTGCTTTTGTCAGCGGCTCCCGGCGATCAGGCAGAAGCGATCGTCCCCTCCGTGACCTCATGGAGGAGACAAGCGATTGATCTTGATTTGTCCGGCAGGCATCCGTACATACACGCAGCAAGGAGAAGGATCGTGTTGAAGTTTCGTGACCATGCGGCAGCCATCGACGAACCGAAGAACGCCCGGATGGAGCAGCGCACCAAGCCGCAGATCAAAGCGCAGATCCAGCAGGCGGCGGCGCTCTTGGGGGTCGACGAGACCACCTTCGTCACCTCTGCGGCATTGGAGCGGGCACAGCAGACAATAGCCGAGCATGAGCGCACGGTACTGAACGCAGCAGATCGCGCCGCTTTCTTGGCCGCGCTCGAGGCCCCGGCGGCTCCGAGCGACGCGCTTCTCGACGCTGTCGCTCTGCACCGCAAGGCGGTGCGGCATGGCGAATGAGGAGGTCTCTCATCGCCACCTTTGGATTGAGCCGCTAACTCCTGCAAAGCACGAGCGCAAGAGCTTCTCGTCCGGCATCTCTCGGATCGATAACTTCCTCAAGCTGTCTGCCAAGAAGCAGCAAGCAGGTGACTTCACCCGCGTCTGGGTGGCGGTCAGTCCCGAGAGCCAGGCTGTGCTCGGCTACTACGCGATCAACGCACATGCCATTGAAGCCGCGGATTTGCCTTCGGCCTTGACCAAGAATGCGCCACAGCATGGGCGCATCCCGGCGGCCTACCTCTCGATGATCGGGGTCGACAGACGTCATCAGGGTGCTGGCCTCGGGCGCATTCTCCTGGCCGATGCCTTGAAACGCATTGCGGTTGCGGCAGACCAGCTCGGCATCGTCGCCGTGATCTTGGATGTGCTGGAAGACGGCGGTCCAGAAGCCACGGAGCGGCGTCGCACCTTCTATGAGGCTATTGGCTTCCAGCCCTTTCCGTCTCGTCGGCTACGCATGTTCATTAGCATCAAGACGGTGAATGCAGCGTTCACCGAGTAGGTTAGCGGGGAGCGAGTCGTCAGGATGGATTCCTAGCCGAAGAGGGTCACCTCAATGGAGACGAAGCCGGTCCCGATGCCCGGAACCGTGACGCCGGCGCCGACGCAGAGGGTGTCGGTACCCTCGCCACCGTCATAGAGACGGTTGTCGAAATCTTCTTGGTTGGCCACCATGAAGACGTCGTCGCCCAATCCACCGTAGAGGGTGTAACCTCCTGTCCCACCATAGTTCACATCGTCACCGGTCCCGCTGGAGAGCTTGTCGACCCCGGAGCCGCCGAACATGGTGTCATTTCCGTCGTTCCCCCTACCGCGCGTTATTGGGTGCGGGTAAGATCATGGCGCGATTGCAGCGAGAAATCTCCTTGCCCCACCGGCCGCACAACCATTAGCCTAGTGGTGTGGCGTTGACATCCGGTTCCCCCTCGAGGTCATGCCCGGACTTGATCCGGCAGTGACCCATGTGAGGCATCGGGAACCAAGTGTTGGAACCAAGACACCAGTGACACTGAAGTGACACTGAAACGCGCAGGCGATCTTGATTTGAGAGAGGCGAAACCATGGCGTTCATTCCAGGCACCGGAGGGCCGGACACGCTGAGCGGGACCGATGACGTCGACACCATTCTGGGCTTCGGCGCGGACGACACGCTTTATGGCCTGAGCGCCAGCGACAGTCTCAATGGTGGGCCGGGGCTTGATAGCCTCTTTGGTGGCAGTGGGGACGACTCCCTGCTCGACGGCACGGGCGGACGTGACCGGCTCTACGGCGGTGAGGGCGACGACCACGCGCTCTTCGGCGGCTACGCGCCCGACAGGCTCTACGGCGGTGATGGCTCTGATTCGAACGCCTACGGCGGGCCCGGACGCGACAGCCTCTTCGGCGGCTCTGGAGCGGATGAGCGCTTCTTTGGCGGGGGTAACGACGACAGCCTCTACGGCGGGGATTCGTCTGACCGCCTCTTCTACGGCGGGCCTGGCTCCGACAGCCTCAAGGCCGGCGACGGCGGCGATGCCAGCTTCTTCGGGGGGAGCTCATCTGACCGTCTCTTCGGAGGCGATGGGGATGACAGTTATTTCTACGGCGAGGAGGGTAACGACAGAATCCAGGGTGACGATGGGAGTGACGAGTTTTTTTTCGGTGGGTCCGGCTTCGACCGCCTCTTTGGCGGTTCTGGGTCGAATTGTCACTTTTTCGGCGGGTCCGGCTCGGACAACGTCGGCGGCGGCAACGGGCCCGACTCCTATTTTTACGGCGGTCCTGGCTCCGATGACCTTGGTGGATTCGAGGGGGCGGACCAGAAACTCTACGGGGATTCCGGTAGCGACAAGCTCGTCGGCGACGACGGGGACGACCGAGAGTTTCATGGCGGTTCCGGTGCCGACAGCCTCTTCGGCGGCGAAGGGGACGACAGCCAGTTCTACGGCGGATTTGGGTCCGACGGTCTCTACGGCGGCACCGAGGCAGACCGCGCCTTCTTCGGCGAAGCTGGCAGCGACAGCCTCTTCGGCGGACGTCAGAGTGACGAAAGCTTTTACGGTGGGTCTGGCGCCGACAGCCTCTTTGGCGACAATGAGGACGACCGCAGTTTCTTTGGCGACTCCGCTTCCGACAGGCTCTTCGGTGCCAAAGGAGACGATGGCGAGTTTCATGGAGGGCGCGGCCGGGACGCCCTCTACGGCGGCAGCGGGAGCGACAGCGGTTTCGAAGGAGACGGCTTTGCCGACAGCCTCTTTGGTGGCAGCGGCGACGACTTCGCCTTCTTCGGCCGTGCCGGCGACGACAGTCTTTTCGGCGGCGATGGCGATGACAGCGGCCTCTATGGAGGGAACGGCGACGACTTCGTGAGCGGTGACCAGGGAGACGACCAGCTCTACGGCGGCGCCGACGAGGACGTCATGGAGGGCGGTGAGGGCGACGACAGCCTCTTCGGCGGCACCGGCTTCGATGTCGGTCTCTATGGGGGCAACGGTGACGACTTCCTGCGTGGCCAGGGCGGCAACGATGTGGTCTTCGGCGGGGCAGGCGATGATGTCATGCGCGGCGATGCGGGGCGCGACAGCCTCTACGGAGGCGCCGGCGACGACCTCTTCAAGGTCAACCGCCAGGGCGAGATCCAGGACGGCGAGACCTACGACGGCGGCGATGGGACCGATACGCTGCAGCTGGGCGCCGGCGTCACCCTGCCGGCCGGCGTGGTGCTGATCGACATCGACACCATCCTCTACGGGTGAGGTACGGAGAGGGGGCGCTGGTGATGTGCCCCTGCCAACTGGTGCTCACTCAAGCGTCATGCCGGGACTTGATCCATAGCCATCGGGATAGGCGGACAGGCCGGTCGTAGGAACCCCTTCGCTCGCCCCGCAATTTGTCACCAGCGGGCCTTGACGCCCGGCGGTAACGAATGATGGTTGAGAACAAGGAAACAAGCTACAGCCCCATTTACTAAGCCGGACAGCAGTGGTCCCGATGCAGGGCGACAGGGTTCCGAGGCAAAGAGAGTCCAAGCTGTGGTGACGACGGCATGCTATCCTTGCCGCCATGCTGGCAGCCGACCCGAGTGAGCAAGCACGCTTCTGGACCTCTCCCGACCTCGATGGCCTCGAACTGCTGTGGGGTGACTTTCGGCGGCAGTGCTATCGCCCGCACGTGCATGAAGGCTATGTCCTGGGGGTGGTGACGCGGGGCGTGGAGACCTTTCGCTGCCGCGGAGAGGCGCAGGTCGCCGGCCTCGGCGACATCATCGTGATCAACCCCGATACGCTGCATGACGGCGAAGCAGGGGCAGAGGGCGGGTGGCAGTACCGCGTCATCTATCCGCGCGAAGCCTTGCTGGTCGAGGTCGCACGGCAGCTGGGCGAGCGCCATCCATCGCCGCCGCGCTTCGGGAAGGCCGTGATCAAGGACCCTCCCCTTGCGCGCATGCTGGTGCGCTTGCATCGCCTGCTGGAGGGGCCGGCCTCGGCCTTGGAGAGCCGGTCACTCTGGGTCGAGGCGGTGGAGCGGCTGATTAGACTGCACGGCGACAGGCCGTTGAGAGCGCCACGGCGACCAAGGGAACGCGCGGCCGTGGCGCGGGTGAAGGACTACCTCGCGGGCAATCTGGCTGGGAGCGTGAGCCTCTTCGACGTGGCCTCGGTCGTCGGGCTCTCGCCCTGCCATCTCCAGCGGGTCTTCAAGGAGGAGACCGGCCTGTCACCGCATGCCTTCCTCACCTACAGGCGGGCCAGACGCGCGAAGGACCTCATTCAGGCGGGTACGCCGATCGCCGAGGCTGCCGTGGCCGCCGGCTTCGCCGACCAGGCGCATCTCACCAGGCGCTTCAAGGCCGTCTTCGGCTTCACGCCCGGCCAGTACCGCTGTGCGTTTGCGGGGCGTTAGGAGAGGTTGCCCTTGGATCGAAATCTAGTTGAGAGCTGTCAGGTCTTGTGGGATGTTTGCATCCAATATCAATGCTATGTCAGGCAACGCCCAGTGTCATTGCGAGGAGCCAAAGGCGACGCGGCAATCCAGCAGGTAAAGGGATGCAAGTAAGACCTGGATCGCCGCGCTGTCGCTAGCGATGACGATCTCATTACTTCGTGATATCGATCCAATGATGAGGTGCAATCTTGTATCATTGGGTCTGGTAACGAACGCTATTCAGGATAGAAGTGATTTCGGTGACTCGCCTTTGGTTGCGACAACCAACCAGCAACGCGTACAGGGTCCCGGAACAAGCCCAAGACCGAACCGCAAGATCGTACAAGACCGCCTGCGCGCCTGAAGGCCACCCTGCCTCGCACCTTAGGAAAGGAAGAGGCATGACAGCAAACGATCCGATCGCGGAGATACTCCCCGAAGTCGTAGCCTGGCGGCACAAGATCCACGCCAACCCGGAGCTGGGCTTCGAAGAGCATGACACCGCGGCCTTCGTGGCCGAGAAGCTACGCTCCTTCGGCCTGGAGGTGCATAGCGACGTCAGCGCGACGGCGGTCGTCGGCGTGCTGCGCAAGGGCGACAGCGACCGGAGGGTCGCCTTGCGCGCGGACATGGACGCGCTGCCGATCCAGGAGAAGGCCGCGGTACCCTATGCCTCCAAGACACCCGGCGTGATGCATGCCTGCGGGCATGACGGGCACAGCGCCATGCTGCTGGGCGCGGCCAAGCTCTTGGCCGGCGAGGTGACCTTCGACGGTACCATCGCTTTCGTCTTTCAGCCCGCCGAGGAGGTGGTGGGCGGCGGGCGCAGGATGGTCGCCGACGGTCTTTTCCGGCGCTTCCCGGCGGAGAAGGTCTTCGCCATTCACAACTGGCCGGGCTTTCCGGCCGGCCATATCGGCGTGCTGGAAGGCCCGCAGATGGCTGCCGTCGACGATTTTTCCCTAACGGTGACCGGCAAGGGCGCGCATGCCGCCATGCCGCATTTGGGTGACGATCCCATCCTCGCCGCCGCGGACCTCATCACCGGCCTGCAGCGGGTGGTGAGCCGCAGCGCGGACCCCATGCAAGCGCTGGTCTTGTCGGTGACGCAGGTGCATGGCGGGCGCTTCAACAACTTCGTCCCGGGCGAAGTCAGGATCGAGGGGACCTGCCGCTTCTTCGACCCGGCCTTGTCCGAGCATTGCCGGACGGAGATCCAGCGGGTGGCCGAGGGGGTCGGGGCTACCCACGGCCTCTGCCTGGCGCTCGACTATCGGCCGGGCTATCCGCCGGTGGTCAATTCCGAGGCCGGTGCCGCGGATGCCCTTGCGGCGGCCGCCGACGCCCTGGGGACCGGCAGGGCAGCCAGCGACTTCCAGCCCTCCATGGGCTGCGATGACTTCGCCTTCATGCTGCAGGCCGTCGGCGAGGGCGCCTATGCCTGGATCGGCGCCGGGGAGGTGGCGGCCGGGGAGGGACTGCACGGCGACCACTACGTCTTCAACGACGAAGCGGTGCTGCCCGCCGGTATCCGCTATTGGGTGAGCCTGGCGCAAAGGCTGCTGCCCGCCGGCAAGTGACCCGGCCGCCATCGCCCGCGGGCCCTTTCGTCGAATAGTGGAGCAGGCGAGCCGGAGCCGCGGCGCTCCGTCCGCCAGGCTTTTCCGCTGCTCCCGAAGGCCTCCGGCGATCACCTCTTCGTGACTTCGAGGGGTGTCTTGGCCTGGCGTGAGTGCCGATGGGGCTTGCGGGATCGACCTCTACGTTCTATGCCGCTATCGTCAAAGAAGATCGTGGAGCGCTTCTCTTTCGGCGGACGTCGGGCGAGGGGGGTATGCACGGCAGAAAATGCGACACGCAACAGAGAGGCTCGACAATGAAGTCTGGGATTGCTGTGGCCCTTGCGGCCGCCGGCCTGAGCGTTACGCTCGGCGCCACCGATATGCGCGCAGAGACGCTGCGCTTCGCCTTTCAGGGCTCCCTCAACTCGCTGGACCCCTACACGCTGAACGAGACCTTCACGCTCGGCATGCTGGGCAACGTCTACGAGGGGCTCACCCGGCGCGGCGCCAACCTTGAAATCATGCCGGCGCTGGCCACCAGCTGGGAGGTGGTGGAGCCGACGCGCTGGCGCTTCCACCTGCGCAAGGACGTGAAGTTCGCCAACGGCAACGACTTCACCGCAGATGACGTGGCCTTCAGCGCCAACCGCGTGCTGGACGAGGGCTCCGACCTCAAGACCCGCTTGCCGGCGGACGTGAAGGTCGAGGTGGTCGACGACCACACGGTCGACTTCGTCACCAGCTCGCCCAACCCGATCCTCTATTACGAGTGGGACACCTGGTACATCATGGACCGCGAGTGGGCCGAGGCGAACGACGCCGTCGCGCCGACCACCGCGGCCGACCTCACCAAGGGCTATGCCGCCTTCAACGCCAACGGCACCGGCGCCTTCATCATCGAGAGCCACGAGCCGGGCGTGAAGACCGTCCTGAAGCCCAATCCCAATTGGTGGGACACCCGCAACTCCAATCTGACCGAGGTGATCTTCACCCCGATCGCGTCGAACGCGACGCGGGTTGCCGCCCTGCTGTCGGGCGATATCGACTTCATGTACCCCGTGCCCACGCAGGACCTGAAGCGGGTCGAGGAGAATGCCGAGACCGAAGCCCTGGTGGGCCCGGAACTGCGCACGATCTTCCTCGGCATGGACCAGATGCGCGACGAGCTGCTCTACTCCGACGTCAAGGGCAAAAACCCCTTCAAGGACAAGCGCGTGCGCGAGGCCTTCTATCACGCGATCGACATCGAGGCGATCAAGCAGAAGGTGATGCGCGGGCTCTCCACCCCCTCGGCGCTGATGATCTCGCCCTTCCTCTTCACCTATTCGGACGACTTCAAGCGCCTGGACTATGATCCCGACGGCGCCAAGAAGCTGTTGGAAGAGGCCGGCTACGGCGAGGGCTTCGAGGTCGGCATGGACTGCCCCAACGACCGCTACGTGAACGACGAGGCCATCTGCCAGGCGGTCACCGCCATGCTTGCCAAGATCGGCATCAAGGTGAACCTCAATGCCCAGCCCAAGGCGCTCTACTTCGCCAAGGTGCTGGCGCCGGGCGGTTACGACACCAGCTTCTATCTCCTGGGCTGGACGCCTGGCAGCTTCGACAGCTGGAACGTGCTGCACAACCTGCACGGCTGCCGCAACGAGGCCGGCGACGGCGGCCCCTTCAACCTGGGTGGCTACTGCAATCCCAAGGTGGACGAGTTGGCCGGCCAGATCCTGGTCGAGACCGACGCCGACAAGCGCAACCAGCTGATCAAGCAGGCCTATGAGCTGACCACCGGCGACGTGGCCTACATCCCGCTGCACCAGCAGTCCCTGGCCTGGGGCGTGCGCAAGGGCGTCAGCGTGGTGCAACGCGCCGACAACCAGGTGATGCTCTATCACATCAACATCGAGTAGCATTGCTAGGGCCGGGGCCTTCTCGAAGCGAGGAGGCCCCGGCCCGGTTCGTTTGCCCCGATGGGTAGTTAACAGGCCATGCTGGCATTCATCCTGCGCCGACTGGGTCAAGCCGCCATCGTGATGATGGCGGTGGCACTGCTGGCCTTCGTCATGTTCCGCTTCGTCGGCGATCCGGTGAACCAGATGGTCGGCATCGAGACCAGCCTGGAAGAGCGCGAGGCGCTGCGCGAGCGTCTGGGCCTGAACGATCCGCCGGTCGAGCAGTTCCTGCGCTTCGTCTGGAACGCGGCCAACTTCAACTTCGGGATCTCCTATCAGTTCAAGGCGCCGGTCTCGGAGCTGCTGGCCAGCCGCTTGCCGGCAACCTTGGAGCTCTCGATCATCTCCGCCCTCGTGGCCTTGCTCGCGGGCGTGCCCATGGGGGTCTATGCCGGCCTCAGGCGCGAGGCCTGGCTGTCGCGCATCTTCCTGACGGTCTCGCTGCTGGGCGTGGCGCTGCCGACCTTCCTGATCGGCATTCTCCTGATCTACGTCTTTTCCGTGCTGCTGGGCTGGCTGCCCTCCTTCGGGCGCGGCCAGACCGTGGACCTGGGGTTCTGGACCACCGGGCTCTTGACGATCTCGGGCCTGAAGTCGCTGGTGCTGCCGGTCACGACCCTGGCCCTGTTCCAGCTGACCCTCATCATGCGCCTGGTGCGCGCCGAGATGATGGAGGTGCTGCGCACCGACTTCATCAAGTTCGCGCGCGCCCGCGGCCTGCAGACCCGCGCGATCAACTTCGGCCATGCGCTGAAGAACGCGCTGGTGCCGGTCATCACCATCACCGGCCTTCAGCTGGGCTCTGTGATCGCCTTTGCCATCATCACCGAGACGGTTTTTCAGTGGCCCGGCATGGGGCTCCTGTTCCTGCAGGCCGTCCAGAACGTCGACATCCCCATCATGTCGGCCTATCTTCTGCTGATCGCCTTCCTCTTCGTGGCCATCAACCTGGGCGTCGACCTGCTCTACTTCGCCGTCGACCCGCGCCTGCGCATCACCCGCGCAGCCGGCCATTGAGCGAAGCGCGGCCATGACCGACACCGTTCCGCCAAACCTGCCCTCCGGGACCAAGAGCTGGTGGGCGCGCGCCGCCGACAGCGACGTGGTCTATTCCTTCCGCCGCTCCTGGCTGGCCCAGGTCTCGGCCGTGGTCACCGTGGTCTTCGTCCTCATGGCGGTCTTGGCACCCTTGATCGCGCCCTTCGACCCCTACGACCTGAGGCCAGGTGAGCCTGCTGGATTCGCTGATACCGCCGGTCTGGGCGGAAGGCGGCGATCCACGCTTCCTGCTGGGCACCGACGATCAGGGCCGCGACATCCTCTCGACCATCATGTATGGCGCACGCATCTCGATTTTCGTCGGCCTGGCCTCGGTGCTCTTCGCCGGTATCCTCGGCGTCTCCCTGGGCTTGCTGTCGGGCTACCTGGGCGGTGCGGTCGATGCCGTGATCATGCGGCTGGCCGATATCCAGCTGACCTTTCCGGCGATCCTGATCGCGCTTTTGATCGACGGCATCGCCACCGCGTTGATCGGCGGCAAGGGCGACGCCATGACCGCCTATGCGGTGCTGACGCTCTCCATCGGGCTCTCTTTCTGGGTGCAGTATGCGCGCACGGTGCGCGGCTCCACTCTGGTCGAGAAGAACAAGGAATATGTCCAGGCCGCCCGCATCATCGGCCGCCATCCCTTGTCGATCATGATCCGCCACGTGCTGCCGAACGTCATGGGGCCGGTCCTGGTGATCGCCACCATCAACCTGGCCTTGGCGATCATCCTGGAGGCGACCTTGAGCTTCCTGGGCGTCGGCGTGCCGGTGACCGAGCCTTCGCTCGGCACCCTGATCCGCATCGGCTACGACTTCCTCTTCTCCGGCGAGTGGTGGATCACCTTCTTCCCGGGCCTGGCACTGGCGATCCTGGCCTTGGCGGTGAACCTGCTGGGCGACTGGCTGCGCGACGCGCTCAACCCCAAGCTCCGGTAGGTCATGGCCAAGCCCCCGCTTCTCTCCGTCCAGGACCTGGTGGTTGAGTTTCCCACCCGCCGCGGCACCCTGACTGCAGTGGACCGCGTCTCCTTCGATTTGGCCGAGGGCGAGATCCTCGGCGTCGTCGGCGAATCGGGCGCCGGCAAGTCGCTCACCGGCTCGGCCATCATCGGCTTGCTGGAGCCGCCCGGGCGCATCGCCGAGGGTGCTGTCTACCTGGAGGGCCAGCGCATCGACCAGTTGCGCGGCGAGGCCTTGCGGCGGCTCCGCGGGGCCAAGATCGGGATGATCTTCCAGGATCCGCTGACCAGCCTGAACCCCTTGCTCACCATCGGCCAGCAGTTGACCGAGACCATCCGCACCCATCGCCCGATGAGCCAGACCAAGGCGCGCGCGCGGGCGCTGGAGCTCTTGAACGAGGTCGGCATTCCAGCGCCGGAGCGGCGCATCGACCACTATCCCCATCAGCTGTCGGGCGGCATGCGGCAACGCATCGTGATCTCGCTGGCACTCGCCGCCGAGCCGCGCCTGGTGATCGCCGACGAGCCGACCACTGCCCTGGACGTCTCGATCCAGGCGCAGATCACCGCCCTGCTGCAGCGCCTCTGCCGCGAGCACGGCACGGCGGTGATCCTGATCACCCACGACATGGGCGTGATCGCCGAAACGGCCGAGCGCGTCGCCGTCATGTATGCCGGCCGCGTCGTCGAGATCGGCCCGGTGCACGACGTCGTCAAGCAGGCCCAGCACCCCTATACCAAGGGCCTGATGGGTGCCATTCCCAAGGTCGGCGACACTATGGACCGCCTGACCCAGATTCGCGGATCCATGCCCAGGCTGACCGCCATCCCGCCCGGCTGCGCCTTCAACCCGCGCTGCGAGATGGCCTTCGATCGCTGCCGCCAGCGGCCGCGCCCGAACCTCATGCCGGCCGGACCCAACCGGGCCGCCTGCTGGCTCTTTGCCGAAGAGCGCGAGGAGGCGGCGGCCGATGGCTGAGGCCCTGGTCCAGGTCGAGGACCTGGCGCTTTCCTTCGACGTCTCCGAGCCGGCGCTGGTGCGGCTGATCAACCGCTCGCCCAAGGCTTACGTGCGCGCCGTCGACGGCGTCTCCTTCGAGATCCCGCGGGGTGCCACCTTCAGCCTGGTGGGCGAGTCGGGCTGCGGCAAGTCGACGGTGGCCAGGCTGCTGGTCGGCCTCTATCGGCCCTCGCGCGGGGTCATTCGCTTCGAAGGCCAGGACCTCTCGGCCGCGGCCAAGAGCCGGCGCACCATGGCGCCGATCCGCCGCCGCCTGCAGATGATCTTCCAGGACCCCTACGCCAGCTTGAACGGCCGTTGGCGGGTCGACGAGATCGTCGCCGAGCCGATTCGCGCGCATGGCATCTCCAGCGACAACACGGAGATTCAAAGCAAGGTCGGCGAACTGCTGGAGCATGTCGGCCTCTCGGCTGCCGACGGGCGCAAGTTTCCGCACGAGTTCTCCGGCGGTCAGCGCCAGCGCATTTCCATCGCCCGCGCGCTGGCCAGCGATCCAGAGTTCCTGGTTTGCGACGAGCCGACCTCGGCCTTGGACGTCTCGGTGCAGGCGCAGATCCTGAACCTCATGCGCGACCTGCAGCGCGAGTTGGGACTGACCTACCTCTTCATCAGCCACGATTTGGCCGTGGTCTATCACATCGCCGACTGGCTGGGGGTCATGTACTTGGGTCGCCTGGTCGAGGTGGGCCCGGCGCGAAAGATTTTTGCGGCACCGCAGCACCCCTACACCCGCCTGCTGCTGGACGCCATCCCCGACCTGGAGATGAGCGGGCGCCAGCGCCGCCCGGTGGCCGGCGAGGTGCCGAGCCCGATCCACCCGCCGAGCGGCTGCTATTTCCATCCCCGCTGTCCTCTGGCCAGCCAGCGCTGCAAGGCCGAGGCGCCCCATCCTTTGCCGCTTGCCAGCGGCGTCTCCGTTGCCTGCCACGCGGTCGAGGAAGGCCGCGCGGAGGCGGACTTCCAGACCCACCGCAGCAAAGTCAGCTAAGGATCAGGCCCCCATGCCCACACTCTATGCCGGCGGCAAGCTCTTCGACGGTGAAGCCACAGTCCTGGACGGCCACGGCCTGATGGTCGAAGGCGATCGCATCGCCCGGATCGCACCCTTGGGCGAGTTCGAGGGCTTTGCCGGCGAGCGGGTGGACTGCGGCGGCGGCACCCTGCTGCCGGGGCTGATCGATTGCCACGTCCACCTCTGCTACACCGCTGCCGGCGACCCCATGGCGGTCTCCGACAAGATGTCGCCCGCCGAAACCGCGCTGACGGCGCTCCATAACGCGCAAGTCAGCCTGGCCGGCGGCATCACCGCCGTGCGTGACTGCGGCGGCAAGGACTATCTGGAGTTCGCCGCCAGGGACGCCTGCAACCGCGGCACCTTCATGGGTCCCACCATCCGCTGCGCCGGCCGGATGATCTGCATGACCGGCGGCCACGGCAACCGCGTCGGCCGCGTCGCCGACGGCACCGACGAGGTGGTGAAGGCGGTGCGCGAGCAGGTGCACGCCGGCTCCGACCTGATCAAGATCATGGCCACCGGCGGGGTGATGACCCCCGGCGTCAATCCCGAGGACGCCCACTACAGCGCCGAGGAGATGGCCGCCGGCATTGCCGAGGGTCACCGCTTTCATCGCCCCTGCGCCAGCCACGCCCAGGGCCGCGAAGGCATCATGAACGCCGTCCACGGCGGCATCGATTCGATCGAGCACGGCATCTACATGGACGATGTCTGCTGCCAGGCCATGCTGGAGCGCGGCACCTATCTGGTGCCGACCCTGGCCGCGATCCGCAACATCGTCGCCCATGCCGAGGAGGGCGTGCCCGACTACGTCGTCGCCAAGGCGCGCGCGGTCGAGCCGCCGCACCGCCGCTCGATCAAGATGTACTACGAGGCCGGCGGCCGCATCGCCATGGGGACCGATGCCGGCACGCCCTACAACAAGCATGGCGAGAACGCGCTGGAACTGGCCTATATGGTCGAGGTGGGCATCGCGCCGATCGATGCGCTGAAGGCGGCCACGGCCAACGCCGCCGACCTCAATCGGCTAACCGATCAGGGCCGGCTGGCCGAGGGAAAGATCGCCGACTTGCTGCTGGTCGACGGCGACCCGACGCAAGACATCGCCATGGCAGCGGAGAAGGCCAACCACCGCCGCGTGGTGAAGGGCGGGGTCGTCGCCCAAGAGAGGGCAGCAGGATGAGGGGACTTTTGGCCGAGCGCGTCGACCTCCACTGGCTGATTGGATGGTGAGGTATATCCAAAATCCGCCGCGCCGGCTTCCTCCGTACCCTGTTGAAAGGGAGAGAGTGATGGGGTCGGACGAGCGCATGATACGTGGATAAGGTCTATTGACCGCGATTTTCAGACTCACTGCCACCATGCTGCCTTCGCCGTCGGTCTCGTTGCTTCAGCCTGTTCGTTCGACTAAAGAACCACATTGCAATCTTCTCAGCACAAAGCCTGTGCATTTCCTGTGAGGGATAGTTCGAGTGAATTTCGTCACTCGGGTTAGTGCCAGGTTGCAAGTAAGGAAGGCCAGCCTTGGAGCATAAGATGATGGTCTCTTCGAAGAGGGGGGAGATTCTCCGCACAAGCGCCTTGTCTACAAACTGGGGAAAATCCTTTACAACGCGCTTTATGTTATGTTCGTTGACAGCGTGGGTAGGTTTTGAACTAAAGTAAAGAAGAATTGCAGGTCTTCCCAGCAACAGAGTAAGTTTCTTATATTCTTCTACAATCCAGTCTTGACACTTTATAACTTGCTCAAGACACTCTAGTGGTGTCTTCGTGTTTTGCATTAATGTAAGTAATTGCCCACCACGCGCCATCAATCCAGTTGGAAGCTCTAATGGTAAATCACCGCCTTCGGAAATACGAGACATCAGTTCCTTGAAGGTCGTCCCGTGCATGTCGCAATAAAGTCGACAATTTCGTGTGCTTTGCAAGTAGTTTACGACTTGATCTCTATTGCTTGCTCTGACGTCGTCTGCTTTCAGTATGGACCTTCGGTATCCAGATGGCGCAAACCAATCGCATTGTGCTCCATCACCAGCACCAACCTGCACAATCGGTATAGCTTTGCTCTCGCGAAGGTAACGGAGGAGGGAGTCATTCTCGTAGATTGCAGAGGGCGTGCAGCCTGCGAAACCAATATTCCGGCAAACGAATCCATACTCGTGTGAAAGAATGTTCGGGAAGGGGTTTTCAAGATATCGCCCGAAGACTCTTGCCGATCCAACTGCATTCAAGTCTGCGGGCTCTTTGGGATCCCAAGCAGGTCCTCGTAGTTGCAATTGAAACTGCGGGAAGAGTTCATAGTCAATAAAGGAAGCATCTTCACTTTGATAGGCAATATTGTAGCGCTTGAGGTCAAATTGCTTCCGGTCTTGGAGATTTTGGCTATTTCCGTCAGAGTGTTCTGGCATGTCTTCCTCCATCTCCTTCGGCAGGCGCGCCAAGAAGCGCAGCCAAGTGTGTGAACCCCAATCAAAGGCATCCCGTAGGACGTCAGATCTTCGTCACGCGATGAAATGCAGAGCGCCGGCCGAGTCGAGTGCTCTACCCGCTCATCGCTATTGCCTATCTTCGCAAAATTGGCGGTGAGCGCAAGAATTGCAGGATGGCTCCGGTTGAGACTCTACCCATTGTTCCGAGTCTGATACAGAACGAGTATTCTATCCGCTTTTCTTACGCATCTTCCTAACGTAGTGGTTCGAGTCTGACAAACGGATTTCATTTGAGGATGTTTCTAATTAAAAATTCCGAACAGGTAAATGAATATTCTTAATCCTGACTCATATTACACTATGATGAGGGATTATGTTCCGACTGGCGGTGAAACATGGATCGTCTTTCTGCCCTGCTACCCTTGGCACTCTTGGATGCAACGGACTCTTCCGGAGGACTTTAACCAATAGCATCTGCCGAATGCGGCGCTAGGGATCATCCGTATGGGGTCGATCGACGGAAAATGTGCCCGTTCACTCAGGTGTTGTCGTCTTCCTCTCAGCCGCTGCGGGCCAGCAAGGAGGCGGCCCATTCGGCTTCCGGACTGGGTTTGCCGCTGCGCGGGCGCTCGTCGCGCTGAATGCGGCCCTTGATGGCGAGCAGCGCATCGGGTGCCAGCTCCAAGACCTGGAAGCGCTGCGGCTCGACCGGGCCGGGCAGCAACAGGCCGGCTTCGGGGGCATTGCGAAAGCCGTAGCTGCCGTAATAGGAGGGCTCGCCGACGACAATGCAGATCCGGTGGCCCAGGCGCTTGGCGCAGGTGAGCGCATGGCGCACCATCGCCTTGCCGATGCCGCGTCCCTGCAGGGCCGGCTCGACCGCCAGAGGCCCCAGCAGGATCGCCGGGTTCGTCTCGATCAGGATCGGCCAGAAACGCAAAGAGGCCAGCAGGTCGCTATCGCGGTCGACGGCGGCAAAGCACAGGTCGGCCAGGGGTAGATGGTTCTCGCGCAGGCGATAGACCGTGCGCCCGGTTCTGGTCGGACCAAAGGTCCGATCCAGCAGCAGATCAATCTTCGCCGCGAGCGCGGGCGTTTCGAGAATGATCCGATAGTCGCTCATCGTCGGGTTCCCCGGCCCCCTTCACCGGTCCCTCGACTCCTTCGGGGACCATGGGGCGCCTTGCAATTCGTTGAGGCCAAACAAGGGTTCGGCAGCCACCCACCGGATCGGTGGACCTGCCCGCTTTCCTACCCTCGTCGTCGGAACCTCACGCACTGCATCCGGGTCACCCTCTCTTGACGCGTCGTTGGCGAACCCCAAACGCGCTCGCAGCTGGGAGATAGCATCGGCCGGATGCAGGTGCAAGATCGGCCGCTCCCAAACGAGACCGGAGAACGCTCTCAGCCAGAAAGTGTGAGTAGGATGTCGGCGTACCAGGCGCAGTTCAGCCCGAGCGCCTCATCCAGTTCTATCTCCCGGGTCCCGATATCCAGCCTGGCCGAATGGATGCCGAGCAGCATCCATGGAAGATCGTCCATGTCAGACTTTTCGGAGCCAGCGCGCATGACCACTGGGGCGCCGCTGATGCCTCTATGCGTTCGGGCATCGGTCAAGAAGTAGCCTTGACCTTGAAATCGCAGACCGAAGGAGGACGCAACAATCGCGTGGCGTACCACTGGCATGTGGTGCAGTGAGTCGTGAAAGCCGAGGGGGAAGCCCACCACCAAGAGCGACGTGCCGATCTCCACGCTGGTCGAGGGATCCAAGAGATGATCCGGGGTGAAGGCGTGATAGGCCGTCGTTGGCGGCAAGGCATTGCGCTCGACCTCGAGCAGAGCGACATCGATTCCACCGGCTACGTCAAGGCCCTGCCGCCATATGCTCTTACCGTCGCGATAAAGCGGCATGGAGAATCCGGTCGACCTTGCCAAGTCGTCACGAGCGGTATGCAGCTCGATCTCGATTCGATTGGGAAAATGCCCGCTGGCTTCGTCGAAGATGACGTGCCGGCTGGTCACCACGAAGAGCCGTCCGTCGCGCGCGAAGAAGAAGCCGCTGGCGTTGGTCAGCTGTCGCCCACCGTCGAAGGTCAGAATTCGTAGCGCGGTAAGCAAAAGAGGTTCGACCGCCATCATCGCGAGCCCTTGCTTTGCTGCGGATCAGTTCAACTTTGGCGAGCGGACGGTCCGTCTAGCTGTTGCGATGCACTGCGCGAATGACATAGCCGCCGGAGCGCTCATCCAACTCTAGATCCAGCAGGCCACGCTCTTGCGCTTCTTCCAAGACGTCACTGAAGGCGCGAAAGCCATAGAAGCTTTCGTTGAAACCCGGCCGGCGGCGCTTCAGGGTCTGCTTGATCATCGAGGCGAAGACCCGGTCGCCGCGCTCGTCGATGAGACCTTCCGCGGTCTCCAAGACCAGCTCGATGCCCTCCTCGCGCCGGTCGGTTTCCTTGTCGGTTTCCTTCTTGGCGGGCGCAGCTGCCTTCGTCGTCTTCTTCTCGTTCGACGTCGTGCGCTTGCGCGGCCGCTTCTTCGCAGCCACGACCTCCTCGCTGGCGCGCACCAGGTCGTCGTAATAGATGAACTCGTCGCAGTTCTTCATCAGTAGGTCCGACGTGCTCTTCTTCACGCCGATGCCGATCACGGTCTTGGCGTTCTCGCGCAGCTTGCTGACCAGGGGCGAAAAGTCGGAATCGCCGCTGATGATGACGAAGGTGTCGATGTGCTCCTTGGTGTAGCAGAGGTCGAGCGCGTCGACGACCATGCGGATGTCGGCGGAATTCTTGCCCGAGGCCCGGGTGTGGGGGATCTCGATCAGCTCGAACGCGGCCTCGTGCATGACCGGTTTGAAGGTCTTGTAGCGCTCCCAGTCGCAGTAGGCTTTCTTCACTACGATGCTGCCCTTCAGAAGCAGGCGCTCCAGCACCAGCGCGATGTCGAACTTCGCCATCTTCGCTTCGCGCACGCCCAAGGCCACGTTCTCGAAATCGCAGAAGAGCGCCAGATTGTCGTCGACGTCGTTGGTCGCCATTGAGGTTCCTCTTGCCGGCGGCGGGGTGTGCGCTTGGGATCGGCTCCTCCGCACTTGGGGCTAGTTGTCGCCGCCCCGCCGGCTGCGGCGGCCCAGCATGGTAAGAGCGGCAAGCTCGCGCGACCAGATCCGGAAGGGCTTGGCCGGTGCACCGCCCATGCGTGCGCCGGCTTCGACAGGGTCCTTGACCTGGGCGGCAGCGGCGATTTGGGCGCCGCTGCCCACCGTCACATGGCCGATGATACCGGATTTGGCGCCCATCACGACGAAGTCGCCCAGCTGGGTGGAGCCGGCGATCCCGCTTTGCGCCACCAGCACGCAGTGGCGGCCGATGACGACGTTGTGGGCGATCTGCA
Source organism: Rhodospirillales bacterium (assembly GCA_963669385.2). GTDB lineage: Bacteria > Pseudomonadota > Alphaproteobacteria > Kiloniellales > JACOMY01 > JACOMY01. Next base: position 58,686 of record CAXXGD010000014.1, read on the forward strand.
CCAGGTTGTCGATCTTGGTGCCCTCGCCGATGACGGTGTCGGAAAGCGAGCCACGGTCGATGGTGGAATTGGCGCCGATCTCTACCCCGTCGCCGATGGTCACGCGGCCGATCTGCGGCACCTTGTGGTGCCCCCGAGCGCTCATCGCGAAGCCGAAGCCGTCCTGGCCGATACGCGCGCCGCTATGGATGATGACGCCGTCGCCGGCAAGCGTGTGCATGAGCGACGCGGTCGGGCCGACATAGCAGTCGCGGCCCAAGACCACGCGAAAGCCGATGACCGCGCCGGCGGCGATGGTCGTCCCGGGCCCGATTCTGGCTTCGCGGCCAACCACGGCTCCAGGCTCGATGGTGACGCCTTCAGCCAGCTCGGCCGTCGGGTGAACCAGGCGCCCCAAGCCCGCGCCGGGATCGCTTGCCGCCTTGCTATGGAAGGAATCCTTGTAGAAAAGCGACACGGCGCGGGCGAAGGCCTCATAGGGCTGCGCCGTGGTCAGCCTGGCGGTCGCGTGCGGCGCGCGGAAGGCGTCGCGGCTGGCCAGGATGCAGGCCCCGGCCTTGGTGTCGCCCAGCTGGTCGGCGTACTTGCGGTTCTCGAAGAAGGTCAGGTGCGCCGCTCCCGCCGTCTCCAGCGAGCGCACATCCTCGATCGCGCGACCGCCGTCTTCGCCTTCGGCGAGATCGACCTTGATTGCTGATGCCAGGGCGGCGAGAGCCATGGGTCCCGATCGTTGGAAGAAGCCCGGGTGTTGCATAGTCGCTCCTTTACCGGACCCTTCATGTGTCCGCCTCAAATGGTCGTGGCGCCTGCCTCGCGCATCGCCCCTCGATCCTTAGAGGCGTCCGCCTCTCAAACTCGATCGGCGGCAACCTGAAGATTGGCTTCGTACAGAGAGTATCAAGGTTTGCACCGAGTCTTGGTCTTATCTTCGGAACCGCTGTTTGCCGGGCCGTCCGAGGCGGAGGCTACGCTTGCCTCGCGTGCCGATCAATAGACCGCCTCCGGTATCCCCACCTCCCACGGCGGCGGGTCGGTGATGCGCGCGGCCAGGAAGTCCAGCAGGGCGCGCAGCTTGGGCGGCGCGTTGCGGCGGGCGGGATAGACCAGATAGACGGCGCCCTGGCCGCTGCGCCGCCAGCCGGGCAGCAGGCGGACCAGGCAGCCGTCGCGCAGCGGCTCGGCGACGAGGAAGCTGGGCAGCGAGACCAGGCCCTGGCCGGCCAAGGCCAAGCCCAGAAGGGTCTCGCCGTTGTTGGCGACGACGCGCCCCTTGACCTCGATCGTCAGGCGGCCTTCGGCGCCCTCGAAATGCCAGCGGCGGCTGTCTCTCTGATAGCTGTAGATCAGGCAGTCGTGCTCGGTCAGGTCCTTGGGGTGCTTGGGCAGGCCGGCGCGCTCCAGATAGGCAGGGGTGGCGCAGAGATAGCTCTCGAGGCCGCAGAGCCGCCGGGCGATGAGGCTGGAGTCCGCCAGTTGGCCGATCCTGAGCGCGGCATCGAAGCCTTCTTCCACCAGATCGACCAGGCGATCGCCCAGCACCAGGTCGAGCGAGAGCTCGGGGCAGGCCTCCAGGAAGGGGGCCAGCATGGGCGTCAGATGGCTGATGCCGAAGGACATGGGCGCGGAAAGCCGCAGCACGCCGCGCGGGCTGGCGGCCAAGGCGGTGACCTGAGCGTCGGCGCCCTCGGCCTCGGCCAGCATCCGCTGGCAGCCCTCATAGTAGGCGCGGCCGGCTTCGGTCAGCGACAGGCGCCGCGTGGTGCGGTTCAAGAGCCTGACGCCGAGACGGTCCTCCAGCTGGGCCACGTGCCGCGAGAGCGCGGCCTTGGAAAGACCCTTGGCACCGGCCGCTGCGGTGAAGGATCCGGCCTCGACCACCGCGGCGAAGGCATTCATCTGAGTGAGCTTGACGGGGTCCATGCTCTCATTTTCGTGAAGTAAATGAGGCCTGAACCATAGCCTCTTGACTACAAAGCCACCATATTTTCGCCAGACCCGCTGCCTAGATGGCGCAGATTGTTCCGGACGAGACCGAACGAGGAGCCGCCCGAGACCCATGACCCCATTATCCCTGTCGCGCCGCGGACTGCTTGCCGCCGCCACGGCCCTGCCTCTAGCCGGGCTGCCGTTCATCGGCGGGCGCCGCGCCTTCGCCGACATCTTCCCGGCCGAAGAGTTCACGCTCGCCAATGGCCTCACCGTCGTGGTGACCACAAACCGGCGCGTGCCGGCGATAACCCAGCTCTTGATGTACAAGGTCGGCGCCGCCGACGAGGTGCCGGGCAAGTCGGGCCTGGCGCACTTCCTGGAGCACCTGCTGTTCAAGGGCACCCAGAAGCACCCGGCCGGGGCCTACTCCGACATGGTGGCCGCCGTGGGTGGGCGGGAGAACGCCTTCACCCACCAGGACTACACCGGCTATTGGCAGACCCTGCCGAAGAAGCATCTGGAGACCATCCTGGATTTCGAAGCGGACCGCATGCTGAACCTCACGCTCGAGGAATCGGAAGTCATGCCGGAGTTGCAGGTGGTGCTGGAGGAGCGTCGCTCGCGGGTCGACAACCGGCCGGAGTCCCTGCTGGGCGAGGCGATGATGGCCGCCCTCTTCCGCAACCATCCCTACGGCATTCCCATCATCGGCTGGGAGGAGGAGATTCGCGGCCTTACCACGGAGGACGCCGTCGACTTCTATCGGACCTGGTACGGCCCGCAGAACGCGATCCTGGTGCTGGGGGGGCGACATCGACGCCGAAGAGGCCCGCCCGCTGGTCGAGCGCTACTACGGTGCCTTGCCGCGGCGCGGCCGCGACAGCCGCGAGCGGCCCGGCGAGCCAGCCTCGCGCAGCGCGCGCAGGGTCAAGGTCACCTCTCCGATCGCGCCGATGCCCAGCTTCTCCCGCGCCTTCCTGGTGCCGCATCGTTCCGAGATGGCAACCGACGATCTGGAGGCCCTGCAGCTGCTCTCGATGGTCTTGGGCAGCGGCAGCAGCAGCCGGCTCTACAGCGAGTTGGTGCTGAAGCGCAGCCTGGCGACCTCGGCCGGCAGCTACGACCGGGCCGAGGTCTTGGACTATCCCAGCCTGCATCTCTATGGCCAGCCGATCCCGGGCGTCGAGATCGCCGATCTGGAGGCGGCGATCGACGGCGTGCTGGTCCAGTTCCTGGAGCAGGGCGTGCGTGACGACGAACTGAGCCGGGCCAAAGACCGCCTGGCGGCCGCGGCGATCCTCGCCCGCGACGATCCCAAGACGGCGCCGCGCGTCATCGGCTCGGCCATGGCGGTCGACGACAGCCTGGCGCATCTGCAGGCCTGGCCGGAACGGGTGGCGGCGATCCCGCGCGAGCAGGTGATGGCCTTGGCCGAGCGCGTGCTGATCCCGGCGCGCTCGGTGACCGGCATCTTGACACCGGAGCTGCCCTCATGACGCGCATTTCGGCCTTCGTCTTTCCCTTGGCGCTGCTGGCCATCGTGGTGACGGCGCCTGCGCGTGCCCTGGACATCCAGCGCGTGATGAGCCCCGGCGGCATCGAGGCCTGGCTGGTCGAGGACCACACCAATCCCATCCTGGCACTCTCCTTCGCCTTCGAGGGCGGGGCGGCGATGGATCCCGTCGGCCAGGAGGGGCGCACCTCCCTGGCGGTGGGCTTGCTGGACGAGGGGGCGGGCGATCTGGACGCCGCCGCCTTTCGCGGCGAGTTGGAGCGGCGCTCGATCCGGATTTCCTTCGACGCCGGGCGAGACTCCATCGGCGGCAATCTCACAACCCTGACGGATCGCCGCGATCGGGCCGGCGAATTGCTGGCCCTGGCGCTCACCCAGCCGCGTTTCGACGAAGAGGCGCTGGAGCGGGTGCGGCGGCAGGCACTCAGCCAGCTCGCCCGGCGCGAGAACCAGCCCAACGCGCAGGCGGCACTTGCGCTGCAGGCGGTTCTCTTCCCCGACCATCCCTACGGTCGGCCCAGCGACGGCCATCCCGACAGCATCGCCGCCCATAGCGCCGACGACCTGCGCGCCGTGGTGGCCGAGCGCTTCGCGCGCGACGGCCTGATGGTTGGCGTGGTCGGCGACATCACGGCAGAGGAACTGGGCCCCTATCTGGATCAGATCTTCGGCGGCCTGCCCGAGAGTGGCTTGCCGGTGACGATCGGGGCGGCGGACTTGCAGGCGAAGGGCCAGCGGCACGAAGTGGAGATCCCGGTGCCGCAGAGCAGCATCATGCTGGCCCAGCCGGGCCCCCTGCGCGACGACCCCGACTACTATGCCCTGGTGGTGGTGAACCGCGTGCTGGGCGGCGGCAGCTTCTCGTCCAGGCTCTACGACGAGGTGCGGGAGAAGCGCGGCCTGGCCTACGGCGTGTGGAGCAGCCTCAGGCCCATGGACAAGGCCGGCATCTGGTACGCCGGCACCTCGACCCAGACCGACCGGGTGCATGAATCGCTGGCCGTCATGCAGGATGTCTGGCGCAAGATGGCCGAGGAGGGGCCGACCGACGAGGAGATCGAGGCGGCTGTTGACAACTTGGTCGGCTCCTTCGTTCTCTCCCTCACCTCGTCGGACGCTATTGCCGATACGCTTGTCGCAATTCAACGTGCCGAACTCGGCATCGACTACATCGATCGCCGCAACGCGATCTACGAGAGCCTGACGCCGGATGAGATCCGCGCGGCAGCACGGCGCTGGCTCGACCCCGACGCCTTGGTTATCGTCGTAGCCGGTGCTACCAGCAGCACGCTGGGTCAGGAGAAAAAAAAAAAAGGAAGAGGTGCCGGCGGCGGGGGCGAATTAGAAGCCCGGCCGTTCCGGCCGGAAAGCGGAAGAGGCATGCCAGAGGCCGAGGCCTTAGCGGAGAGAACCATCCGGCGCTTGCCGGAGACGCTGGTCAACCGCATTGCCGCCGGCGAGGTGGTGGAGCGCCCGGCCTCGGTGGTCAAGGAGTTGGTGGAGAACGCGCTGGACGCGGGCGCCGGCCGGATCACGGTGACCCTGCGCGCCGGCGGTGCGGCCGAGATCGCGGTTTCGGACGACGGCTGCGGCATGGATCAGGCGGCACTGCAGCTGGCGATCTTGCGCCACGCCACCTCAAAGCTGCCGAGCGACGATCTCGCCGAGATTCGCTATCTGGGATTCCGGGGCGAGGCCTTGCCCTCGATCGCCGCGGTCGCGCGGGTCACCTTGACCAGCCGGCCGCCGGGCGCTTCCGAGGCCTGGGCGCTTGCCATCGAAGGCGGCAGGGCCGCGGCGCCAAGGCCGGCCGCGGGCCAGAAGGGCACCCGCATCGAGGTGCGCGATCTCTTCTATGCCGTGCCGGCCCGGCTGAAGTTCCTCAAGAGCGAACGCTCGGAGCGCATGGCGGTGGAAGACGTGGTCGCGCGCCTGGCCATGGCCCATCCTGATGTGGCCTTCCGGCTGGAGGCCGATGGCCGGCAGCTGCTGGACCTTCCGGCCAAGCAGGATCTCGACCCTGCCGCCGCACAGTTGGCGCGCCTCGCCGCCATCATGGGCCGCGAGTTCGCCGAGAACGCTCTCACCATCGATGCCGAGCGCGAGGGCGTGCGGCTCAAAGGCTTTGCCGGCCTGCCGACCCTGAACCGGGCAACCTCGCGCCATCAGTACCTCTTCGTGAACGGCCGTCCGGTGCGCGACAAGCTGCTGGTCGGCGCGCTGCGCGGCGCCTATCAGGACTTCCTGGCGCGCGACCGCTATCCCCTGGTGGCGCTCTTCCTGACCTTGCCGCCGGAGGAGGTGGACGTGAACGTGCACCCGGCCAAGACCGAGGTGCGCTTCCGCGATGCCGGTTTGGTGCGCGGCCTGCTGGTGAGCGCCATCCGCCACGCCTTGGCCGGCGCCGGCCACCGCTCCTCCACCAGCGCCAGCACCGCGGCGCTGGGTTCCTTCCGCGCCGGCAGTGGGGCTTGGCAAGGGACGGGCGGCGGCACCGTCCCGCGCGGACTGGCGGAATCGGCGCTGGCCTATCAGGCGCCACTGGCCGGACCGGGCGGCGAGAGGCTGCCTGAGATGCCTCTGCCGCCGGCCGCCCCGCGCGTGGCGGCTGCAGAGGAGGCGGGAGAGAGGTCAGGCGAAAGCCATCCGCTGGGTGCCGCCAGGGCGCAGCTCTTTGCCACCTACATCGTTGCCGAGACGGCAGACGGCTTGGTGATCGTCGACCAGCACGCCGCGCACGAGCGCCTGGTCTACGAACGCATGAAAGCGGCCTTGGCCGAGACCGGCGTCGCCCGCCAAGCGCTGCTCATCCCCGAAGTGGTGGAGCTCACGCCCGATGCGGTGCAGGCGCTGGTCACCCGATCGCAAGAACTGGCCGAGCTCGGCCTGGTGATCGAGGCCTTCGGCGAGGGCACCTTGGTGGTGCGCGAGGTGCCGGCCCTGCTGCACCGCCTCGACGTTCAGGGCTTGGTACGCGACCTGGCCGACGAGCTTGGCGAATTGGGCATGGCCGTCGCCTTGAAGGAGCGCCTCGCCGAGGTCTGCGGCACCATGGCCTGCCACGGCTCGGTCCGCGCCGGCCGCCGCCTCAACGCCGAGGAGATGGATGCTCTGTTGCGCGAGATGGAGGCCACGCCGCACTCCGGCCAGTGCAACCACGGCCGTCCGACTTATGTTTCCTTGAGCCGGGCGGATATCGAGCGGCTGTTCGGTCGGCGCTAGCAGGCTGTTGAAGAAGTCTCCCGCACGGCCTTGAGCATGGCGTCGTCGCCGAGGTGGTAGGAGAATTCGATCTCGAGGGAGCCATCATCGAGCAGTTCGGCGGAGCCATTGCCATTGACCTCGTCCATCTCCTCGAAGCCTTGCCAGGTGAAGAAGACGATGAAGGGTCCGTATTCGAGGTCGAGGCCGGCCTGCATGGCTCCGAAGGCGATCTCGCCATGCCCGTCGGCGCCAATCACTATCCTGGCCGGTCCAACGAGGTCGAGGTGGTCTCGCTCCCACAGATCGGCTTCGACGATCCTCCACTGGCCAATGAGCTGGCAGTTTGCACGCGCGGTCATGATCGCAACGCCAAGAGCTTGGGCAGGCGCACGAGGTTGTAGGCCGCAGCGGCGAAGGTGAAGGCCCAGTCGGTCTTGGCCCGGCCGATGAAGCGCGACTTCCTCAAGCCTGCGATGGTCTTGATCCAGCCGAAGGCCTCCTCGATGCGCTTGCGGATCCGCTGGCTGATTGCGTAGCCCTGGTGCCGGGTCGTGCGCCCGTCGATGGCCGAAGAGCGGGCCTTCTGCGCCACATGGGGGCGCACGTTCATGCAACGCAGTTCTTCGACGAAGTCGGCCGCGTCGTAGCCCTTGTCGGCGCCCGGCGTGATCGCAGAGGGCCGATCCGCATAAGGCTCGATCATCTCCAGTGCCGCCAAACGCTCGGCATGGCCGGAGACCCGCGTGAGCCGGGCGTCGACGATCAGACCGGAGCGGTTCTCCATCAGTCCATGGCCGATGAAGCTGAGCTTCGCCTCCATCCCAGAGCCCTTGCGATACAGCTTGGCCTCCGGGTCGGTGGTAGAGCGATGCGTCTCGTTCGAGCGCTTCTCACCTTTGAAATCCACCTCGGCATTGCGCCCGCCCTCCGCGCTTCCGCCTGGCGGATCGTCACCCTCCTCCGCCTGCTTCGGCTTGAAGGACTTCAGGCTCGCCCAAGCTTCGATCAGCGTACCGTCGGCACTGAAATGCTGCGTCGACAGCAAGCGTTTGACCCGTGGCTGCGCCAGCACCATGGCCAGAAACCGCGCCGCGATCTCACCCTCCAGAAGCCGGTCGCGGTTCTTCGAGAAGGTCGAGTGATCCCAGGCTGCCTCGTCAGCCGTCACCCCGACAAACCAGCGGAACAGGAGATCGAACTCCAGCCGCTCCATCAACTGGCGCTCCGAGCGGATCGAGTAGAAGGCCTGAAGCAGCATGGCGCGCAGCAGCATCTCCGGTGGGATCGACGGCCGTCCCTTGCGCGAGGCATAGAGACCCTCGAAATCGACGCTCATGCTCGACAAGGCCTCATTCACGATCTCCCGAATCGTCCGCAGAGGATGACCCGGGCGGATCCGTGTCTCTACGTCCACATACGAGAAAAGCTCTCCCGACCGATGATCCGCACCGCGCATCTCTACTCCTCGACTCTCTCGCCGAAAGAGTGAATCACGACGGATGGCATCGGGCGAAGCCCTTTTTCAACAGCCTGCTAGGCACATTCCTGTCGCAACTATCGACCGGCACCGGTGAGGTGGCGCGCGTACAAGTTGAAGTTTATTCGGCTCGAAGAATTACACCTTTCATCATCAAAATTTTTACTTTTGATTGAGGTGCATTTTTCTATTGAACCTTTGGTCGATCATGTTATGATTGCAGTTCTAACAAAGAGGACGTGTCGATGATGCGTTCAAAAAGATATGGGGGGCCTGCAGATGAAGAGACAATTCCTACCACTATTGATGGCAGTGGCTTTCTCTGGCTGTGCGGGATTACAGCAGTTTCCAGCCGAACCCAAGGGCGATGCGGAGCAACTAAAGGACCTCGACCCCGAGTACCAAGTTGCATTGGCCGAGATTTACGGCACTCAAGATCCGCAAGGCAGTGCGGGCAGTAGCGGAACAGTGCAGCTTTCGTCCGATCAAAAAAGGCAAATACGCAATCGCTATATAGAGTCTCGAATGGCTGTGATAGACTCCAACTTTCGAGAATTCGAGAAGAGTCTCTCGCAAGAAGGCGTTGGGATCGAGTTCGGTGTCTCGCTAGTGGGGGTCGGCGTGGGAGCTGCCGGTGCACTGGTGGCGGAGACGGCGAGCCAGATCCTCTCCGCCGTGTCCGGCGGCCTCTCTGGAGCGCAAGCCGCCTATGCCAAGTCGGTGCTCTACGACAAGGCGGCAGCTGCCCTTTTGGCGCAGATGCGGGCGGGGCGCAAAGCGGTCTCCGTTGAAATCTTTGAGCGTTGGGATTTCAGCATCGATAACTATCCTCTATGGATGGCTAAACGTGATGTTGAAGCCTATTATTTCGCTGGTTCGATTCCTGGCGCAATTGTGTCTACGGCTGCGGACGCAAAAGTAAAAGAACAGCAAGCTGAAATCGCACTCAGTAAAATTACGAAAGAATCCGTCACCCCGGAGATGTTTGCCGCGCGCAAACTGCTTGTTGCTGCTGTGGACGGACTTTCTGGCGCCAGTGCAAAAAGCGCTATAATACAGTTGAATGTCATGATTCCTGATTTCAAGGAACTGACCGATGTCTGGTATCCTCAGAGTGTGAGTGCCGCAGACCGCTCCGGCGCCGTAGCTAAAGCAGTATTGAAGCGATTAGTTCCACTGACTGTTCGTAATCAAGAGGACTTGGGTAAATGGCAAACGGTAATTGCGAACCTGTAGGTTCGGGCCGCCACGTAGGATTGACCGGAATGGAGGAGAAGATCGATGGCTACAGTTACTACGGAAGAGCTGGATCCGGAAATCACTCAGAGTGAGATTGACCAACTTATCGAAGAGCGGGAGAGTGTAGGTGCAAGTAGCTGCTCGGTAGACACACGAAACGGGCAGCGCGTTCTGGTCTGTCAATGGCCCCCCTTGGTTATAAATGCTGCGCTCCTTAGGTCGCAGCCGTCATTGAATAGCAGTGACAGCAATTGCTGCGAAGCTGACGATCAGGACTCCGTTGTAGTAAAGCCGGCAGTTGATCGCTTTGAATCAACTACTCACCAGTCAAGTAGAAATGGTGAAGATATAGATCACATAATAATACATTACACAACTTCTAGAAACATTAATGGAACGATCAACCACTTCAAACACGGGTCGCCCCGGGTGTCGGCGCACTACATAATCGGCAGGGATGGCGAGCTTGTACAAATGGTAAGCGATTCGGATCGAGCCTGGCACGCAGGAAACAGCCAGATGAATGCGAGATCAATTGGTATCGAACATGTGGCGGCCCCCGGAGACAGAATCACGTCGGCTCAAGCAGATATTTCCATTCATTTACTTGGTTGGCTGATGCAGGAGTATGATGTCCCCAAGGGCAATGTTGTCCCGCACGTCTGCATAAAGCCGACGGACTGTTGCGGTGACCTCTTCGCCCAGTTCGGTGGTGGTGCCGGGAAGTCTTGCGACGAGCAGACCTCTGCACTTCATCAATGGATGACGTCAAAGGGAATCTGATTCAGGCAAGGGCGCGCCGTTAGGCCACAGATGTCGAAGCAGTGTGTTTGGTTGCGGCACGCCTCAGCCGTCCTTTTCCCTCTGGGTTTGCTTCGGAAACGGCTGAGTTTGAGTAGGGTTGTTGTTCGGCCCGGTTAGCGGTAGACGCGAGGTCAGCGTCGCTGCGGCGTAGAGTCCGATGGCCGATAGTATGACTGTGGAAAAACCCGCGTTCATTGCTGTCAGGGTGGCGAGTAGGACGCTTATCACGGAAGCGCAGCCGTTGATGCCCCACGCCCAGGGAACCAATGGTCTGGCAGCGGACCAAAGGCGTGCCAGACCAAGTGGGAAGGGCATGCCCATGGCAAAGGCCAGGGGAGCGATTAGGATAAGGGAGATGATGGCCTTTGCGCCGTCATTCAGATGGACCAGGGCCGTGAAGATCGAAGGCAAGATCAGAAGATAGGAGAGCGAGAGCAAGATAATGACGGCAACGGCAAGATCGATGGCAGAGAGGCGAAGGCCACAGATGCTTCCAATCGCTTGGCACATCTCGGCCTTTTTGTCCAAACCGGCCGAGGCCGCACTGCCCAGCCCGGCGAAGAGCAGAAAGGCGGTCAAGACCACGGCTATCGCGTAGAGCGGGTGGCCCAGGAACAGCATGAACTTCTGGATGAAGGCGATCTCGATGAACAGGAAGCCGAGACCCAGCGCCAGAAAGTAGCCGGCGACGCGCCAGAAGGGCAGGCCAGGCGACAGGCTCCGGCGTCGAATCCAGAGCGGTAGGAGGATCAGGATCACGCTCAGGACGGCCGCTTGGATCAACGTCGTGACCAGGATCAGGCTACCCAGCTCGACCAGGCCGGCGCCGCCGGCCCGGCTGATCGCCAGCAACTCCGGCAGGCTACGCCACTTCAAGAGGTCGTAGAAGTGGGGGCGCTCGTCGGTGACGGGGGCGATGTCGAACTTGTAGCCGGCGAGGAAGGCCGCCCGCTCGGGGCCGAGCAGGGCCTGGGCGGCGTCGTGGAAATAGGGCTCTTCCAGAAGGTTCACACGGTTGGCCTCTTCGCGCGGCATGCCCGGATAGAAGACAAGGTCGAACGAGCGTTCCGCGGCGAAGGCTTTCGATCTGGCGATGTCGTCGGCGCTCACCCTGCCTAGCTTTACCAGAAGGGTCACGGTGGTGAGGCCGCGAACGCCGATCATATGCCGGCCTGGATCCTCGATGCCTGAGGCCTCCATGGCCGCGATCAGGGTCGCCAGGAGCTTCAAGCTCTGACGCGGCGGCAACTCCAGCCAGCCGGTGATGGCGAGCCAACCACCGGGAGCGAGGCGATCAAAGTAGAGCTGCATGGCTTCGAGGGTCATCGCGTGGGTCTCTCTCAAGCCCATCAGCCCGCCGCCGCCCAGGAAGGGGATCACGATCAGGTCCCAGGTCTCGCGACTGGCCGCCGCAAAACCGCGGGCCCCGGCGACGTGGACCTGAACCTCGGGCCGGGCGAGGAGAGCGCCGGTCTCTTCTGCGAAATCCTCGCCGATCAGGCGCAGCAGGTTGCGGTCCGGCTCGACCAGGTCGATCCGCCCGGCATGGTGATAGAGCGCTTGCAAGAGGCCGTCTGTGCCGCCGCTCTCAAACAGCAGGACCGAAGGCTCGAGCAAAAGGTGATAGGGCAAGGCGCTGGTGGTGTAGTCGAGATAGGCCAAGCGCTCGCGCTGGCCGTCGAAGCGGGTGATCGCCGTCAGCCCGCCGCCGTCGCGAAAGAGGGCGATCTGCGGCAAGGGCGGGCCAGGCGTGTTGAGGCTGAGGCCAGGAACATAGCGCAAGGGCACCTCGGGGCTCTCGACGGCAGTCAAGAGGCCCAAGGGGCCCGAGCGCTCGCCCACCACCGTTGCTGCGGCAGACCTGAGGACGGTTGGCAGACCCTTGAACTCCGAGATCTTCAGCGCGAACCAGGACTCCGGCAGAAGCGCACCGACCAGGAGGGCAAGCAAGGCGGAGCCGGCGGCGAGGCCGCGCCAAACGCGAGCGGTAATGAGCGCAGCCGCCAGGAAGCCAACGGCGGCGATCACCCGCAGCGCCTCCGGCGGCGAGAGCAGGAAAAGCAGGCCGACGACGCCGAGGGACCCGATAGCTGAGCCGATCAGGTTGCAGGCATAGAGCCCGCCGATCCGCTCGCCCAGTGACACGAAGGCGATGCCGACGCAGGTCGCGCCACAGAAGAAGGGCACGACCAGAAGCGCGTACATGGCCAGGAGGTAGAGCAACTGGTCCGGCTCCCAAAGGATCGCCAGCGCGTTGAAGGGAAGTGCCTGCGCAGCAAGGAAGGCGGCCGGCGCGAAGAGACCGAAGAGGGCGGCACTGATGGCGAAGACGGCGGTGAAGTGGGGCCGCAGGCGGTCCTGCCAGAGGGCCAGCAAGGTGCCGCTGGCGCCGAAGCCCAGCAGCGCGATCGAGATCGCCATGGCGGCGAAGTGATGCCACTGCACGATGGCGAAGAGCCGGATCAGCAGCACCTCGTAGGCCAGAATCGCCGCCGATATCAGCGCCAACGCGAAGAAGCGAATCATTCCTCAGACCGGGTCAAGGGCACGAAGCGGACCGGCAGGACCTGCCGCGTTCGGGCCGTGCCGTCCGGCAGTTTCTCGACGATCGTCAGGTATTGCGCACCGTAGACGGACCCCACCGGTATCACCATGCGCCCGCCCGGTTTCAATTGCTCGACCAGGGGCGGCGGTACGTGGCCGGCGGCGGCGGTCACCAGGATGGCGTCGAAGGGCCCGCAGTCCGGCCAGCCGAAGTAGCCGTCGCCCACCCTAGGCCGGACATTGTCGTAGCCGAGACCGGCCAGACGTTCGGTTGCGGCCTCTCCCAGCTCGGGAATGATCTCGATGGTGCAGACCTCTTCGACAAGCGGCGAGAGCACGGCGGCCTGATAGCCCGACCCGGTGCCGATCTCCAGCACGCGGGCGTCCGGCCCGACCTCCGCCATCTGCGTCATCAGGGCGACGATCAGGGGCTGCGAGATGGTCTGTCCGTAGCCGATGCGCAGCGGCCGGTCGGCGTAGGCGCGATCCCGCACCCCCTCCGGCACGAAGAGGTGCCTTGGCACCTGGTCCATGACCGCCAGGACCTCCGGCGTGAAGCGCTCGACACCGGTGGCCCGCGGCAGGGTCGGCCCGTAGGCCTCGATGGTGCGCACCATGGCCGCGCGCCTCTCGGCCCAGGGATCCTCGTCGGCGAGTGCGGGCGGTCGGACGAGGGCAAGGGCCAGCAGCGCCAAAGCGAGCGCTAGGGGCAGCCGGCCTTGAGTCGTGGCTTTCATGCTGGCGGTCACCTTCTCCTTGCTGTCTCCGGCGGGTCGGCCTCTCGCCGATTATGGCAAGAGGCGATTGGACAAGAGAGTGACGGGCGGTCCAGGCGAGGGCAAGGCTCAGAGATCTGCTCCTCTCCCGCGCGATTGCGAATTCTGTGCCCGATGTCGCTCACTCATCTGAAACACGCAGCTGTACGAGGCCTTTGGCTTACGCGGCTGACTCAGAAACAAGCCGCTGCTTTTCAGTGATTCGCGTGGCATGCCTGTGAAAATGGGAATCCATTTAAAGGCGAAAAGCTCCTTCAGAAAAGAGATTTCCATTTGCCTGGGAACAACACCCCTATGCTGTAGTGCATTGATCTTAGAATGTTTATCCAGGATTGGGCACACGTGGCGCAGTGATCATGGCCGGGCAGCAAATCAACTTTACGATACTGCCAAAGTGTCATAGCATGAATGACCGCGAAGGAGAGGGTATCGGGCGCGGTTTGGAACCTGGGCAGCCCGGCGAGACAATCGCCAACCCCACAACTCTTTCGACAATCCAAGAAAACACTTTTCGGGACAAGGGGAAAGGCGTTGGCCTTCATTCCGGGGACTGCCGGGCCGGACACGCTGTCGGGCACGGATGCCGTCGATACTATTCTGGGTTACGGCGGCAACGATACGCTCTATGGGCTGAGTGCTGCCGATAGCCTCTACGGGGGGCAGGGCGACGATACGCTGGTCGGGGGCAGCGGCGACGATGTCGCGCTGGAAGGGGGGACCGGGCAGGACAGCCTTCTGGGAGAGGCGGGCGACGACAGCAACCTGGACGGTGGCTCCAGGGCCGACGTCGTCGCCGGCGGCGATGGTGCCGATGCGCAGCTCTTCGGCGGGGTCGGTGACGACAGCCTCTCCGGCGGCAGCGGGAACGACAGCCAGCTCTACGGCAGCGCCGGGCTGGATCGCCTGGCGGGTGATACGGGCGCCGATATGCAGCTGGACGGCGGCGCCAATGCCGATTCCATCTACGGCGGCGAG
>CAXXGD010000015.1:0-91243 GCA_963669385.2 Rhodospirillales bacterium
CGGCCTCCGACAGGGCGCAGGTTTATCGCCAACCTCTATTGCGGCGCCCATCCCGAGGCGGTCAGGGATTGGCTCGCCTTCGACTACAGCGATGGCGGCGATCCCCGGGTAGAGGCGGGCGATCGCCTTCATGAACCGACCCATGCATTGCCGGCAAATTGGTGACAAGTGAGGAGTTTCACGCGTCGCGCATGTATCGGGAGGTGTTCTGCAAGCACGATATGGAATACACCCTCGCGATTCACATCGTGTTGGAGTCCCTAGAGAGCGCAGATACTGGTGGCCTTCATCAGGAAAAAGGATAGAGCGCCGTGGAACGACGAGGACATCGACAAATTTCAACTCCTACGTACCGCACTTGCGCCAGGCCCTGAAGGTCGTTTGGCGCATTCGATTACGAGAAGGCGCCTGTCGGCCGCTTTCGCCGCAAGCCTTCGACAAGATGCGGTTGGCGACCGGCGGTCATCGACGGCACAAGCCGGCATCCAATACGCCAACCCCGCTGCCCAAGCGCTCCTCGATGCCGGGCACGGCGATTTGGGAGACCCAGGGAAGACTATCGCCGACTGATTCCAAGGCCGCACGACGGTTCCGCGAGACCGTCTCTCGCGTGGCTTGCGGGATCGACGATCGGCCGCCGCTCGGCGCTACCACGATGATATTCCCTGCGCTCGGACGGCCTGCCCGGTCTCTATGCCACGCTGAGCCCGGTCTCGGGCGCGCTGAGCAGCCCGGTCGCCTTGCTGAACAAGGTGGTCTATGCGGTTCTCTTCTTGAACGACCCGACGCAGCGCTATGAAACCGACCTGGAGCATTTGCAGCGCCTACTTCGGCCTGACGGAGGCGGAGGCCGAGGTCATGAAGGCCTACTCCGAGGGCGCCAGCGCCCCGCAAATCGCGGAAATCTCCGGCCGCTCGCTGGAGGACGATTAGATCGCATCTGAAGTCCGTTCGCGACAAGACGGCTGTGCGCGAACCCAGGCGGAAATGTCCCGCTTGGCAATCAGCGTCCAAAGCTAGCGCGCCGGCCGGGAGCGAAGGCTACCACGCTTTCCGCCAGGGCCTTCTTGTAGCGTTCGACGGATTCCGCCGGCCAATAGCTGGAGCGGCGGTAGTACTCCGCCATCGCCGGCACACCCTCCGGCAGGACGACCCAAGGCTGTTTGCTGCTGGTGAAGATGTGGATGTCGGGCGGCGTCTGGGCGGGGTCGTCCAAGGTGCCGGCGCGGACGAAGGCGATCTTCTCTCGCGCGGCGGAATAATAGGCTCCACAGGGTGATCCTGCAGCTTGGGCAGCGCACGAAGGACCTGACCGCCGCCGCTTGGCGACGGCAAGGTCGCTTCCTCCGGCGTGCCTTTGGAGAATCTCAATCGCGCTGGTTTCGATCAGCGCATTGACGGCGAAGGCAGATCCTGTCTCGCGCTGGCACCAGGTGCAGTGGCAGCAGTGCACACGAAGAGTGGAGACTTCGTCAGCCGATAGCGGGAGACGCCACAGGTGCAGCCGCCTTCAATCGCTCTTGCCCGGAGATCGCTCATCCTCGCCCTCGCCGTGGGTCAGGTCCGTCGCTCTGCCTCTGCTTGTTGAGCCGGGGCGTCGCTTGCCAAGCTCTTCGGCTAGGTCTTCTTGTGATCGCTGGCCTCTGCCGATGCCGGGATGCAGTTCAAGGCAACCATCTTCATGCCGGTATCCGCTTTGCCGTCGCAGTCGAAAGCGTCCACGACGCCCATGCGGCGGGTCGATGTTGAACTCGCTATGGCCGGGATCGTCAGCCGGCTCGCTGACGCGAAGCTGCGATTCGCCGTCGGCGCAGGTCACGCTCTTCTCTTGGGTGAACATCGCAGTCGGAACCACGAAGATGTGCTCGCCGCCGCGGCTGGCTCCCACAAAAACTGCTCCTTGAACTCGGCATAGCGTGGGGGCCTGAGAGGACCGAGATCGCCCGCTCTGGCCGGTCCGCAAAGGGTTGCCATGGCAATGGCCACCAGGACTGTGGTCGTCTTGAGGCATGGTTTCCTCCTTCTCGCGGTTCTTTGCAGGAGCAGTACAATTCCTTCACCCGCCATTGTCGCACTCTTCCGCAGGCGGTATGGCAGGCAACATAATTGGCACTGCTCCTGGACTTCGGTCAACGCAGTTTGCTTCGAAGTCCGGACCGGGGACGGGGCTCGCGCCGTCGAATCGCACGACCATCCACTGTGGCCACGGCTCCCGGCCTGCCCGACAAGGTGGGTAGGGGACCCTTCATGGCAGCCCAAGGCTTGGGCTTGGCTCTCGCACGGGCGCGGCTGGTCGCCGATGATCTGGCCAGTGGCCTTCTTGGTCCGGCCCTGCGGCGAGGCGGCAGTCGCGCTGGAGCTCGAGCCTATAAGGCTTGTCCTCCCGCGCGAGGCGGTGCCTCGCCAAGCCGTTGGCGCCGTGACCGATTGGATAAAGCGGGAGGCTGCGGAGCAAGTGGTGAGGAACGGGTGGTGACGTTAGCGAGCGCCTGACGCCACACGATAGGCTTCGACCTCGGCGAGCCTCGCTTGCTTCTCACTCGGCCGAAAGAAAAGAGGCCTTGAAGGAGTTGGCGGCCAAATCGCAGAGGCTGGATCTGCTGAGCGCGAAGGCCTCGGCCACGGCGGCATAGTTGGCGTTGACGTAGCCGCCGAAGTAGGCCGGGTCGTCGGAGTTAATGGTGACCAGCAAGCCCTGGGCCATCAGCTCGGGCAAGGGATGGTCGGCCATGTCGTCGACGACGCAGAGCCCGCAGGTTAGATAGGGGACAGAGGGTGTAGCGGCACCTGTTCTGCTGCCAGGCGGCGCATCAAGTCCCGATCCTCCAGCGAGCGCACACCATGGTCGATGCGCTCTACCTTGAGCAGGTCGAGCGCCTCGCGGACGTAGGCGGCCGGCCCCTCCTCGCCGGCGTGCCGCCACGGCGCGCAAGCCCAGCGCACGTGCCTTCTCGAAGACCGCGGCGAACTTCTCCGCGCGGATTGCCGCGCTCGGCCGAATCGAGGCCGACGCCGGCGATGCGATCGAGGAAGGGGCGGGCTTGGTCCAGGGTCTCGAAGGCCGAGTCTTTCCGGTTGGTCGCGCAGAAAGCAGAGGATCAACTGTACGGTCATGCCATGACGCGCCTCTGCCTCTGCTGCGGCCCGGTGGAAGCCTTCGAACAGGGTCTCGAAGGCGACGCCGCGCATGGTGTGCGCCTGCGGATCGAAGAAGATTTCGGCATGGCGCACGCCGTCGCGCGCCGCGCCCGGACCAAATAAGCCGATGCCAGGTCGTAGAAGTCCTGCTCCTCGACCACGGCGGCCAGGCCGGCGTAGTAGAGGTTCAAGAAGTCTTGCAGCTCACGAAACTGATAGGCGGCGCGCAAGGCCTCGACCGAAGCATAGGGAACCTCGACCCCGTTCCGCGCTGCCAGCGCGAACAGCATCTCCGGCTCCAATGGTGCCTTCGATGTGCACGTGCAGCTCTGCCTTAGGCAGTCCGGCGAGAAAGTTTTCGAGGTCGGTCATGGCTTTCCCTTGGGTTGCTGTGTCATCACGCCAAGATACATCTGCGCCAATTCATGAGATAGGGTCCGACCGTCGCGCTGAAAGGGGAGGGGTTGTTGAGCAAGATCGAAGTGCGAACGCTGTTCACGGAACAAGGAACTGGCAGACCGCATCGAGGCCTTGGCGGTCGAAATCGCCGCGCGACTGCCCAGAGAATTCACCATCGTCAGCCTCTTGAAAGTGCAGTTTTCCGTCTTCGTCGCCGATCTACATGCGGGCGCTGGCGCGTCAAGGCAAGGAGATGCGGGTCGAGTTCGTCCGCCTGTCCAGCTATGGCCATGGTACGGAGAGCAGCGGTCGCGTCAGGCTCGTCGGCACTATGCCCGACAATCTCTCGGGCCAGGAGCTCTTGCTGAATCGACGATATTCTCGACAGCGGCCATACCTTGACCCGCGCCGTCGAGCTCTTGGCGGAGGCGGGCGGAGGGCAGATCTGGACCTGTGTCCTGCTCGACAAGCCCTCCCGGCGCGAGGGTGGCGGCGACGGCGAATTTCGTCGGCTTCGAGATCCCGGACCTCTCTCGTGGTGGGTTACGGGATCGACTATGCCGAACGATTTCGCCACCTGCCTTACGTCGGCACAGTGGATTGACGGCTTGGCCATAGGGGCTGCTCTTGTCTCGAGGGCGGCCAGATCATCGGGCATGCATGGGAGAGGGGTGATGCTGAGTCTCAAAGAGAAGCTTGCCCAGAAGGACCGTCATATCAATTGGCAGGTCGTGACCATTCCCTCCGCAGTGGTGGCACAGGCGATCGCAGCGGCGGGCAGCGATGCGATCATCATCGATCGCGAGCATGGGGCGATCGATTGGGCGGCGCTGCATGCCATGGCCGCGGCAACCCAAGGCACCGGCTGTGCGCCCCTGGTGCGCATCAGCGAGATCGACGAGGCCGAGGTCAAGCGGGCGCTGGATCTGGGGGCAGAGGGCATTTGCTTTCCGTTGTTGCGTTCGGCCGAGGATGCGCGGCGCTGTCTTGCCTCCTTGCGCTATCCGCCCGAAGGCGTGCGTGGCTGGGGACCCTTCATCGCCCACTCGCGCTGGGGCGTCGGCCTCATGGACTACCAAGCCAAGATGGGCGAGCGGCCGGTCTCCATGCTGCTGATCGAGACGCGCGAGGCGGTCGCGGCCATCGACGAGATCTGCGCCGTTCCGGGGATCGACTGCATCATCCTGGCGCAGTTCGACCTTTCCGCATCGCTCGGCCTCTCCGGCCGCTTCGACCACCCGGACTTCATCGCCGCGGTCGAGAGGGTCGAGCAAGCGGTCTTGGCCGCGGGGATACCGCTGGGCGGGGTCGCCTTCGATGCCGAGCGTGCCGCCGCCCTCAAGGCCAAGGGCTATCGCCTGAGCGGCGGCTTCGACGTCTTGTGGCTGAAGCAGGCGGTCGCCGACTCGATTTCATGGGGCGCTCAGCCTTAGAGGTAATCGAACCAGGTCGCGCGTGACGAAACTTCCAATTCTGATTAGCAAGCAGTTTTCTTTAGATGTCGTTCTGCACGTGATAAACCAAATTCGCTTCAATGTGGAGAAAGCTAAATGGAGATGGCGCCGCTTGTCCGAGAGTACTACAGCAGCTAAAGGTTTTCACTTAAAATCGTACTGCGGCTCAGAATAATTGCCGCGAACTGACCAAATATTTCTAGAGAGAGAGGTAAAAAGCGGGGGTTCTTGGTGCCATGCGAAAAGGGCGGCCAGTGGCCGCCCTATCCGGAGTTAGCTGTCGATGCGGAGGTTTTCCGCCGACGCCTTGCCGTTACGGCCCGAAACCAGGTCATAGGAGACGCGCTGGCCTTCGTTAAGGCTTTGCAGCCCAGCCCTCTCAACGGCAGTGATATGCACGAAGGCATCCTTCGAGCCATCCTCGGGCTCGATGAAGCCGTAACCTTTTGCGGAGTTGAACCACTTCACGGTGCCTGTGGCCATGATCTTCCCTTTCACAACAGACTAAACGGCCCGTTGCCGACTGCGACGGACCTGATCGACGTTCATACTGTCGGAGTAGAAAGCTTGGTTTACCACCGTAGCGAGAAAACGGGCGCATGACTTCGACTTCTAAACGTAGCTCGACCATAGAGGTCTTACGCATGTAGTCAAGAATTTTGTGTTGGGCAAGGCCTTCCTTGCCGCGGTCGCGCCGCGCATGCCCATTCCTTGATCTCTTGGTCGGATCGATCCGACCTTGGCCGATCTTCATGACGGGGCACCGGATAGCACTTTTTGGCCTCATCCAAAGGGCGCTCGGGGGTGATTTTTTCTCTCTCTTGCGTCTCGCTGGTGCGACCATCGGTGCAGGTGGAACTTTTCGGCGTAGATAAGGAAAATCGATTGCGAATAATTCTGAATCGCAGAAAGATGAATGACCCGAGAAAGGATCTGCTATGCGTTCTCTCTATAAGACCGGCAGCTATGCCGTGATGCACCTTATCGTCGCCATCGCCGTCGGCTACGGGCTCACCGGCGATCTCTTCATCGCGCTCTCGATCGGGCTGCTGGAGCCTGCGGTGCAGACGCTCTTCTTCGCCCTGCATAAACGGCTCTGGGAAGGCAAGAAGCCCAAGGGCGAAGCAACTGGGCTCAGCTTAGCGGCCAGATGAGCGGGATCAGCACAAGCGCCATGCAGGCGGCCAGGATCGCCATCGGTGCACCGAACTTCACGAAGTCGGTGAAACGGTAGCCGCCGGCGCTGTAGACCAGAGTGTTGGTCTGATAGCCGATCGGGGTCAGGAAGGAGACGCTGGCGGCGAACATCACGGCGATGACGAAAGGCTCGGGCGGGCTGCCAAGACTGACCGCGAGCGCGATGGCGATCGGCGTCATGATGACGGCAACCGCATTGTTGGTGACCAGCTCTGTCAGCACTGCCGACAAGAGGTAGACAGTGGCGAGGGCTACGATCGGTGGCGCGTCGGCCAAGAGGGGAGAGGCCCAGGCGATCAAGCCGGTGACCAGCCCGGTCTTCTCCAAGGCGCCGCCGATCGCCAGCATGGCGAAGATCAAGGTCAGAATGCGCCAGTCGACGGAGGCGAAGGCCTCTTCCGCCTCGATGCAGCGGGTGGCCAGCACGATCGCGGCGCCCACCACCGCAAGGCCCGTGATCGGCATCACGCCAAAGGCCGCGCCCAGCACCACGAAAATGATCGCACCGATGGCGATCGGCGCCTTGGAGCGGCGGAAACCGCGGACCCTGGGCTCGGCAACGTTCACCAGGTCCTGGTCCTCGACCAGGCGCTGAACATCCTCCGGCGCGCCCTCCAACAAGAGGATATCACCCACTTCCAAGGGCGTGGTCTCGAAGCGCCGCTCCAGATTGGCGCCGCGGCGGTGCAGGGCCATGGGGTAGATGCCATAGCGCCGACGCAGGCGCAGCTGGCCCAGCGTGCGGCCCAGGATATGCGTCCCCGGTGTCAAGAGCGTCTCGACGATGACCGACTTGCGGGTGCCGATGCGCTGCACCCGCTCTTCCTCGCGCTCCTTCAATTCGCCGGCTTCCTTCATGGTAAGGATCTCGCGGGCGGGGCTGCGCAGCACCAGGATGTCGCCGGCCTGAATCTCGACCGCCTTCATATTGCGGCGCAGCGAGGCGTCGCCGCGGATGACGTCCACGACCTTGCGGTCGACCTGGTTGAAGACGGCGATCTCGCGCGGGTGTTGGCCGATATAGGAGGAGCCCTGCTCGACCACGATCTCGACCATGAACTTGGGCTGGGCGGTGAGGCTGGTGATGGCCGAGAGCGAGGTGCGGTCCGGCAGCAGGCGCTGGGCAAAGACCAGATAGCCGATCCCCAGCACGGAAACCGCCATGCCCAGCGGCGCGATCTCGAAGATGTGGAAGCCGGGCAGGCCGTTCTGGCGCGCGACACCGTCCACCAGAATGTTGGTGGAGGTGCCCAAAAGCGTGCAGGTGCCGCCCAGGATGGAGGCGTAGGAGAGCGGGATCAGCAGCTTGGTCGGAGAGCGGTCCATCTCGTTGGCCATGGCCACCGCCACCGGGATCATCAGCATGACCAAGGGCGTGTTGTTCATGAAGGCCGACATCACCACCACCGCGATGAGGAAGAGCGCCAGCGTGAGCAGCGGTTGCTGGCTGGCGCGGCGAGTGAGGTGGAAGACGAAGCTTTCCAGGGCGCCGGTGCGCACCAGCGCTGCGGAGATGATGAACATGGCGGCAATCGTGATCGGTGCCGTGTTGGAGAAGACGCCCAAAAGGTCCTTTACCGAGAGCACATCCAAGATCAGCAGAACCGCGACCGCTGCCGCCGCGCAGACCTCCGGCGGCCGCCATTCCAGCGCGAAGGCGAGGAACAGCAGAAAGACCACCAGGCTCACCACATAGGGCGCCAAAGCCTCCATTCCGAACAGCATCGCCCGGGCCTATCCCTAGATCAGTGTCCCGCGCGCGCCCTGCGCGCACACGCTGAGGTCAATGGCATTTGGCCCAATCGGTCGACCTTGGCCCAATTGGTCGGCGAAGGTGTTGCTTTTGGCCTGGTGCTCACAAACACAGTGTCCCGTCTTGTGCGCAAATAGCGGCAGTTTCATTTTAAAGGCTGGAGCGATTACAAGCGGCAGCACATCAAGGTTTTGGAGTCTCACCCGTTTCTTCTGGTTGCTGCGGTCGCATGACGCCCGGCGACAGGAGTCTGCACGGCCACACTCGGACAGCACCCTGGGGCTGTCAACACCTTCCTGGGGCCGGTCGGCCGGGTGCCTTTGACGCAACCCAGCCTTGACGGCGCCGTGCCGCGCCGCGCTTGGCAAGCGCGCGCACCGCGCGTATGCAAGGGCCGATCTAGCAGTCGCAATCGCGGAGAGGAGCTATGAGCACGCGGATCAAGGTCGGCATCTTGGGAGCATCCGGCTATACGGGCGCAGATTTGGTTCGCCTGTTGGCCCTGCATCCCGAGGTCGAGATCCGACTGCTCACAGCCAACGCTCACGCCGGCAAGCCCTTGGGCGCGGTCTTTCCGCACCTGGGCTACCTTGAGCTTCCCGATCTCGTTACTGTCGACGAGGCCGATTGGTCGGCGCTCGATGTGGTCTTCTGTGCCTTGCCGCATGCCACCACGCAGCAGATCGTCAAGACGCTGCCGGGCAGCTTGAAGGTCGTCGACCTCTCCGCCGATTTCCGGATCGAGGACCCCGAGACCTATGCCACCTGGTATGGCCACGAGCACTACGCGCCGGAATTGCAGCCACACGCCGTCTATGGCTTGCCGGAGGTCAACCGGGAGCGCATTGCCGCGGGGCGGCTGATCGCCTGTCCCGGCTGCTATCCGACGGCAGTGCTGCTGGCCCTGCTGCCGCTGGTGCGCGAGGGTTTGGTGAACCCCGAAGATCTCATCATCGACGCGAAGAGCGGGGTTTCCGGCGCTGGGCGGGGCCTCAAGGAGAACCTGCTCTTCTGCGAGTCCGGCGAAGGCATATCGGCCTATGCCATCGGCAGTCACCGCCATGCGCCCGAGATCGAGCAGGAGATTGGCAAGGCGGCCGGCCGCGAGGTCTTGGTCAACTTCACCCCGCACCTGGTGCCGATGAGCCGCGGCGAGCTGGTGACCTGCCATCTGCGCCTCAGCGCCGGCGTCAAGGTCGAGGACCTGCGTGAAAGCCTCCGCAAGGCCTACGAAGGCGATGTCTTCGTGCGGCGGCTCGCACCAGGCGCCATGCCGTCGACCCAGATGGTGCGCGGTTCCAACTACGTCGCGATGGCGGTGTTCGAGGACCGCATTCCCGGCCGGGCCATTGTCGTCGCCGCTCTCGACAACCTGGTGAAGGGCTCCAGCGGGCAGGCGATTCAGAACATGAACCTGCAGTTCGCTCTGCCGGAGACGACGGCGCTCTTGCAGCCGCCGCTCTTTCCGTAGGGGAGGCCAAGCACATGACCTCTGCCGTCAGGGCCTATCGCGGCCGTTCCCCCCGCTACGACCGAAGTGTCTTCATCGCCGACACGGCCGTGGTCATCGGCGACGTCACCTTGGGGCCGCGTAGCTCGGTCTGGTACGGCTGCGTGGTGCGCGGTGACGTCAACCGCATCACCATCGGCGAGGGAACCAATATCCAGGACGGTACCGTGATCCACGTGAACCACGACCCCGCCGGCGACTACAACGAGACCGGCGGCGGCGACGAGACCTGGATCGGCAGCCATATCACCGTCGGCCATCAGGCCCTCTTGCATGCCTGCCGTCTGGAGGACGGCTGCTTCATCGGCATGCGCGCGGTGGTGATGGACGGGGCGGTGATCGAGAGCGGCGCGATGGTCGCCGCCGGCGCCTTGGTCACGCCGCGCAAGCGAGTGCCGTCCGGCCAGCTCTGGGCCGGCTCTCCGGCCAAGTACCTGCGCGATCTGACGCCGGAGGAACGGCAGATGATGCACTACTCGCCCCGGCACTACGCAGAGCTCGCAGCGTGCTATCTCTAGAGGCGCTCACCAGAGCAACTTGGTGGTGACATTCACGTCGGTTGTGAGCGCTTAGGTCAAAGCAAGCACACCTGCGCCTTAGAGAGGCTAGGCAACGCTACAGCCGGATATCACGGGAACATAGGGTTCAAGGCCATGCCGTCCATCAAGCCTGTGCTCCGCGACTACGCCCTCGTTCTCGTCTTGGCGACGATTGCCCTGCTGCTGCTGGATCATGTCGTGCAGCTCTTCGGCAACAACGGGCTCAGCAGTCTCGGCGTCATTGCTGCCCTGGCCGCCAGCATGTTTGCAGGGGGACGGCTTGTGGAGCGGACCGGGTCCGATGTCAGCTCCACGAACTGCTGGATCATCTCGCTGTGGCTATGCGGTGTGAACATCGTCGTTAGCGTGATCTTTTTCGCAGTCTTCGCCTTGATCCTCGCGGGCCCGTCGGATTTCGGCCTGGTTTGGCAGAGCGTTCTTGCCGAGCTGGAGGGCCTGCCCTCGGGAACGCTCGTCTGGATCGTTCCGGTGGCGATCGCGGTCGGGATCCTGGTATCTCGCCTCGGCTTTGGACTGGGGCGTTTCCAATGCGCTGAAGCGGGCGCGCAAGAAACAAGACGGCCGATGATGGCGGAGCGACGTCTCGCCTGCTGCGCTTGGTCATGAAACCGCGCAAGCGGCGGCCGAAGCGGCCGCGCAATCCCTACGTCCCGCTGTTGCGGCGCCTGGGCGCCAAGCAACAGGCCTCGGCAAAGCGCTATCGCCGCAAGGCCAAGCATCGGCTTCGCAGTGGCGATGGCGAGGCGGATCGGCTATAAGCTGCCTCAACAAGGGGGAAAACACCCGAGCCTGGGGACCGTGCCGCTGCGAGAAGAAGGAGCAATCAGGCCCATGCCGCCGACGCCGGTTCGCATCGCACTCATCAAGCCCTCGCACTATGACGAAGACGGCTACGTCATTCAGTGGCGTCGCTCGATGATCCCCTCCAATTCGCTGGCGTCGCTGCATGCCGTGGTGATGGATTGCGCCACGCGCAAGGTGCTTGGCCCGGACACCTCGATCGAAGTCACCGCCTACGACGAGACCAACACGATCCTGCCGCTGAAAGAGATCGCGCGCTGGGTCGAGGCAGGCGGGCCCGGCAGCTTCGTCGGCCTGGTCGGCGTGCAGTCGAATCAGTTTCCCCGTGCCGTGGATATCGCCGCTCCTTTTCTTGCGGCAGGGCTGGCCGTCGTGGTCGGCGGCTTCCACGTTTCCGGCTGCATCTCCATGCTGCCCGAGCTGCCGCCGGACCTTCAGGCGGCCAAGGATCAGGGGATCATCCTCTACGCCGGAGAGTGCGAAGGCCGTTTGGAAGACCTCTTGAGGGACTTGCGAGACGGCGCGCCGCAGCCGATCTACAATTATCTCCACGATTTGCCGGGCCTCGAAGGCCAACCGGTGCCAATCCTGCCGCTCGAGAACGTAAAGCGCACCTTGGGTTGGGCCACCTCTTTCGATGCCGGGCGCGGCTGTCCCTTCCAATGCTCATTCTGCACCATCATCAACGTTCAGGGGCGCAAGAGCCGCTACCGCACGGCCGACGACATCGAGCGCATCGTGCGCGACAACTGGGCGCAAGGTGTGCGCCGCTTCTTCGTCACCGACGACAACTTCGCCCGCAACAAGAACTGGGAGGCGATCTTCGATCGCCTCATCGAGCTGCGCCGCGAGGAGGGCTTGCGCGTCTTCCTCATATTGCAGGTGGATACGCTGTGCCACCGGATCCCCAACTTCATCGACAAGGCCTATGCGGCCGGCACGCGGCGGGTTTTCATCGGCCTGGAGAACATCAACCCCGACAATCTGGTGGACGCCAAGAAGCGGCAGAACCGCATCTGGGAGTATCGCGAGATGACCCAGGCCTGGAAGAAGCACGGCATAACCAACTATGCCGGCTACATTCTGGGCTTTGCCAACGACACACCGGAGCGGATCGAGCGCGACATCGAGATCATCAAGGAGGAGCTGCCGATCGACATGTTGGAGTTCTTCCCGCTGACACCGCTGCCCGGCTCCGAGGACCATCAGCGCCTGCACAAGCAGGGCGTGCCGATGGACCCGGACATGAACAGGTACGACCTGGAGCACGTGGTGGTCGATCATCCCAAGATGACCCGCCGGGAATGGACCGACATCTATTGGCGCGCTTGGGACCTCTTCTACACCAAGGAACACATGGAGCGGATCATGCGCCGCCACGTGGCCTCCGGCATGACCAGCCGGCATATCCTTTCGGTGCTCGCCTGGTTCCGCGGCCATCCGGTGATCGAGAAGGTCCATCCCATCCAGGGCGGCCACTTCCGGCGGAAGTCGCGGCTGCAGCGGCGCAGTGGGATGCCGATTGAGAGCCGCTTGATCTTCTATCCGCGCCGCCTTTGGGAGGTCTCGCGCGCCGCCTTCCTTTGGAGCAAGCTCTTCGCTCAGCTCTACGTGATCGCCCGAAAAGTCGAGCGCGATCCGCACAAGAAGTCCTATAGCGACCGAGCCCTGGCTCCGGTGAGCGAAGCCGAGGAGGACGCGCTCGAGATGATGGAGACCTACGGCGGCAAAGTCGCTGGCCGCTGGGGCCGAAAGCCCAAGGAGGCCGCCTGAGCGCCCGTCAGACCATCCCCTGATGCACTCCCCTCTAAGCGAAGCTCCGCTTCCTGCCAGCGGACTGCGCTGAGGGGGCATGGTCTTCGCGCTTTCGCCTTATTGCCTTGCTTTCTTGGATGGGCTTTCCAGGTAGGGCTGATCCGAGGCTTTCACGCGTAGAAGCTAGATCCTGATGTCATTGCTGTTCGAGATCCTGGGAGTGCTCGTCAGCGGCGGCTTCGTCGCCGCAGGCGGCCTCATCGTCTACCGGCGCTATGTGCGCGGCCTGCAGACCTTCGGCGCCTTTGGAGAGCGCAGCGAGGTCGTGCTTGCCGGCATTCTGGTGCTTGCCGGCCTGTTCGGAATCTTCGTGGGCGTGCCGACCTACTATCCGAACGTTGCCGTCGGCGAGGTCCCGCAATCGATCGTCCTCAACAAGGGGGCCGGCAGGGCCGATCCGGAAGTGGAGCAGGCAAATTCGACCGCAGACCAGTCGTCGCCTGAGAAGGGTAGGCGCGAGAATGGCTTGCAGACCGCCGTCGAGCTGTTGAAGGGTCAGATCGAGCGGCTGGAAAGCGACCTCGAGCGGGAAAGGGTCAACCTCTCCTCGGTCAGGCGCGAGGCAGCCCATTCCCAAGATCGGCTCGCGGACGAGCGCGCGCGAGCGGAGGAGATTGCCGAGCGAAACGAGCAGCTTGCCCGCCAATTGGCAGCCGCCGACGCCGAGCGGCGCGCGGCGGAAAGCCAGGTCTTGGCCGCCTGGCTGGCCGCGGACAGGGCCGCGCTCGATGACAAGCAGCGCGAGGACTACGACCGGCTGACGCGCGAGATCCTGGCCTTGAACGAGCAGCTCTCGCACATCACCATCCGCGCCACCCATTGGCCCAGGATCGCCGGCCGCGACGCGGTCGCCACCTTCGAGCTCTATCTGGAGGATTTCGCTGCCGACAAGGCCAGGCCGCGCGGCGTCGGCCTCTTCGAGTTCGCCCCCCAGTCCTACGATTTCGCGGGCGATCACGCGGGCCGGCTGGCCGAGGCGCTTGGCGGCAATGCCGGCGAGGTCATCTGCCTCGTCATCGCCGAGCCCTTGGCCGGCAGGGTGCCGCTTCGCCAAGCCATAGAGGGTCTTCCGGAGCTGGCCGACTACGACGCCGAGGCGACCCTCCTGGCGATTCTCGCCGAGTTCCAGTACCTGCGCACGCGCGTGCAGCTGCTGGGCGCCGATTCTCTCTTTGCGGTTCGAGGCTATGCCGACGGCGAGGAGGGGCACTGGGAGTTGCCGCTGGACCCGCGGGACAGGTCCGTCGTCCTGCACGAGAACAGCGATCCGACCGCTGTGTCGGACGACTACGCCTTGGCCTTCAATCCCGATCTCACCGCCGAGGTCCAAGGCCGCCCCGCGGCCTACGACAGCTATGGCAGCGAGGATCTGCCCAATCTTCGAGCCGCGGCAGTGGCCGAAATTCTGTCGGCGATAATCGTGGCCTGTCCGCTACAGAGCAGACGCAAGATCGGTAGTGTGGCGGCGGAGGTGCTCGAGGGCCATGCCGACGACGGACGCCCGGCCGATCGCCGGGTGCGTGTTAACCTGCTGGTGTTTCTGGACGAGCAGCGGTAGGCGCGCCTTGGCCGGCTCCCGATTGGAGCGACAGGCAGGGCGCCGGTAAAGACGCCTCTCCAATGTTTTGATCAGAGGGTGTCTCTACTGGAGAAGGCGGCGCCCGGCGCCTATAAGGAAGGGACGGCCCAGCGCGGCTCAGCCGTCACTAGGCACGCGCGCGGGCGACGAGAAGAGATCGGGCGGGGTGGCCATGCAGATTGTCTTCTATGTGATTTTGGCGGCAGTCGTGCTGCTGCCGCTCTACGTCATCTACCTCTACAACGGCCTGGTCCGCTCGCGGAACCTGGTCGAGGAGGGCTGGAGCGGCATCGACGTGCAGCTGAAGCGCCGCGCCAACCTCATCCCCAATCTGGTCGAGACCGTGAAGGGCTATGCGGCCCACGAGAGCAGCGTGCTGGAGGAGGTCACCAAGGCGCGTACCGCCGCTGGCCAGGCCTCGGACCTCTCGGCCAAGACCAGTGCCGAGAACGGCTTCACCGCTGCCATCGGTCATCTCTTCGCCGTGGCAGAGGCCTATCCTGACCTCAAGGCCGACGATAACTTTCAGGCCCTCCAGGACGAGCTCTCCGATATCGAAGGCGCCATCGAGAAGGCTCGCAGATACTACAACGGCGCCGTCCGGCGGCTGAACACCATGATCGAGCAGTTCCCCAGCAACCTGGTGGCAGGGCAGTTCCGCTTTTTCCGCGCGCAGTATTTCGAGATCGAAGACCCGCAAAGCCGCGCCGTGCCGGACGTCAGCTTCGACACATGAGGGTGGCCCGGCTAACCGTCGTTCTGGCTGCCGTCCTGCTGCAGGCTCTGGCCTGCGTCCCCTCGCAAGCGGCCGAGGAGATAGAGGCCCTCGACGTCCTCGTCCTGGTCCGCCCCGACGGCAAGCTGGACGTGACCGAGACCATCCGCGTCACGGCGGAGGGGCGGCAGATCAAGCGCGGCATCTTTCGCGACTTTCCGCTCTACCGCGACGATATCGGGGCTCCGGTCACCTTCGACGTCGTCTCGGTCCACCGCAATGGCCGGAGCGAGCCTTATAGCGTGACCCGCGAAGGAGGCGATGCGCGTCTGCGAATCGGGCGCGCGGAGGTCTTCCTGCCGGCCCCCTCCGAACAGCTCTACGAGATCCGCTACGAGACCGAGGGGCAGCTCCGCTCGTTCGACGGCTATGACGAGCTCTACTGGAACGTCACGGGCGACCGCTGGGACTTCCCGATCAACTCGGCCAGCGTGGAGATCCGGCTGCCGGGCGAGACCAAGATCATGCAGTTCGCGGCCTACACCGGCCCCTATGGTGCGCAAGGCAAGGCCTTCGAGGCGATGGGCGTAGCGCCGGGGCTCTTCCGCGCGGCGACGACCGCCGTCCTTCCGCCGGGCGAGGGTTTCACCGTTGCCATCGGCTGGCCGCCCGGCGTGGTGGCCGTCACCCGACCGGGGACCTTGTGGGGACAACCGGTCGAGCGCTTTTCCGCCGTTGGCGCGACCCTTATCGGAGCTCTCGTCCTCTTCGCCTTCTGGCTCGTCGTCGGCCGTGACCCGACGGGCAAGGCGATCTATCCGCGATTTCAACCGCCTAAAGGCGTCGGGCCGGCGGCGGCCCGCTACATCACGCGGCAGGGCTTCGACAACCGCTGCCTCAGCGCCGCCATCATCAGTATGGCCGTCAAGGGCTCGCTTCGCATCGTCGACCGCACGGCCGGCGGCATCTTCCAGTCCCACGACTTCTCCCTCGAGCCGCTCGGCAGCAAGAAAAAGGGCCTGACGGTGGGAGAGCTGGCTGCCTACGAGGCCCTCTTCCCCGGCGGCAAGGCACTCGATCTGGAATCGGACGACAGCAACGGGCTTCGCGTCGACAATGCCAGGTCGAGGCTGCGTTCGGCGCTGTGGGAAGAGCACTACGGTGCCACATTCAAACGAAACTCCCTCTTTAGCGGGATCGGCGTCCTCCTCGGGCTCGTCGTCGCCGGGGTGTTTTTCTGGATGGCCAGGCCCTATGGAGTCGACGCGGCTTGGAGCTGGCTGATCGGCGGCGTGCTCTTTGCTGCGTTCGCCTACGCGGCCAGCTTCGTGTGGCTGAACCACCGTGAGCTCCGGATCGGCAGCATGCTGTTCTGGAAAAGGATCTTAAGGCGTGTTTGGCCGGTGGCGGTTATCGCCCTCATTCTGTTCGTCAACCTTCTGGACGGCTTCGCCGCGCTCCCCAGCTGGCCAAGCGAGGGCTTCGATCCGGTGGTCTTTGTGGCCGGTGCCTGCTACGGCATCTGCGCCGTCCTCTTTCACGTCCTTATGGCTGCGCCGACGAAGGCCGGCCGCCGGCTCCTGGACGATATCGAGGGCTTCGAGCTCTACCTGCGCACGGCGGAAGAAGACCGGCTGAATGTCCTCAATCCGCCCGACCGTACACCGCAGCTCTTCGAGCGCATGCTTCCCTATGCCGTCTCCCTGGGGCTTGTCCACGAGTGGAGCGCCAAGTTCGCCGGAGTTCTGAGCAACGCCCGGGCCCCTGGCTGGTATCGCGGCGGCGTGCGCTTCGACAGCTACAGTTTCGACAGCCGGCTAAGTCACGCAGTCGCCGCCACGAGTCAGCCTAGTTCCAGCGGATCCGGCGGTGGATCGTCGTTCGGCGGCGGATCCTCTGGCGGGGGCTTCTCCGGCGGCGGTGGCGGTGGCGGCGGTGGTGGCGGCTGGTGAGACCTTCGGCCGGTGCAAGTCGGACCGAAGGTCCGCTCAATTCGAAGCTATGGGCACACTGTTAGATTAGGAATTGATCCTAGTCGTGGATCTTCACCATGACGTAGGAGCCCGGTGCGTCCTCGATCGCGTCCAGCTCGTGGTCGCCCGGCTTGCGGGCCGCGACCAGAGGGCCGGAGCGCTCGCGCAGCCACTCGGCCCAGGCCGGCCACCAGGAGCCCTCGTGCTGGGTGGCGCCCTCGAGCCACTCTTCCGGCGTCGAGGGGATCTTGTCGTTGGTCCAATGCGGGTACTTGCCGGGCGGCGGGTTGATCACCCCGGCGATATGGCCGGACCCTGCCAGCACGAAGGTCACCGGGCCGCCTACCAGCTGGGTTCCCTGATAGGTCGACTTCCAGGGGGCGATGTGGTCTTCGCGGGTAGAGACGAAGAAGCAAGGCGTCTCGATCTTGCCGAGGTCGATGGGCACGCCCGCGATGGTGAGCGCCCCCGGGTCCTTGAGCTGGTTCAGCTGATACATGTGGCGCAGATAGAAGCTGTGCATCGCCGCCGGCATGCGGGTCGAGTCGCTGTTCCAGTAGAGCAGGTCGAAGGGGAAGGGGTCCTTGCCCAGGAGGTAGTTGTTGACCACGAAGGACCAGATCAGGTCGTTGGCGCGCAGCATGTTGAAGGTCGACGCCATGTCCGAGCCTTCGAGGTAGCCCTGCTCCTCCATCCGCTTTTCCAGGAACTGGAGCTGCGCTTCGTCGATGAAGACGCCCAGCTCTCCGGCGTCGGCGAAGTCGGTCATGGTCACGAAGAAAGTGGCGTTCTTGAAGCGGTCGTCGCCGCGGGCTGCCATGTGGGCCAGCGTGCTGGCCAGCAAAGTACCGCCCAGGCAGTAGCCGATCACGTTGGCGCCGACGACGCCGGTGGCCTTCTCCATGGCATCCAATGCCGCCAGCGGACCCTGGACCAAATAGTCGTCGAAGCGTTTTTCCGCCAAGGTTCGGTCGGGGTTGACCCAGGAGACTACGAAGACGGTGAAGCCTTGTGCCGTCGCCCAGCGCACGAATGAGTTCTTCTCGCGCAGGTCCAGAATGTAGAACTTGTTGATCCAGGGCGGAATGATCAGCAGCGGGACCTCGTGCTGCTGTTCGGTCAAGGGATCGTACTGGATGAGCTGCATCAGCTCGTTCTGATAGACCACCTTGCCCGGCGTGACGGCGACGTTCTCTCCCAGCTTGAACTTGCTCGAGTCGGTCCGGGTGATGGCCAGTTTGCCCTTGCCGCGCTCCAAATCGTCCAGCAAATTCTTCAATCCGTTGATAAGATTCTCGCCTCCACTCTCAACGGTTGCGCGCAGCACTTCCGGATTCGTCATGATAAAGTTCGACGGTGCCATGGCGTCGACAAACTGCCGGGTGTAAAAATCCACTTTCTTCGCGGTCTTGTCGTCCAGACCTTCCACGTCGGTTACGGTCTGGTGCAGCCAGCGGGCGCTGAGGAGGTAAGACTGCTTGATATAGTCGAAGAGCGCATTGTCGTCCCACATGGGGTCCTTGAAGCGCCGATCGCCTTCTTCAGGGGCGGCTACGGGCTCGCCGGTGGCCCCGATCATGCGCTGCGCGGTATTCTGCCACAGACGAAGATAGTCTTGCCACAGCGCGGCCTGCGCCTGCATGAGCTTTGCGGGATCGGCCATCATGCGGGTGGTCATTTCCAGGAAGGCCCGCCCCACGTTCAAGGGATCGACCGGCCCGTTGCTTTTCTCGCTGACCTGATGCTCCAGCCACTGCCCCACCAGCTTCTGGCTGCGCTCTGCGATCGCCGCCATGTCGCGGGACAACTTCATGGGATCCGGCATCTTGACGTCCGGGCCGAACTGCTCGCTCATTCCTCATTCCCTATACTGCCGACAATGCGGTGCGGCTGTGCTTTCCGCGCCGAAGCATTTGCTGCCCGCGCTCGATGCGCGTATCTCTTTAATGGCTGCCCCCGCAGCCTCGGTCGTGTAGTTAGCCTATCTGGTGACGATACGCCAGAGAAGCGAGATCAAGGCCTCCTCATGGCAGGCCCAACAGGAGATGGACGGTCGGTATGAGCATAGCACCCGGCGATCGGTACCAGGGTCTTCGTGCAGGGTGGGCGCTGGCGCCCCTCATCGGTCTGGTCCTCTTGGCAGGCTGTAACCTTGTCGAGAACCTGGAGAACAACCCCTCGCCCGATCCGGAGAAGGTCCTGGACCAGGATCTCGATGCCAAACCCTATCCCAACCTGGCGGAGGTCCCCGACAAGGCGCCGCCGGTGACGCCGGAGCAGATCCGCGCCAACACGGTCTCCGGCCTCGAAGCGGACCGCTCAAATGCCCAGTACTCACAGCCCTTGACGGCCTCGGGCACGGCGGTGCGCTCGGCGCAACCGCCCGCTCTGCCGCCCCTTGACGACGATAGCGACAGCGAAACGCTCACGCCGAGCGGAACCAGTGACACCACCTCGCTTTCAGCAGTCAGCCAGTCGACCACGGCGGTGGCTGCGGCGGGCGTTCCCGACAGCGCACGGCCGGGCGGCACATCGGTGCAGCCATCCGGGCCGGCCACGCCTTCCACGCCTCGCTCGCCGAGCAGCGTTACGCCCCGCGACTCCAGCTCGCAGACGCCCGGGGCGGCGGCGCTGGCCGCCAGCCGCCAGCAGCGGGGCAGTGGCGGCGCCACTGTGGCAGCAACGCAACAGTCTGTACCCACCAGCCAAACTCAGGTGATCCCGCCGCAAGGCAGCGTGGGCGCAGGCAACGTTCAGATGGTCGCCGTCATCTTCTTCGCCAACGGCTCGGATGCGCTGGATGCGAGCGACGCGACGGTTCTGAGCGAAGTGGCCAAGATTCAGCGCCAGTACGGCGGCATTCTGCGGGTCATCGGTCATGCCTCGTCGCAGACCGGCGAAGTGCCGCAACAAAGCGGCGAGCTGGCCAACCTCGATATCTCCTTCGACCGGGCGGAGGCGGTCTCCCAAGCGCTGCAGCGCGCCGGGGTGCCGGCCGACCGGGTTGTCGCCGAGGGCCTGTCCGATCGGCAACCGCGCTACGCAGGAGCGACGCCCAGCGGACAGGCCGGGGACCGCAGGGCAGAAATCTTCCTGGAGTATTAGGCGCAGCCTGCACTAAGAAGGCGCGGCCGGCTGGCTCACCCCCGTGCTGTTCGCACCGGGCCGGCCGGCTCAATCAACGAGAGGGGAGCGGCTGTGACGGGCCCTTTGCGAATCGGCTTGGCCGGATTGGGTACGGTGGGTGGCGGCGTGATCCGGCTCATGCGGGAGAACCAGGCCCTCATTCAGGCGCGCGCCGGGCGAGCGCTGGAGGTGGTGGCGGTCTCGGCGCGCGACCCCAGTAAGGACCGCGGCTTGCCGTTGGGTCAGGTACGCTGGGCCGATAGCGCGGCTGATTTGGCGCGTGATCCGGAGGTCGACGCCGTCGTGGAGTTGATCGGCGGTGACGAAGGGCCGGCACGGGCATTGGTCGAGGCAAGCCTTGCCGGCGGCAAGCCGGTGGTCACGGCGAACAAAGCGCTGGTCGCCAAGCATGGGGCCAGTCTCGATGCGATGGCCAGCAAGGCCGGTGTGGCGCTTGCCTATGAGGCGGCGGTCGCCGGCGGCATTCCCATCATCAAGCTGCTGCGCGAGGGCCTGGCGGCCAATGCGGTCTCGCGCGTCTACGGGATCCTGAACGGCACCTGCAACTACATCCTGACCGAAATGCGCAAGACCGGCCGCGACTTCGACGCCGTGCTGGCCGAGGCGCAAGAGCTGGGCTATGCCGAGGCCGATCCGACCTTCGACATCGACGGCATCGACGCGGCCCACAAGCTGGCGATCCTGGCGGCTCTGGCCTTCGGTGCAGAGGTCGACTTCGCGTCGGTCTCGATCGAGGGGATTCGCAACATCACCGCACTCGACATCGCCTTTGCCGAGGAACTGGGCTATCGCATCAAGCTCTTGGGCCTCGCTGAGTTGCAGGGTGACCTATTGGACCAGCGGGTCTTTCCCTGCATGGTCCGCCGCGACGCACCGATCGCCAAGGTGGAGGGCGTCTTCAACGCGGTCGTCGCCGAGGGCAATCACGTCGGTACGGTAATGGTCGAAGGGGCCGGGGCCGGCGCCGGGCCAACCGCCTCTGCCGTGGTCGCCGACCTGATCGATCTTGCTTGCGGCAGCCAGCGTGCGCCCTTCGGCCTGGGCTCGGAGGGCTTGCGCCACCTTGCGGCTCAGCCTGGCGAGGCACGGGTCGGTGCATTCTATCTGCGTCTGACGGTCACCGACCGTCCCGGCGTCATCGCCGACGTGGCGGCGATCCTGCGTGACCAGGCGATTTCGCTCGAATCCATGTTGCAGCGCGGGCGCGCGCCGGAAGAGACGGTGCAAGTGGTCTTGACCACGCACGAGACCAAGGCAGGCGCGCTGGCACGGGCACTGGAGCGCATCGCCGCATTGGACACCGTGGTCGAACCGCCACATTCGCTCGCCATCGCCGAATTCTGAGACGACGGGAGGGCGGCCGCGCGAAGCGGCCCCGCCCACACAACAAAGGGAGTTAAACCCCATGTCAGCCTTGAGCTCTATGGATCGCAATCTGGCCCTGGAATCGGTCCGCGTGACCGAAGCGGCGGCGCTTGCGGCGTCGCGCCTGATGGGCCGCGGAGACGAGAAGGCGGCCGACCAGGCAGCCGTGACCGCGATGCGCGCCGCGCTAAACAGCCTGCCGATTGCAGGCACGGTCAGGATAGGCGAAGGCGAGCGCGACGAGGCCCCGATGCTCTTCATCGGCGAAGAGGTGGGCTCGGGCGGCCCCAAGATCGATATTGCGCTTGACCCGCTGGAGGGCACCACCATCACCGCCAAGGGCGGCCAGAACGCGCTTGCGGTGATCGCCATGGCGCAGGAAGGCGGCTTCCTGAACGCGCCCGACACCTACATGGACAAGATCGCGGTCGGCGGCGGCTTGCCGGACGATGTCGTCGACCTGGATGCCGATCCGGCCGACAATCTGAAAGAGCTTTCCAAGGCCACCGGCAAGGATGTGGAGGACCTGGTGGTCTGTATCCTGGACCGTCCCCGTCACGCCGATATCATCGCCAAGGTCCGCAACGCCGGCGCGCGGATCGTGCTGATCGGCGACGGCGACGTCTCGGGCGTCATCGCCACCTCCAACAAGGACAGCGGCATCGACCTCTACCTGGGGCAGGGCGGTGCGCCGGAGGGCGTGCTGGCGGCGGCGGCGCTGCGCTGCATCGGCGGGCAGTTTCAAGGCCGGCTGGTGTTCCGCAACCAGGACGAACGCGACCGTGCGCACCGCTGCGGCATCACCGACCTGGGGCGCAAGTACCGCCTGACCGAGCTTGCCGGCGGCGATGTGGTTTTCGCCGCCACCGGCGTGACCGACGGCAGCATGCTGCGGGGCGTGCGACGCCTGGCGCAAGGGGCGGAGACGCAGTCCATCGTGATGCGCTCGGCGACCGGAACGGTGCGCACCATCTCTGCCCGCCACAACTTCTCGCGCAAGACCTGGTACAACGAACTCCTCGACTGATGGCCGCGGGGGGAGCGGCAGCACTTCTAGGCGTCGACCGTTCGCTCAGCGATCAGCGCTGGCAAGAGCGCGGCTGCGACGAGCGCGCGGCCCTGGCGATCGGCCAGCGACTGAGCTTGCCCGACCTGGTGGCGCGCTTGGTGACCCAGCGCGGGATCGGGCTCGACGAGGCTGAGGCATTCCTTACCCCGCGCTTGCGCGACAGCCTGCCGGACCCCGCCTGCCTCAAGGACATGGACAGAGCCGTCGAGCGCTTGCAGCGGGCCATCCAGCAGCAGGAGAAGGTGGCCGTCTTCGGCGACTACGACGTCGACGGCGCGACCTCAGCGGCCCTGCTGCAGCGCTTCTTTCGGACCTTGGGGCAGAATCTCAGGGTCTATATCCCAGACCGCTTGTCGGAGGGCTATGGCCCAAATGCGGCAGCGATGCGCCGCCTGGCAGACGAAGGCGTCAAGGTGGTGGTCACCGTCGACTGCGGGACCACGGCTCATGGCGCATTGGCCGAAGCCGTTGCCGCCGGGTTGGACGTCGTGGTGGTCGACCATCATGTGGCCGAGGCGGCGCTGCCGCCGGTGCGCGCCGTGGTCAATCCAAACCGGCTGGACGATGGC
Source organism: Rhodospirillales bacterium (assembly GCA_963669385.2). Lineage (GTDB taxonomy): Bacteria > Pseudomonadota > Alphaproteobacteria > Kiloniellales > JACOMY01 > JACOMY01. The sequence continues at coordinate 23,045 of CAXXGD010000015.1, forward strand.
AGCGGCGTCGGCGCGCTGGCCGCCGTGGGCGTGCTCTTCCTGCTGCTGGTCGCGCTCAACCGCGCTTTGCGCCAAGCCGGCCACTACGGGGACGATCGCCGGGAGCCGGACCTCTTGTCCTGGCTCGACCTGGTGGCGTTGGGCACGGTGGCGGACGTAGCACCCTTGACCGGCCTCAACCGTGTCTTGGTGGCGCAAGGCCTGAAGGTCATGGCGGCCCGCGGCAATGCCGGCGTTGCTGCTTTGATGCAGGTCGCCGGACTGCAAGGGGCGATTTCCGCCGGCCAGCTGGGCTTTCAGCTGGGACCCAGGGTCAATGCCGGCGGCCGGGTCGGCCAGTCCGACTTGGGTGCCCGCCTGCTGGCCAGCGACGACCCCTTGGAGGCGCAGCGTCTGGCGCAGGAGCTGGACCGCCTGAACCGCGAGCGCCAGGAAATCGAGGCCGCGGTGCTCGCCGAGGCGATGGCACAGGTGGAGCAGGGGGCGCCGCCGCGGGGCTTGATCGTCGCAGCCGGCGAGGGCTGGCATGCCGGCGTCATCGGCATCGTCGCCGCCCGGCTGCGCGAGCGCTTCGGCCTGCCTGCCCTGGTGCTGGCGCTCGAGGGCGATCTGGGGAAGGGCTCGGCACGCTCGGTGCCCGGTTTCGATCTCGGCGGGCTGGTCTTGAAGGCAAGAGGCGAGGGCTTGCTGATCGACGGCGGGGGGCACCGCATGGCCGCGGGCCTGAGCGTCGCCCGCTCGGCTCTGCCCGATTTGACGGCGTACCTCCAAGCCGCGGCCGACGCCGAACTCGCCAAGATCGGCTATCGGCCGACCCTGGAGATCGATGCCACGATCAGCGGCGGCGGCGCCACGGCGGGACTGGTCGAGATCTGCCAACGCTTGGCGCCCTTCGGCGTCGGCAATCCGCAGCCGCGCTTCGTGCTGCCGGCGCAACGCCTGGCCTTGGTGGAGATCATGGCCGAGCGGCACTTGCGCTTGCGCCTGGAGGATCAGGCCGGCGCGCAGCTGCGCGGGGTCTGCTTCCGCGCCTTCGATGGACCGCTGGGCCAGGCGCTGATGGCCAATCGCGGCCGCCGCCTGCACCTGGCCGGCCGCCTCGAACGAGACGCTTGGCGCGGCGGCGACGCCGTCCAGATGCTGGTTGAGGATGCGGCCGAGGTGGCTGTCACGTCAGCCTAGTGCCGTGACCAACAGTTGCTCGGGATTTACAAGCCCCTGTGGGCCGGCGAGGTGGCGGGTGCACGGTCGACTGCTCCCTATCCAACATGAGGGCGCTTTCGTAAACAAACCCACACAACGTCATCCTTCGGCTTGACCGGAGGACCTCTATCCACACTTTGGAGAGGCGGCACGAGATCCTCCGGTCAAGCCGAAGGATGACGTTGTAGGTTGTTGAAAAACAAGCGTTCCTATTTCGAGAAACTGCAGGGAGAGGTCTCATTTGGACCTACCCGTCCAATCACTTCGGCCCTAATTGTCCGTGCCGCTTTCGCTCGCCCTCACCCGCTGGATGCTGTTGGTGCTGCTTTGGTGAATCAGGAGGTCACCGTCCTCCGTTGGCCGCATGTGCCTGACGATGCCCGCGTGGATGTCGCCCGATGGGATCGCCCAGCTTTGGAAGGTCTCGGTCTTGGGATCGAAGCGCACCAGCACATCGGGCCGCATGCCGGATTCGTTGTACCAGATCACGTCGTCGATGATGGCGATGGCGTAGGGGTGGGAGTCCGGGCCGCTAGGCGAGTCCCACTCTTTGAACCTGCCGGTCGAGGGATCGAAACGGCCGATACGGCCGAGCGAGGAGTTGACGTACCAGACCGAGCCGTCGCTGGCGATGTCGAGGCGGCGTGAGCGGGCGTCGGCATCGGGCAGGGCGATCTCGGTTAGCTCCAGGGTCTCGGGATCTACCTTGATCAGGCAGTTGCTGCCGAAGCAGGAGACCCAAGGCGTGCCCTCGGAATCGAGCTTGATCCCGTAGGGCAGGGCACGCGGAGTCTCGACCCGGGCCAGCGTGATCTCGCCGCTGGCCTTGTCCAGGCGGCCGATCATGTTGCTCCGCTGCACGGTGAAGAAGAGCCGCCCCTGGTCGTCGAAGATGCCGGAGTGGGGGTCCCTGGCGGCCGGATCGGGCATCTCGTAGACGGTGATTTCGCCGCTGGCTGGGTCCAGCTTGCCGATCGAGGCGTTCTTGTTGCCGGTGTACCAGACCTCGTTGTCGTCGTCGAAGAGGACCGTGTGCGGGTTGGCGTTGGGCGGCAGGTTGTACTCCGTCATCTCGCCGCTTTCCGGATTGATGCGGCCGACCATGTTGCCGTACTGGCCAGCCCACCAGATGGAGCCATCCGGCGCTTCGGCAGGGTCGCGCGACCGCTGACCCAGGCTCGGCGTCACCCACTCCTCGAAGGTGACCTCGACAGGGCCCGGAACCAAGGTGGGCGCGAGACGGTCGTGCGGCGGGAAATGCTCTGCCAGGTAGGAGGTGATATCCTCCTGCTGCTGCGGAAAGGCCGAGAAGTCGAACATGGTAGCGATGAGCGCCTGCCAATCCTTTTGGCTGTAGCCGGAGCTCTTCTCGATGAGGTGCGTGCCGTGGCAGGCTTGGCAGTAGCCCTCGACGAGGTCTTTGCCTTGTCCCTCCGGCAGTTCGGCTGCCGCTTGCGACGCGCCGGCGCCGAGGGCGGTCATGAGCGCGATGGTGAGTAGTCGGTTTCTCTGCATAGCCCTCGCCTTCAGCTCCGGTCTTCGCGGTCACAGGACCACATAGCAGCCAATCCTGGCTCTGCTGTGCCGGCAACAAGGCTTGTGCGTGATCTCGTCCCGCGCCAGCCGCCATAGCTTCGGCCATCGGCGCTTCCCATTTCAAGAAAGGAGTGTAGAGCCCACCACGGGATTCTATCGGCCTGTGGCGCCCGTCTCGATTCGTGCGGCAAACAGGGGCGCGGCCGTCGGCGAATCACGTTCCCAAACAATTAGACAGGGCCTTCAGCAGAAGATCACGAAATCAGGCACTCGCCGCTGACGCCGAGCGGCAGGCGTTCACTGTTGCCCTCGACGTCGCGCACGGTGGTCGCAGTGGGCTCCAGCGCCGCCGGATTGCCGCTCCACCAGAACTCCAGCCCTTCGTTGCCCTCTTCGATGAAGAAGCAGTGCGGGCCCTGCAGCTCGCTGTCCGGATAGAAGAAGCAGATCTCCTCCGGCGTGGCCCACCACTCGCCGTGCTGGACGCAGCCCTCCCAGACATAGGCGCTGATCCCGTCCTTGCTGTGGAACTCGATCTCGTAGGAGCCGTCGGAGCGGGTCCGATAGTGGGTGCGCCCGGATACCAGATCCTCCAGGGCCTCGATCCCGGTGACGCGGCGGTCCACCCGGCTCTGGGGGGCTTCGTCCTCCGCCGCGGCAGGCAGGACGAAAAGGGCGGTGAGGCAAAGGGCAAGCGCAACAGAACGCATGGAGTGTCTCAGGTCTCCTGGCAGCGGCCGCCGGAATCCATCACGAGATTGCGCGGATTGCCGTCCAGCAGGCTCTCGACCAGCGCCAATGGCCGCGTGGCTTCGCTATCGTCGACCGACCAGTACTCCAACCCGGCCGGCCCCTCGCGCAGATAGAAGCAATGCGCCATTTCGCCGGACAGGCTGGGATAGCGATAGCAGATCTGCTCTTCGCTGACCCACCACTCGCCGGACCATAGGCAGCCGTCCCAGAGGTAGGCCACGCGACCGTCGGCGCTGTGGTACTCGATCTCGTCGCTGCCGTCGGAACGGCTGCGGACGTGGGTAGCATCGCTGACTGCCTGCTCGATCTCACTATCGGTCGTGAGCCACCCTGCGCCTCGCTTGGGGCCGGCTAGGGCTACTCCAGTGATCGAAAGCGCAAAAACTGCCATCAGCAGCACGCGCGAGGTTCTAAAGGACATCCTGGTGCGCCTCCATCGGGATTGCCGAGCTGGGCCCGGGATCGGCCAGCGTCCAACAGACTGTAGCCAAGCCCAAGCCAATTCCCTATTTGTAGCGATAATGTGGCCCGTCTGGGACCCTAGTTCGAGGGGTTTCCTGGGTACAACTCCATAGCGATAGACGAAGGAGGGTCTCTCATGTCCGCGAAACTGCAGGATAAAGTCGTGAGCACGCCGGAACTTAAGGACATGAGCCTGTTCCGGCAACAGTGCTACATCGACGGCAAGTGGCAGGATGCCGACAGCGGCGAAACCATCGAGGTGACGAATCCGGCCGATGGCTCGGTTCTGGGCACGGTGCCGAAAATGGGCGCAGCCGAGACCCGCCGCGCCATCGAGGCGGCCGAGAAGGCCTTTCCTGCCTGGGCGGCCAAGACCGCCAAGGAGCGCGCCGTCATCCTGCGCCGCTGGTACGACTTGATGATGGAGAACCAGGACGACCTAGGCCGGCTGATGACCCTCGAGCAGGGCAAGCCATTGGCCGAAGCCAAGGGCGAGGTGGCCTACGGCGGCTCTTTCATCGAGTGGTTCGCCGAGGAGGGAAAGCGCATCTACGGCGACACCATCCCGCAGCACCAGGCGGACAAGCGCATCGTCGTCATCAAGCAGCCGATCGGCGTCACCGCGGCGATCACGCCCTGGAACTTCCCCAACGCCATGATCACCCGCAAGGCCGGCCCGGCGCTGGCGGCCGGCTGCCCGATGGTGGTGAAGCCGGCGACCGCGACGCCCTATTCGGCCCTGGCGCTCTGCGAGCTGGCCGAACGCGCCGGCATTCCCGCCGGCATCCTCTCGGTCGTCACCGGCTCGTCGGGGGCCATCGGCGGCGAGATGACGTCGAACCCCACCGTGCGCAAGCTCACCTTCACCGGCTCTACCGAGGTCGGCAAGATCCTGATGGAGCAGTGCGCGGCCACGGTAAAGAAGACCTCGATGGAGCTGGGCGGCAACGCGCCCTTCCTGGTCTTCGACGACGCCGACCTCGATGCCGCGGTCGAGGGCGCGATCATGTCGAAGTTCCGCAACACCGGGCAGACTTGCGTCTGCGCCAACCGTATCCTGGTGCAGGACGGTGTCTATGACGCCTTCTCCGAGAAGCTCGCCGCCAAGGTCAAGGAGATGAAGGTCGGCCCCGGTCTGGATGCCGGCGTCAACATCGGCCCGCTGATCGACGTCCAAGGCCTGGAGAAGGTCGAGGAGCATGTCACCGACGCCGTCTCCAAGGGCGCGGCCGTGGTCGCCGGCGGCCATCGCCACCAGTTGGGCGGTACCTTCTTCGAGCCGACCGTTCTGACCGGCGTTACCACCAAGATGAAGGTGACCTACGAGGAGACCTTCGGCCCGGTGGCTCCGCTGTTCCGCTTCTCCAGCGACGAAGAGGGCATCGCCATGGCCAACGACACGGTCTTCGGCCTGGCCGCCTACTTCTATGCCCGCGACATGGGCCGCGTCTGGCGCGTCTCGGAGGGCCTGGAGAGCGGCATCGTCGGCATCAACACCGGGATCATCTCCACCGAAGTCGCCCCCTTCGGCGGCGTCAAGGAGAGCGGCATCGGCCGCGAGGGCTCCAAGTACGGCATCGACGACTACCTGGAGATGAAGTACCTCTGCATGGGCGGCGTCTAAGCATCACCACCGGGGCGGAGGCATGCCGCGCGCCGGCTCCGCCCCGGAGGTCTTCTGGACCTTTCTGAAGCTCGGGCTCACCTCTTTCGGTGGGCCCGTGGCGCATCTGGGCTATTTCCGCCAAGCCATCGTGGCCAAGCGCGGCTGGCTGAGCGAAGCCGCTTACGGCGAGCTGGTGGCGCTTTGCCAGTTTCTGCCGGGGCCGGCCTCCAGCCAGGTGGGCATCGGCATCGGCTTGATCCGCGCCGGTCCCTTGGGGGCCTTGGCCGCCTGGAGCGGCTTTACCTTTCCCTCCGCCATCCTGCTGGTGATTTTCGCCTTCGGCCTCTCGACCTTGGAGGCTGCTTTCGGCACCGGCTGGATGCATGGCCTCAAGCTGGCGGCCGTGGCCGTGGTGGCCCAGGCCGTCTGGTCCATGGCCAGAACCCTGACGCCGGACAAAGAGCGCTTGAGCCTGGCGCTCGCCATCACGGCCTTTCTGCTGTTCTGGCCCAGCGGCTGGACGCAGGTCACGGCCATGCTGCTGGGCGCCTTGGCCGGCCTCTTGCTCTACGGCGGGCGTACCCCAGAGACCCAAACCAGCAGCCTGGAAGTGCCTTTCAGCCGGCGTGCGGCTTCGGCCTGCCTCATTGTCTTCTTCCTGCTGTTGGGCCTGCTGCCTCTCCTTGCCTGGTTGCTGCCGAGCCAAGGGCTGGCGCTGGTCTCCGCCTTCTATCGCGCGGGGTCCCTGATCTTCGGCGGCGGTCATGTCGTGCTGCCACTGCTCGAGGCGTCGGTGGTGGGGCCGGGCTGGGTCAGTCAGACGGACTTCCTGGCCGGCTACGGTGCGGCTCAGGCGATACCGGGGCCTCTGGTCACCTTCTCGGCCTATCTGGGCACGGTGATGGGGCCGGCGCCGAACGGCGTCCTGGGCGCCGTCATGGCCTTGCTGGCGATCTTCCTGCCCTCCTTCCTGCTGGTCTTCGGCGCTCTGCCTTTCTGGCAGCTGCTGCGGCGGCGTCCTGCCGCGCAAGCTGCCCTGATGGGCATCAATGCCGCCGTGGTCGGGCTCTTGCTGGCAGCGCTCTACGATCCCGTCTTCACCGCAGGCGTGCTGGAGCCGCGCGATTTCGCCATTGCCGGCGTTGCCTTGCTGTTGCTAGAGGGCTGGCGCCTGCCGCCTTGGCTGGTGGTGCTGCTCTCTGCCGTCGCAGGCGCTTTGCTTACCGGGCACTAGCCGAAGGAAGGGATCCTGACCATCTGCGGTAGGCTGACCGCGGACCCGCCCGGCGGGCGCCGGCAGCGATAAGGGGGAGTGATGAGCGGATACGACTACGATCTCTATGTCATCGGCGGCGGTTCGGCCGGTGTGCGCATGGCCCGCATGTCGGCGACCTATGGCGCCAAGGTGGCGCTGGCCGAGGAGCGCTGGCTGGGCGGCACCTGCGTCAACATCGGTTGCGTGCCCAAGAAGCTGATGGTCTTCGCAGCCCACTTCCGCGAGGACTTCCACGACGCCGCCGGCTACGGCTGGGACGTCGGCGAGGCCTCCTTCGACTGGTCGCGCCTGATCGCCAACAAGAACGCCGAAATCGCGCGGCTGAACGGCATCTATGGGACCTTGCTGTCCAAGGCGGGCGTCACCTTGCATGAGGATCGCGCGATCCTGGTCGACCCGCACACGGTCGAGGTCGGCGGCAAGCGCTTTACCGCCAAGCAGATCGTGGTGGCCACCGGCGGCCACCCCACCAGGCCGAGCGAGCCCGGCAACGAGCTGGGCTATGTCTCCGACGATCTCTTCTTCCTGCCGGATCTGCCGAAGAAGGTGCTGATGGTGGGCGGCGGCTACATCTCCGTCGAGTTCGCCGGGATCTTCAATGGCCTGGGTGCCGATACCACCTTGATCTACCGTGGCCCCAAGCTCTTGCGCGGCTTCGACGAGGATGTCCGCGACGTCCTGGGCGAGGAGCTGGCCAGGAAGGGCATCCGGCTTATCTTCAATCAGATCATCGAGCGCAGCGAAAAGCAGGGCAACGAGCTCTTGGTGACCTTCACCGACGGCAGCCAGGAACGCTTCGAAGCCGTGGTTTATGCCACCGGCCGCGCCCCCAACACCGAGGGCTTGGGCTTGGAGGCCGCAGGCGTCGCCCTGGCCGGGAACGGCGCGGTCAAGGTTGACGCCTTTTCGCGCACCAACGTGCCCTCGATCTTCGCGCTTGGCGATCTGACGGACCGGATCGCGCTTACTCCTGTGGCCATCGCCGAGGCCATGGCCTTGAGCCGCACCCTCTTCCTGGGCGAGCCCACGCCGATGGATCACAGCAACGTTCCCTCGGCCGTCTTCAGCCAGCCGCCGGTCGCCAGCGTCGGCCTGAGCGAAGCCCAGGCACGCGAGAGGCTGGGCGCCTTGGACATCTACCGCTCCAGCTTTCGGCCGATGCGCCACACGCTCTCCGGCAACGAAGAGCGGACCATGATGAAGCTGGTCGTCGAACGCGCCAGTCAGAAGGTGGTAGGCGTGCACATGCTAGGCGTGGATACGCCGGAGATGCTGCAGGGCCTTGCCGTGGCGATCAAGGCGGGCGCCACCAAGCGCGACTTCGACGCCACCGTCGGCATCCACCCGACCTCGGCCGAGGAGTTCGTCACCATGCGCGAGCCGGTTCCAGAACCGCAGCGCCAGGCGGCGGAGTAGGTCTCCTGGCCCACGAATAGAAGTCAGTAGGTAGCAAAGCCGCCGTCGACGTTGATCGACTGGCCGATGATGTGCGGCTGGGTCGCCAGAAAGACGGCGAGCGCGCCGATGTCCTCCGGCGTCTGCTCTTCGCCCTGCGGCAGGAGGGTGGAGATCTTGCGCTGCCAAACCTCCTCCGCAGTCTCGTCTTCGCCTTTCAGCAAGGTCGAGAGGCCGGTCTCTCCATGCCACATGGCCGTCGCGATGATGCCGGGGCAGATGGCATTGATCCGCACGCCCTCTTGAGCGAACTCCTTGGCGATGGAATTGGTGAAGCCGATGACGGCGAACTTCGACGCGCAGTAGTGCGACAGCAGCGGCACACCGGCTTTGCCGGCGATCGAGGCCAGGTTGATGATGGCGCCGCCGCCGGTCTCGGCCATGCGCGGAGCCTGGGCGCGGCAGCAGAGGAAGACACCCTTGACGTTGACCGCGAAAATGCGGTCCCACTCGGCCTCGCTCATCTCCGCCAGCGGCATGGCGCCGACCACGCCCGCGTTGTTCACGGCAATGTCGAGCTGGCCAAAGCGCTGGTAGGCTGCCTCGACCATGGCATCGACCTCGTCGGCCTTGGTCACGTCGCATCGCAGGGCAGCCGCCTCCTGCCCGGTTTCTCTCAACTCGGCGGCAGTGGCCTCGGCCAAGCCCTGGTCTATGTCGGCGATCAAGACCTTGGCGCCTTCCTGCGCAAGAGAGGCGGCTATGCCTTTGCCGATCCCGCGCCCGGCGCCGGTGACCAGGGCGGCTTTGCCGTCCAGCTTCATAGCGTTCCTCCCAAACCTGCAACCACGGTGGTTATCACATCCCCGCTTCGAGATTGATGCCCTTTTCTGACAAAGCCGCTTGTCGCTTCAGTGGCGCGAAAGCCTGTCCAACAGAAGCGAGAAAAAGCCAGGTACGTCGATGTTTCTTGCCGCACGCACGTTCCAGGCGCCCTCCACCTCGCGGGTGCGTCCGATCTGAACGGGGTCAGTGATCTCGATCTCCACCCGGACTTTCTCCGTTTGCACGATTGTTGGCTCCAGCAGATGCGCAATCACGCAGGCGTCGTTCATGAAGGATGTCGGATCCTCCCAAAGGTCGGCGACCACCGAGGCCGCGGGTGATCCGCTCGACCGCAGCTCAGCGCACCAGGCGGGCGTCGGCATGGTTTGGCGGGTCACCTCGAGACCGATCATGGTGACGGCCGCCCCGGACTCGAAGACGATGCGTGCTGCGTGCGGATCGCTGTAGATGTTGAAGCTTGCATAGGGGGTTATGTTGCCGCTGGTGAAGGAGCCGCCCATCACGATGACATCGCGAATTCCCTCGACGATGTCGGGCGCCATGACCAGGGCAAGCGCCAGATTGGTCAGTGGCGCGATACAGGCGATCGACAGGGGCTCCGGTGAGCGCCGGACCGCTTCGATGATCGCCGGCACCGCATGGACGTCCGATATCGCGCTTGTCGGCGGCGGCAACTTGGCGCCGCCCAGGCCATCGTCGCCGTGAATGTGCGGCACCTGCTCCAGGGACTGCAGAATGGGGCGTGGGCAGCCGGCGTGGACCGGGATTCGGGTTCGACCCATGACGTCGCAGAGGCGAAGGATGTTGGCTGTCGTCTGCGCGAGACCGACGTTGCCGGCCGCCGCACTCATCAGTCGGATGTCGAAGGCCTCGGGTGCGGACAAGGCAAGCAGGATCGCAACGGCGTCGTCCTTGCCGGGATCGGTATCGATGATCAGCGGGCGAGGGGCCACGGCGACAGGCCTTCAGCTGTGCGAGAAGAGGGGGAGCCCGGCAACGGCCACCTCGGCGACGAGCACCTGTCCGCTGTCGCCCTCCGTAATGTAGAGCTGTCGTCGATCGGGTCCGCCGAAGGCGACATTGGTGGTGGCCCGGCCGGCGCACGATAGGATGCGCGCGGTGGGCTCGCCGAACTGGTCGAAGAGCCAGACGCAGCCGAGGCCGATGTGGGCGACGGCGAGGCCGCCCGCTTCGTCCACCGCCAGGCCGTCCGGCCCGGTGCCGCCGGAAAGACGGAGGAAGGCGCCGACCCTGTAGGGCGTGCGGCCCGGCAGGAACGGTACGCGCCAGACGGCATTGTCGCGGGTCACGTTCACGTAGAGAAGGCTCTCGTCCGGCACGAAGGCAAGGCCGTTGGGGCTCGGAATGCCTTGCAGGACGATCTCGAGCCTGCCCGCTGCGGTCAGGCGATAGACCCGACCCGAAGGGTCATGCAAGCCGCTGTGGCCCTGATCGGTGAAGTAGAGGTCGCCGTTGCCTGCGAAGACAAGGTCGTTCACCCCTTTGAAGTGCTCGACGCCCAGGCGATCGGCGAGCGGCGTCACCGCGCCCGAGGCAGGATCGAGCAGCATGATCCCGTGGCGGAAATCGGCGATGAAGATGCGGCCGTCGCGGTGAATCTTGAGCCCGTTGGGCTCGCCGTCGTAGTCGGCGATCAGCGCGACCTCGCCGGCCGGCGAGATACGAAAGACCCGGCCCCAAGGCACGTCCACGACGTAGAGGTTGCCGGCGCGGTCGAATGACGGCCCTTCGAGAAAGCAGTCGGTGGGCTGCCCGGCCCGCTGGGCGTCGATCCAGACCGAGGAGCGCCCCTTGGTTCGGTAGCGGTCGGGAATTCGCGCGAAGACGCGGGTCTCGATGACGGGTGGTGCTGCGAACATCGCTCAGCCCTGCGGCCAGGGCGCGACGAGTACGCTGTGATTGCGGAGTCCGTTTTTCATGCAGGTGCCCTCGGCCTTTCCGCTCTCGTCGACGCTGTGTCATCCAGGTGCTTGACCTCAGTCGCTTCGGGAGGCGGCGCGCTGCTTTCGCGGACGATAAGGCTGACGGAGACCGCGGTTGTGGTTGCCGCCGGCTGGCCGTTTATCTTCGCCAGCAAATACTCTGCCGCCCGATGGCCGATTTCCTCGGCGGGCACGTGCATGGTCGTCAGGGAGGGCTCGATCTGATCGGCGAACTCGAGGTCGTCGAAGCCGACGATCGAGATCTCCCCGGGCACGGCGACGCCTTGCCGTCCGCATTCGATCAAGGCGCCGAAGGCCAGCTGGTCGTTGCCGCAGATGACCGCCGTGGGACGCGGCGCCATCGCCATCAGCGCCCGCAGCCCGAACTGCCCTTCGGCGATCCTGTAGGGCCGCTCGATCAGCAACTCCCGCGGCAAGGCGAGGCCCCGTTCTCCCAAGGCGCGGCGAACGCCTTCCAGGCGGGCCGCAGCCCGGTCGTTGCTCTTGGTCAAGCCGGCGATCACCCCGATCTGACGGTGCCCGAGGTCCAGGAGATGGTTGGCGAGCTTGCGCGCCGCCTCCGCGTTGTCGAAGCCGACGCTCGGCGTGTCGTCGCCGGCGAGCGACCAGGTGACCACATAGGGAACACGCCGTGCCTGGAGAAAGCGCACGATCTCCGGATCGCGCCTGGCGCCGACCAGGATGATGCCGTCGACCCCATGTGCCACGAGAGACTGAATGTGATCGGCCTCCCTCTCGGGGCTATAGGCCGTGCTCGCCACCAGGAAGTTGTAACCCGCTTCGACCAGTCGCCGCTGTGCCGCCTCCGCCGTGATCGCGAAGTTGGTGTTCTCCAGGGTGGGCACGATCGCCCCGATGGCATGCGCGCGCTGGGAGGCCAAGGCGCGCGCGGCGCCGTTCGGTACATAGCCAAGTGCCATGACGGCTTGCTCGATCCGTCGGCGAATGTCGTCGCTGACCGGCCCCGTCCGGTTCAAGGCGCGCGACACCGTGGCGCCCGAGACGCCGGCGGCAAGCGCCACATCGGCAACGCGCACGCGGTTCGACCCGCGCCGCGGCGCCCGCTCTCTCCTCGACTTTCCTTTCTGTTCGTCCATAGCTCGGATGGCCGTCGTCACTCAATCAAGCTCGGGTCTCCCGTGAAGTTCATGGCGCAGAACGAGCCGCCGTGAAACTGACGGGACAGCGCATCCTCCTCCGGCGCATCGGTAAGGTGGTGCGCGTGCTCTTCGGCCTTATCTTCCGGGATGTAGCCCAGCCATTCGAGCCCACGGTTGCTCCAGAAGCTTTCGGCATTGTCAGAGACGCCATAGGCGACGAGAAAGCGAAAGGACGGCGCCTCTATGCAGCGCCGGAACAGCTGCACCGTGTCGCGGTGGCTGATCCAGGTGGCCAGCTGGCGGCGATCCTTCGGCTGCTCGCGGAAGGAGCCGATACGCAGGCAGGCGACGCTAAGCCCGTGCTTGTCGGCATAGAGCCTGCCCAGCGCCTCGCCGAAGACCTTGCTGACGCCATAGAAGCTATCGGGTCTGAGCGAGGCCTCCGCATCGACCTCCGTCTCGCGTCTGTGGAAGCCGACCACATGGTTCGAGGAGGCGAAGACGATGCGCCGGACGCCGGCCCTGCGGGCCGCCTCGAAGACGTTGTGGGTGCCGACGACGTTGGCGGGCAGGATCTGCGCCCAGGCATTCTCTTCCGGTTCGACCGGGACGGCCGCGAGATGCACGACACAGTCGATGCCGTCACAGGCGGAGAAGGTCGCGTCAAGATTGCCGATGTCCAGGGTGAGGCACTCCTCGCCTGCGGCGGCAGGTGCCTGGGGGGCGATATCGGCGAGGCGTAAGAGGTCGTATCGGCCCGCCAGCCCTTCTCTCAGCACACGGCCGATACCGCCGGCAGCTCCGGTGATGAGAAGCTTCATGGCGAGGCCTCTAGCCCGTCACCACGGGTCACATGGCGCCAGGGTTCGACAGCGAAGTCGGAGACGGCCTCTTCGTCGAAGTCGAAGCCGAGGCCCGGGCCTTTCGGCAGCACCAGAGCGCCGTCACTGACCTCGAGCTGGCGGTTGATCAGCCGGCGGAAGTTCAGGACGTCGCTATCGGGAAAAAACTCGACGAACCCGGCGTTGGGCACCGAGGCCACCAGGTGAACATGCAGGTCGTGGAACCAGTGGGGCCAGACCGTCACGCCGAAGCTGGCAGCGGTGGCCGCGATCCGGCGCCATTCGGTGATGCCGCCGCACACGGCCGCGTCGGTCTGCAGGATAGCGGCCGCATCCTGCTCAAGAAGGTGTTTGAAGCGCCAACGGCCGGCCTCGATTTCACCGGTTGCAACCGTGACCGCTGTCGTGGCGGCCAGCCGCGCATGGTTGTCGATGTCATCCGGGCTGAAGGGCTCTTCGATCCAATAGGGATCATAGCGCTCGTAGATGCGCATGAAGCGCTGGGCGGTGGGCAGGTCCTTCCAGGCGTTGTTGGCATCCAGCATCAGCAGGACGTCGGGGCCGATCGCTTCGCGGGCGCAGCGGATGCGCTCTTCCTCGGTTCGCTCGTCCGCGCCTCCGACCTTCATCTTGACGGCGCCAAAGCCCATCGCGACGTAGTGCGCCATCTCCTCGCCCACCATCGCGGGTGTCTTGCCATCGAGATAGTAGCCGCCGCTGGCATAGGCGGGCACCTTGTCGGTGCGATGGGCGCCCAGAAACTTGTAGAGCGGCAGGCCGGCCGCCCGTGCGTTTCGATCCCAAAGCGCGTTGTCTAGGATCGAGATCGCCCGCATGACGGCTCCGGCCCGGCCCTGCAACAGGGCTACATCGTACATTGTCTCCCAATGGCGCTCCACGGCATGGCAGTCCTCGCCGAGCAGGAGGGGTGCCAGGAGATCGGCCACCGCTTGGGTCACCAGTCCCCCGGCGCTATGGCCGCCGTAGCAGAAGCCGATGCCTTCCACGCCGTCGTCGCCGCGCACGCGCACCAAGGCATAGTCCCGTGCCAAGACCCGGCGGGTAGCGAAGGCCGTGGGCGCATGGAGCGGTACGCGGACGGTGGAAGCGCTTACTCTCTCAATTCTGCTCAAAGCACGCCGCTCCGCCTCTCAGGCCGTTTCAAGGCCGACATTTCCCAATCCAGGCTCGGTTTTGACAGCCTCCTGGACCTCTCGCTGTGCCTAGCATTAGTGCCGGGCCGTTGCATGTCAAGGGACGAGAGAAAGCGCTATTGTCCTCCAACGTCACCGCTCAAGGGAGGTTCGGATAAAATATTTATGTTTTATAGGTACTTATTTGCCATTCGCAAACCCAAGCCTCGTCGGCCAACAGGGTTGACGCTGCTGTTTCAAGGTTTTAGTGTAAGCGCTAAGATAGATCTGCATCTATCAATGCGGCAGGAGGCGACAGCAGGATGGACGGCATCGTGCCGACGACATCCCATCTCCTGGTTTGGCGGCAGGCACCGCCGGCCCGGGCAAGCGCACCTCGACAGCAAGAGTTGTTGGAAACCCGCCGCAGAACCGATCCGAAAGGAGGGCGAGGCGATGGATAGTTGGAGAACATCCAGGCGGCAGGCGGCGCGGATGGCGGTCGGCTTGGCCACACTGGGCTTGGTGAGCGCGGTCAGCATCACAGCAGCGGCCGACGACGAGCTGCGCGTTTTGAACTGGAAAGGCTGGGGGACCGACGAGCCCTTTGCTCTTGCCGCGTTCGAGAAGGAAACCGGCACCAAGGTAGTGCACGACTACATGACCTCTTATCCCGAGGCCTTCGCCAAGCTCAGGACCAACCCGGGCTATTACGATGTGGTCGTGCTGAACGCCGCCTTTGTCGGCCAAGCCGCGGAGGAGGGGCTGATCCAGCCGATCGATCCGGCCAAGGTGCCCAACTTCGCCGAGCTCTTCCCCGAGATGCGCGACTCGCCGCAGCTCAACGTCGACAGCAAGGTCTATGCCGTCGCTTGGATCTGGGGCGGGACGTCGGTGACCTACGACACCGATGTCTTCGCCGAGGCGCCGAGCTCGCTCGAGATCCTGTGGGACCCGGCCTACGAGAATCGCGTCTGCTGGCGCGACAACCCCGAGGACTCGGTGCGCTTCGCGGCGCTTGCGCTCGGGCAGAACCCGGATCAGCCGCAGGACATGAATGCTATCCGGGACAAGCTCCGGGCGCTCAAGCCGCAGATCAAGGCCTTTTGGAAGTCCGAAGACGAGTGGCGCAAGCTGGCCGCGGCGAAGGAGTGCGACCTCTCCATCTTCTGGACCAGCAGTACCGAGAAGGCGATCGTGGAGGACAGCCTGCCGGTGAGTTACTTCGTGGCCGAAGAAGGTGCCGTCGGCTTCCGCGACGGCCTCGCCATAGCGACGGACGCACCCAACGAGGCGGCCGCCAATGCCTTCATCAACTACATGGTCGGCAAAGAGTTCTACGCCGGATGGGTCGAGGCGGGCGGTGCGCCGGTCTCCGCCAACGCCGCGGCCTTGGCGGAGCTTCCGGAGAGCTCCTTGACGCGCCAAGTGCTCGGCCAGCCGGAGAACTTGAAGCGGATCAACTTCAAGGGGCCGCTCTCCGATGAGCAGCGTCAGGCCTATCTCGATCTCTGGCAGGAGACGAAGGCCTACTTCGCTGAGTAGCGGATGAAGGGTTGGCGCCAATAGTTGCGGTTTGAAAGCGCCGGGAGGGGCCGTCGGGTGAGGCCCCTCTCGCGGTCGGCAGGGAAGGTAGTCTGTGTCCAGCGGCCCATCCACTCTCGAACGCCACGCCCTTGCCTGCCTGGCCTTTGGCGTCATCGGCGACGCGATGGGCTCACCGACGGAGCTGTTGGAGCCCGAGGAGATCGAGCGGCGCTTCGGCTGGGTCGAGACCTTCGAAGGCGACGGCACCGACGACACGATCATGCGCGACCTGCTTGCCGCCGCCATGATCAAGACCGGCGGCTATGCCAATGCCGACGACTGGGCGGCAGAGTGGCAGGAGCAGCATGCGACCATCGTCGGCGAGAAGGCCGACAGGTTCTTTTCCTCGGTCCTCCACGCGAACGACAAGCTCCGCCGCGGCTACCCGCCCCGAATGATCGCTGCCGGGACCATGCCGAGCTCGACCAGCGCCATGTCGATCTCGCCCGTCGGCATCGTCAATGCCGGGCACCCGCGCGCCGCAGCTGCGCAGGCGATGGAGATCGCCAGCCTGCTTCACGTGAGCGATGTCGGCTTCTGCCAGGACGCCGCCGCAGCCGTTGCTGCGGCGACCGCGGCCGCCTTGTCGCCCGGCGCGACGCTGGACGGAATACTTCAGACCGCCGTCGATAGCATCAAACCCTGGAGTGGCGCGGAGATGCGCAGGCTGATAGGCGATGCCCAAACACTCGTGCGAGAGGCAGCCGACTTCAAGACTTTCCGTGCGGCCTACCACCGTACTTTCCGCAGGGCGATTGCCTGCGACAGCAGGGAGACGGTGCCGGCCGTGCTGGCAATCGTCCGGCTGGCCGACGGCGATCCATGGCGAGCGGCCGTCTTCGGCGCCAATTTCGGCCGTGATGCCGATACCATAGCCTGCATGGCGGCGGCCATCTGTGGCGCGCTGTCGGGCCTCGACGAGGCCGGCGCCGCCAGGCTCGCGCAGCTACCGCCGGAACGCCTGGCGGCCCAGAAAAAGCTGGCACGGGATCTGGTCTCCACCCGTCACGCCAAGGCGGAGGCCGAGCGATGCGCACTGGCGAACAGCCTGTGATCGGCTGCGGTCGGCTGGGCAATGGGGCTCGAATTGGTAGGATAGCGCGCTGTGTCCCGAGCGAGACGTAAATGGGCTTCCCACGGGCTGACCGCGCCCGCCTATCTGTGGCTGGCGGTGACAGTGATCCTGCCGCTGGCCGTGATGCTCTATTTCAGCTTTCTGTCGAAAATGCCGTTCGGCAAGGCCGAGCCCACGCTGTCCATCAAGCAATACGCGCTTTTCTTCGAGCGTGACTTCTACAGCTTTTTGACCTGGCGCTCGATCAAGCTCGGGCTCTACGTCACCTTCTTCTGCGTGCTGATCGGCTATCCGGCCGCCCTGATACTGGCCAAGAGCGTCCGTGGCCGGTGGCGCGAGGCGGTCTTGCTGCTTGTCGTCCTGCCGTTCTGGAGCAATGCGCTCATTCGCATTTTCGCCTGGACCATGGTGCTCAGGACCAACGGCATCGTCGATCAGGCGATCCAGGCGGTGTTGCCGGGTGCACCTTCGATCGGCATCCTCTACAGCTATCCCGCCATCGTGGTCGGACTGGTGCACTCCTTCGTGCCCTACATGATCCTCACCTGCTATATCTCGCTGCAGGCGATCGACGATGCCCTGATCGAGGCGGGGCGGGTCATGGGCGCCTCCGGCCTCACCATCTTCCGGCGCATCATCCTGCCGCTCAGCCTGCCCGGCCTGCTGGTCGGCGTCGTGCTGATTTTCGTTCCCGTGGTCGGCGCCTTCATGGAGCCGCGCATCCTCGGCGGGCGTCAGAGCATCATGCTGGGCACGGTCATCGAAGACCAGTTCACGGAGGTGTTCAACTGGCCGTTGGGTGCGGCCCTCTCCTTCATTCTGCTGGCCATCGTCATGCTGATCTTTGCCGTCTCCTATCCCTTCCTGCGCAACCGCCTGCGGCTGGCGTGAAGCCCATGACCCGTCGTCTCGGCTACGCCTATCTCGCGGCCCTTCTGGTCTTCATCTATCTGCCGATCGCCGTCATGATGGCGATGGGCTTCAACGAGTCGAGCAACTACCAGCTGCCCTTCCGCTTCAGCCTGATCTGGTTCGACCAGCTGAGTGACAACGAAATCCTTTGGCGTGCCGGACGCAACAGCGTGCTGCTCGCGCTTGCCAACACCGTCGTGGCGACCGTGATCGGCACCATGGCGGCGCTCGCGCTTGCGCGCTACCGGCTGCGCAGCCACGCCGTGCTCCAGCTCCTGCTGTTCCCGCCGATGGCCGTGCCCTGGCTCATTCTGGCCACCTCCATGTTGATTTTCTTTTACTATGCGGGGATCGGGCGCGGGCTGCATGCCATGCTGCTGGCCCACGTCGCCCTCTCGCTGCCCTACGTCATCATCGTGGTCGGCGCACGGCTTTATAGCTTCGGGCCGGATCTCGAGGAGGCCGCGGCGACCATGGGGGCGACGCCGGTCCAGACCTTCTTCCGCGTCACGCTTCCGGTCATCGCCCCCGGCGTTGCCGCTGCAGCCCTCTTTGCCTTCGGCATCTCCTTCGACCAGTTCGTGACCTCCTATTTCCTGTCGCCACCCGGGGTCACCACTTTGCCGGTGGAGATCTACGCCTCCATACGCAAGGGCTTCACGCCCGAGATCAATGCGATTTCAACCATCATCATCATCGTCTCGATGGTGCTGTTGCTGCTGGTGTCGCGCTTCTACCGCTTCGGAGGGACGCAGTGAGCCGCGTGGAGATCCGTGACGTCTCGAAACGCTACGGCAGCGTCGTGGCGCTCAACCAGGTTTCGCTCAGCCTCGCGGACGGCGAGTTCTTCGGGCTTCTGGGGCCCAGCGGAAGCGGTAAGACCACGTTGCTGCGCTCGATCGCCGGCTTTGTCGAGCCCGAGGCCGGACAGATCCTCATCGACGGCGCCGACGTCAGCCGCATTTCCACCCACCGCCGCGATCTCGGCATGGTGTTCCAGCACTATGCCCTCTTTCCCCACATGTCGGTGTTCGACAACGTCGCCTTTCCCCTCTCGGTGCGCCACAGCGGAAAGGCCGAGATCAAGAAGCGGGTCGAGGAGATCCTGGAGCTGGTGCAGCTCGGCGGCTACGGCCAGCGGCGGCCGCGCCAGCTTTCCGGCGGCCAACAGCAGCGTGTCGCGCTCGCCCGGGCGCTCGTCTCCAATCCGCGCGTCCTGCTGCTCGACGAGCCGCTGGGCGCCCTCGACAAGAACCTCAGACAGCAAATGCAAGTCGAGCTGCGGCAGATCCAGCGCGAAGTCGGCATCACCACGGTCTTCGTCACCCATGATCAGGAAGAGGCACTGACCCTGTCGGACCGGATCGCCATCTTTCGCGAGGGCGTCGTCGTGCAGGCCGGAAAGCCCGGCGAGGTCTATGAGCGACCGCGCACCGCCTTTGCGGCCGCCTTTCTCGGCGCCACCAACTTCATTCCTGGCCGGGTGGCGGACAGAAGAGGGTCGGCCGGGACCGTCGTCCTCGAGGACGGACAGACCATTCACACCCTGGACCCCTTGCCTTCCGAAGGGATGGCAGTGACCGTGACGGTTCGGCCCGAGAAGTTCTCTCTTCACGTCGGTGGCCGGCCCACCCCCGACGAGGACGAGGCCGTCAACTGCCTTGCCGCAGAGATCGTGCAGCCGATCTACATGGGGGCGTCGATCACCTATCGCGTCAAGGCAGGCGAGATCGAACTCACTCTTTTCCACCAGAACAGAGAGTCGCGGATCGAGCCGCCCGGGAGCCGCGTCTGGTTGAGCTGGGCGCCCAAGCATTCGATTCTCTTGGAGGCACCGGGCGGCGACCTGCTCTAGTCCGCTGCGACGCGCAGGGTCGCAGGCACCCATTTGGCCGCGCGATCGACGTCGACCGGCGGACCGTCGAGGTCTGCCTCGAGGCTCGCCTCATCGGAAGCGACGTTGCGGAGATAGGCCGGACGAGTGCGCGCCATGTTCACCTCCAGCGCGAAGACGTCGTAGCGGTTATAGTAGCCGCTCACGTCATGGAATTGCTTGGGTTCGACACAGTCGGCCAGATCGATCTCTTGATAGAGCAGGCCTTGGTCCGCCGAGAGCGTCTCGCCGACAGCCTCGCCGGAGGGACCGACGATCATCGAAACGGCGCGCGGCGATTCCTCGATGATCCTCATTGCGTCTCTGCCCAGCGGCTCCAGCGCCGCTTTCAGGGTCTTGTCGACGGCGGCAGAGGCGACGATGTTGAAGAGCTTGCCCTCGAAGGCATGGGCGCCGGCGCGGATGGCGATCGCCGATTCCAGATTGTAGCGCTTGGCTTCCCTGGGGTCGCGGGTTGGCCAGATCGGCGGATAGCTGGAGACGTGAAGCTGCTCGCCCTGGCTGATCAGCGTGTAGCGCGCCAGCGGATTGGTGTTCTCGCCGCAGATCAGCATGCCGAGCCTGCCGATCTCCGTGTCCTGCACCTTGAGGCCGGCACCGTCGCCGTTGGCCCAGATGAGCTTCTCGTAGAAGGTCGGCACCAACTTGCGGTGATGGCTCAGTATCGTGCCGCTCGGGCCGATGATCAGATTGCTGTTCCACAGGCAGCCGACGCTGGCCTCGGTGGCTTCGCTGATGCCGATGGAGACGAAGATCTCGTTGGCCTTTGCCGCCTGGCACAGCCGCTGGGCCTCCTCGCCCGGCACCTTGATGGACGCGGCGGCCAGGCGCTTGAAGTTGTCGTGGCCGCGGATCGGCGCCGCCAAGGCGGCCCAGACCGGGAAGCCGGGCACGAAGGATTCCGGAAAGGCGATGAGCCGGGTCCCGTTGCGCGCCGCTTCGGCAATCAGGCCGCAGGCCTTCTCGATGGTCGCTGGCGTATCGAGAAAGACGGGTGCCACGTGGGCCGCGCAGACTTTGACTTTGCCGAGGAAGGCCATGGCTCGTTACTCCTGTCGAGCGGGGGGGCGGGCGTCGAGCCTCATAGGGCCGGCCGCCTCAGGTGCCAGTCGCTTCGCTGCTGGAAGGCATCGGCGATGCGCAGCACCGTGGCCTCGTCGAAGGGCTTTCCGGCGATCTGCAAGCCGACAGGCAGTCCGTCGCCGGCAAAGCCGCAGGGGACGGTCGCGGCCGGCAAGCCGCAGAGGTTGAAGGGACAGTTGAGGCGCGCGTGCGCGCGGAACACCGGCTCCTGCCAAGACCCCCAGTCGTAGCTCTTCTGGCCGACTCTCGGTGCGGTCACCGGCAGGCCGGGAGTGATCATCGCGTCGATGCCGTCGAAGGCCTTGCGGAAGCCATTGCGAATGACGTTTCGCGCTCTCATCGCGTTGATGTAGGTGGTTGCAAAGACGATGTTGCCCTGCTGCAGCAGCTCGCGCACGTCGTCGCCGAAGGCCTCCGGCGTCTCTTGGAAGCTGCGGGTGTGATAGGCGGCCGCCTCCGGCACCACGATGGAGAAGAAGGTCTCCAGCAAGTGCTCGCTGTCGGGGATCGTCACCTCGACAACCTTGGCGCCGGCCTCGCCGAGAACCTCGATCGCACGCCCGGTCGCCTCCTCCACCTCGGGGATGAGGTCGTCGAAGAAATAGTTCTTCGGCACGCCCAGCCTGAGCCCGCTGGCGCCGCCGGTCAGCGCCGCCGAATAGTCCGGCAGCGGCGCGTCGATGGTCGTCGCATCCTTGGCGTCCGGCCCGGCCATGACCTGCAGCAGCAAGGCCAGGTCGCGCGCCGATCGCGCCATCGGCCCGACATGGTCCAGGGTCCAGCTGAGCACGGCCACGCCATGCTTGCTGACGCGCCCGTAGGTCGGCTTGATGCCGGAGATGCCGTTGGCGGCCGCCGGCGCGCGGATCGAGCCGCCGGTGTCGCTGCCGGTCGCGCCCAGGAAGAAGCCGGCGCCGAGCCCGGAGCCCGACCCGCCGCTGGAGCCCGAGGGCGTGTGCGCGCTGTTCCAGGGATTGCGGGCCGGCGGCGCGTCGAAGCCGAAGGCGAACTCGTGCGTCGCCACCTTGCCCAGCGTGATTCCGCCGGCCGCGGAGAGCTTGGCGACCGATGTCGCGTCTTCCGCCGGCACGTAGTCGGCGCGCACCTTGGAACAGGAGGTGGTCCTGACGCCCTTGGTGTCGTAGAGGTCCTTGATGCCGAGCGGTATGCCGTGGAGCGGACCCAGGTCGTCGCCCTTGCGCAAGGCCTCCTCCGCCGCCTTGGCGCCCGACAAGGCCTCCTCGCGCAGCAGCGTGACGAAGACCTGGAGTTGGCCGTCCAGCGCGTCGATCCGTTCAAGCAGAGCTTCCGTCAGGGTGACGGGCGACAGCGAGCCATCGCGGAAGCGCTTGCCCGCTTCGGTGATATCCAGATAATGGAGCGCGTCGCTGCCGCTCATGGCCGGGGCCCCCAACGAGGCTCCATCACGGCCGCCGGCGCGGTGTCGTCCGCGATCAGGTCGAGCTTGGCCAGCACGCCCTTGCGGTTGCCGGCCAGGACTTCGGCTGCCTGGGCACAGTCGGCTTCGGGCATGGTGATGCCGGCAGCTTCAGCTAAGACGCGAACGCGTTCAGGCGTGATCGTATCTCCATCCGCCATCGCCTCAATCCTTCCCCATCATGTGTAGGCTGGTCTCTTCGAACTCGGCCTCGTGGAACAGGTGGCAGGCCACCTGATGCTTGTCCGAGGTGTGCAGGAGCTCCGGCTGCTTCAGCGCGCAGAGCGCGCCCAGGCTCTTGGGGCAGCGCGAATGAAAGCGGCAGCCCGACGGCAGGTTGACCGGGCTGGGAATCTCGCCCTCCAGCACCACCTCCTCGCCGTCGAAGTCCGGGTCGAGCGCACGCTCCGCCATGCTGCCCAAGAGGGCTTCGGTGTAGGGATGGCTGGCCTTGGCGAAGAGCTCTTCGGTCTCGGCCCGCTCGACCAGGCCGCCCAGGTACATCACCGCGATCTCGTCGCAGACGTACTCCACCGCCGTCAGGTCGTGCGACACGATCAGCAGGGTCAGATCGCGCTCCGCCTGAATGTCCTGCATCAGGTTCAAGACCTGGGCGCGCGCCGAGGCGTCCAGTGCCGAGACCGGCTCGTCGCAGAAGATGAAGCGGGGCTCCACGGAGAGCGCAGCGGCAAGTGCCACACGCTGGCGCGCGCCGCCGCTCAGCTCATGCGGGTAGGCGGCGCCGTCCGCCGGCTCCAGGCCGACCAGCGACAGCAGCCCGTTGACGTGCCCCTTCAGGCCTTGGGCATCCGCCAGGCGGTGGATCCGCAAGGGCTGGGCGATGGTCGAGAAGACCGTGCGGCGCGGATTGAGCGACAGGAAGGGATCCTGGAACAGCATCTGCACTTCCTTGCGGAAGGACTTCGCCACCTTGCCGCGGAGCGCTGCCGTGTCCCGCCCGCGATAGAGGATGGTCCCGCTCGAAGGCTCGAGCAGCTTCACCAGCATCCGGCCGAGCGTGGTTTTGCCCGATCCGGACTCGCCGACCAGCCCGACGATGCGGTTTTCCGGGATCTCCAGGTTTACCCGGTCGCAAGCGGTCAGATAGCCGGTGACCCGCTTCAGCATGCCTGACCTGACCGGGAAGAGGCGGGTGACCTCCTGCAGATCGAAGACCGGCGCCTTGGTGCTCATGACGCCGCTCCGAGAGGGAAGAGGCAGCGCACCTCGTGGCCGCTATCGTCCCTCTTCTGCATGGCGACCGGGCCGGAACGGCAGGCGGCTTGGGCGATCGGGCAGCGCTCGGCGAAGAGGCAGGCGGTCAATTCGCCTCGCACCTTGGGCTGAAGGCCGGCCAAGGGCTCCATCCGCTCGCTCTTGCCGACCATCTTGGAGATCTGCATCAGGGAGCGGGTGTAAGGGTGCGTTGGCGCGTGGATCACTTGCTCGACCGGTCCTACCTCGACGATCTGGCCGGCATAGATGATCGCCACCCGGTCGCAGAGCTGGGCCACCAGTCCCAGGTTGTGGGTGATCCAGATGAGCGTCAGGCCGAGCCTTTGGCGCAGGTCCTTGATCAGGCGGACGATCTGCGACTGGATGGTGACGTCCAGCGCATTGGTCGGATTGTCGGCGATCAGGATCTCGGGATTGCAGGCAAGCGAAATAGCGATGCCGACGCGCTGCTGCATGCCGCCGGAGAATTGGTGCGGATAGGCCTCGAAGGCCGATGCCGGGTCGGGCAGGCCGACCAGCCCCAGAAGCTCGATCGCGCGTTCGCGCGCTTGCGAATAGGTCACCTGCTCGTGCGCGGTGATGGTCTCGGCGATCTGATGGCCGATCTTGTAGCAGGGGTCGAGGCTGGCGCCGGCATTCTCGAAGATCACCCCGATCTTCTTGCCGATGATGTCCAGTCCTGCCCTCGGCTTCAGGATGTCGGTGGTCTGATAGCGGACTTGGCCGGCCACCAGGTGGGCGTGGGGTGGCGGCGGATGGCCGATCAGCGACATCGCCAGCATGGTCTTGCCCGCACCCGACTCGCCGACGATGCCCAGGGCCTCGCCGCGCCTGACCGAGAGGGAGACCTCGTTCACCACCCGCAAGGCCCCGTCCGGCAGATCGAGCTCGGTGGAGAGCCCCTCGGCGCTGAAAAAGGCGCCGCCTAGGTCGAGCGGCTTCATGCCGCGCGCCGCCGCTTGCGCGTGGCCGCCCGCGGGTCCAGCAGGTCCTGCAAGCCGTCGCCCACCATGTTGAGCGCGATGCTGGTGATCAGCAGCAGCACGCCGGGAATGGTGGGCACGAAGGGGGCGACCTGGATCACCTTCTGCCCTTCGGCGATCATGATGCCCCAGCCCGGCGTCGGCGGCTCGATGGCCAGGCCTAGGTAGCTGAGGCCGGCCGAGAAGATGATGAAGATCGGTGCCACCGAGACCGCGAAGACGACCAGCGGCCCTAGAATGTTGGGCAGCACCTCGCCGAACATGACGCGGCCGGGCCCGGCGCCGCGGATCCTGGCCGCCTCGACGAAGGATAGCGCCATGGTGCCCTTGGCGGCGGCATGCGAGGCGCGGATCACATAGGGGATGACGACGATGGCCATGGCCGCCATGGCGTTCAGCATCCCCTTGCCCAGGACCTGGGCGGCCAGGATGGCCAGCAGGATCAGGGGAAAGGCGAAGAGGACCTCCATCAGGCGCAGGATGACGAACTCCAGCCAGCGGCCGAAGTAGGCCGCCAGCAGGCCCATCAGCGTGCCGACGACCATGGCCGCGGCGACCGGCACGGTGCCCATCAGCAAGGTCACCCGCCCGCCCCAGATCAGGCGGCTCAGGATGTCGCGCCCGTTCTGATCGGTGCCGAGGATGTGGCCCGCGGTGCCCGGCGGCTGATTGCGCATGCCGGAGAAGACCTCGACCGGGCTATAGGGGCTGACCAGCGGCGCGAAGACCGCCGCCAGCACCAGGACGGTCACGATTCCCCCGCCGACGGCCAGGCGCCGATCGCTGCCCAGAGCCCTGACGGTCTTGGCAAGCGCGCCTCTCATGTCAGCGCGATCCTGGGATCGAACAGCGGGCGCAGCACGTCGACCAGGATGTTGAAGACCAGGAACATGAAGGAGACGAAGAGCACCGCGCCCTGCACCACGGTGTAGTCCTGCGCGGTCACGGCGGTGTAGATCTGCAGTCCCAGTCCCGGCCAGTTGAACACCACTTCGGTAAAGATCGCCGCGGTCAAGAGGAAGCCTGCCTGCATGCCGGTGACGTTCAAGATGGTCGGGAAGGCGTTGCGCACGACATGCCGGGTGATCACCTTCCGCGGCAGTCCGCGGGCATAGAGCGCGTTGACGAAGGGCATGCGGGTGATGTCGATCACCGCCGTGCGGGTCATGCGCACCAGCATGCCGGCAGGCAGGACGGCGGTGGCGACCGCCGGCAAGACCAGATGCCAGAGGACGTCGACGAGGCCGCCGCCGTCGCCGCGCTGGCCCTCGATTCCCGACGCCGGAAAGAGGCCCAGGTTGATGGCAAAGGCGATGATGAGGATCATGCCGAACCAGAAGGCGGGCAGAGAGATGCCGGCGAGCGAGAAGACCAGTGCGGCCTTGTCGATCCAGGAGTTGGGGTTGAGCCCGGCCGCGATGCCCAAGGTCCAGCCGATGCCGATGGCGATTACGATGGCGCCGGCGACCAGGAGCAGCGTGTTGAAGAGCTTGGTGATCAAAAGCTCCATCACCGGTACGTGCAGCTGCATGGAGCGGCCGAGATCGCCTTGGACCGCCTTCTCCAGCCACCTGGCGTACTGTACCACCAGCGGCTGATCGAGGCCGTAGTCCTTGCGGATCTCCTCGCGCTGCGCCTCGGTGGCGAAGGGGCCGGCCAGATGCACGATCGGATCGCCGGGGACCAAGCGCATTGCAGCGAAGACGATGACCGACACGCCGAACAGCAGGATCACGAAGTAGAGCGCGCGTTTGATGAGATAGCGGGCCAAGAGACCAAGCTTCCGTTCCGCGATGGATGATCGGCGGCGACGCCCGAGGAAGCGCCGCCGCCCCTAAAGGCAGTCCCCAGCCTGCTTAGGCGTCGTCGACCCAGATGGTGCGGAAGGTGAACCACTCCAGCGGGGTCTGCACCTTGCCCTTGACTCGCTTGTTGTAGACGAAGGGGTTGAGGTCGCTCAGCACCAGCATCAGCGGTGCGTCTTCGGTTGCCATGCGATTGGCCTTGGCCCAGTGCTCCACCGCCTCGGTGCTGAGGCCCCAGTCGGCGTAGGGGTCGCCGGCCTTGGGCGGCGGCGCCTGGCGGGCGGCCTGCATGACCTTGTCGACCTCCGGGTTGCAATAGTAGCCGGTGTTGAGGCCGCCGACGGCGCCGACGTGGAAGGTGCAGCCGATGGTCTGCTCCAGCCAGAAGGGATCGGGGGCACCGAAGGACATCTGTGCCGCGCCCACGTCCTTGAAGCCGCCGGAGATCCACTTGGTGAAGTAGGAGACCCACTCGGTGGCCTCTATGCGCATGTCGACGCCGACCTTGCTGAGGTCGGACTGCACGCGCTCGGCGATCGGCACCGGCAGCAATTGGCCGGAGCCGTCGGTCGAGGTGACGAAAGTGGTCTCGAAGCCATCCTCATAGCCGGCCGCCGCCAGCAGCTCCTTCGCCTTGGCGGGATTGTACTCGTAAGCCTTGTAGCCGGGGTCGAAGGACAGCATGCCCGGCGGCACGATGCCGTTCTCCATCGGAAAAGCGGTGCCCGCCAGCACGTCCTGACAGAGCGCTTGGCGGTCGACGGCGTAGTTGAGCGCCTGGCGCACGCGCAGGTCCTGGAAGATCGGGTCCTTCATGTTGTAGGCCCAATACCAGTTGTGGTGCACCGTGCCCTGATCCCAGACGAAGCCTTCCTCCTCCAGCTGCGGGCGGTTGTCGGGCACCGGCACGATGATCATGTCGAACTCGCCCGAGCGCAGGCCGGCGATGCGGGTCGAGGCGTCGGAGACCGGCTTCACCACGATCTTGTCGAGGAAGGGCCCGGCCTTGGGATTGCCGCCCCAGTAGTCTGGGTTGCGCTCCATGACCACGCGGTCACCGGGCACCCTCTCGACAAACTTGAAGGGCCCGGTGCCGGTCGGATGCAGCGCGATTTCCTGGTTGCCGTGCTTCTTAATCGCCGTCGGGCTGATCATCGACACCATGCCCGGGCCCAGGTTGGCCAGCCGCAGCAGGAAGGAGTTGAAGGGCTCCTTCAAGGTGATCTTCAGCGTGTGAGGGCCCGCAACCTCGACCTTGTCGAGGAAATAGATATCGGCGGCGCGATAGGCTTTGGCGCGCGGATAGAAGTATTCGAAGTCCTCGTCCCAGATACGATCGAAGTTGAACTTCGCCGCCTCGGCATCGAAGGGCGTGCCGTCGTGGAAGGTGATCCCCTCGCGCAGGGTGAAGGTGTACTCCAGGCCGTCGGGAGAAACCTCCCAGCCCGACGCCAGAGAGGGCACCAGCTTTGGCGGGGCGCCGTCCTGCCAGGGTGTCGTCAGGTCATGCTCGACCAGTTGATCGTACATCTGCAGGACCAAGCGAGAGGTGTGCCAGCCGCCGCAGGCGTGCGGGTCCAGGATATCGGGCTCGGCCTCCATGGCGTAGACCACGGTGCCGCCCTGCCTGGGCGTCTCGCCCGCCGCAAAACTGGCGGAACGGAAGCCCGGGGCAGCGGTCAAGGCGCCGGTCGCGCCGGCCCCCGCCAAGAATCCA
The DNA here is from genome assembly GCA_963669385.2 of Rhodospirillales bacterium. GTDB lineage: Bacteria > Pseudomonadota > Alphaproteobacteria > Kiloniellales > JACOMY01 > JACOMY01. The sequence goes on from CAXXGD010000015.1 coordinate 50,891, forward strand.
CGCCTGCTCCACCGACCCAATCCCACACGATCCCAAGACATCAGGCATCCTCCTCTGCAATCACGGATTGACCCGTGTTTTCGAGCCGGGACGGCCTGCCGGATGTGCACGTCGGCATGGACCAAGCCACCATCCGGCGACAGTCGGAACGGCTCTGGTATCAAGCAGGGTTTTCTAAAGATTGTTGCTCGTCAATTGCCGAATTCCGCAAAGTGGATTGCAAATTTGCATACTGACTTGCGAGCCCGCGTTGACCACGTCACCCGGAAAGCCGTCTCTTGCCCGGGCTCTGGATTGCCTGGTCCTCGATCGTCAGGCAGGGGCGCTCCAGGCCCGGATGTCCGCTCTTAAGAAAGGGCTGATCGGATTCGATGAGCCGTGTCAGATACTTGGAGACAGCATCTATTCTGCGGATATGCTTCTGGTCCTCGTGCACGCCGATCCAAAGGTCGCGGGTCACCGAGACCTGCTCCGGCAGCAGGGCCACCAGATTGGAATCGCGCGCGCCGACGAAAGAGGGCAGCATTGCGATGCCGCCGCCAGCGGCGGCGAACTGGAACTGCGCGATGAGGCTGGAGCTGCGATAGACGATAGGTGCGGCGGGGAGGACGTCGTTCAGCCAGCGCACCTCGTTGATCTGCACCAGATCGTCGACGTAGTCGGCGAAGCGGTGCGCGGTGAGATCGGTGCGCGCACCGGGGATGCCCTCGGCCGCGAGATAGTCTTTGGACGCATAGAGAAAGAGCCTGAATTCGCCGATCTTGCGGGCGCTGACGCGGCGGCCGCGCGGGCGGGGAAAGCTCATCGAGATGTCGGCCTCGCGCTTGGTCAGATTGATCACTGCCGGGCTGGTGACCAGCTCCACATCGATAGAGGGAAACAGCTGGCGGAACTCCACCATGTGGCGCGAGAGGTAGAGGCTGCCCAGGCCTTCCATCGTCGCCACCCTGACACTTCCCGCCGCCTCCCTGGCGGTCTGTCCGACCTCGTCGTTGATCTCGTGCACGTTGGACTCGATGGCCTCGGCGTAGATCAAGAGCTTGTGGCCGGCATCGGTCAGGATGAAGCCGTTGCGCGTCCGGCTGAACAGCTTGCAGTTCAGCGCCTGCTCCAGCTCGCGGATGCGGCGGCTGACGGTGGTGTGGTCGACGCGCAAGCGCTCCGCCGCCCCGGCCAGGTGACCCTGTCTTTGGACGGCGAGAAAGAAGGTCAGATCGTTCCAGTTGAACATCGCCGGGCGCCCCCAGGGGCCAGTCCTTTTGTCTCTCGGCCCATCTTATCATACCAATGCCATGAAGGGGCAGCAGGGGGGGCCTCGGACGGCGGAACAGTTTCGTGCTGATTTTCACGACGGTTTTGGAGTTTCGTCACGGCGCAGTCGGACACAAGCCAAGCCGTCTCAGTAGGTCGCTCTATGGATGTCGACACCTGCCCGCTCAAAGGATTTGTCAATAGCAGATCTCATTTACTTAAGTTTGTTCAAGAACAGCAACCGGCCTATTACGCAATGCTATTGCCTTTGCGGTCCGCCACAGCATAGTCTTGACGGTGATCGGACAAGTGGGTGGGCGCCAAGCGTTCACCTGAGGTCGTTGTTAGTAGGCGCTATTCCCTAGGGACTGTTCTTGTTCCTGGCGCTTCGTACCAAGGCGACGAGATGCTGACTTGGCTCGATCACACGGACATTCTCGCAATTGCAACCAGTGACCCTTGGCACGGCGGCCCTGACCGCCGGGTCTCTCTCGTGTGCCGAGGTACCACGACAAGGGGCGCGCAGGTTTCGCAAGAGGGGAGCGTGGGGGGATGACCAGGGTTGGCCGGGCGGCAGCCGGAGGAGGATGACGTGAGACTCCTAGCAAAGCCTCTGCATCCCAATACCAGAGGGCGAGACGTCGAAGAGCTGCAGGAGGCGCTCCGGCGCCTCGGCTTCAGCGTGGGCGACCCCAATGGCTTCTACGGCCGATTGACCATCGATGCGGTTCGCAACTTCCAGCGTGCACAGGGCCTTCCCGACGACAGGGGTGTTGCCGACGAGCGGACCATCACTGCGATCAATCAGGCGCTCGAACGCGAGACGGAGACCCGCCGGATGGTCCGCGGTCGTGTCACCGATCAGCAAGGCGACCCGGTCGCCGGGCGCATCCTTCGTGCCTTTGCCGTGGGTGTGCGCAGCGAGCGGGAGTTGGGAAGTGCGACCAGCGACGGGCAAGGCGGCTATCGCATTCGCTATGAGCGTGAAGGCGATGTGGATCTGCAGGTTCGTGTCTTCCGTGCGCCTGCCGATCGGCGCGCACTCCTGACCTCGCCGCTGATCTTGGGCGCGCTAGACGAGGAGATCATCAATCTGTCTCTTGGTGAGAGCGCCTACCGCGGCCGTGACGAGTTCTCCGAAGTGAGCGAGATGGTCGAGGCGGCGATGGGCGAGGGGCCGGAACTCGAGGCATCCGACGAGCGATCGCTCATCCTACTGGCACGCTCCAGCGGGCTCTCCACCGTCCAGGTCGAGCATTTCCTGACGGCCCGGCGCCTGGAGCGCGAGACCGAAGTGCCGGCGGCAGCCTATTACGGGCTCTTGCGCAAAGGCGGGCCACGAGACGCCGAGCGTCTGCTGGAGGAAGATGGCCGCACGCAGAGCGAACGCCTGCTTGCGGCGGCTAGAGACAACATCATCCATCCCGACTTCGAACGCCGCATAGAGGATCTGCGCTCGGAGCTGGATCAGGCAGCCGTCGGCCGCAAGCTGTCGCCCGCCAGGCCCGACGGCCAAGGGCTGCGCATGGCAGAGCTGCTGGAGCTCTCTCGCCTGAACCAGCGCCAGCGCCACCGCTTCTTGGCCTCGGCGCGCCGCAATCAGGATCCTATGCCCGCCTTCTGGTCGGCATTGCGGGAAACATCCGAGTTCTCGGCCGAAGAGGTGGATGAGGTCCAGCTCTTGCTGCAATTGGCAGGCACCACCCTAAACCACCCGCCGCTGGTCGCTGCGATCCGTCGTGTGCGCGATCCCAGCGATGCGCGCGAGCTGGCGGAGCTCGAGCGGTCTGATTGGCTTGGCTTGATGGCGGACATCGACCCGCCGGACCGCTTCCGTGATGCCAACCCCACTGAAGCGGGGGCGGCAAGGTCGGCCTATGCCGACGCAGTGATGACGCTCGTCGCCAAGTCTTTCCCGACGGCCCGCCTCCTCGCACAGTGGAACCGGAGCCCCGACCTGGCAAGCGCCGACCTGCAGCGGTTCGGCCGCAACAACCCCGGCTTCGAGTTCCGCGAGACGACGGTTTCGGGCTATCTTCGGGAGAACAGCGACGCCCTCGCCGGGATCGCCGAGCCCGAGCGGGTCAGGGGGGAGCTGGAGAGCCTGCACCGAGTCTTCAGCCTGGTGCCCGAGGACGACAAGTTCGAAGCCGTGAGCACGCTGTGGCGCGGCGAGCTGCGCTCGGCCCATGCCGTCGTGCGGCAGGGCGCTGCCGTCTTCCACAGCCGCTTCGACTCGCTGCTTGGCGCCGAACGCGCCGAGGCGATCTTTGCCAACGCGCGCAAAAAGACCGCCATGAGCCTGGCCACCTTGGTGCACTTCTCGCCGCTGTTCCAGGGTATCGGCATAAACATGGTGGGCAACCTCGCCATCGAGGAGCCGCCGGACGCGATCCCGGACTGGCGCACGCTCTTCGGCTCTCTCGACTATTGCGAATGCCGCCACTGTCGGTCGATCTTGAGCCCGGCCGCCTACTTCGTCGACCTCCTGCAGTTTCTCGAGACCGCCAGCCTGGGCGAAGAGAACGGTCTGGAAGCCCTGCTGGGCCGCCACCGCCCCGACCTGGCGCGCATTCAGCTGGATTGCCCCAACACCAACACGCCGCTGCCCTACATCGACCTGGTGAACGAGGTGCTGGAGAATGCCGTCATCAACGGCGTCTTCTCGCTCGCCACCACGCCGAGCTTTCAGACCAGAGCGACGGCAGAGGACTTGCGCGCTAACCCCGAACACATCCAGCCCGGGGCCTATGACATCCTCGCGCAAGAGACCAGCCCGGCGTCCCTGCCGTTCAGTCTCTGGCATGAAGAAAGGCGCATCTATCTCGGCCATTTGAAGATGGAGACCTGGGAGCTGATGGACGCCTTCCATCGCGAGGGGGAGGCGCCGGAAGCGATCGACCGCGCCGCCGCCTACCTGGGTCTGACCGCCCTGCAGCGCGAGATCATCACCGGAGAGGCGTCCGTCAACCATGGCCTGGGTACCAGCAACCGGGTGGCCCGCCTGCTGCGCCGCGGCCGGCTAAGCCTGGAAGAGCTGGACGCGCTGCTGCTGTCGCGCTTCGTGAATCCCTCCGGCGTGGAGATCGCGTTCGAAGAGGGGTCTTGCGACCTCGAGACCGCAACCGTCGCGCTGAGCGCGGCCGCAAGACGCCGCATGAACCGCTTCCGCCGCCTCCTAAAGGCGCTGGGCTGGTCGGTCTTCGACCTCGATCTGGCCCTCGAAGAGATCGGCGGCGGCACGCTCGACAGCGACTTTGTCATCGAGGCGGCTTTCCTGAAGCGCATCCAAGAGCGCACGCGGCTTTCCGTTGCTGAGCTGGTGAGCTGGTGGTCGAGGGCGATTCCGACCCGCGCGGCCCCTGAACAGAAGTCCCTCTATGAAGAACGCTTTCTCAACCCGACGCTGGCCAACCCCCTGGCGCCGGTGACGGCGGTCTTCGGTTTGAATGGTGCCGGCACGGAGCTGGCCAACCCGCAAGCGCTGCTTGACGCCGACGGCGCGCTCAATGGTGAGTTGGGCCCGCTCCTGACCGGCGGCCTCAACGTCACCGAAGAGGAGCTGCGGGCGATGATCGGCCGTCTGCTCCCGACCTCCGAGCTGACGCTCGATGCGCTGTCTCAGCTTTTCCGCGTTGCCTCGCTGTCTCGCGGGCTGGGCATGAGCGTGGCCCAGTATCTAACCCTGGTCGACCTTACCGCCCTACCGGGCATCTCTTCGCTAAGCCTCGAAGACGGTGCCTTTCTACCGGCCAGGCCGAGCCAGACCTGGGCTTGGATGGCGCTGTCGGAGCGCTTGCTGGCACCCGGCTTTGCCATCGAGGAAATCGAGTGGCTCTTGCTGCATCGAGAAAGCGCCGGATTCCGCGCACCCGCCGGAGAAGGGCAGGTCCGTCTGCTCTTGCAGCGCCTGCAGGCTGAAATGCGCAAGCTGCGGCCGGTTCCCTCCGCCTCATTGGAAGGCGGCGCCGAGCCGGCGATCCTCGAGGAGATCCTAGCCTGGCTAGAGCAGAAACTGCTGCTGGTGACGGCGGATGCGGAGCTGGTGATTGCCATTGCGCTGGGCCAGTCATCCTTGCCGCCGGCCGATCAGCCGGCCGCCGTTGCGAACGCCCTGGGCACGCTGCTGGACGCCGACGCCCTGCTGGCTGAAGCAGCCGGGGGCGAGCGGGTGCTCTTTCTATATCATGCATTGATTGCGCATCTTTCACGCAACCTCGTCCTGCAGCAAGTGGCTGCCGCTCTGCAGATAGAGGTATCGGTTGCCGAGGCCTTGCTGACAGGCCTTCTTGCCAACCCCGATGGCGGAGGCGGAACGGCAGTCGAGGTCTTTCTTGCGGCCGACTTTCTCGCGGCAAGCTTTGAACAGCCGGCATCGGACGCGCCGCCCTCCGCCTCCGTTGCCGTGATCCGCCAGCTGACGAAGCTCGCCTTCGTCTTCGATCGCCTTGGCGTCCGCTCGGCGGAAGTATCGCCCCTGTTGGAGCAGGCCGCCTCGCGCGGATGGCTGGACCTGCGCGACCTACCGATAGCGGGGCGTGACCAAACCGACGATTTGGAGGCCTGGATCGCGGTGACGGAGGCGCTGGACCTGAACAGACGCCTCTTCCTCCGCGACCTCACTCTCTTCGACCTCTTCGCGGCTCTGGCCGCCGAAGGGGCGACGCGGGAATCGGTGTTGGCACTCCTGGCGGCAGAAAGCGGATGGGACCTGGAGTCCCTGACGTTCTTGACCGGCCCGGAGGGTTACGACTTCACCTTCCCGGACGATTTCAACGACGCGCGCTGGCTGCTTCGACTGGCAGAGGCCTTCCGCCTGATCGCCCTTGCAGGCGTGTCAGGCGGGCAGATCTGGAGCTGGAACCTGCGCGAAGCCGATGCCGCCTTGGCGTTAAGAATCAAGGCGGCGGCCAAGGCAAGGCACACGGTGAAAGGCTGGCTGGAAATAGCGCCGTCCTTGGCCGACGAGCTGCGCCGACTGCGCCGCGACCATCTTGTTGACTTCCTCATCGCGAACAATTCGGAGCTGCGAAGCGCCGACGATCTCTACGAGCAGCTCTTGATTGACCCGCAGATGGAGCCCTGCTTCCTCACCTCGCGCATCAAGCAGGCGATCTCTTCGGTCCAGCTCTTCGTGCAGCGCGTCTTCTTAGGGCTGGAGCCGACGGTTCGCTTCAACGACGAGCTGAGCGCGGAGTGGGAGTGGCGCAAGCACTACCGCTTCCGCGAGGCAGCCTTGATGGTCCTTCTCTTTCCGGAGAACTTTGCCGAGCCGGAGCTGCGCGCCAACAAGTCACCGCTCTTCAAGCAGCTGGAGCAACAGCTGCTGCAGGAAGAGGTGACACAGGAGAGCGCGGAGCGCGCCTACGCCCGCTATCTTCGGGCGCTGGACGAGATCGCGCGGCTGGAGATCAGCGGCCTCTACGTCGAGGGAATGGGGCAGAGCAAGGTCGTCCATATCTTCGCCCGCACCCGCGGCGAACCGCACAGCTACTACTATCGGCGCTGGGTCGGGGAGTCCTATTTCACGCCCTGGGAATCGGTCGACGTGCAGGTCGGTGGCAACCACCTGATTCCGGTCGTCTACAATCGCAGGCTCTGGTTGATTTGGCCGGTGTTCGAGGATCGGGTGATCGAGCCATCGAACCTGGAGGACGGCGCAAAACCCAAGAAATACCACCGTATCAGGCTATCGTGGAGTCAGTACCGCGATGGCAAGTGGACCAGCGTCAAGACCTCGCAAAGCTACATCGAGACCCGTGCAAACAAGCCGTTCCGCCACGACCCCAAACGGCGATACTACTTCTGGGCCGATGCGCAGGACGAGAGGCTCTGCATTCAGGTCTTTCATATGAACGTCATCGTGGATGAATACACCGGCGTGCCGAATGCCTATGAGGCCGGCGTCTACGGCCATGTGCCCAGCTCTTACGATCTCAATCCCGAGCAGCCGCATCAGATGTTCTGCTTCGAGGGCTGTCAGGAAGACCCGCTGGTCTACTACGACAACAGCAGCGGCGGCTACTACTGGCACATTCGCCGCGCGATACCCTATCGTACCAGCTATCTCAGCCAGGCGCGTTTCATGAAGACGCGGCAGACCAAGACGCTCAGCATGCTGTCGAAGATCGTCGTCGATAGCATGGGCCGCATCATCGAAGACGAGTCCAAGGTGGAGGTGATCTTTCGCGCCGGGGCTAGCGACCGCTTCGACATTACGCCGCCCCATCAGTTCCTTCGTTTCTTCTCGCAAGCGCCCTTCTTCGTAGAGCACCGCGATCGCGCCTTTTTCGTCGTGCCGCATGACGTGGCAAGCGGCGGGGGCGGGCCGTCGATCACCGAATCCATGATGATGCGAAAGGACAATCTGGATTTAGGCTTCTTGGAGAACGTCGCGGTGGCCTATCAGCCCGCCAGGCCTGCAAGAGAGGTCCCGGGCCGTAGGGTGCTGGCCAACGCAGCACCGGCCAAGGCCTCGATGGTCTACTCTGCGTTGGACAGCAATCTGGTGCTCGACCGCGGCGCCCCAGCAGCACCGGAGGAAGAGATCCCGATGCTCTTCCTGGACGTGGAGGCTATTCCGCAAGCCGGAATGGGCCAGCAGTTCGGCGACATTGAGCTGTCCGGCCAGCCATTGAAAAAGAAGTACGAATTCAAGAGTTTCTATCACCCCTATACCTGCCTTTTCATAGAGATGTTGAACCGCTTTGGCGTCGAGGGCCTCTTGGCGCCTGAGAAGACCGGGAAGGGACGGCAGTTGCACCGTCAGCTCACCCCGATCCGGATTTTCGCTTCAGCGCGACCTATCATCCGACCGATGCCGTCGCCTTGCTTTACCCCTTCGGCAGCCCGCGCGAAGAGATCGACTTCGACTTCGGCGGCGCCTTCAGCGATTACAACTGGGAGGTCTTCTTCCACATTCCGCTGCTGATCGCCGGGCGGCTCACGCAGAATCAGCGCTTCGAGGAGGCGCGGCACTGGCTGCACTTCATCTTCGATCCGACCGAGACCGACGAAGAGGAGCTTGACGAGGAGGAGCAGTTTCGGAAGTCCTGGAAGATTAAGCCCTTCTATCAGGCAAGCAGCCGCGAGAACGTGCAGCAGGTCCTGCGCTTGATCAACCAAGGCGATCCCGACTTCGAGAAGCAGGTAGAGGCCTGGGAAGCCAACCCCTTCGACCCCCACCTGATCGCTTCCATGCGCCCGGTCGCTTACATGAAGCTCGTGGTGATGAAGTACCTGGACAACCTCATTGCCTGGGCCGACTCGCTGTTTCGCCGCGATACGATCGAGAGCATCAACGAGGCAGCGCAGCTCTATGTATTGGGCGCCAAGATTCTCGGCCGGCGCCCGGAATCGGTCGTGCGGCCGGAACCCGATGGCCGCACCTATGACGAGCTGCGCTCCAGCCTCGATGCCCTGTCGAACAGCCTGGTCACCTTGGAGAACAGCCTTAACGTCTTCTACGCCGGCCCGATCGTCTATCAGATGAAGCGGATCGACCAGGGCGGCGCCGGCAAGTACCAAGGCATCCGCGCCAAATCCAACCTCTTCTCGGTCGCGCTGCGATCGACCAGCGCCGTTTCCATGCTGGCCAGCGGCTTCGCGCTCGCCAATCCGAGCGGCGACGAGGGCGAGGAGGAGCCTGACAACCCGCTGATGCTCTATTTCTGTGCGCCGCACAACGAGAAGCTGCTGGGCTATTGGAACACGATCGCGGACCGGCTCTTCAAGATCCGCAACTGCATGAACATCGAGGGCGTGGAGCGGTCTCTCGCGCTCTTCGAGCCGCCGATCGATCCCGCGCTCTTGGTCAAGGCGGCGGCGGCCGGTGTTGACCTCTCCAGCGCCCTGGACGACTTGAACGCGCCTTTGCCGCACTACCGCTTTTCGTTCATGCTGCCGCTCGCCATCGAGTTCTGCAACGAGGTGAGGGACTTGGGCGCAGCGCTGCTCTCCGCCTTGGAGAAGAAGGATGCCGAGGCCTTGAGTCTTCTGCAGAGCGGCCAGGAGGCCCAGCTTCTGAAGGCCACGCGCCAGGTCAAGCAGCAGGCGATCAGCGAGGCCTCGGCCAACCGCGATGCGCTTGATGCGACACGGGCCTCGGCGGAGGCCCGCGCCAAGTCCTACCGCAACCGCCGCACGCGCGAGGAAGTGAAGGACCGGCCCGGCCTCATCAAGGAAGAGGTCGAGCACGAAGAGCAGCTGTCCAACGCCGCGGTGCTACAGGCAGTGGGGCAGGGCTACGACCTAGCCGCCAACATCGCCTATCTCTTCCCGGACCTGAAGTTCGGCGTGCAGGGCATCTCTTCGCCGGAGCTCACCTTCACCTACGGAGGCACCTTTTTTGGGCGCGCCTTCGAGGCCTTCGGCAGCTTCTTCAAGGTGCTGGCCACCCTTGAATCGCACAATGCCCAGATGTCCAACATCAAGGCCGGCTACCGGCGGCGCGAAGAGGATTGGATCCTTCAAGAAAGTACGGCGCTCAACGAGATCAAGGAGATCGACCGGCAGATCACCGCGGCCGCTATCCGCGTCGCCATGGCCGAACAGGAGCTGGAGACCCACAACAAGCAGATCCAGCAAGCCAACGAGACCGATGCCTTCCTGCGCGAGAAGTTCACCAACGAGGAACGCTATGGCCAACTCGTCCAGGAAATCTCGACGGTCTACTTCCAAGCCTATCAAGCAGCCTATGATATGGCCCGGCGAGCCGAACGTTGCTTCCGTTTCGAGCTGGGCGTGGAGAACAGCAGCTTCATCGAATTCGGCTATTGGGACAGCCTCAAGAAGGGCCTTTTGGCCGGCGAGCTTCTGCAGAAGGATTTGCGGCGCATGCAGGCGGCCTACATGGAGCAGAACCGGCGTGAACTGGAGATCTCGCAAGACTTCTCCCTGGATCTGCTCGACGCCGGCGCGCTGCTGGATCTGCGGGAGACGGGGACGTGCGAATTCGAGATACCGGAGCTCGCCGCCGACCTGGCCTATCCCGGCCACTACATGCGCCGGATCTGGTCGGTCTCCGTCACCTTCGCCTGCCTGACGGGACCCCACACCAACGTCAACGCCACCTTGACGCTGCTGTCGAACCGGATGCGGATGAGCAGCGATACGCAAGAGGGCTATGCCTATCAAGGCCTGGAGGACACACGTTTCCGCCACAACCTGGTGGGCGTGCAGTCGATCGCGACCAGCACGGCCACTCGCGATTCCGGCCTCCTGCAGTTCGACTTCCGCGACGAGCGTTACCTGCCCTTCGAAGGCGCCGGCGTGGTCAGCCGCTGGCGGCTCTCTCTGCCCGAGACCTTGCGCTCCTTCGACTACCGCTCGATCTCGACCGTGGTCCTGCATGTCGCCTATCGGGCGCGCAACGGCGGAGATGCACTGCGCGGGACTGTGGAGACGCACGTCGCTTCGACAGTCAACGACTGGCTGGACGAGGTGGCAGCCGAGGGCGGCGGCTTGCTGCGCCTGATCAGCCTGCGCAGCGAGTTCCCCAATGCGCTGCACCGGCTGTTGTCCCCTTCCGAAGGGCAGGACCCGGCAGCCGAGCTGGCGATCGAGCCGCGCCACTTCCCCTACTTCTTGAGAGGCCGACAGCTGAGCCTCAGCCGCTTGGTCGTGGCTCTTCAGCCGCAAGAAGGCGCGGCGATCGAAACGGCCTCTCTGGCCATGTCCTTCCAGGAAGACACCGGTGCGCTCACCGAATCGAGCGGCTTGTCGGCCTTCGACTGGTCCGGCCGTCAGGATGCGATCGAGCCCGGTGCGGACCCTTGGCGCCTGGCGCTCACGTCGGGAAGCCTCGATCCGGAGCAAGTTCAAGATGTGCAGCTCCTGGTGCTCTACTCCGTTGCTTGAGAAGGGCCGTCAAACAGTCTGCTGACGTGGCGAGGAACGCAAATCGGTGTTGAGAGACCGCGGATCAGGAAGCAGTGGAGACGCACCCGGCAGGGCCGCGGCGCGTCGGTCGGGCGGTCAGTCGGCGCAAGGCGCGTCGAGCGGGGGAGCAGGGCCTTCCGGGCCGGCCATAGAGTTGCCGAAAGGCGGCGGTGCGCTCCGTGGCATCGGAGAGAGCTTCTCCGCCAACCCGATGAACGGGACCGGCAGCTTGGCGGCGCCGATCGCAACCAGTCCCGGCCGCTCCGGCTTCGGACCGGAGCTGACGCTGACATACGAGTCCGGAGCTGGAAACGGGCCCTTCGGACTGGGTTGGGACCTGGGTCTGCCGGCGATTACGCGCAAGACCGACAAGGGGCTGCCCCGCTACCGCGATGGCGAGGATTCGGACCAATTTCTCTTCAACAACGGCGAAGAGTTGGTTCCTGTCTTGGTAGAGGCGGATGGCGAATGGCTGCGCCAGGAGCTGCCGCTCAGAACGGTCGAGGGGCGAAGCTACCGGATCCGGCGTTACCGCCCCCGCATGGAGGGCCTCTTCGCGCGTATCGAAGAGTGGCGCAGTCTCGACGACCCAGCCGATCGCTTCTGGCGCGCGATCTCAAGAGACAACGTCACCAGCTGGTATGGCCGGGATGCCGAGAGCCGCATCGTCGACCCGGCCGATCCGGCAAGGATCTTCAGCTGGCTCATCTCCGAAAGTCATGACGGGCGTGGCAACGTCATCTCCTATGGCTACAAGCGGGAGGAGTCGCAGGGCGTCGATCCCGCTCTGCTGCACGAGGCCAATCGGACCAATGCCAGCCGTACGGCCAATCTCTATCCCAAGCGCATCCGCTACGGCAATCTCATGCCCTATTTCGGGCAGTTGAGCGAGCTGGGCAGCAACGAGGCACTGCCCGCTGACTGGATGTTCGAGCTGGTTTTCGACTATGGAGAGCATGACCAGCTTGAACCGAGGCCGGATGACACCGGCGCATGGAGCCTCAGGCCCGACCCCTTCTCCAGGTACCGCGCCGGCTTCGAGATTCGCAGCTACCGCCACTGCCGACGGGCTCTGATGTTTCATCATTTTCCGGGGGAGGCGGGGGTCGGAGCCGACTGCCTTGTGCGCTCCACCGACTTCGCCTACGGTCACGATCTCGACCCGGAAGAGGGCGACGAGGCAGTCTACGCGCTGCTGTCGTCTGTCACCGAGACCGCCTATCAGCGCCAGGCAGCCGGCGGCTACGCCAGCCACAGCTTGCCGCCGACGGAGTTCGACTACAGCCCTGCCGTTCTCAATGACGAGGTTCGGTCCCTCGATCGGCAGAGCCTCGATAATCTTCCGTCGGATCTGGATAAGCCAAGCCTTGAGTGGGCGGATCTCGATGGCGAAGGCCTGTCGGGCGCCCTCATGGACCAAGGCGGCAGCTGGTACTACAAGAAGAACCTAAGTCCATTGGGCGAGGCTCGTCTGGCCGCTGCCAAGCAGGTTGAGCCCTTGCCGTCTTTTGCCCGAACAGAAAGCACCCGTCGGGAGCTCATGGATCTTGCCGGCGACGGGCAGCTGGATTTGGTGACCTTCGATCAGCCGACCTCCGGCTTTTTCGAGCGCAGCTTCGACAGGCAATGGTCGCCTTTCGAGGCCTTCGAGCAGCTGCCCAGTTTGGATTGGAGCGATCCGAACCTGCGTTTCATCGACCTCACCGGTGACGGCCTCGCCGACATCCTGGTCACGACACAAGAGGCGATCACTTGGTATCCCTCTCTCGGCGAGCGCGGTTTCGGTCCGCCGGAGTGCCTGCGTCAGGCCTTGGACGAGGCGCGTGGACCGCGCCTTCTCCTAGCCGACGATGACCAGTCGATCCATCTGGCCGATATGTCGGGCGATGGCCTGACCGACCTCGTGCGGATCCGCAACGGCGAGATCTGCTATTGGCCGAATCTCGGCTACGGGCGCTTCGGCCCCAAGGTGGCCATGGACCATGCGCCATGGCTCGATCCGCCCGATGTCTTTCGTCAGGACCGTGTTCGCTTGGCCGACGTTGACGGCTCCGGTACTGCTGACCTGATCTACCTGGCTGGCAGCGGGGCAGAGCTCTACCTCAACCGGTCCGGCAATAGCTGGAGCGAGGCACGCGCGCTCTCCGGCGTCCCCAGGGTCGACAACCTCTCGTCGGTCAGGGTTTTCGACCTGCTCGGCACGGGTACCGCCTGCTTGGTCTGGTCCTCACCCTTGCCGGGCGACGCGGGGCACCCCATTCGCTACGTCGACCTGATGGGAGGGCAGAAGCCGCATCTCCTGGTCGCGACCAGGAACGGCTTGGGTGCGGAGACGCGCATCCACTACGCGCCCTCGACCAAGTTCTATCTGCAGGACCAGCTGGACGGACGGCCCTGGATCACGCGCCTGCCCTTCGTGGTGCAGTTGGTCGAGCTGGTGGAAGCGATCGATCACGTCAGCCGCAACCGCTTCACGACGCGCTATGTCTATCACCACGGTTACTTCGACGGGGTCGACAGAGAGTTTCGCGGCTTCGGCATGGTCGAGCAGTGGGATGGCGAAGCCTTCGCGGTCCTAAGCGACGAGGAGGAGCTGCCCGCCGCCGGCAACCTGGACGAGAGCACGCAGGTCCCGCCTGCTTACAGCAAGACCTGGTATCATACCGGCGTCTATCTCGGCCGGGGGCGTGTCTCCAACTACTTTGCCGGACTGCTGGATCAGCGCGACAGCGGCGAGTACTACCGGGAACCCGGACTTAGCGACCCGGAAGTCGCCGGCTTGCTGCTGCCCGACACGATCCTGCCCGAGGGCTTGAGCCTGGAGGAGGAACGCGAGGCCTGCCGTGCACTCAAGGGCATGATGCTGCGCCAAGAGATCTTCTCGCAGGACGGCGGCGATAGGCAGGCCCATCCCTACCGCGTGACCGAGCGCACCTTTGCCGTTCGCGCCCTGCAGCCCAAAGCCGGTAACAAGCATGGCGTCTTCTTCGTCCACGAGAGGGAGGCGCTGGACTACCACTACGAACGCAATCCGGCCGACCCGCGCACGACCCATGACCTGACCTTGAGCGTGGACGACTTCGGCAACGTCCTGCTTTCCGCGTCCCTCGGCTATGGCCGCCGCCTTGCCGATCTCGACCTCTTGCCGATCGAGCGAGACATCCAGGGCCGGCTGCACATCAGCTTGACCGAGCGGACCTTCACGAACGCCGTTGACGAGGTCGACCAGCACCGCACGCCGATGGAGAGCGAAGCCGGAAGCTATGAGCTGGCGGGTCTGGATCTGGCACCCGGCCAGAGGCGCTTTGCCTTCCAAGAGCTTCTGGATGCCGCGCAAGCGGCTGAGCAGCGGGCCTACCACGAGGCGGCGGCCCCTGGATTGTCGAGGCGCGTGCTGGAACTGGTTCGGACAGTCTATCGCCGCGACGACTTGGCTGATGCCTTGCCCTTTGCGGCGCTTCAGCCCTTAGGCCTGATTTTCGAAAGCTACCGACTGGCCTTCATGCCGGACCACATCGCTGCGGTCTTCGGCGATCGGGTGGATGCGGCCATTTTGAGTGATGAAGGCCACTATCGTCAGCTGGAAGGCGATGACGCCTGGTGGATTCCCTCTGGCAGAAGCCTGCTTTCGCCGGGTGCGGCAGATGATGGGGCGGCAGAGCTCGCTTTCGCGCGTGAGCACTTCTATTTGCCTCACCGCCTGGTCGACCCCTTCGGACAGACGAGCTTCGTAGGTTACGATGCCTTTGACTATCTTGTGCTCGAGACACGCGATCCCCTGGATAACCGCGTGAGTGCAGGCGAGCGGCTTGCCGACGGGAGTCTGGCGCCCGGCAACGACTATCGGGTCCTGCAGCCGCGGTTGGTGACCGATGCCAACGGCAACCGCTCCGCGGTTGCCTATGACGTCTCCGGCCGGGTTGCCGGGACGGCGCTGATGGGGAAGCCGGACGATGCGACCGGTGACACGCTTGAGGCGTTCGCTGCAGAGCTGAGCCAAGACCAGGTCGACGCCTTTCTCGCAGATCCGCGCGGGTCGGTCGCATCCGACCTGTTGGGCAATGCCACCATGCGGATCATCCAAGCGGACGACAGGTTCTTGAGGCTGCAACAGCCCGCCTTTACTGCCTCCATTTCGCGTGAGACGCATCGCCTGGACCTGGAGGGCGGGCAAGAGACCGAGCGCCAGGTCGAGTTTGCCTTTTCCGATGGCTTTGGCCGCGTCATCCAAAGCAAGACGCAGGCTGAGCCCGGCCCCCTGGAGGAGGGGGGCCCGGTTATCAGTCCGCGCTGGACAACCAGCGGATGGACCGTCTTCAACAACAAGGGAAACCCGGTCAAGCAGTTCGAGCCCTTCTTCAGTGCTGACCACGCCTTCGCCTTCGCGCCGGCGCACGGTGTTGGCTCTAGCTTTTTCTACGACCCGCTCGGTCGCACGGTTGCTGTTCTGCATCCCAACCACACCTGGGAGAAGGCCCAATTCGATCCCTGGCGGCAGGTGAGCTGGGACGTGAACGACACGGCGCTGATCGCCGATCCGGCAGATGACGCCGACGTCGGCGATCACTTTCGGCGCCTCGAAGCGGACACCTACCTCCCCACCTGGCATCAGGCACGGGTGGATGGTGCCATGGGCGCGGCTGCGCAGGACGCAGCGCAGAAAACAGCCGCGCATGCTGAGACCCCCTCAGCCGTGCATCTCGATTCGCTGGGCCGCCTCTTCCTGCGGATCGCCGACAATGGCGCGGAAGGGCGCTACCGGACCCGCAGCTCCTGGGACCTCGAGGGCAACCCGCTCGACATCGTCGATGACCGCGGCAACCCTGTCATGGCCTATCAGCTATTGGGCGCGGGAGGGCAGCCGGTCCTCGGGCACGATGCGGCCGGGCGCCTCCTCTACGAGCGCAGCATGGATGCCGGCGAACGCCGCATGCTGCCCGATGTGGACGGCAAGGAGGTTCGCAGCTGGGACAGTCGCGGGCAGGCCTTCCGCAGCCTTCACGATCCGCTGCAGCGCCAGACCCACCTCTTCGTTCGACGCGAGGGCGAAACGGAGGTTCTCATTGAGCGAACGCTCTACGGCGAAGGGCATGCCGAGGCCGAGAGCTTGAACCTGCGCGAGCAAGTCCATCAGGTCTATGACGCTGCCGGCTGCGCGACCAACCTGCGCTTCGATTGGAGCGGGAACCTGGTTGAGGCCAGCCGACGCTTTGCGCGAGACTACCGAGGCATGGTGGACTGGTCTCCCTTGGCGGGCTTGTCCGATCTGACTGCCGTAGAAAGCGCAGCGGAGCCCCTTCTCGAGACCGAGAGCTTTGCGAGCCAAGCCTCCTATGATGCGCTGGGCCGTCCCGTTTCGGTTAGGATGCCGGACGAGAGCGTCAGCCTGCCCAGCTACAATGAGGCGGCCTTGCTGGAGCGCGTGGCGGTTCATTTGCACGGAGCCGCAGACGCGACCCCCCTTTGTCGCTAACATCGACTACAACGCCCGAGGTCAGCGCGAGAGCATCACCTATGCGACCAGCGACGCCACCGATGTCACGACACGCTACGACTACGACCCTGAGACCTTCCGCCTGGTCCGGCTGGAAAGCCGGCGGCACGGCGACGACAGGCTCCTGCAAGACCTTACCTACGGCCTGGATCCGGCGGGCAACGTCACCTCCATCCGCGACGACGCCCAGCAGACGGTCTTCTTCAACAATCTGGAGGTCGAGCCGCAAGGCGACTTCACCTTCGATCCCCTCTATCGCCTGATCAGGGCCGAGAGGCGCGAGCACGCGGCACAGAACAACGTCCAGCGCGATCAGGCGGGCTTCGCCCCGCTCGTAGGCCTGCCCTTCCCCAACAGCCCCGAAGCACTGCAGCGCTATGTCGAGGAGTACATCTACGACAGCGTCGGCAACATCCTAAGCATGCGCCACGTCGGCGGCGCGGCGGAGCGCTGGGCGCGCCGCTACCGCTATGCCGAGGACAGCAACCGCCTGCTTGCGACCAGCCGGCCGGGCGATCCTGACGACACCTTCTCGGCGGGCTACGACCATGACGCGCACGGCAACGTCACCGCGATGCCGCATCTGCCGCAGATGGCCTGGAACGCCATGGACGAGTTGCAAGCCACGGTGCGCCAGGCGGTGGAGGAGGGCACGCCGGAGACCACCTACTACGTCTACAACGCCAATGGCGAGCGCTTGCGCAAGGTGACCGAGCGACAGGCGGGAGAGGGGCAGACCGCGACCCGCGGGCACGAGCGCATCTACCTGGGCGGTTTCGAGGTCTATCGGGAATACGATGGGACCGGCGAGGGGCTGGTCTTGGAGCGTCAGACGCTGCACGTCATGGATGACCAGCAGCGCATCGCCCAGGTCGACCGGCGAACCTTGGGCGGTGATGGCGCTCCCGGCGAGAGCCGGCGCTTCCAGTTGGCTGACCACCTTGGCTCGGCGGTCGTCGAGATCGACGACGCGGCCAATGTGGTCTCCTACGAGGAGTATCACCCCTTCGGCAGCACGGCCTATCGGGCAGGCCGTTCGCTCGCCGAAGCCTCCTTGAAGCGCTATCGCTTCACCGGCAAGGAGAAGGACAGCGAAAGCGGGCTCTACTACTACGGCGCACGCTACTATGCCGCCGGACTTGGCCGCTGGACCGCAGCCGATCCCGCCGGAATAGACGACGGCCTCAATCTCTTCAGCTATGTGGGCAACAACCCCGTCACGCTGCGCGACCCGACCGGGCGACGGCGCAGCATGGGCCCGCCCGAATTCTCCACGATGGAGGAATTCGAGGAGTTCCAAGATGAGGCTCTGGAAAATCCGGAGCTTTGGAAAGACGCAAAGCCCCTCAGCAAGAAGCGAAAGAAGAAGCGTAAGAAGAAAAAGACCAAGGGCGAGGGTTCCGGCAAAGGCAAGGGTAAGGGGTCGGGTGGCCAGAAGGGCAAGAAGGGCGGCGGTGGGTCGACTCCCGGCAGCAAGCCCAAGGGCAATAAGGCCAAGGATCGCCCGCCCGGCGGGCCGGGCGCGCCGGGCCCTGCCGACGGGCTGCCGGGACAGGGGCCGCCGGGTCCGGGAGGCAGCGGCCAGGATAGCGACCCGAACAGCCTAGGCGAGGGCACTGGTGGTGCCGCAGGAGGGGGTGAGGGCGGCGAGGGTGAAGAAGGCGGCGGCGAGGGACCCGGTGCCACCGCGATGGAAGAAGCCGTCGCTCTGGCACTCGTGATGACTGGTGACGAGGTCAAGTTCGGCGCCGGTGAAACGAAGATGGGGATCGAGGGCGGCATGGCCCCGCCCGGCACCGAGGTGTCGGCCGCAGCGATGATGGTGTTCATCGTCAGCCGCGAGGCCCTCTATAGCCTTGCCCTCGGCGGGCTTGGACGGGTCGGCGGGTTGCTCAAGAGGTTGGGTTTCAAGAAGTGGGCCGACAAGTTCGACGAGGTCGCCCAGGCGCTTAAGAACACAAAGCTGGAGCTGGACGAGGCGGCTAGAAAGAAGGCCCTGCCGCCGACCCCTGAGGAAATGGTGAGACGGGAGTACGAGACACTCAGACGGGCAGGCATGTCGAAGGAAGAGGCCGCCAAGGCAGCGAAAGACATGGTTCACCAACGTGCAGACTTGAAGCAGATGGAAAGTGTAGAAGACGAGGCCAGCAAATATCATAGCAGACCGCAAAAGCACAGAGGCAGGAAATCAAAGCATAACCGTCGTTTCTGACTCTCGGGTATTTGAAGTATTTGGCGGAAAACTGCAATGATTTTATGTGGTGGTCGGTTTGGGTGGAAGAGCGCGGCCGGGTCCGGCTTGCCGGCCCGCTCTCAGCGGACGCAGCCACCGCAAGGTAACGGCTCGCCCGCAAATGACCGCCCGCGTCAACAACAGCCCCCCGTGGCAGACATTCATGGACGCGTCCCCGCACGCTGTCACGGTGTGGCAACGGTTTTGGAAGCAAGACCGGAGGCAATCAACGTTGTCGAGCAACGCCAACGATCTAGCGGGTGGCGCTGGCGGAGAGGGAGGGATTCGAACCCTCGGTGCGCTTGCGCGCACAACGGTTTTCGAGACCGCCCCGTTCGACCGCTCCGGCACCTCTCCGCGGGGCTCGTCCTGGTGGCGCTCACTGGCCAAGGACGAGGGCGAGACTACTAGCCGAAGGCTTCGCGTCAGGCAAGCGCGTCGCGCACTTGACGATCGGCCTTCGTCTCAGCCGCTGCCGCTGGTCTGAGGCCTTCCGGCGGACGAGGAGGGTACCGGGCGGGCGGCGGCCGCCGGAGCGCCGCGCTTGTGGGTCTTTTGATAGAGCTCGGCGGTCATCCGGCTGGCGGTCTTCTCGAAGCAGAACGGCAGGACGGCATGGACGAAGGCGGCGGCCGAGGCGGCCAGCAGCTTCAGGGCGAAACGGCCGGCAAAGGCGGCATGCTCGACATAGCTTTCGTTCACGCTGCGCGGATGACTGAGGAAAAGCTTGGTCAGCATGGCGGCTGCTCCCGGCCTGGATGGCGTCTACACTGACCTGAATTTTGATCCCTATTGCGCGGGAAGTGTTCCCAAAGATGACGCACATTATGCTAGATCTTGGGAAAGTTTCCCGAATTTTGGATGCACTCGATGACACTTGATCAAACCGATCGCCGCTTGCTGACGCTGCTCCAACGTGACGCCGGCCTTGGACTGGAGGCGCTTGGCGAGGCCGTGAGCCTGTCCCGCAATGCCTGCTGGCGGCGTGTGCGGCGGCTGGAGAGCGAAGGCTACCTCAAGGCACGGGTCGCCCTGCTGGATCCGAAACGGGTGAACCTGGCGCTTACCGTCTTCATTGCAGTCAGGACCAACCAGCACAATGCCGCCTGGTCCGAGGCCTTTGGCCGCGCCACCAGTACCATGCCGGAGATCCAGGGCGTCTATCGCACCTCTGGAGAGCTGGACTACCTGATCAAGGCCCGGGTGCCGAACGTGGCTGCCTACGACGCGCTCTATCGCCGCCTGATCGAGAAGATCGACCTGGCCGACGTTTCTGCCAGCTTCGTGATGGAAGAGATCAAGGAATCGACTGAGTTGCCGCTGACTTACGCTTGACCGGGCGGCGACAGGGAACCGCCCCGGTCAATGCCAAATGTCAGGCAGGCCCTCTTTCGTCTTCGCCATGAAGGTTTGGAGGCCTTCCTCGATCGAGGCCTCCAGCGGTGGGGCCTGATAGGTGGCGAGCATCTCTTTCCACTTGGCGTTCGCGCGGGCGACCGAATCCTGTTCACCTCCGTCGCGCCAGGTCTCAAAGGGCTGCACGTCGGCCAGCTCGCTGCGGTAGAAGGCGGTCTCATAGTTGGCCAGGGTATGCCGGCAGCCGAAGAAATGGTTGCCCCGGCCGACCTCGCGGAAGGCATCCATGGCGAGTGCATTTTCATCCAGCGCCAGGCCGCGCAGGAAAACATGCAAGGCGCCGAGGTAGTCTGCATCAAGCACCAGCTTCTCGTAGCTGATGGTCAAGGCGCCCTCGAGCCAGCCGGCCGCGTGCAGCACGAAGTTGGCGCCGCAGAGGATGGCCGTGTTCAGGGAGTTGACCGTTTCCTGCATGGCCTGTGCATCGGGGATCTTCGAGCTGGTGAAGCCGCCGCTACAGCGGATCGGCAGGCCGATGCGCCGCGCCAGCTGCGCTGCCATGTAGGAGGCCAACACCGGCTCGGGCGTGCCGAAGGTCGGCGAGCCGGAGCGCAAATCGACGGAGGTTACGAAGTTTCCGAAGACGACGGGAGAGCCCGGTCGTTCCAGCTGGCCCAACGCGCAGCCGACCAGGACCTCGGCATAGGCCTGGGCCACGGCGGCGGCCATGGTGACCGGCGCGGTGGCGCCGCCGAGCACGAAGGGCACCACCACCGGGCATTGATTGGCGCGGGCATAGGCGCGCAGCGATCCGGACATGGCCTGGTCGTAGACCAAAGGCGAGTTCATGTTGATGTTGCCCATGATGACGCAGTTCTGATCGACGAAGGCCTCGCCGAAGACGATGCGCGCCATCTCGATGGAGTCCTCCGCCCGCTCCGGCGCCGTCACCGAACCCATGAAGGGCTTGTCGGAGCAGCTGAGGTGGGCGTGGACCATGTCCAGGTGCCGCTTGTTGACGGGCAGATCGACGGGCTCGCAGACGGTGCCGCCGGAGTGATGCAGCCAGGGCGACTTGTAGGCGATCTTGATGAGGTTCTTGAAGTCCTCGATAGAGCCGTAGCGCCGACCGCGATCGAGGTCGCGGACGAAAGGCATGCCGTAGGCGGGCGCGAAGACCACGCTGTCGGCGCCGATGGTGACGGAGCGGGCCGGATTACGGGCGTGCTGGACGAAGGAGCTTGGCGCGGTCCGCGTGGCGATCTGGCGGACCATGCCCTTGTCGAAGCGCACCCTCTCGCCCTTCACGTCGGCGCCGGCCTCCCGCCACAGCCGGAGCGCCTCCGGGTCGCTGCGAAACTCGACCCCGATTTCCTGAAGAATTTCCTCAGCTTTGGCCTCGACGATCTCCAGCCCTTCGTCCTGCACCAGGACATAGGGTGGGATCTCGCGCCTGACGCCGTTGATGATCTGCAATGGCTTGGCGGCTCGCGCCTGTTTTCGGGAGTGACGGCCCCTGCGGCCTTGCACGACCGTCTGTTGAGCACTGCCTGCCATAGCGACACCTCCACGAGGAAGCCTTTCCCCAGGTGGACCATGGAAACGCAATCGGAAGAGACCTGCTGTCTGCTATTGGACCAGAACTAGTGGACGTTCGTCTTTAGTGGTGTCAGCTGCACTTATTATCGTGAGGACAAAGTACCGACTTACCGCGCAGTAGCACGCCCCCAAAATGCAAAGGGCCGGCTGAACCGGCCCTTCGTGCTTAGTTGCGTCCGTGTCAGGCCTGCACCTCAACCGGTACGCCGCGGGTGCTCAGAAGCTCGGTCAGCTCGCCTTCCTGGAACATCTCGCGGATGATGTCGCAGCCGCCGACGAATTCGCCCTTGACGTAGAGCTGGGGGACGGTCGGCCAGCTGCTGTAGTCCTTGATGCCCTGGCGCAGGCCGGGGTCCTGCAGCACGTCGATGCCTTTGAACTTCACCCCCAGGTGGTTCAGCACCTGAACCACGGCGGCGGAGAAGCCGCACTGCGGGAAGACCGGCGTGCCCTTCATGAAGAGCACCACGTCGGTGGCGTCAACCTCTTGCTTGATGCGCTCGAAGATCTGGTTTTCCATCTTCTCTGGTTCCTTTCCTTAGGCGTCAGCCCGGCACGGAGGTCTGGAGGGCCAAGGCGTGCAGCTCGCCGCCCATGCGCCCCTGCAGGGCTTGGTAGATCATCTGGTGCTGCTGGACCCGCGACTTGCCGCGAAAGGCCTCTGACACGACATAGGCGGCATAGTGATCGCCGTCGCCGCGCAGGTCCTCGATGGTCACCTGGGCATCGGGCATGGCCTGCTTGATCAGCCGTTCGATCTCGCTTGCGTCCATTGCCATGGTCCCGGTGCTCCCTTCAGGTGCGACTGCCTTCGCCGTCCATGTAGCGTGGCAGCCAGGCTTCATGATTGCTAGATAGCGTCGCCAGCGATATGGCCTCGCCGCCCGGCAAGATCAACGCCTCGCCACCAGTCCTACCCACGATAGCGGCCGCAACGCCAGCTTCTTGTGCAGGGGCCAGAATCCTGGCCGGATCTACGCTGGTGACAAGATAGCGCCCTTGGTCCTCGCCGAACAGCCAGGCGATGAGCGATAGACCCGTCGCCGGGGCCTCTAGGGTGATTCCGACCTTGCCGGCCAGAGCCATTTCGGCCGCAGCCACGGCCAATCCGCCATCCGACAGGTCGTGGCAGGCAGACACCAAGCCCGCCGCGATCAAGGCGCGCACCAGCGTGCCGTTGCGCTTTTCCGTCTCCAGCGCGACGGGCGGGGGCGGCCCCTCTTCCCTGCCGCAGCATTCCCTGAGGTACAAGGACTGGCCCAAATGCCCCGCGGTCGTGCCGATCAGGACAAGGCCTTGATCCGGGCCGGGGGCGATCCGGGCCATGGTCTCCAGGTCCTGAAGCAGACCAACGCCGCCGATCACCGGTGTCGGCAGGATCGCCTTGCCGTTGGTCTCGTTGTAGAGCGAGACGTTGCCCGAGACCACGGGGTAGGCCAGCGCGGCCGCGGCCTCGCCCATGCCCTGAATGGCGCCGACCAGCTGGCCCATGATCTCCGGCTTCTCGGGATTGCCGAAGTTCAGGTTGTTGGTGATGGCCAAGGGCTCCGCGCCGACGGCGGAGAGGTTGCGATAGGTCTCGGCGACGGCCTGGCGCCCGCCCATGACGGGGTCGGCCTTCACATAGCGCGGGGTGCAGTCGAGGCTGATCGCCAGCGCGCGGCTGCTGCCGTGCACCCGGACCACCGCCGCATCGCCGCCCGGGCGCTGCAGGGTGTCGGCCATCACCATGTGGTCGTACTGCTCCCAGATCCAGCGCCTGGAGCAGAGATCGGGCGAGGCCAAGAGGGTGGTCAGCGCCTCTGCGGGATCCTGCTGGCCAAGCCCGTCCATCGCAAGAGGAGGGGGCGGCGCACTCGCCTGCCAAGGCCGATCGTATTCGGGCGAGGCTTGCGCCAGCGGATCGATCGGCAATTCGCCGACCGTCTCGCCCTGCCAGACGAGTTTCATGCGGCCCGTGTCGGTCAGCTTGCCGATGACGGCGAAGTCCAGGTCCCACTTCTCGAAGATCGCGCGTGCCACCTCTTCGCGGCCGGGGCGCAGGATCATCAGCATGCGCTCCTGGCTTTCCGACAGCATCAACTCATAGGGCGTCATGCCGGTCTCGCGCATCGGCACGCGGTCGAGCCAAAGCTCGACGCCGCAGCCGCCCTTTGACGCCATCTCGAAGGAGGAGGAGGTGAGGCCGGCCGCGCCCATGTCCTGGATCGCCTCGATGGCGTCGGTGGCCATCAATTCCAGGCAGGCTTCGATCAGCAGTTTCTCGACGAAGGGATCGCCGACCTGCACGGTGGGGCGCTGGGCTTCGGCATCCTCGTCGAAGGTGGCGGACGCCATGGTGGCGCCGTGAATGCCGTCGCGCCCGGTCTTGGAGCCGACGTAGACGACGGGATTACCGATGCCGGCGGCCTTGGCATAGAAGATGCGATTGGCCGGCGCCAGGCCGACGGTCATGGCATTGACCAGGATGTTGCCGTTGTAGCTCTCGTGAAAGTTCACCTCGCCGCCGACCGTCGGCACACCCACGCAGTTTCCATAGCCGCCGATGCCCGAGACCACACCGGCGACGAGATGGCGGGTCTTCTCGTGCTCCGGTGCGCCGAAGCGCAGGGCGTTGAGGTTGGCGATCGGCCGCGCGCCCATGGTGAAGACGTCGCGCAGGATACCGCCGACGCCGGTCGCCGCGCCCTGATAGGGCTCGATGAAGCTGGGATGGTTGTGGCTCTCGATCTTGAAGACCGCGGCCAGGCCCTCGCCGATGTCGATCACGCCGGCGTTCTCGCCGGGGCCCTGGATCACCTGCGGCCCCTCGGTCGGCAAGGTCTTCAGCCAGCGCTTGGAAGACTTGTAGGAGCAGTGCTCCGACCACATGACGGAGAAGATGCCGAGCTCCAGCAGGTTGGGCGCGCGGCCCAGGATCTGCTTGGCCAGCGCATACTCCTCCTCCGAGAGGCCGTGCTGGGCGACGATCTCCGCCGACAGCTCTTCTGTTTGGCTCATTGCGGTGGGTTGACTGGCCGGACGACCGAGCGCTCCTCGTAGATCAGCCAGCGGCCGCCCGGCCCCGGGGCCACGAGCATCTGATAGGGATAGGTCTCGTCGCTCAGGTGCGAGGTGCGCGAGGCCAGAATGCGCAATCCCCGGCCCTCCGGCACCACGGTGACGTTGGTGTAGGCGAACCACTCGCCCACGTTCCGCGCGGTGTGGAGGTAGGGGGCCAGCGCCTCCTTGAAGGCCTTGCCCTTGGTGTGGAACTCGCGCTCGCCGCCTTCCAGGATGACGGTGGTGTAGATGTTGGCCTCGTCGGCATAGAGGTCGATCAGGTTTGGGTTGTAGCTCTGTTCCAGCAGCATGAACTCGCGGAACATCTTGCGGCCCTTTTCCATCTCGGCCGGGCCGATCTGGGCCAAAGCCAAGCTTGGCAGGACCAAGAGGCAGAATAGCAGGCTTGCAATACGGGACATCAGTTGAGCGCCTCCACCAGACTGTCGAAGAGGGCCCGGCCGTCATTCCCGCCCAGCGCCGGATCGGCCAGGCGTTCGGGATGCGGCATCAGGCCCAGAATGGTCTTTTCCTCGTTGAAGATGCCGGCGATGTTGGAGACCGAGCCGTTGGGATTGGCCTCGGGCCGGACCGCGCCCTCGCCATCGCAGTAGCGAAAGGCGATCTGGCCGCGGTCTTCCAGCCGGCGGCGGCCGTCCTCGTCGACGACATAGCAGCCGTCGTGGTTGGCGACCGGAATGCGGATCGCCTGGCCCTCCTCGTAGCGGCTGGTGAAGAGCGACTGGCTGGTCTCCACCCGGACGCTCACGTCGCGGCAGAGGAACTTGAGATCGCGGTTGCGGGTCAAGGCACCCGGCAGCAATTTGGCCTCGGTCAGCATCTGAAAGCCGTTGCAGATGCCGAGCACGGCGACACCCTTGGCTGCGGCCTCTACGGTTGCCCGCATGGCCGGAGAGTGCGCCGCCATGGCGCCCACGCGAAGGTAGTCGCCATAGGTGAAGCCGCCGGGCAGCACGACGAGGTCGACGTCAGGCAGCTGGCTCTCCTTATGCCAGACCATGGTCGGCTCGCTGCCCATGGACTGGCGCAAGGCCACCTGGACGTCGCGGTCGCAGTTCGATCCGGGGAAGACGATGATGGCGCTTTTCATCGCCGGCACCTCCTGCTCAGCTCTCCAGCTCCAGGCGATAGGTCTCGATCACCTCGTTGACCAGCAGCTTCCGGCACATGGCATCGACCTTGTTTCTGGCGGCTTCGCTGTCGCTCTCGTCCAATTCGATCTCGATCAGCTTGCCTTGCCTGACCTCGCCGACGCCGTCGAAGCCCAGCGTGGCCAGCGCGTTCTTGATCGCGCTGCCCTGCGGGTCGAGAACGGCGGGCTTCAAAGTGACGTGGACGCGGGCTTTCACTTGGGATGGCTCTCTCAGAATCGGGGAGGGGCCGGACGAATCGCCCCTTTGTTGGCGGCGGAGCCTAGCGATGCGCGGCGCCGCAAGCAAGCTGAGGAGACGACTGGCAGACTCGATATGCGCGCGAGGTTGGGACACCACCGTTAGGGAAATGCGGCACGTCCCGGTCCGGGAACGCTAGATGTGGCAGATCGGTTGCTTTCTCGTCGCAACTCCAACGCTAGCTCAGGTCACTGGTGATTGAAGGGGTGAGCAAGGCGCCACCCCTTCAATCAGCTAGGCTTGAACTTGGCCTTGAACTCCGCCCCGGTCATCTTTTTTGTTGTGTTGGCGAAATCGTAGTAGTCCGGCTTGTCGTCAATGTAGATCTCGGCTCGGAAGGGCAGGTCGGACTGGTCGTCGAACAGCGCGATAGGGATCGCGTGAATTGGACCTCCGGCTGCGTGGTAGAAGAGGCTGGAGCCGCAGGTCGCGCAAAAGCCCCGCTCGACATTCTCCGACGAGGCGTACCGGTTCACGGGGCCGGCAAAGGAGGCTTCCTTGCAGGGCACGGCCATGAAGGGCCCGCCGCCCCACTTGCGGCACATCGAGCAGTGGCAGGCTTGCATCGTCGGCGTGGTTTCAGCCTCGAAGGTGACGCTTCCGCATAGGCAGCTTCCGGTGCGTTTCATCCCTGTCCTCCTGTTCGTCGGTCAGCTCCTTCTCTAACACGGTGGCTGCAGCGGTCGCAGGGCTCAAAATGCGCTGCAGAGCTTTCTCAGAAAATCTTCAGCCTTCGCGACAGTGCCTGCCAGGTCGACATGCGCTCGCGCACCCGGTCCAAGTCGTTCTCGGCGACGCCATGCACCAGCATGTTGAGGACCATCGCAAGCGCGCTGGTCGATTCGACGAAGAGGCCGCTGCGCGAGGGGGCGTGGACGATGAGATCCGTGTACTCCGGTGCCCAATGGCAGAGCTCGTCGGTGAGCACGACGAGGTCGCGGCCGGCCTCTTTCGAGAGCTCGGCCAGCAAGGGCGCCTCGCGGGCGTAGGGGACCACGTCGATGATCACCATGCATTCGCGGCGCGAGGCCTTGCCGTCGGTGAGGCCAATCCACTCCGTCAGCATGGAGTCGTGGGCGGCCAGGAAGCGGACGTCGTCGCGTGCGAGGGAGAGGCGGCGGGTGAAGTCCTCGGCGATGCCGCGCACCGTCTGGAAGCCGGTGACGTAGACACAGTCGGCCACACGCACCGCCTCGACAAGACGGGGCCAAAGCGGGCTGCGGAACTGCTGGAAGACGCTGACCAGCGCCTTCATCTCCGCATCGAGCACATCTTTTAGCGGGCTGTCGTCCAAGGCAGCACGCTGGAACGGATCGATGCCAAGTTGGCTCGCCTCCCGCTCGGCCTGGATCTCGCGCTTCAAGCCCGGCATGCCGCGATAGCCCAGCCGGTGCAGCAGCCGGCTCACCGTCACCTCGCTGGTCCCGGTTTTCTCCGCGATCGAGGCGCCGGTCTGAAAACTGAGATCGTCGCCGTTCAACAGCAGGTACTGGGCGACCTTCGCCTCTTGCTTCGGCAGGTCGGAGATTGCCTCCTCGATCCGCCCGACGAAACGCGGGGCCGCGACCTGCGGATGCGAAGAGAAGACGCCTTTCATGAAAGCTTTCTTTCTTATGGTCTCTCTGTTAGAGTTCTTTCATAGCGCGTGGCGCAATGCAATCTCAATGTCTCGCATAGCAGGCAGGTGTAGCAGAAAGGCCGCTTAGGGAGGTCTTCAGAAGGGAGCAGAAAGATGCGGAAATCATTGCGTAAATTGGGACTCGGTGGCGGAGGAGCCAAGGCAGCTGTCTTGAGTGCGGCCGCCGCGCTGATGATCGCCGGCTCGGCCCAGGCCGAGGGGGAGCTGAACCTCTACAACTGGGGAGACTACATCAATCCGGAGGTCCTCAAGCGCTTCGAGGCGGAGACGGGAATCAAGGTCAACCTCGACACCTACGGCACCAACGAGGAGATGCTGGCCAAGATCCAGGCGGGTGCGACCGGCTACGACATCGTCTTCCCCTCGGTGCACATGCACGACATCATGCACAAGCTAGGCTTGCTGTGGGAAAGCAAGATCAACGAGCATCCGGACTTCAAGAACATCGACCCCGCTTTCATCCGTGCGCAGACCGATCCGGATGCCTCCTGGTGCCTGCCCTATGCCTGGGGCACGGTCGGCATCGTCTACAACAAGACCAAGGTCCCGGAGATCACCGGCTGGGATGATTTCTTCGCCATTCCCGATACTCACGGCGAGAAGATCACCATGCTGGACGACCTGCGCGAGACCATCGGCGTGGGCCTCATCATGAACGGCCATTCGGTCAACAGCCGCGACGCCGACGAGCTGCAGCAAGCCCAGGACTACATCATCGATCGCAAGGACAAGGTCTCGGCCTTCACCTATGACGTGCTGCCCTTGGTGCAGTCGGGCGACATCGCCGCCTCGCACTGGTACGTCGGCGCCATGTACACCGTCTTCCAGGACCCCGACACCATGGCCTACGTCGTGCCCAAGGAAGGCGCCACGATGTACCAGGAGGACATCTGCGTGCTCGCCTCCGCGCCCAACAAGGAGAACGCCAAGCGCTTCATGGAGTTCTACCTGCAGCCCGAGATCGCCGCTTTGAACATCGAGCAGCAGATGAACGGCACGCCGAACATCCCGGCCCGCGCCCTGCTCAGCGAGGACTTGAGGACCCACCCCGGCATGAACCCCTCGCCGGAAGTCATGGAAAAACTGCAGATCTTCGAGGACCTGGGCAAGGATCTGCGCAAGTACGACCGCATCTGGACTAAGATACGCACCCAATAGAGCAGGGATACGCCCGCGGGGCCGGTAACGGCCGGCTCCGCCCGTGGCCCGGCCAAGCGGGCAGAAGAGGGGCAGGTGCGGCGGTGACAGGATCCTCCAGCGTGGTCGTCGTCTCTGAGGCGACCAAGCGGTTCGCGGCCCCCGAAGGCGGTTTCGTGACCGCCTTGAACGCTGTCTCCTTCGAGGTCTTGGGCAAGGAATTCATCACGCTCCTAGGCCCGTCTGGCTGCGGCAAGACCACCTTGCTGCGGGCGCTCAGCGGCTTCGAGGACCTGGACGCCGGGACCATCACCATCGACGGCCAGCCGATGGCCGGCGTGCCGCCGCACAAGCGGCCGGTCAACACGGTCTTCCAGAGCTATGCTCTCTTTCCGCATCTCTCGGTGGGCGACAACATCGGCTATGGGCTCGACGTCACCGGCTCCCCGCGCGCCGAGCGCAATCAGCGCGTCGGCGAGGCGATGGAGCTGGTGGGCCTCACCGGCTTCGAGAAGCGCAAGCCGCGCCAGCTCTCCGGCGGTCAGCAGCAGCGCGTAGCGCTCGCCCGCGCGATCATCAATCGCCCCAGGTTGCTGCTGCTGGACGAGCCCCTGTCTGCCTTGGACCGCAAGCTGCGCGAGGCCATGCAGCTGGAGCTCAAGAGCCTGCAGAGCGAGCTGGGAATCGCCTTCGTCTTCGTCACCCACGACCAGGAGGAGGCGCTCACCATGTCCGACCGGATCGTGGTGATGAACCAGGGCCGGATCGAGCAGATCGGCACGCCGACGGAGATCTACGACCACCCCGCCAGCTGGTTCGTCGCCGACTTCATCGGCGAGAGCAATCTCTTCGACGGCCGGCTCGCCGAGACTGAGGGAGGGCTCTCGCTGCAAGTCGACGCTGGCCCGACCCTCTTGCTGAACGGCTCGACCGGAGGCGGCATGGCTGCTTCAGGAACGCCTGCCAAGGCTTTGATCAGGCCGGAGGATTTTCATCTCGTAGATCCGGATGCCGAGCTTGGGCCGGGTCAAGGTGTCCTGATCGCGCGCCTGACCCAGATCGTCTTCGTCGGCTCCGACTTTCAATTGGTCGCCGAGACGGCGGAGGGCTTCGCGATCAAGGCGACGGTGCGCGATCCCTCTCGCAGCTTGGCGTCCAGGCTGCAGAGCGGCGCCGAGGTTCGCCTGGCCTATCATCGCAATGCACCGCGCCTCTTGCCTGCCGGGGAGGAAGAATGATCGGCAGCGTCAGGCGGGGGCGGCAGGTTCGCCTGGCGGGCCTGCTCTCGCCGATCACCCTGGTGCTGGCGATCTTCTTCCTGGCGCCGCTCTCCATCCTCTTCCTCTACGCGTTTCTGGAGCCCGGCCTCTACGGCGGGGTCGAGTGGAATTTTTATCACCACAACTTCGGCCGCATCCTCGGCTGGGCCGACGGCGAGTATGAGGAGTTCGATCCGGTCTATCTGGGGATCTTCCTGCGCTCCTTTCGCCTGGCCTTGACCACGGTGATCGGCACCTTGCTGATCTGCTATCCGGCGGCGCTCTGGGTCAGCCGCCTGCCGGAGCGCTGGAAGACCCTCTGCCTCTTCCTCATCACCTTGCCCTTCTTCGCAAGCCTGGTCGTCCGGCTCTTCGCCTGGATTTTGATCCTGAAGCCCTCCGGCTGGATCAACGAGACGCTTCTGGCCTTGGGCCTCATTACCGAGCCCTTCGACATGCTCTACAGCGAGGGCGCGGTGGTCTTGGGCATGATCTATGTCTTCATCCCCTTCATGTTCCTGCCGCTCTACGCCAGCCTGGAGAAGCTCGACCGGCGCCTGCTCGAGGCCTCCGGCGACCTCGGCGCCAACCGTCTGCAGACCTTCCGGCGCGTGGTCCTGCCGCTGTCTTTGCCGGGCATCATCGGCGGCTCGATCATCGTCTTCATTCCCAGCCTTGGGAACTTCATCGTCCCGGACTTGCTGGGCGGGGCCAAGGTGCTGATGATCGGCAATCTGGTCGAGCAGCAGTTCCTGCAGGCGCGCAACTGGCCCTTCGGATCGGCGCTGGCCATGCTTGTCATGGCCGCGGTCCTGATTTTTCTTTTGATCTACGTCCGGATTGTGAGCCGCGCCGACGCCATGGAAGAGCCGGGGCGGGCATGATGCTGGCGATCCTGCGCAAGATCGAGCGCCGCTCGCTCCTCTTTTACGGTCTGCTCTTCTTCGCCTTCGTCTACGCGCCGATGATCATCGTGGCGGTCTATTCCTTCAACGCCAATCCGGTGAACATGATGGCCTGGTCGGACTTCACCTTCGACTGGTACCGCACCATCTTCGGCTTTTCCAACAAGCTGACCGAGCAGACGCTCTACGTGGAATCGACCGAGCAGCTGACGGCGGCCGTCGGCAACAGCCTGATCGTCGCCTTCACCACGACGGCCATCTCGACGGTCATCGGCACCATGACGGCCTTGGCCCTGGTGCGCTACCGCTTCCGGCTGAAGACCTTCTACCGTGTGCTGGTCTTCATGCCGATGATCATCCCCGACATCGTGCTGGGTCTGGCGCTGCTGATCTACTTCGTCACCTTCGGCGTGCAGCTGGGGCTGATCTCCATCATCATCGGCCACTGCACCTTTTTGGCCAGCTATGTCTTCATCGTGGTCAGCGCGCGTTTGGCCGGCATGGAGGGGGTCTACGAAGAGGCCTCGGCAGATCTGGGGGCCAGCCCTTGGGTCACCTTCCGGCGCGTGACCTTGCCCCTGATCGCGCCCGGCGTGATCGGCGGCGCCTTGCTGGCCTTCATCATCTCGATGGACGATCTGGTGATCACCTACTTCATCGCCGGTGTGGACTCGACCACCTTGCCGGTCTTCATCTATGGCATGCTGCGCCGTGGCATTAAGCCGGAGATCAACGCGATCGCCACCTTGATGATCCTCTTCTCGCTGATCGTGGCCGCACTCGGCCTTTACTTCCGCTCTAGGGCAACCCGCTGAGCGGCCCGGAGGCAAACAGTATGACCAAAGCAAGAGCCCGCGACCTGGGCCTGGACTTTTCCGGAATGCCGGGGCCTTTCAACGCCATCACCGACGTGCCAGGCGTCCTGATCGGCACGACGACCCGCATCGAAGGGCAGGGGCCGCTGGTCGTGGGGCAGGGCCCGGTCAGGACCGGCGTTACCGCCATCCTGCCGCGCGGACGCGAAGAGGCGCCGCAACCGGTCTGGGCCGGCATCCATGCGCTGAACGGCAACGGCGAGATGACCGGATCGCACTGGGTGCGCGACGGCGGCCACTTCCTGGGCCCGGTCTGCATCACCAACACCCACAGCGTCGGCATCGTGCACCATGCGGCCGCCCGCTGGATGATCGGCGCCTATGATGGGCTCTGGCACAAAGAGCACCTCTGGGCCATGCCGGTCGTGGCCGAGACCTACGACGGGCTCTTGAACGACATCAACGGTCAGCACGTGACCGAGAGCGATGCTTTGGCTGCGATCGAGGGGGCAAGCGGCGGTCCGGTGCCTGAGGGCAACTGCGGCGGCGGCACCGGCATGGTCTGCTATGAGTTCAAGGGCGGCACC
Source organism: Rhodospirillales bacterium (assembly GCA_963669385.2). GTDB lineage: Bacteria > Pseudomonadota > Alphaproteobacteria > Kiloniellales > JACOMY01 > JACOMY01. The sequence continues at coordinate 83,499 of CAXXGD010000015.1, forward strand.
GGCAGCGCCTCCAGGATTTTCCAGGTTGAGGACGCGCGCTATGCTATGGGCGCTTTAGTTCAGGCCAACCACGGCAGCCGGCCCTGGTTCACGGCTCTGGGCGTCCCGGTTGGGCGCCACTTGACTGAGGACCGCCTCTTCCTGCCGCACGAGCAGGGCTCCATCATCGTGGTGCTGGGCACCGATGCGCCCCTGCTGCCGCACCAGCTCCAGCGCCTTGCCAAGCGGGCGGCCATTGGTATCGGCCGCGGCGGCACGCCTGGCGGCAACAATTCCGGCGACATTTTCTTGGCCTTCTCGGTGGCAAACCCCATGCCGATTATGCAGAGGGGTGCAGCGCACCTGCGCCTCGACTGCCTTAACGACGAGGTCTTCGACGATCTTTATCTGGCGGCCGTCGAGGCCGTCGAGGAGGCCGTTCTCAATGCCATGGTGGCGGCAGAGGACATGTCGACCCTGAGACCGGCTGGCTTGGTATGCCGAGCGATCGATCACGGAGAGCTAGTCGCGGTCATGCGCCGCTACGGACGTTGCACGTGACCGGATCGGCCTTCTCGCAGTTCTTGTTTCGATGCGCAGTCGCGCAGCAGTCTTGATCAGTCTCTCACGCTCACGGTAGCTCGCTCTAGTTGATTAGAGCGGAAACTGGGCAATCAAGAGCATATAAATCACCAGATGCACGACGTCAGTTTCTGTGGTCGACAGGCTATATTTGCGTCCTTACCAAAATCTTGGCAGGCGGGCAGACCTGAGTTTCAGTAGATTGTTGGTACTGTTGCATGTATTGTTGTTCATCGGAGGAAGCCTCACGCCCGCTGGTCCAAGGACCGGTGCGGAGGGGAGGTTTTGGCAATGGCGACCATTGTTGGTACCAGTGGCCCGGATAGTCTTTTCGGGGACAGTAGCAACGACGTCATCCTCGGCTATGGCGCCGCGGATACGCTTTACGGGGAAAGCGACGCCGATCGGCTTTATGGCGCATCGGGCGACGATACGCTCCTGGGAGGCAGCGGCGATGATCCGGTGCTGAAGGGTGGCACCGGGCAGGATGTCATTCGCGGCGAGGAGGGGGACGACAGCCGGCTGGTCGGTGGCTCGCGCATCGATCGGATCTATGGTGGTGTCGGCGCGGATGCGATCCTGAAGGGCGACGTCGGTGACGACACCCTTTCCGGCGGCAGCGGGAACGATCTTTCGCTCTATGGGGGCAAGGGCCTGGATAGACTGTACGGTGGCTCGGGTGCGGACAGCCTGTTGAACGGTGGCGCCAACGACGACGTGATCATTGCGGGCGACGGCGCCGACATCGGCCTGATCGGCGAGCGGGCGAGCGACCGGATCTACGCTGGCCCCGGCGACGACCGCCTGGTCTATGGCGAACGGGCCGGCGACAGGCTCTACGGCGGGCTCGGGAGCGATGCCTCGTTCTTCGGCGGCAAGAGCCCGGACCGCCTGTCCGGCGAAGAGGGCGACGACGAGGCCTTTTACGGCGGTGCCGGGGAGGACGACCTATACGGAGGATGGGGTGCTGACGGGCACTTTTTCGGCGGGGGCAGAAACGACACCCTCTACGGCGGTAGCGGCGCCGACCGCTCCTTCGACGGCGGCGGTGGGATCGACCGGCTCTACGGCGGGTCCGGAGCCGATTCTGAGTTCTTCGGGCGTGCCGCGGTCGACCGGCTTTATGGAGACGCTGGTGCCGACCGCGAGTTCTTCGGCGGCAATGCCAACGACACGCTGGCTGGCGGCACGGGGGAGGACTTCAGCTTTTACGGAGAGGATGGCCAAGACTGGCTCTTCGGCGGCAGTGGGCGCGACAGCCTCTTTGACGGTGGGACCGGGGTCGACCTTCTGTTCGGTGACGGCCAGGAAGACCGGCGGTTCTACGGCCGCAGTGGAGAGGATAGGCTCTACGGCGGCGGCGGCAGCGATACCAGCCTTTATGGCGGAGACGGAGACGACCGGATCTTCGGTGGACTCGATGCAGACCGCTGGCTTTCCGGCGAGGGCGGTGCCGACAGCATAGTCGGTGACAGCGGCGGTGACCGAGACCTCTCCGGCGGCGGCGGTGCGGACAGCCTTTATGGCGGCAGCGGCGGCGAGACCAACCTCTACGGGGGCGCAGGCGACGATCGGATCTTCGGTGGTCTCGGTGCCGACATCCGCCTATACGGTGGCTCCGGGCAAGACCTCGTGGAAGGCGGCAGCGGCGCGGAAACGCTGCTCGCGGGCGGCGCGGGCGATGACAGCCTCGATGCCGGCAGCGGCAGCGACGGCTTCCTATTCGGGGGATCCGGGGCCGACCGCTTGATCGGCGGCGCCGGTGACGACGCCGACCTCTACGGCGGCAGCGGAAGCGACCTTGTAGAGGCCGGCAGTGGCAGCGATCGTGACCTTTTCGGCGGGGAAGGCGGTGATTCTCTCCTTGCCGGCAGCGGCGCGGACAAGGAGGTCTACGGCGGCAGCGGCGACGATCTGCTGCGCGGGGAAAAGGGGGACGACGCCAGCTTCTTCGGTGGCTCGGGCAGCGATGTGGTCTTCGGCGGGACTGGTGAGGACAGCCACTTCTACGGTGGCGCCGGAGAGGACAGCCTCAACGGGGGCGATGGAGAGGATCGCTCATTCGAAGGCGGAGAAGGCGACGATTTCCTCCATGGTGGCCTGGGCGACGACCAAGGTCTTTACGGTGGCGAGGGGAACGACAGCCTCGCCGGCGCCGAGGGGATTGACAGGTCGCTCTTTGGCGGGGGCGGGTCCGATAGCATTGCCGGCAGTGCGGACGCGGACTTGTTGCTCTACGGCGCCTCTGGTCTTGACTACCTATTTGGTGGCGACGGTGATGACCGCGTGTTCTACGGCGGTTCTGGGGCTGATAGGCTTTATGGCGGGGAGGGGCGAGACCGGCTCTTCCAAGGTCAAGCAGGAGAGGACAGACTTTTCGGCGGCAGTGGCAACGACAACCGTTTCTACGGTGGATCGGGTGCCGACTGCCTCATTGGTGACAGCGGCGAGGACGGCCAGTTTTTTGGCGGGTCTGGTAGCGACAGCCTCTCCGGCGGCGAGGGAGGTGACCGCAATTTCTATGGTGGAGACAGTGACGATAGCGTCTACGCCGGTAACGGAAGCGACAGTTTCATCTTCGGCGACGACGGCGCCGACAGCCTCTCCGCCGGTAACGGTGGGGATGGCAGATTCTATGGCGGTGCCGGCGCAGATAGCCTCTCCGCCGGTAGCGGTGGGAATTACGGATTCTACGGCGGTGCCGGCGCAGACAGCCTCTCCGCTGGCAGCGGTGACGACGTACGATTCTCTGGTGGATCGGGAGTGGACCAGCTTGACGGCGGCGATGGGGGAGACAGCAGGTTCTATGGCGAGGAGGGCGACGACGGCCTCTTCGGCGGCAGCGGCGTTGATGAAATCTTCCATGGTGATACAGGCAACGACAGCCTTTACGGTGGCGAAGGTAAAGACTACCTCTTCTTCGGCGGATCGGGGGCTGACATCCTGGAAGGCGGTAAAGAAGAAGATTTCGATTTCTACGGTGGTGCCGGCGCCGACAGCCTTTCCGGCGGCGGCGGAGATGACCGAAGCTTCTACGGTGGCTCCGGCGCCGACGTCCTCGACGGCGGCGAGGGGAGTGATGCCAGCTTCGATGGAGGCTCCGGATCCGACATCATCGAAGGCGGATCCGGCGCCGATAGCTATTTGGTCGGTGGCACCGGAGCGGATAGCCTCTTCGGTGGCAGCGGCATCGACACTAGGCTTTTCGGCGGATCGGGCTTGGATGTGATCTACGGGGGCGAAGGTGCCGACGAGTATCTGCGCGGCAACGACGGCGACGACTCTCTTTTCGGCGACGCGGGAGACGACCTGATTTACGGTGACGATGGCGGCGATGTGCTCATTGGCGGTGGAGGTTCCGACAGTCTCTACGGGGGCAGTGGAGACGATACCTTTGTCGTCGCCAGTCAAGGCGATTTCGTGGGCTACTTCTACGACGGTGGCGCCGGCACCGATACCCTGGTGCTTACCGGGACTACCACCATTCCGGGAAGCGGGGCCGGCCTGACGGCGATCGAGGTCACGCTTATGGTGTAGCGGCGCTCGATCGGCAGCGGGTAGGCCCGGCCCCGTTGACCAATACCTGCACGAACCCTGCGGTCGGTCGGAGCAGCTTTGCGCAACCTGCCTGCAACTCAGGGTGAAGCTATTGTATTAAGTTGCATTCGCAAAGGAAGCCTGCCATGTCTTCGGTGACCGGAGTTGGCCTCGTCCTGCGATCCGCTTGGCAGGTGGCCGGATTTGCTCCAGAGTGCGGCTAACAGCGGAGTGTCCTGGATGTTCATCGCAATGAATCGCTTCAAAGTGAAGACAGGTGAAGAGGCGGCCTTCGAGCAGGTGTGGCTATCGCGCGAGACGCATCTGAGCGATGTCGAGGGCTTCCGGACCTTCCATTTGCTAAGGGGGCCGACGACGGAGGAGCACACGCTCTTCGCATCCCATTCGATCTGGCGCTCGCGGGCGGACTTCGAGGTCTGGACCAAGTCGGAAGCCTTCCGCCGTGCGCATGAGACGGCCGGCGAGCGTCGCGTCCTCTATATCGGCCACCCGCAGTTCGAGGGCTTCGAAGTGCTGCAGGAAGTTGCGGCAAAGACCTCGACGGTGTGAGGAGTGCGGCCTCCTGGCAGGACTGCGATCGCGCCGGCTCATGGTGGCAAGCCCTGGAGGGATCGGTCTGCACCCCTTGCGACCTTGAACAAGGAAAGCCTCCTGCGATCGTGAATGGTACTCCTCCGGAAGACGGCGACCTCAAGGTTTCGATAGCTCGGGCTGGACTCTTGGCCTGAAACCGCGCGAATATGTTTGCGACAGTTCTCGCTGCCGGCTGAGAACTCAGACCGCCTCCCGGGGCTGCCGAGTCCGGGCAAGGGAGGGCGCAAGCAATGGCATTGATTCCGGGAACTTCCGGGCCGGATACGCTGTTGGGCACCAGTGACGCCGACACGATCTTAGGCTATAGCGCCAACGACACGCTCTATGGGGCGAGCGGAGCCGACCGGCTATACGGTGCGCAGGGCGACGACACGCTGTTGGGCGGCAGCGGCGGTGATCGCGTGCTCGACGGCAGCAGCGGACGGGACGTGATTCGCGGCGAGGCGGGCGGACGACAGCAGGCTGAACGGCGGCTCGCGGGCCGACAGGATCTACGGCGGCGAGGGCGCGGACGCCAGTCTGAACGGCCAAGTCGGCGACGATACCCTCTTCGGTGGCAGCGGCAACGATGTCTCGCTCTATGGTTTGAAGGGCCTGGACACGCTGTTCGGAGGCTCCGGCGCCGACAGCCTGCTGAACGGCGGCGCCAACCAGGACGTGATCGAAGCGGGCGACGGCGCTGACGTCGGCCTCATCGGCGAGCGGGCCAGCGACCTGGTCTACGGCGGTGCCGGTGACGACAGCCTGGTCTATGGCGAGCGTGCCGGCGACCGGCTCTACGGCGGGCTCGGGGCCGACGCCTTCTTCTATGGCGGCGTCAGCCCGGATCGCCTGGCCGGCGAGGAGGGCGACGACTACTCCTTCTTCGGCGGCGCCGGGGAGGATAGACTCTACGGTGGCAGCGGCGACGACTCCCACTTCTACGGCGAGGGCAAGCAGGACGCGCTCTATGGAGGCAGCGGGAACGACGCCGGCTTCGATGGTGGCGGCGGGATCGATCGGCTCTATGGCGGAGCGGGGGCGGATTCCCGAGTTCTACGGGCGCGCCGCGGTCGACCGGCTCTACGGAGGTGCCGGCGAGGACGGCCGTTTCTTCGGCGGCAACGACAACGACACGCTGGCCGGCGGCGATGGCCAGGACGCCAGCCTTTACGGGGAGGAGGGCGAAGACTGGCTCTTCGGCGGCAGCGGGCGTGACAGCCTGCTCTACGGGGCCAGCGGCGCCGACCGGCTCTACGGCGACGAAGGCGACGATTCCAGCCTCTTCGGCGGCAGCAGCCTGGACCGGATCTACGGCGGTGCCGGCGGCGACACCCGCCTCTACGGGGGTGACGATGGCGACCGCCTCTACGGCGGTCAAGGGGACGACCGCACTCTTTCCGGCGAAGCGGGCGAGGATAGCCTCTACGCCGGCAGCGGCGCCGACATCGATCTCTTCGGCGGAGCCGGCGCGGACCGCGTTCTTGCCGACAGTGGGGCTGACCGGAATCTTTACGGCGATGCCGGCGCCGACAGCCTCTTCGGTGGTGATGGCGCGGACAGCCGCCTATACGGTGGCGGCGGGAATGACAGCCTTGAAGGCGGCAGCGGCGCCGACCTCCTGCTGTCGGGCGGTCCGGGTGCCGACAGCCTCGATGCCGGCAGCGGCGACGACCGCCTGCTGTTCGGCGGTTCGGCGCGCGACGTGATCGGCGGCGGCGACGGGGATGACGCCTACCTCGCCGGCGATTCGGGGGACGATCTCCTCCTGGCCGGCAGCGGTGCCGACAAAGACCTATACGGCGGGGCCGGCGCCGATTCCCTTTACGGCGACAGCGGCGCGGACCGGAACCTCCACGGCGATAGCGGGTCCGACGCGATCGCCGGTGGAGCCGGTGACGATGTCAGCGTCTTCGGCGGTTCGGGGGCCGATCTGCTTGACGGCGGTGGCGGCGACGACAGGCTCTTCTATGGCGGCGCCCAGGATGACTTGCTCTTCGGCGGCAGCGGCGCCGACAGCTTGTTCTTCGCCGGCTCTGGGTCCGACAGCCTTTCTGGCGACAGCGGCGCAGATCAAACCTTCTACGGTGGCTCTGGGTCCGACAGTCTCTCGGGCGGTAGTGGCGGCGATCGCTTTTTCCACGGCGGATCGGGAGCAGACAACCTTTCCGGCGACGGCGGCGGTGACGGCGCTTTCTACGGCGACGCTGGCGACGATAGCCTATCCGGCGGCGAGGGGGACGACTCCTATTTCTACGGTGGTAGCGGCGCCGACAGCCTCTCCGGTGGCAATGGGTTTGACGTCTTCTTCTACGGTGGCAGCGGCGCCGACAGCCTCTCGGGAGGCGATGGGAATGACATCGGCTTCTTCGGTGAAAGCGGCGCCGACCGCCTCTCCGGCGACAGTGGACTAGACGGATACTTCTACGGTGGCAGCGGCGCCGATAGCCTTTTCGGCGGCAGCGGAGGTGACGTTGCCTTCTACGGTGGCAGCGGCGCCGACAGCCTCTCGGGCGGCGATGGGAGTGACATCGGATTCTACGGTCAAAGTGGCGCCGACAGCCTCTCCGGCGGTAGTGGAATTGACGTTCGCTTCTACGGCGACAGCGGCACAGACAGCCTCACCGGCGGCAGTGGAAATGACTCCTCATTCTACGGTGGCGACGGCGCCGACAGTCTCTTCGGTGGCGCAGGACTTGACGTCCTCTTCTACGGTGGCAGCGGCGCCGACAGCCTCTCCGCTGGCAGTGGAAATGACTACTTCTTCTACGGTGGCATGGACGCCGACAGCCTCTCCGGCGAAGAAGGGGATGACGCCGTCTTCTCCGGTGGCAGCGGCGCTGACCGCATTTTTGGCGGCAAGGGGAACGACATAGCCTTCTACGGTGGCAGCGGCGCCGACAGCCTCTCCGGCGACAGTGGAGTTGACTCCCTCTTCAACGGCGGCGGTGGCGATGACAGCCTTTCCGGCGGCAGTGGGAATGACAGCCGCTTCTTCGGTAGCAGCGGCGCCGACAGCCTCTCCGGCGGCGGTGGAGTTGACGTGTACTTCT